>NZ_MOLR01000016.1:0-61872 GCF_001863355.1 Arthrobacter sp. UCD-GKA | reverse complement strand
CCCGACCGCGACCAGGCCCTGGAAAAGATCATGGACCTGACCATGCTCTCCGACATCCTGCCCACCGGCTTCCACGGCGCGGTCACCGCCGGGGTCACCGTCGGCTCCACCGTCTACGTCGCCGGCGCCGGACCCGTCGGGCTCGCCGCCGCCGCCTCCGCCCAGCTGCTGGGCGCCGCGGTGGTCATCGTCGGGGACCTGAACGAGGACCGCCTCGCCCAGGCACGCTCCTTCGGCTGCGAGGCGATCAACGTCGGCGCCGGGGACCCGGCCGACCAGATCGAGCAAATCCTCGGCGTGCGCGAGGTCGACTGCGGCATCGACGCCGTCGGCTTCGAGGCCCGCGGCCACGGCCACGGCACCCACGCCCAGGAGGCCCCGGCCACCGTGCTGAACTCCCTGATGGACCTCACCCGGGCCGGCGGCTCCCTGGGCATCCCCGGCCTCTACGTCACCGGGGACCCCGGCGCCGTGGACGAGGCCGCCCAGAAGGGCAGCCTGTCGCTGTCCCTGGGCACCGGCTGGGCCAAGTCCCTGTCCTTCGCCACCGGCCAGTGCCCGGTGATGAAGTACAACCGACAGTTGATGATGGCGATCCTGCACGATCGCATCCACATCGCCAAGGCCGTCAACGCCCAGGCCATCCCCCTGTCCGACGCCCCGCGCGGCTACGCCGAGTTCGACGCCGGCGCGGCCACCAAGTACGTCCTGGACCCCAACGGCTACCTCTCCAGGTAGCCATCGACCCAAATTTCAAGAAGGAGCAGTGCCATGTCATTGAATCTCGCGGATGCCCGCACCATCATTGCCGCCGCCGAGGAGCGCGCCACCAAAATCGGCCAGCCCATGAACATCGCCGTCGTCGACGCCGGCGGAAACCTCGTCTCCCACGTGCGGATGGACGGTGCCTGGCTGGGCAGCATCGACATCTCCATCAACAAGGCCTTCACCGCCCGGGCCTTCGACCTCCCCACCAAGGACCTCGCGGAAAATTCGCAACCCACCCAGCAGTTCTACGGCATCCACGCCTCCAACCACGGGCGCATCATGATCTTCGCCGGCGGCATCCCGGTGACCCGCGACGGCGTGGTCGTCGGCGCCGTCGGGGTCAGTGGCGGGTCCGGGGCCCAGGACCAGGAGGTCGCGGAGGCCGGCAGCACCGCGCTGTAGCTGGTCCGGGCGGCCCACCGCCGGAACCATCGACTCACGCTCCGGCCTTTTGTCCACTGGGCCGGGTGCTCCACGGCCGATCGCCCCGCCGGTTTGGCGGGGCGATCGGTGGGTGGGTCCGGCGGTTAGGTCAGTTCTGCTCGGCGACCGTTTCCTCGGAGCGCAGGACGGGTGCCGGTGCCGCCTCGGGGGTTGTTTCCGCGCCGTTCAGGAACCCGGAGAGCATTCCGGCGATGTCGATCTCGGTGCTGCCCTTGATCATGGCGAGGCCCTCGGTGACGATGCGGTTCGCCTGCTTGACGGCATCGGATGCACCGTCCGAACTGATGACCGTGTAGTTGTCGATGCCGGAGACGGCATCCGAGCTGGCCTTGACGATCTCCGGCAAAGCACTGATCGCCAGGAACGCCAGGCTGGCCTGGGTGTGGCCGGTCAGTGCGGTGGCCCTTGCATCCTCTGCCGAAGCGGTTGCCGCACCGATGGCGGAAATGGACGCGCCCTCGGCCTCGCCGCGCAGGCGAATCGCGTCGGCCTCGGCCTTGGCGTTGTATTCAACGGCCGTTGCCTCGGCCTTCGCATTGAGCTCCACGGCGGTGGCCTGACCCTCGGCGCGGAACACCTCGGCGTTCTTCGAAGCTTCTGCCTCCACGGTCTGGGCGGCCGCGCGGGCCTCGGCGTCGGCGATGGATGCGCGCTTGGCGCCGTCGGCCTCGATGGCCTTGGACTCGGAGCGGGCCGTTGCATTGAAGACGTCGGCATCGCGCTTGGCCTGTGCCTCGGTACGGAGCTTGTAGGCCTGGGCGTCGGCCGGCTTGTGGACATCGATGTCCAGGCGTTCCTGCTCCACCAGGGCCTTTTCGGCCAGCGCCTTGCGCTCGAGTTCTGCAACCAGGACGTCCTGCTCTGCCTTGGCCAGCTCATGGGCCGAGCTGGCGATGGCTGCTGCACGGTCTTCCTCGGCCTTGAACTCGGATTTCTTGATCGCGAGGTCACGGGCTAGGGCCGCAGTGGCCCCTTCCTGCTCGATGCGGGCAGCTTCCGATTCCTGGAAGGCCTTGGACGTGGCGACGCGGGCTTCGCGCTTGGCGCGTTCCAGGCCCGGCTTGCCGACCTCTTCCAGGTAGTCGATGACGGTCGGCTTGTTGTCCGGGCCGATCACGGTGCGCGAGGGCGTGCTGACCGACGAGATGTTGAAGGCGTCAATCTGGATGCCCTGCTCGGCGAACTGGGTGACGGCCGATTCCAGGGACTGGTCCTGGAATTCCTTGCGGTTGTTGTTGGCGTCCTCCACCGACATGGCCGAAACGATGCCGCGCAGAACGCCCTCGGCCGACTTGGTCACCGAGGCGTTCAGGTCTTCCTTGGAGTGTGTGAGAAAGCGCTGGACGGCCTTGCTCATTCCCTCCACCGAGTCGTCGAACTTGAAGTTCAGGCTGGCGGTCACCGAGGTGGTGATGAAGTTCTTGTCAACGCCTTCCACGGCAAGCTCCACCTGGCGCTGCTCCAGCGACATGACGTATTTCTGGTGAATGACCGGCAGGAAAAGTACGATGCCCTTGGTGAATATTTGCACCTGTCCCTTTGCCCCCTTGCCGGCGCGAATGACGGCCTGGTTGGGGGCGACGGTGACCAGCCGGGTGGTGGCATACCAGATGAGGGCTATGAGGACAGCAAGGATTGCTGCGACGGCGATGACGGTTCCATTTACGGCAAGATCCATGGCTAAAATCCGTTCAGTTCAGAGGTGGATGCGACCCTGATGCGGTCTCCAACAATAGCCACGACGGCAATTGGTGTGTCCTTCTCGATAGGGCTGCTTGAAAATACGAGGCGCTGATTGATTTCGTCGGGGTGGTCCAGCTGAACTTTCCCGACGATGTCGTTGATGTCTGTGGTGGCAATGCCAAGCAAACCGATGACTTCGTGCGGCTGTGCGTCGGAGATTCTTGCCAGCTTTCGGGCAAGCAGCGCTACGCCGACGATGCCAATCACGCCCAGAAGGGCACCCGCGCTGTAGGCCAGAAAGAGTGGACCGTTGTTGAGCAACACAATCGCACCCGCGGCGCCGAAAAGCGTGGCTGCCGCACCGACGGCAGTGGTGGAGATGATTCCGTCGAAGAAATCGACAAGCTCTCCCAGGGTCATGGACAGGATGAGGAGCAGGAGGCCAATGCCTCCGATCACTGCGAATGCGAGCATGTCGATTCCTTCGTGGGCTGACTGACGGGCCAAAAGGCGCGGCATGGTTCAAGTATTCGGCCTTGGCGGAGCCTCAAGTTTCCGGCGCTTCTCGTGCTGTGCATACTTCGTGAAGCGTCGGTTTGGGCACCCGGTCGGGCTCCCTCGATTGCCTCGCCTGACATAAAGTCTATTGGTTAGCTGTATAAAGTTGGGTCAGGTCGGTCACAAGCCTGCCATATGCGAAACGCAGTTGCTGCCCGGAAGCTGCAAACCCGCATGGCTGGTTCGCCAAAAGGGAGCATCCGCCAAGACATGCCCGAAGCTCCCGACACCTCGACCAGGGGTCGAGCGGAACTCGCGGATCCGGTGCCGAGGCGACCGAGGATCCGGTCCCGGCGCAGAAAAATCCGCCGTGGCCCGGGCGGGAAGCGCCCGTCTCCGACAACGTTGAATACGCGTTCGTTGAGTCCCGGCCCAGTGGCCAACGACCAGGGGGACTAAGCGACCTGGCATCACCCAAGCCCGAGCACCGCCAAGACATGGACCAGCCCCACTACCGGCGGAGGGTCCGTCAGCAGGCGCTCGGAGACTTCGGGAGCGGCGGCGGACAGTTATCGATGAAGTGGATTTACCGTCACCACATTCCTCCCGCACCCGGCCTCGATTGGCGTTTTCTGGTGCAGAGAGCGGGGTGTCCCCAGACAGGACGCGTGAAGCATTTCCGAGCCAGCATTCTGTTCGAGGCCAGCGCGGCGTCGGCCCTCCCTTGGCGGTGGAACACCGATCGTGGCGGCGAGTGCTTCCCGCAACCGGCCGCCCGGCATCCCGGGCGGTGAACCTCTAGCCGGCCGATGTCCCGGCCGGTTGGCCCACCGGAAGCAGGCCGGAAAACACGAGCGAATCCCGGGCTTTTCCGTCGATGCGCTTGTGCTCGTACAGGTAGTCCACCTGCTGCATCCCGATCTTTTCCAGCACCCGCACCGAGCCGGTGTTCTCCGGCCGGCAGGTGGCCACCACCCTCGTGATCCCCCGATGCGCCCCGGCCCAAGCCAGCAGCGCTTCGGCGGCCTCCGCCGCGTACCCGTTGCCCCAGGCGTTACGGTCCAGGACGTAACCGAGCTCCGCTTCACCGGGCCCGTGGACCAGGTCCGATTCCCCCGTCATCAGCGCCACCGAACCGATGACCGAGCCGCCCCAGGCAATCGCCAAGGTCCAGGTCTCCCGCGGCACCGCAACCTGCTCCGCGGCGCATTCTTCCAAAAACGCCGCGGTGTCCTGCGGCGTGTTTGGCCCCCATTCGGCGAAAGCGCACACCACCGGGTCTGAGGCGAAGGCATGCACGGCGTCCAGGTCGCCGGGGCGGTACTCGCGCAGCAGCAACCTTCTGGTGGAAATCTCCATGCTTCCCATGGTGGCACGGCGCCGCAACCTTGCCCGGACAGGGGCCCGCAATGACGTCTTCGGACCGTGCCCTCACATAGACTCGAAGGCGAACCCACCAGCACTCCCACGCAAGAACCGGCGGCCATGCAAAACAAAGATTCCTCAGTCCAGGCGACCTTCAATTCCGTCGCCCGGCGCTACGACCTGATCAACCGCCTGATGACCCTGGGCTCGCACCAAACGTGGTGCCGCGAGGTAGCCGCCCGCGCCACCTCGTTCCCGGGACGCGACTACCTTGACCTGGCCACCGGAACCGGTGTCATCGCCCGCGAAATCCGCAAACAGTACCCCGCGGCCAGCATCACCGGCGCCGATTTCTCCGACTCGATGCTGGCCTTGGCCCGGCAGATCAACGGCGGCGACGGCATCGAATGGCAGTTTGCCGACGCCCATGACCTTCCCTTCGCCGATTCCTCCTTCGATGCGGTCACCCACGGCTACCTGCTGCGCAACGTCAGCGACCTGGACAAGGTGCTGGCCGAACAGTTTCGGGTGCTCAAGCCCGGCGGCATGGTCTCCGCATTGGAGTCTTCCCCCCCGGCCGGGCCGTTGGCACCGGCCATCCGCCTGGGCATGCGCATCGTCATCCCGACGCTGGGGCAGTTCATCGGCAAGGACCGGGCGTCCTACGAGTACCTGGTCGATTCGACCCTGGGCTTCCTGTCTCCCGAGGCATTGCGCGAGCGATTCATCAAGGCAGGCTTCGAGGACGTCAAGGTCAAGCCGAAGTACCTGCGCACCAACATGATTTGGTCCGCCCGCAAGCCCAGCTGATTCCTCGGCATCCGCACCGAGCTGCCGCCGTTGGTTTTCGCCCGTCGCCCACACCTCCGGCGCACCGCACCGCGGGTACGGTGTCCGTCCGAAGCGCCATGTTGCCCCTCGGAAGTGCCCGGATTCCACGCCGGCCTCCGGCGGAGCGCAGTTCCCGGCACCACCGGTTTCGAGGAGTTTCGCATCAATCGGAACACAATGTTTATACAATCTTTGGCAAAATTCGTTTAAGCTCGGGCCATGCAATCATTCCTGACCCCGGAGCAGCACGCGGATCTTTACGATGCCGAGAACACCTGGACCGTGGCCGAGGATTTCTTCTTCGCCTTCATTGACGAGCAGCCCCGCAGCAGGGTGCTTGACCTCGGCTGCGGCACCGGTCGGCTGACCATCGCCCTGGCCCGGGCCGGACACCGGGTCACCGGCCTGGACCCGCACGCCGGATCGCTGGCCGCCGCCAGGACAAAGCCCGGTGCCCAGGCGGTCGACTGGATCGATGGCACCTCGGCGCAGCTGCCGCCGGGCACCAGCTTCGATGCGGTGCTGATGAGTTCGCACGTGGCCCAGGCCATCAACGACGATGACGAATGGCAGCGCACCCTGGCCGATATCCGCTCCGCCTTGCGGCCCGGCGGGCGGCTGGTGTTCGACTCACGCGATCCTCGGGCACGGGCCTGGGAACGCTGGACCCCGGGCAGCACCCGCAGCCAGTACACGCTGGCCGACGGAACCGGCGTCCATTTGTGGATCGATGCCCAGGAACGCGAACGCGGCCTGGTTGCCATCACCGAGCACCGCCTGCTGGCGGATGGAAACCGGGAGTTCGAGGACGCCGTGCTGGCCTTCCGCAGCGAGGAGCAATTGCGAACCGCTCTGGCCGCCGCGGACCTGCAGGTCGATGCGGTGTTCGGCGGCTGGCACCGGGAACCGGTGGGCCGCGGCGCCGGGGAACTGATCGTGGTGGCACACCGTTAGCGCACCGGAACACCGTGCTTCACCGACCGGTGATGGCTGGTTGCTGCGGTTTCAGGACGGCCGCGCCAGGGGCACCCGGCAGGCTGCCGCTTGGCTGGTTGCCGTGTCCGTCACCGATACCCGGCACCGTTGGCCGGCAGCCCGGCTCCCTGCACCTCGTCCATGTAGCGCCAGCAATCGGGCGCCGACCCGTCCAGGTCCGTGAAACCGTAGTCGCGGGCAAGCCCCCCGCTGGAGAATGACCCGCCGCTGCGCGAGAGAAGCTCGGGATCCGCGGCGAGCGAGGCGATTGCCCGGCCCACGAAGCGCGGGGATTCGCTGATCGCGGCAAAGTGCCCCGCTTCCTCCGGGGAGCTTTGCCAGTTGGCCTCGGTCACCCCGTAGTGCTCCAGCATCATCTCCGAGCGCAGCCACCCCGGGCTCACGACCACTGCAGCGCACCCGTGGGGCTTGAGTTCGTGGGCGAGAGTGAAGGCCATGCGCAACGCAGCGTTCTTGGCCAGGTCGTAGAACGTGGAGACCCGATAGTGGCTCCAGTTGAATTCCCTGGTCCCGTCGGTCACCTCGACAACCAGTCCGCCGGGCTTCCGGGAAAGCAGCCCCAGCGCGTGGTGGGAGGTGATCAGGTGCGTCTTCACCCCAAGTTCCAGCATGTGCAGGCCGGCCTCGAGGTCATGCTCCCAGATGTTTTGTTCCCACTGAATGAGTTTTTCCCCGCCCCAGATGTCGTTGACCAGCAGATCCAGCCTGCCCTGCTCGGCTTCGATGCGCGCCACCAGCGCGGCAACTGCATCGGACTCCAGGTGGTCAACCGCCACCGCGATCCCGGTGCCGCCGGCCGCGGTGACACGTTCTGCCGTTTCCTCGATGGTTTCGGGGCGGTCGTACTCGCTGCGGGCTTCCCGGGTGCTGCGCCCGGTGCAGTACACCGTGGCCCCGGCCTCGCCCAGCGCGACGGCAATGCCACTCCCGGCCCCGCGCGTTGCCCCGGCCACCAGGGCGATCTTTCCTGCAAGTGTTCGTTCCATGGCTTCACGCTAGACCCGGCCCGCGGAGCGTGGCCAGGGTTGCCGGCGGTGGAATCGGCGCGGTTGAACGACGCAGAAGCCCAGAACCCCYGCCCGGGAATCTCGGGTGGGGGTTCTGGGCTTGCTTCACACGTGCTTTTGGCCCGGTGGTTCCTAGGCCAGCGGGTAGAGCGGGTTGTGCCCGGCGGCGACCTGCTCGGATTCGCGGACCGGCTCCGGAGCGGTGCCGTTGCCCCAGGGGTTCCCGCCGAGGGCCTCGCGGCCGTGCGGCTCGAGCCAGTTTTCCAGGTCCGGGCCGACCGGGACGATCTGCGTCGGGTTGATGTCCTCGTGGACCACGTAGTAGTGCTTCTTGATCTGGTCGAAGTCGACGGTGTCGCCGAAGCCCGGAAGCTGGAACAGCTCGCGGGCGTAGGCCCAGAGGTTCGGCATCTCGGTGAGCTTGTTCCGGTTGGTCTTGAAGTGCCCGTGGTAGACCGCATCGAAGCGCACCAGCGTGGTGAACAGGCGCACGTCGGCCTCTGTGACCGAGTCGCCCATCAGGAAGCGGCGGGTTGCCAGGCGTTCCTCCAGCCAGTCCATGGCCGTCCAGAGCCGGTCGTAGGCCTCGTCGTAGGCCTGCTGGCTTCCGGCAAATCCGCAGCGGTAGACGCCGTTGTTGACCTCGGTGAAGATGCGCTTGATGACCGGCATCATCTCCTCGAGCTTGTCCTCGGGCAGCAGGTCCGGGGCGCCTTCGCGGTGGAATTCCTTCCACTGGGTGGAGAGGTCCAGGGTGATCTGCGGGTAGTCGTTGGTGACCACGGCACCGGAGGGCACATCGACGATAGCCGGCACGGTGATGCCGCGCGGGTAGTTCGCAAAGCGCTTGAAGTAGTTCTCCTGGATGCGTTCGGTGCCCAGCACCGGGTCCACCCCGCCCTCATCGAGGTCGAAGGTCCAGGACCGCACGTCGTGCACCGGCCCGGGGGTGCCCAGGGAGATCGCGTCCTCCAAGCCCAGCAGGCGCCGCACGATGATGGCACGGTTGGCCCAGGGGCAGGCGCGCGCGGCAACCAGCCGGTAGCGGTCGGCCTGGACCGGCCAGAGTTCGGCACCCTCGGCCGCACCCGCGTGCACGTTGCCGATGGTCCCCGCGGTCGGCCCGCCGGAGGCGCGCACGGCGTCGGGATCGGCGACGATCCGGTCCTGGATGTAGTTGGTGTCGCGCGTGAATTCCGCGCCCGTGACGTATGCACCGGCGGTGCTGTGCTGCTGTTCGCTCATAACCCAACCCTATGTTCGGGCGCCCTGAAGCACCATGGAGGAAAAGGAATGGCCTGCCCGTGGACTTCTCCGGGGCAGGCCTTGATCCCGCGGGCCGGGCCGCACGTCCGTTGAACGGCACGAGGCGGGCGGCCCGGGGGGAATCGCTTGGCCGGTCCCCGCGCCCCCATGTTGCACGGGGAGCGGCCAAGTGATGTTGTCTTGGGCGGTTGGCCCTTAGGCGGAAACCAGTGCTGCGTCGCGCACGGTCTTCATGGCAACGGTCCACGGCACCAGCTGGTCCAGGACCGGTGCCAGCGAGGCTGCCTGCAGTTCGGTGGGCTTGAACACCGAGAAGTTCTCGAAGTCGGTGAACAGCGAGAACATGCCGGTCTTCTGCACGTGGGCGACCTGCAGCTCGGAGAGGATGCCGCGCAGGTGCTCGACGGCGCGCACGCCCATGGCCGAGCCGTAGGAGACGATGCCGGCGGCCTTGTTGGCGAACTCGGCGTTCAGGTAGGACAGCGCGTTGGCCAGGGCCGGTGCGACCGAGTGGTTGTACTCGGGGGTGACGAAGACGTAGCCATCGAATTCGGCGATCTTGGCCGACCAGGCCTTGGTGGCCTCGTTCTGGTAGTTCTGGTAGGCAGCCGGGTAGGCTTCATCCAGTAGTGCCAGGTTGAAATCGGCGATGTCAACGAGCTCGTAGTCGGCGTCGCCGCGCAGGTTCGCCTGCTCCAGGACCCACTGGGCCACGCCGGCGTTGTTGCGTCCCGGGCGGGTTGAACCGGTGATGATGGCAATCTTGGTCATGCTGGGTCTCCTTGGTCTGGGGGGTGACACGCAGGCTATTTACTGACGCGTCAACTAAAACTTGATATCTCTATCCTGCCGGGAGAAGATTGACATGTCAACTAAATGTGAAGAAGTGTGAGGCGCACCATGTCCGAGCCCCGTTGGCTCAACGAAGTAGAAGCCCAGCTGTGGCTGGAGTTCCGGGAATTCCTCTGGGGGTTCCCCCGCGCGATGGATCGCCAGCTCATCCGCGACGCCGGGATGTCCGGCGGGGAATATGCGGTGCTCGCCGCCGTTTCGGAAGCGGCCCCCGAGGCCCTGCGCTCGGGCGACCTGGCCGCGACGCTGCAATGGGAGCGATCCCGGGTCTCGCACCTGTTGCGCCGGATGGAGGCCAAGGGCCTGATCGAGCGCTGCGCCTCCAGCTCCGACGGCCGGGGCCAAGACATCAAGCTGAGCGATGCCGGCTGGAAAACGATTCGCAGCGCGGCCCCCGACCACGTCTCGTTCGTGCGCGAAACGCTCTTCGACCCGCTGTCCGCGGCCGAACAGGAACAATTCGGCACAATGCTGGCCAAGATCCGTTCGGCAGCGGTCGACCGCAACCTCTGGTGACCGCGCCGGGCCCTGAAACCTACTCCCCGTGTTCTGCGGTTGAGGGCCAGTGCCCGTCCGCAGTGAACGAGGTTGCCCAGTAGTAGGGGTTCAGCTTCCGCAGCGTCAGCATCTCCCACGTATCGTTTCCAGCCGAACCCGGCACGGCGGCCAGGACCTCGGGCCCCCAGACGGCCAGGCGTTCCTGGCAGATGCCGCAGGGCGCAAGCACCTGGTAGGTCCCCTCTTCGGTGCCGTTGGTTACGCAGGCCGAAGCCACCACACGCTTTCCGAGGGTGTAGGCCTGGGCGACCGCTCCGGCCTCGGCGCACAGCGTCGCGGCGGCATTGAAATTGTCGAAACTGACGCTGGTCAGGATCTGGCCGTCCTCCAGGACAACGGCAGCGGCCGCCACAGAGTCCTGCGCCCCGGGCCACCTGCTCCGCAGTTGTTCAATGGCGGAATTGACGAGCAGCTGGTTCGAGTCCATGTTTTTATTCTGCCACGCGATGCCGGTTCCGGCTCCTGGTTCCGGTCGGCGAAGCCGACATGGAGAGCCCCCGGCGGGGGAATCACTCCTTCGGCTCAAACCGTGGAGCTCCCGCAACCGGCTTCGCGTCGGCGTCGGCCAACCACCCCAAGACAACGTCGGAAAAATTGCTCGGTTGCACCTGATGAACGTTATGGCCAACGGGCATGGTGACGAGGGTGCATTCGGGGATGGTTTCGGAGACCTCCACGAGCAACTCCTGCGGGATGTGACTGGCGGGACCGCCACCGATGAGCAACGTGGGAGATGAAATATCGGTCAGCCGCTTCCACCAACGCCGGGTGGGGTCGTTGACCTGGTCGACAATTGCCGGGACAACGGCCCAATCGAACCCCAGTGCACCCTTGGGTCTTTCGGGCACCTGCCGGACACGGGGAAACGGCGGAGGAACGTCCTCGACCACCAATCGCGCGATGCGACCCGGTTGCGCCTGGGCAACCAGGTAGGCCACCGCACCGCCCATCGAGTGGCCAACCAGCACCACATCATGCAAACCGAGAACCTCAAGGACTTCAATGACGTCATCGCGCATGAGTTCGAACGAGTAGACCCCCGGTCGATCGCTGCTGCCGTGACCGCGCAATTCCAGATTCACCACCCTGTACCGCGAAGCGAACCGTGGCGCGACTCCGGACCAGCTGGCGGCTTGCTCCCCCAACGCGTGCAACAACACCATCGCAGGTCCGCCCAAGGGGCCCGATAGGTGACAGGCGATTCGGATCCCGCTGCCAAGCTCAACCAACCGGATGTCCATGAGCCGACCTTAACATTGTCGGGTCGAACTTTCACGGTCAGCCGGGAAACAATTGCCAATTGGTTCCTGGGGCGTGCCCCCGATGGTTCGACGGACACCATCTCGACCGGTCGGTAGTCAGCAGCGAGACAGCTGACACAGTCACTTCAGGACCGATCCACAACACTTTCACGCCACAACTTGATATTCGAGGCCCACACCGGGCCCAAGACCATTCGTACTCCAACTGCGCTCCTTCCACGGTTGCTACGTCAGGTGGCGGCTTCCCGCGAGCCCCATGCGTTGCGCGTGACGAAGTTCCACGAGCCCGCCCGGTGTCCTTTCAACCCAGCCAGGGTTTTCGGCGCGGCGCCCGGTTTCATGTTCCCGAAAGAACTCACGTTGGACTTTCTCCTCCACCGTCCTGTTTCCATGCCATCGATGGGTTTGAACTGGCCGTTCCGCGAAAAATGCATCACGTAGCGCGACGGGTCGTTGGCGAGGCAGACCGCGCAACAGCCCCTCGCGGCCGTCGAAACACCCTGTGGTGCCGCACTGCCCCCTTCCGACTCCCGGGGCAGACCGGAAACGGCGCCCCGACCAACGACAAAAGGTGCCGGTTCCCTTCTCCGCTGGAGAAGGGAACCGGCACCTTACGCGTGGCCGTTCAACGGTCCTTGCCATGGCCCGGACCCGGATGTGGAATCAGCCGGCTTGCGCGGCCTTGACCAGTTCGTTCACCGATCCGAAGAGCGGGTGCCCCTCAGCCAGCCCGGTGATCTTCTCGGTGGCTGCTTCACTCGTGTTTCCCGCCAGGATCACGGCCAGTTCGGCGGCCTCGGCGTCTTCCGGGTCGTTGAACCGCAATGCCGCGGACATGGCCTCGAGCAGCGCCACCGGCTTGATGCCGTTCTCAGCCAGCTCGGCGGCCGGGCCGATGAACCGCTCGTGCCGGCTGAGCTTGCGCAGCGGCGCCCGGCCCACGCGCGCCACGGTGTCGGGCAGGTACTCGTTGGAGAACCGGGCCAGGATCTTTTGCACGTAGGCCTCCTGGTCGGCCTCGGCAAATCCGTGCTTGGACACCAACAGCGACTTGGTTTCCGCCAGCACCGCGGCAACCTTCGCAAAGACCTGCGGGTCGGCCATCGCTTCGGAGATCTTCTCCATGCCGGCGGCAAAGCCCAGGTATGCCGTTGCGGCGTGCCCGGTGTTCACGGTGAAGAGCTTGCGCTCGATGTACGGACCCAGGTCCTCCACGAACGTCGCTCCGCCGATCTCCGGAACGGCATCCCCGAACGGGGTCCTGTCGATGACCCACTCGAAGAAGGTTTCCACCGTGACGTCCAGGCCCTGGCCCGGCGCCTGGTTCGGCACGATGCGATCCACCGCGGTGTTGGCGAAGATCGCGTTGGCGTCGATGGCCTCCGCAGCGGCGGCGCCGTCGGCCCGCACCGCCGCTTCAAGGATGTCGGTGGCGTTGATGGCGTTCTCGCACGCCATCACCTGCAGCGGTGCCAGTGCGGCGTCGCGCTTGGCGATGCCGGCGGCAATCAGCGGGGCGACGAATTTCAGGATGTGCGGCCCCACGGCGGTGGTGACCATCTGGGCGGTGGCGATCTCGTCGATGACCGCATCGGTCTGGGTCGAGGAATTCAGCGCGCGGAAGTTCTCCACGGTGCGCACCTTCGGATCCTGCCCGACCTCGTGCACCTGGTAGCTGTCGGCCGCAGCCAGCGCGGTGATCAGCGCGTCGGCCACGTCCGCAAACACGATCTCGTAGCCCGCGTCGTGCAGCAGCAGCCCGACGAATCCCCGGCCGATGTTCCCGGCCCCAAAATGTACTACCTTCACGATGCGTTGACCTTTCCGAAGATGTCCAGGATTTCCTCGCGGGTGGTCGCGGTTTCCAGCCGTGCCACCTGCGCCTTGTCGGTGAAGACCCGGGCGATCGAGGACAGGATGGCCAGGTGCTCGTTGTTCACCCCGGCGATGCCGACCACGAACTTGACCTCCTTGCCGTTCCAGTCGATGCCCTCGGGGTAGCGGATGATCGACACCGCGGAGCTGGCGATATTGCCCTTGGCCTCGTTGGTGCCGTGCGGGATGGCCAGGAAGTTGCCCATGTAGGTGGACACCGAGGACTCGCGGGTGTGCATCGAGGCCACGTATTCCGCGTTGACCGCACCGCGTGCCAGCAGCAGGGCGCCGGCCTCGTCGATGGCGGCATCGCGCGACGCGGCGGTGCCGGTGAGCACCACGCTGTCGGCGACCAGCACCTCGCGTGCCGGGGCCGCTTCGGTTTCGGCAGGGGCGGCGGCATGCTTGGCCGCGTGGGCCGCGGCACCGGCGTGCTCGTCGGTTGCCGAGGCTCCGGCACCTGCTGCCACTGCGCCCACGGAAACGGATTCCGCCGGTGCGGCGTTGCGGGTGCGCACCAGCTCGACGATTTCCTCGTAGCGCGGGCTGTTCATGAAGTTGTCCACCGAAACGTGCACCGCGCTGGCCGTCACGGGCGTGGCACGGGCCGCAAGGTCCTGGTGGGTGACGACGATGTCGTAGGTGTCGGTCAGGTTCGCAATGGCCGAGTTGGTGACCTTGACGTCCACCAGCCCTGCCTTCTTGAACATGTTGCGCAACACCGAGGCGCCCATGGCGCTCGACCCCATGCCCGCGTCGCAGGCGAAGACCACGTTGTTCACCGGGCCGGAAGTGGCATCGGCGGCGAAGGCGAAGCCCACCGCGGACTTCTTGCCCTTCATGGCTTCCATCTTGGCCGCTGCCTCGCCGAGCTCGTCGCCCTCGGGGGCCTTGGAGATCTTAAGCAGGAACGAACCGATCAGGAAGGAGACCACCGTTGCGGCAACCACCGAGAGCGCGACGCCCAGGTAGCTGTCCGAGGAGGTCATGGCGAACACGGCGAAGATGCTGCCCGGTGCGGCCGGCGCGCGCAGGCCGGCGCCGGTGAGCACCAGCATGAAGATCCCGCTCATGCCGCCGCCGATGGCGGCCAGGATCATGACCGGCTTCATCAGGATGTACGGGAAGTAGATCTCGTGGATGCCGCCGACGAACTGGATCAGCGCGGCGCCCGGGGCCGAGGCCTTGGCCAGGCCCTTGCCGAAGATCGCGTAAGCCAGCAGGATGCCGAAGCCCGGGCCGGGGTTGGCCTCAAGCAGGAAGAGGATGGACTTGCCCTGCTCCAGCGCCTGTTCGGTGCCCAGCGGGGTGAGGATGCCGTGGTTGATGGCGTTGTTCAGGAACAGGACCTTGGCCGGTTCGATGAAGATGCTGGTCAGCGGCAGTAGTCCGTGGTTGACCAGGAACTGCACCACCGCGCCGGCGCCGTTGGAGAACGCCACCACCAGCGGGTTGACCAGCAGCATGCCGAAGATCGCCATGGCCGCCCCGACGATGCCGGAAGAGAAGTTGTCGATGAGCATCTCGAAGCCCGGCTTGACCCGGCCTTCCCACGCGGCATCGAGCTTCTTCATGACCCAGGCCGAGAGCGGGCCCATGATCATCGCACCGATGAACATCGGGATGTCGGCACCGACCACCACGCCCATCGTGGCGATCGCACCGATCACGCCGCCGCGGACCCCGTGGATCATCTTGCCGCCGGTGTAGCCGATCAGCAGCGGCAGCAGGTAGGTGATCATCGGTTCCACCAACGAGCCAAGTTGCTCGTTGGGCAGGAAGCCGTCGGGAATGAACAACGCGGTGATCAACCCCCAGGCGATGAACGCCCCGATGTTGGGCATGATCATTCCCGAGAGGAAGGTGCCGAACTTCTGCACCCCGACCCGCAGCCCGCCGCGGGTGGCAGCCTCAGTTTGTGTTGCCATGATTCTTCCTAATCGTTAGTCCTGCGCCGTCGCAGGGAAGGAACCGACGCGTGTGCACGGTTATGTCGTCTTGGAGATGCGATGCAGCCATTCGAGGAACATCTTCATTTCGGTGTTGGAAAGTTGCTGCGGGTTCGAGGACTCCAACGCGGCGTTCAGCGCGATGGCGGCCACGACGACCGCGGAGGCACCCACCGGGGTGGCGGAGTCGGCAATTCCGGCCTCCGAGGACACCGCGGTGATCACGGCATCGCGCGYCATGTCGGACAGCTCGAAGTTCCGCTCCTTCTCCGGCTCGGAGATGAGCATCAGGGTGACCCCGATATTCGCGGCCATGATGCTGCGCACCGCGTCGGCCGGGGGCACGTTCAGGTGCCCGGCTTCCGCCGCCCGGTCGAGCTTCCCGCGCAGCAGCGCTTCCGCCTCCGAGACCCTGTTGGATCGGTTTCCGGGCCTGACCTTGCCGAACATCACCAGGTAGAGGTGCGGTTTCTCGATGCCGAAGCGCACGTGTTGGTCCCACATGCGCCGCACGTCGTCCAGCGGCTTCCCGGTGGGTTCAAGGTCCATTTCACTGGCCACGTACTGCTCGAAACCCACGGCAACGACCGCGTCGAACAGGCCTTCCTTGTCCCCGAAGTGGTGGTACAGCGTCGGCGCCGTGACCCCCGCCAGCTCGGTGATCTTCCGGGTGGAGACCGGAGCCCCGTCCGAATTGGCCAAGAGCTCGACGGCTGCCTGCAGCAGTCGCTCCCTCGGCGGAAGCTGGATGTCTAGACTCATGACTGCTACCCTAGCACCTATAGCATTGCTATATGAAGGGGATCACAGCTTGAGTTTATGCTCGAGTCCTGCGTGATCATCGTCTGCATCGCGCAACGGACAACCCAAGAGCAACCCACGGGAACGAGGAACTCAAGTGCAAAACTTCTCCGGAGTGGGCGTCATGCCCGGACGTGTCATCGGAACCATCCGGCACATGCCCCCGGCGCTTTCCGAACCGCCGGCCGGCGAGAAGCTGGACGCCGCAGTCACCGCGGAGCAGGCCATCGCCGGGCTCAAGGAAGCCGCCGCGTCCGTGCAGGCGGACCTGCGCACCCGCGCCGCAACCGCCAGCCCCGAGGCCAAGGCCGTGCTGGAGGCCACCGCGCAGATGGCCACCGACTCGATGCTGCTCAAGGGTGCCAACAAGCTGATCAACACCGGCCTTTCGGCCGAACGCGGCATCTGGGAGTCCGGCGAAACAGTCGCCCAGATGCTCATCACCCTCGGCGGCTACATGGCCGAACGCGCCACCGACGTGCTGGACGTCCGCGCCCGCATCGTGGCCGCGCTGCGCGGGGTCCCGGCCCCCGGCATCCCCGATTCGACGGACCCGTTCATCCTGGTGGCCGAGGACCTGGCACCGGCGGACACCGCCACGCTGGACCCGGCCAAGGTCGTTGCCCTGCTGACCACCGGCGGCGGGCCCCAGTCGCACACCGCCATCATCGCCCGCGCCATGGGCCTGACCGCCATCGTCGCCGCCAAGGGCCTGGAGGCACTGGAATCCGGCACCGAGATCTTCGTCGACGGAGCCGCCGGAACCATTTCCACCTCCCCCGGCGACACCGAGCGCACGGCCGTGGACGCCTGGCTGAAGAACGCCGCGCTGCTCTCGGTCTTCGACGGCAACGGCGTGATGGCCGACGGGCACCAGGTCCCGCTGCTGGCCAACGTCGGGGGCGGCAAGGACGCGGTTAAGGCCGCTGCGGCCGGAGCCCAGGGCGTGGGGCTGCTGCGCACCGAATTCTGCTTCCTGGGCCGCGACACCGAGCCGTCCATCGAGGAGCAGGTCGCTCAGTACAAGGCCGTCTTCGACGCCTTCGGGTCCAAGAAGGTCGTGGTGCGCACGCTGGATGCCGGCGCCGACAAGCCGCTGCCCTTCCTCACCGACGCCTCGGAGCCCAACCCGGCCCTGGGCGTGCGCGGCTACCGCACCGACACCACCTCCCCCGGGGTGCTGGCCCGCCAGCTCTCCGCCATCGCCACCGCATCGGCCGGCTCCGAGGCCGAGGTCTGGGTCATGGCCCCGATGATTTCCACTCCGTCCGAGGCGGCCGATTTCGCCGCGATGTGCGCCGACGCCGGACTGGCCACCCCCGGGGTGATGGTCGAGGTCCCCTCCGCGGCACTTAGCTCCGAGGCCATCCTGGGCCAGGTGTCCTTCGCGTCCCTGGGCACCAACGACCTGACGCAGTACACCATGGCCGCGGACCGGCAGCTCGGCCCGCTGGCCGCGTTGAACAACCCGTGGCAGCCTGCGGTGCTGCGCCTGATCGAATTGACGGTTGCAGGCTCCCGGGCCGAGGGCAACCACAAGCCCGTGGGCGTCTGCGGCGAGGCCGCGGCGGATCCGGCGCTGGCCGTGGTGCTGGTGGGCTTGGGCGTCTCGACCCTGTCGATGTCGGCCCGCTCGCTGGCCTCCGTGGCCGCGGTGCTCAAGACCGTCACGCTGGAACGCGCCGGCGAATTGGCGCAGCTGGCACTGGCCACACCGAGCGCCGAGGCAGCACGCACCGCGGTGCGCGAAGCGCTGCCGGCACTGGCCGAACTGGGCCTGTAGCCAACACCCCGGCACCGTAGGATTGATCCTGCCTGCCCCCAATTGTTTCCCAAACACCTTCGTACACAGGAGAAAACACATGTCCGAACGTCTTGCCACCATCGCCAGCGCCTCCGGCCTGCACGCCCGTCCCGCCGCGCTCTTCGCCGAAGCAGCCGGCGCCCTGGACATCGAGGTCACCATCGCGCCCAAGGGCGCCCCGGAGGACGATGCCCTGGACGCCTCGAGCATCCTCTCGCTGATGACCCTGGGTGCCGCCAAGGGCGACGAAGTGGTGCTGCGCGCATCCGGCGACGGCGCCGAGGCCGCACTGGATTCCCTGGTTGCACTGCTGGAAACGGACCTGGACGCCGTCTAACCAACCGCGTCGACCACCGCCGATGGCGTGGATCCCGAGCCGAAAGGCCTGGGGTCCACGCCATCGGCGTTTTGCGTTTACAGGCCGCCGGTGCAACTGCGCGGACGGTCACGAAGCCAAGGCGCAGACATCGCAGTTCCGTTGAAAACATTTCGGCAGACCGGGGGATGCCGTTCTTGGAACGGACCGCAGTGACCTATCAACCACCGGCCCTGGCAAGGTACGGTTGCGCATATCCGGCGCGGCTACGGCCGGCAGGCCCTGCAGGGCGACAGCGTCCCGGTCCGGGCGTCCTATGCGGACCGACCCAACGAATGGTCCAGGTGAGGAGCTCTACATGGAACTGATCTTTGTGCACGGCGCTTTGGTGCGTGACGGACAGTGGTGGTGGCAGCGGACCGCAGAGCTGCTCCACGAACACACCGGGATCCGGAGCAGAGCCATTGCGTTGCCCTCCTGCGGCGAGGGAGCATCTGAAGAGGTTGCCGGCGGCCTCATTGCGGACGCGGCGGTGCTGCGCGGCGCACTGGGCGAGGTGGACTCCGCCATCGTTGTCGGCCACTCCTACGGCGGCACCGTTATCGCCGAAGCCGGCCGGCATCCGGCCATTGCGCACCTGCTCTATGTGTCGTCGTACCTGCCCGAGGTCGGGCAGTCTCAGGGTGCGATCATGAGCGGCGAAGGCGACCCGGTATCCATCGGCGACAACAGTGACGGCACGCTGAGCGTGTCCGGCTACGACGCAACGTCGTTTGGAGCCCGATTCCTTCAGGACGCAGACGACGAGACCCAGCACCAGGCGTGGGAGCGGGTGACCGCACAGGCTGCCGGGGCATTCATGACCCCGACGAGTGCTGCCGGCTGGGAGGGAATCGATTCAACGTACATCGTCTGCGGGCAGGACCGCAGCACGTCGGTCGAGTTGCAACGCTTCCACGCGAGCCGAGCGACGCACTCCGTCGAACTGCCGACCGGGCACCATCCGTTCATTTCCCGACCCGATCTGGTCGTCGAACAAGTGCTGGAGCTGTTGCAGCGAGGGTGAGTCGTGCAGTGTCGTCTGCCCTGAACGGAGCTTTGGGCCTCTCGGGGCGTGGAACCTGTCGGATGGTACTCCTGGCAGCCGACGCCACTGCCCGGTGATCCATCGGCACTCCTCGGCTCCACCGCCTACGTCCGAATGCCCATGTCGACCGCATGGCGAATGCCCGCAGGAGACGACGTTCCAGGCCGTTATACGTCGAGTCATGCCTTAGAGCGACTTGCGGGCAGGGGCAGCGATTCCTCCCCGTGGGAGGGGTCGAGGGCTGTTAGCCTCAGGTAAATGCGTGTTCCCCTTCCAAGCTCCGGAGGAATTGCCAGATGTCGCAGGACACCAATTACGACACCTTTGCCGAGGCGTACTCTGCCGAAAACGAATCCAGTCTGCTCAATGGATTCTACGAACGCCCGGCAATGCTCAACCTCGCCGGGGATGTCCGCGACCGCCGGATTCTTGACGCCGGCTGCGGTTCCGGGCCGCTGGCTGCGGCGCTCGGTGAACGCGGCGCCACCGTGACGGGATTTGATTCCAGCGAAGCAATGGTCAATCTGGCCCGAAAACGACTGGGCGAAGGGGCGGAACTGCTCGTGGCGGACCTTGGCCGGCCCCTTCCGTTCGCCGCCGACACGTTCGACGACGTGGTTGCCTCGTTGGTCTTCCACTACTTGGAAGACTGGGTGGGCCCGCTGACCGAGATGCGGCGCGTGCTGCGGCCGGAAGGCAGGCTCATCATGTCCGTCAACCATCCGATCCTGTATCCCTGGACAAACCCCGGCACAGACTACTTCAAGCCCGTGAAGTACTCGGATGAGCACACCTTCAACGGCCAACCGGCCACCCTGACGTATTGGCACCGGCCATTGCATGCCATGACTGACGCGTTTTCCAAGGCAGGATTCCAGATCGAGGTTCTCAGCGAACCACCGTACTCGACCGATGCGCCCCCGGACATCGTCCCTGCGCAATTCAAGGACCGCGAATCATTCCCGAGCTTCATTTTCTTCGTGCTCCGCGCGAAGTGACGGCGGCGTTCCCGGGCTTCGCCGGGCAAGGACCAGGTCGTCCGGCTCGGGATCGGCCGATTGGGGCCCGGGTTTGCCATGGGACCTTCACCGCAGGCGGGGCCCCTTGGCCTGGATGTGCGTACCGTCGGCTCTCGGGAATCGCCGCTCAGGGGACCAGCTCGGCGGCCCGTTCCTCGCCGGCCGCCACAAGCCTGGCGAAGGGGCCATCGGCATAGCGCAGTTCGGCCGGGCTGCCGCGCTCGACGATCGCTCCGGATTCGAGCACCGCCAACCGGTCGGCGTTTTCCACGGTGGACAGCCGGTGGGCGATCATCAAGGTGGTGCGCCCCACGGCCAGGCGGTCCAATGCCTCCTGCACCAGCGCCTCGGTGGTGTTGTCCAGTGCGCTTGTGGCCTCGTCGAGCACCAGCACCTTCGGGTTGCGCAGGATGGTGCGGGCGATTGCCAGGCGCTGCTGCTCCCCCCCGGAGAAACGGTGCCCGCGCGCACCGACCAGCGTGTCAAGACCCTCGGGCAGACCCGCAACCAGGTCGGCGATCTGTGCGCTGGCCAGTGCCTTCCACAGGGTTGCGTCGTCGGCCCCGGGATCGGCCAGCAGCAGGTTGTTGCGGATCGAGGCGTGGATCAGGTAGGTCTCCTGGGATACCACGCCCACGATCTTGTTCAGGGTTTCCGGGGCGAGCTCGCGGATGTCGATGCCGTCGATGGTGATGCGGCCGCGGCTTGGGTCATGCAGGCGCGGCAGCAGCGAACCGAGCGTGGACTTGCCCGATCCGGTGGGCCCGACGATCGCCGTCGCGGTGCCCGGGGCCAGCTCCAAGTCGATCCCGTGCAGCACCTTCGGCCCGTCCCGGTAGGCGAAGGAGACGCCTTCGAAGCGCACCAGCCCCGCAACGGTCTCCGGGTCCAGGCTCGCCGGGTTCGCCGGCGCCTTGATTTCCGGGTCCATGTCCAGGTACTCGAAGATGCGGCTGAACAGGGCCATCGCGGTGACCCATTGGACCCCGACGTTCAGCAGGCCCATGATGGGGCGGAAGATCGCGCCCTGCAGCGCGGTGAACGCCACCAGCGTGCCGATGGTCATCCCCCCGGAGGTGGCGGGGAAGCCGGCGGCCAGGTAGATGACCGCGGGGATCGCGGCGAACACGATGCCCATGGTGGCCATGCGCCAGCGCCCGGCCAGCTGGCTGCGCATTTCCAGGTCCACGAGCCGGTGCGAGGACCCGGCAAAGCGTTCCACGTCCCGCCCGGTGGTGCCCAGGGTCTTGGCCAGGCGGATGCCGGAGACCGAGAGCCCCTCCTCGATCTGCGTGTACATCCCGGCAAGCTCGGCCTGCCGCTTGCTGGTCACGTCGCGGCGCATCAGCGCCACCTTGCGCGAAAGCCAGATCGCCGGCGGCAGCACCACCAGCGAGAGCAGGCTCATCCGCCAGGAGAGTGCGGCCATCGCGATGGCGGTGGCCACCGCCGTGGTCAGGTTGGAGGCCACCGAGGTGGCGGTGGAGGTCACCACCGACTGCATCCCGGCGATGTCGTTGGTCAGCCGCGACTGCACCTCCCCGGAGCGGGTGCGGGTGAAAAAGCCCAGCGACTGGGCCTGCAGGTGGGAAAACAGGCGGGTCCGCAGCGTGTGCATGACCTTCTGGCCCATCTTGGTCGCCATCCAGGTCTGGACCACGCCGATGGCCGCTGTCGCCGCGGCGACGGCCACCAGCCCGCCGGCAAGCCAGGCGAGCAGTACGGTGTCTTGGTGCGGCAGCGCGTCGTCGATGATGGCGCGGATCAGGAACGGCTGGGCCAGTCCGATGACGGAGGCTGCGGAGATGAGCAGCACGACGACGGCGATGGCGAGCTTGTGCGGCTTGAAGAGCGCAGCGATCCGGGCCGGCTGCACCGGGTGGAGCCTGACCTGCTTGAGGTCCGCGGGGTTCAGGCGTGCGGCGGGACCGCCGCGGCCTCCCCCGCCGCCGGGTGCACGATCGGCACCGGCGGGATTCTTGGCCGATTGGCCCTGGCCCGAACGGGCCGTGCTGGAAGATGAACTCGATTCCAACATATGCACCACCTTTCGTGGTGGTCGTGGGTGCGGGACTCGCACCACGTTATTGATGAGGTTACCTCACTATGTGGTTGCCCGTCAAATTCCGCACCCGCCGGACGGTAGTCTTGAGGGCATGCCAGCCAGCAACAATCCGGCACTTCCCGGTGACCTTTCGGAGCTTTTCCACCGCGCTTTTCGTTCGCTGCGCCATTCCTGGTCGCAGCGCCTTGCCCCCTTCGAGCTGACCCCGCACCAGTTCCGCGCCCTGCACTCGCTCGCGCGCAACGCCGCGGACCCGGCGTCCGCCGACGGGATGCGGCTCAAGGACGTTGCCGAACGCCTGCGCATTGCCCCGCGCTCGGCCACCGAGGTCATCGACCACCTCGAGGCCAAGGGGCTGGTGGCCCGCAGCGCCGACCCCGTCGATCGCCGCGCCACGCTGGTCACGCTGACTGCCGAGGGGCTCAGGCTGACCGAGGAAGTCCGCGCGGCACGCCGCGAGCACACGGAGAGCTACTTCGGGCGGATCGATGCGCAGGAACGCGCCGAGCTGGCCCGCATCCTGGGCAAGCTCGGCGGCCACCCGGAGCGCTGAACGCGTTCCGCGGCAACTCCCCGGCGACCGGGCCCTAGTTCTCGGACCTGCCTCGGCGCCAGTACCCCATGAACGCCACCTGCTTGCGGTCCATGCCGGCCTCGCGGACCAGGTAGCGGCGCATGCCCTTGATCATTTCCGCCTCGCCGGCCAGCCACGCGTAGAACGGCTGCGTGGAGGCGGTGGCCGTCTCCCAAAGGATCTGCGAGTCGACGTCGACGTCCTCCGGGTCGGCCCCGGGCATCACCGCACCGGCGGCGGGAATCGCCACGACGTCGCGCACCGCGGCCGCCAGCAGCTCGCCGTGCGGGTGGGAACCGCGCGGCAGCCACTGCACGGACACGCCCGAGCGGGTCGAGGAACCCTGGATGTCCCCGGTGTCGGGCACCTCGATGAGCGCATGTCCGGTGATCCCGGCAGGCAGCGATTCGAGGATCGAGCAGATCGCGGGGGCAGCGGTCTCGTCCCCGGCCAGCAGGATCCGCTTGGCCGAGCCGGGGCGGAACTCGATGCCGCCGTAGTCGGGCCCGCACAGGCCCGCGTTGGGACCCAGCAACAGCAATTCGTCCCCGGCCTTGGCCCGGGCCGCCCACACCGTGGCCGGGCCGCCGGCCAGCTTGCCGTTCTCGGTGCGCAGGTGCAGCACGAAGTCGATGTCGATCTCCGCCTCCGTGCCGCGGTTGTCCCGGTGGCCCGCAGGGCGCAGGGCACGGACGGTGTAGGTGCGCATGGCGCCGCGGGATTCGGCCGGCAGCGCGAGCCAGCGCCGGTACCAGCCGGTGGCCTCCGCCCGGGAAAGCCAGGCGCCCGGGCGCAGCGACGCGAATTCCGCAGGCAGCCCGGCAGCCGGGACCCCGGGTTCGGCGGCCGGCTGGATCATCAGCTTGATGCGCAGATCCAGCGGGGAATCCCCGGCGCCGAAGTGCGCCAGGTCCGCCCCGGCCAGGGTGATGCGCTTGAAGTTCTCGCCGATGCCCTGCACCGCGACCACATGCGTGGCGAAGGCCAGCATCTCGCTGATCTCCTCGGCGCGTTCGGGCACGTCCTGGGCCGCGGGCGCCGGGGAGTCCGCTTCGGCGGTTGCGGCTGCGGTCCCGGTTGTTGCCTCCGCCACGGAATCCGTGGCTGCATCCGCAACGCCGCCGGCCTCGGGGCCTGCGGTTCCCGGTGCGGCCGCGGGCACCTCGGACGGCACGGGACCGGCATCGAGCCGGGCATCGGGWTTCGTGGTGCGGTGGATGCCCTTGGCCGCCAGCACCGACTCGGCGCGCAGCACCCGGTGCCGGCCGATCGGCAGCACCAGCGGGGTGCCGGCCACCGGGTCCGGGATGACGCGGCAGGGCATGCCGAAGACGTTTTTCACCATCTCCTCGGTGACCACCGCCGCGGGGTGCCCGGCGGCAACGATCTTGCCTTCCTTCAGCGCGACCAGGTGGTCGGCGTAGCGGGCGGCGAGGTTGAGGTCGTGCAGCACGATCACCACGGTGGTGCCGCGGGTGCGGTTCAGCTCGGAAATCACGTCGAGCACCTCCAGCTGGTGGGCGACGTCCAGGTAGGTGGTCGGCTCGTCGAGCAGCAGCAGCTCGGTTTCCTGGGCCAGCGCCATGGCGATCCAGACGCGTTGGCGCTGCCCGCCGGAGAGCTCGTCGATGGGCCGCTCGGCCAGGTCGGTGGTCCCGGTGACGGCCATGGCGCGGGCCACCGCGGCCTCGTCCTCGGAGGAGAAACGCTTGAACCAGCCCTGGTGCGGGTAGCGGCCGCGGCCGATCAGCTCGCGCACCGTGATCCCGTCGGGCGCGGTCGGGGTCTGCGGCAGCAGTCCCAGCATCTTGGCGACCTCGCGGGCCGGGCGGGTGTGGATGTCCTCGCCGTTGAGCAGGACCTTGCCCCCGGCGGGCTTCAGCAGCCTGGACAGGCCGCGCAGCAGCGTGGACTTGCCGCAGCCATTGGCTCCCACGATGATCGTCACCTCGCCGGTGGGCAGCTGCAACGAGAGCTCGTCGACGATGCTGACCGCGTCGTAGGCGAGTGTGAGGTCCTGTGCTTCGAGAAGTGCCATGCGTACCCTCAGGTTCCTTCCTTGTTGGAGCGCACCAAGACCCAAATCAGGAATGGTGCTCCCAGTGCGCCGGTGACGACGCCGACTGGTAATTGTATGTCGGGCAAGATGTTGGTGGCGATGAATGTCGCCGCGGTGACCAGCAAGGCGCCGATGCCGGCGGCGGAGCCCAGGTGGCTGCGGCCATTGCACAGGCGCAGGGCCAGCGGCCCGGCCAGGAACGCGACGAACGCCAGCGGGCCGGTCACCGCGGTTGCCACGGCGCACAGCCCGACCCCCAGCAGGATCAGCCCCAGCCGGGTGGACCGCACGCGCAGCCCCAACCCGGCGGCGGTGTCGTCGCCCAGTTCCAGGATCCGCAGCTTCGCCGCGGCGGGCAGAAGCAGCGGCAGCAGGATCGCCAGTGCCGCACCCAGCATTCCGGCCCGCTCCCAGGTGCTGGCGGACAGCGACCCGGTGAGCCAGCGCAGTGCGTCGGAGGCCATGCGGATGTCGGTGCGGGTGAGCAGGTAGGAGATGATGCCCTGCAGCATCGCGGCGACCGCGATGCCGGCCAGGATCAGCCGGGCCCCGGTGTGCTTCCCGGCGTCGGCAATCGCGTAGATCAGCAGCGCCACGGCCAGGGCGCCGGCGCAGGCGATCAGCGAAAGCCCGATCCCCTGGGCGCCGAAGAACAACATGCCCGCCACCGCGGCGGCGGACGCCCCGTAGCCGACCCCGATCACGTCGGGGCTGGCCAGCGGGTTGCGCAGCATGCGCTGGAAGATGGCCCCGGAGGCGCCGAACGCGGCCCCGGCCAGGATTCCGACGGCGGCCTGCGGCAGCCGGTCCTCCCAGAGCATGAAGGAGACCCCCGGAACGCGTTCGCCGGACAGGGCGGCGAGCAGCTCGTCGAGGGCGATGGGATGGCGCCCGGCCACCAGGTTCAGGAGCACCGCAACCAGGATGCCGGCGGTGGCCAGCAGGTTCACCCGGGCCACCGGGCCGATGCGGCGCTTGGCGCGGGGCGTGGATTGGCGCGGGGCCCGGGGCATGCGCCGGGGCCTGGGCCGCGGCGCGCCCGGAGGCCGTCCTCCGGATGGCGCGCCGGAAGCCTCGGCCCGCTCCATTGCGGGCGCAGCCGCGGCGGCGTCGCCAACCCGGGAGAGCATCTGGCGGCTCACAGCGTGACCTTCCTTCCGCGGCGCAGCAGCCAGAGGAACAGCGGCGCGCCGATCACCGCGGTCATGACCCCGACCTGGATTTCCGCCGGCGGGGCGATGACCCGGCCCAGCACATCGGCACCCAGCAGCAACACCGGGCCGGCGAGCATGGACAGCGGCAGCAGCCAGCGGTAGTCCCCGCCGGCCAGCACGCGGATCGCGTGCGGCACGATCAGCCCGACGAAGCCGATGGGCCCGGCCAGCGCGGTGGCCGCTCCGCATAGCAGCACCACGCCCGCCGCCGACACGGCACGCCCGCGGCCCACGCGGAAGCCGAGACCCACGGCCGAGTCGTCGCCCAGGGCCAGCGCGTTGAACAGCCTGGCACCGGCCAGCACCGCGACCGCGCCCAGGGCCAGGAACGGGGCGACGGAGAGCATCTCGGGCACCTCGCGGGCGCCGAGGGTGCCGACCTGCCAGAACCTGAAGCGGTCCAGGGCCTCCTGGCCGATCATCAGCACGGCGTTGGTCAGCGACCCGAGGCCCGCGGCCATGGCCGCACCGGCCAGGGCCAGTTTCAGCCCCGTGGCGCCGTCGCGGCCCAGCGATGCCACCAGGTAGACCAGCAGCGAGGCGCCCGCGGCTCCCACGAAGGCGAAGAGGATGTAGCCGTGCAGCGTGGTCACGGCGAAGAAGTGGATGCCGGCCACCACGGCCAGCGCGGCCCCGGCGTTGACGCCCAGGATGCCCGGGTCCGCCAGCGGGTTGCGGGTGATGCCCTGCATCCCGGCTCCGGCGAGCCCCAGGGCGGCGCCGATGAGCAGCCCGGCAACGGTGCGCGGGATGCGCGAGGCGACGACCGCGTGGTCCCCGTTGGCCGGGTCCAGGTGCACCAGCGCGTCGAGGACCGTGGACGGGGCGATGGGCCGGGCACCGATGAGCAGGGACAAGAAGAGCCCCAGGGCCAGGGCTGCCGCCAGGAGAAGTCCGAGCACCGGCGCGGGCATCAGCCCGGGGCGCCGGGCGGGCGCGCGGGAATCGGTTTTCTGCGCGGACAGCGGCAGGGCCTCGGACGTTCGTGACCCGGATGGTGGAGCGCTCATGGATTGTCCACCCGGTTCCGGGCGGAGGCGCGGGCCGTGGCCCTAGACTGGGGGCCATGAGCAAGCAGCAAGCCACCGTCGTCTCCGAGCAGGCAGCCTTCCACCTGGCCCCGAACCCCGGACCGATGTCGCTGGAGGGAACCAATTCCTGGATCCTGCGCGCACCGGGGTCCGAGCATGCCATCGTCGTGGATCCGGGTCCCGACGACGCCGGGCACCTGGGTGCGCTGGCCGCCGAATCCGTCGAACTGATCCTGATCACGCACCGCCACCACGACCACACCGAGGGCATCGACACGCTGCACCGGCTCACCGGGGCGCCGGTGCGTGCGGCGCTGCCGGAGCATTGCCGCGAGGCCGGGGTCTTGGTCGACGGCGAGGAGATCCACGCGGCGGGCCTGCGGCTGCGCGTGCTGGCCACCCCAGGCCACACCTCCGATTCGCTCGGCTTCCTGCTGCCCGACGACGGGGCAAACGGCTCGATGCTCACCGGGGACACCATCCTGGGCCGCGGCACCACCATCCTGGATGCGCCAGACGGGACCCTGGGCGACTACCTGTCCTCGCTGGACAAGCTGGAGGCCGGCCCCGATGCGCTGGTGCTCCCGGCGCACGGCCCGGTGCTGGGGTCCCTGCACGGTATCGTGCGCGAATACCGGGCGCACCGGCTTGAACGGCTGGCCCAGATCCGCGCCGCCCTGGCGCAGATCCGGGCAGATTCCGCCGTTGCGCCCACCATCGCCCAGGTCACCGACGTGGTCTACGCCGACGTGGATCCACGGGTGCGACGGGCAGCCGAGATCTCGGTGGCAGCGCAATTGCGCTACCTTGAGGAGTCCGAAGCTTCCTGACATTGCCTGTGGTTCCCGCCTGTATCGGTGCCGGTGCGTGGGTGGTGCGGGCCGGCTACTTGCCGGCGGCTGCCTGCGCGGCCGCAGCGAAGGCCGGGACGACCTTCTCGAGGGCGTAGGGCACCGACAGCGGGGACGCCGCCGAGATGGCGAGCACCTCCATGTCGTTGGCCGCGGCCACCAGCCCGCCCTTGGAGACGGCGGGGAGCTGGGCAAAGAGCTTGTTCTTGGCGACCGCATCGGTGCCGGTGCCCTCGGCGGCCCAGGTGAAGAAGATGTCGGAGTCCAGCTCGTTCGCGCGTTCCGCGGCCCATGGAAGGAAGAACTCGCCGTCCTTGGCGTTCGCATCGACGATTGCCGCCTGGGTCATGCCCAGTGCGGTGAGGAAGCGCGGGCGCGAATCCCCGGTGGCGTAGAGGCTGATGGAGTTGTCCGACAGTTCCAAGTTTCCGGCAATGAAAGTGGTGTCCTTGAAGACCGGGTTCGCCTCGGCGGCAGCAGCGACCTTGCCCTCGACCTCGGTGATTACGGCCTTGGCCTCGGCGTCCTTGCCCAGTGCCTGGCCTACGGCGGTGGTCACGTCCTGCCAGCCGGAGGTGTAGTTCGGTGCCATCGGGCCGATGACCGGGGCGATCTTGGAGAGCTTGTCGTACTCCTCCTGCGTCAGGCCCGAGTACCCGGCCACGATGAGGTCCGGCTGGGCCTCGGCCAGCGCGGTGAAGTTCACGCCGTCCTTCTCGGAGTACTGAACCGGGGCCTTCTCGCTGCCGATCGGGGCGCCCAGCTCGGTGAGCTTGGCATCCTTCCAGTCGGTGGAGCCCTGCTTGTTGTTTCCCCAGGTGTCCTCGGCCATGGCCACCGGAACGACGCCCAGTGCCAGCACCGCATCGGCGTTGACCCAGGAAACCGTGGCCACGCGCTCGGGTGCCTCGGTGATTTCGGTGGTCCCGTAGATGTGCTTGATGCTGACAGGGAAGGCGGCGCTTGCCGCTGCGGTGCTGCTGGCCGGGGCGCTGTCGGCGGTTCCGCCGCAGGCGCTGAGGGTCAAGGCAAGGGCGGTGGTTGCTGCGGCGATGAGGCCGGCGCGTCGAGTGAACTTCATGTGGGTGTGGAATCCTTTGCGATTCAGCGGTGGAAAGCGATGGATACGGAGGAGGAGGTGCTCGGTCGGCAGGAATTGTGGATTGGCCGTCACACCAACACCTGACGAGTAAGGCTAACCTCACCAATTCGGATTACGCAACACAGCTCGGACCTAATTGCCCGATCGCCGCCGTGGCCGGGGATGACAAATGCCCGTCATTTCGCAAGCCATCCGGCCATTCGGTGACTAGGCTCACATCATGAAAGATTTCTTGCCGCCGGAAACCAGCAACCCGCACCGCACTCCGGGCACGGCACTGGTCACGGGCGCCACCTCGGGGCTGGGCGCCGAATTCTGCGCGCAACTGGCGGCCCGCGGACACGACCTGGTGGTCACGGCCCGTGACGGGCAGCGGCTGGCGGAGCTCGCCGCACGGCTGCACGCACAATTTGCCGTCAACGTCGAAGTGCTGGCCGCGGACCTGGTGACCGACGAGGGAACCGAACGGGTGTCCGCCCGCCTCGCCCAAGCCGCGCGACCCGTCAACCTGCTGGTCAACAACGCCGGGTACGGCCTGCGCGGCAATTTCGCCGACAACGACCTCGGCGAGGAGCTTGACCACCTGCGGATCCACACCCAGGCACCGCTGGTACTGATGCATGCGGCACTGAACGCCATGGGCTCCGGCGGCGGGGGAAGGATCATCAACGTCGCCTCGGTCGCCGCCTTCACCCCGCGCGGCAGCTACTCGGCAGCCAAGGCGCTGATCGTGAACTTCAGCCGATGGGCCAACGTTTTCTATGCCGGCCGCGGCATCTCCGTCACCGCCGTGTGCCCCGGCTTCGTGCGCACCGAGTTCCACGACCGCATGGGCGTGGACAAGACCAAGATCCCCGCCCGGGGGTGGCTGGATGCCCCGAGCGTGGTGCGGCAGGCGCTGGCCGACAGCGACGCGGGCAAATCCGTATCGATCCCCTCGGTGCGCTACAAGCTCGCTACCGCCTTGGCGCGGATCGCGCCCGATGCACTGGTGGAGCGCCTGGCCAGGCGCGGGCGCTAGCAAAGCCGTCCACCCCCACCCCGGCCACCCGCCCAGCCACTGCATTACTTCCACCCCTCACGGGCCACCCGTCCGTCGCCGGACGTCAAGAATCGTCACGGCACGCCCTTTTGCCGCGCCCGAACCCACGAGTGACGGAGATCACATTTCAGGGCGAGGGTGTCCCGGATTCCCTGTGTCGCAGGGGTTCCTTAGGCAGACCTACCCTCGCGATCGGATGGCGCCGACAACCTATCAAGGTTGCTCGGTTTGCACATAGGCACGCCTTATCTATAGCGTTTCACTTAAGTTCATTTACGCCACGAGGTCGTTCGCTAATTGATGCGGGCCTTGGGCAGCGGCCCCACCATCGGAGAAATCATCGTGAAGACCCCCGTTCGCGTCGTCCTTGGCGCACTTGCCGCCGGCGCATCCCTGCTCGCCCTGACCGCTTGCGGCGGCTCCACCGAGGCAGGTGCCCAGGCCGATTCCGGCAAGACCGTGAGCATCACCCACGCGCAGGGGACCACCGAGGTTCCGGTGAACCCGGAGACCGTCTACACCTTCGACCTGGGTGTGCTCGACTCGATGACCGCCCTGGGCCTGGAAGCCGACGGCGTTCCGGAAACCAAGTACCCCGAGTCGCTGGCCAAGTACAACGACGCTTCCGTCGCCAAGATCGGTTCCATGAAGGAACCCGACTTCGAAGCCATCTCCAACGGCAATCCGGACCTGATCATCATCACGGGCCGCACCGCCACCTCCTACGAGGAACTTTCCAAGATCGCCCCGACCGTCGACCTGTCCGTCGACCTCAAGAAGCCGCTGGACTCCTTCAAGGAGCAGGCCGGCAAGCTGGGCCAAATCTTCGACGTCGAATCCAAGGTCACCGAGAAGCTCGCGGCCATCGACACCAAGATCGCCGACACCAAGGCCAAGAGCGCCGACGCCGGCAAGGGCCTGATCATCATGACCTCCGGCGGCGAACTGACCGCCTACGGCGCCGGCTCGCGCTTCGGCCTGATCCACGACGTGCTCGGGGTGGCCACCGTCGCCGACGTCAAGTCCGAAGGCTCCCACGGCGAGTCGATCTCCTTCGAGTTCCTCAAGACGAACAATCCCGACACCCTGTACGTCATTGACCGCGATTCGGCCATGGGCACCTCGGGCGATGCAGCCAAGGCCGTCCTGGACAACGAGCTGGTCGCCTCGACCAACGCCGCCAAGAACAACAAGATCGTGAACCTGGATTCCAACGCCTGGTACATGGTCGGCTACGGCCTGAACAACACCGAAAAGATGATCGACGAGGTCGCTGCGGGTCTGTAGGCACCCGCCCACAGTCGCAAACTGATCATGAGCGCACCAGTACTCAGCCGTTCGGCCGCCGCGGAGCAGGATCCCGCGGTGGCCGTTCGGCGTTCCAAGAAGCCCTCCGAAACCACGTGGCTGGTCTCCGGCACCGTCCTGGTGGGGCTGCTCGCCGTCGTAAGCCTGTTCGTCGGGGTGTCCGACGTCAGCCTTCCGATGCTGCTGGCCGGCGACCCGGAGGCCTGGGACCTGCTGTGGATCTCCCGCGTGCCACGCACCCTGGCCGTGATCCTGGCCGGAACCGCGGTGGCGGTGGCCGGGCTGATCATGCAGCTGATGGTGCGCAACCGCTTCGTCGAACCCTCCACCGTGGGCACCGTGGAGTCCGCGACCCTGGGCATCCTGGTCGTCACTGTGCTGGTCCCCGCCGCCCCGATCATGATGAAGATGGGTGTGGCCTCGGTGTTCGCGCTCGGCGGCACCGCCCTCTTCCTGGCGGTGCTGGGCAGGCTGCCGGCGCGCAACACGCTGCTGGTGCCGATCGTGGGCATCATGCTCGGCGGGGTCATCGGCTCGGTCACCACCTTCTTTGCCTACAAGTACGACCTGCTCCAGACGCTGAGCAACTGGATGATCGGCGACTTCTCCGGCGTCCTGCGCGGGCGCTACGAGCTGCTGTGGATCGTCGCTGCGCTCACGCTGGCCGGCTACCTGGCTGCGGACAGGTTCACCGTCGCGGGCCTGGGCGCCGACTTCACCACCAACCTCGGGATGAACCACAAGGCGATCATGCGCCTGGGTCTGGTGCTGGTCTCGCTGATCTCCGCCGTGGTCGTGACCACCGTGGGCGCCGTCCCGTTCCTCGGGCTGATCGTGCCGAACATCGTCTCGCTGCTCTTCGGCGACAACCTGCGCCGGGCCGTCCCGTGGACCGCGCTCTTCGGCGCCGGCTTCGTGCTGGTCTGCGACATCATCGGGCGCACCATCCGCTTCCCCTACGAGGTCCCCGTGGGCATGGTGATGAGCGTGCTCGGCGCCACCATCTTCCTGGCCCTGCTGCTGAGAACCAGGAAACGACATGCCTAAGACACCCTCGCCGGCCCTCGCCGGGACCCGCCGGCCCCTGCCCCGGCGCAGCTTCTCCCCCGCCATGCTCTCGCCCAAGCGGATCTCCCCGGCCGCGCTGATCACCGTGATGGCCGTGATCACCCTGGGCTGCATCGCTGCCTTCATGACGATCGAGCTGCGCGGAAACCTGTCCTACGCGCTGACCCGCCGCGGCATCCGCGTGGGCGCGATGCTGGTGGTCGCCGTCGCGGTGGGCCTGTCCACGCTGATGTTCCAGACCGTGACCGCCAACCGCATCCTGACCCCCTCGATCATGGGATTCGACGCGCTGTACATCCTGATCCAGACCGCGCTGGTGTTCATGCTGGGTTCCTCCACGCTGCTCACCGCCTCCCCCGCGCTGAAGTTCGGGGTCGAGGTGGGTCTGATGATCGTGTTCTCCGCGCTGCTCTACCGCTGGCTGTTCACCGGCGGCACCGGGTCGCTGCACCTGATGCTGCTGGTGGGCATCGTCATCGGCACGCTTTTCCGCGGGTTCTCCTCGCTGCTGCAGCGACTGATGGAACCGAGCGAATACATCGTGCTGCAGGACCTCTTCTTCGCCTCCTTCAACCAGGTCGAGCCGCTGCTGCTGGGGATCTCCGCGGTCATCGTGGCGCTGGTCGCGGCCGTGGTGTGGAAGCTGCGCAAGAGCTTCGACGTGCTGGCCCTGGGCCGCGAAACGGCCATCAACCTGGGCGTGGACCACCAGCGCATCGTCACGCTGGTGCTGGTGCTCTGCTCGATCCTGGTCGCGATCTCCACCGCGCTGGTGGGTCCGGTGACCTTCTTCGGGTTACTGGTGGTCTCGCTGGCGTACCAGATGGTGCGCAAGTTCTCCCACGCCGCCCTGATCCCCGTTGTCTGCCTGCTCGGGGCCATCACGCTGATCGGCGGCCAACTGCTGCTCGAGCGGGTCTTCGGCTTCGCCACCGCGCTGAGCGTGATCATCGAGTTCGCCGGCGGACTGCTGTTCCTCTACCTGCTCCTGAAGGGTTCCCTGAAGTGATCCGCATTGATTCGGTGACCAAGTCCTACTCCGGCAAGACAGTGGTGGACGCGGTGAGCACCACCATCCCCGCCGGTGGTGTCACCTCCATCATCGGGCCCAACGGCGCGGGCAAGTCCACGCTGCTGTCGCTGATTTCGCGGCTGATCCCGATGGATTCCGGTGCGGTGTCGATTGCCGGGCTGGACATCGGGCGCACCCCCAGCAAGGACCTGGCCAAGTCGATGGCGATCCTGCGGCAGGAAAACCACATCACCATGCGCCTGCGCGTGCGCGACCTGGTGGGCTTCGGGCGTTTCCCGCACTCCGGCGGGCACCCGACCACCGAGGACCTGGCGCACATCGAGGCCGCCATGGACCAGCTGGATTTGACCGAGATGGCCGACAGCTTCCTCGACGAGCTCTCCGGCGGCCAGCGCCAGCGCGCCTACATCGCGATGGTGCTGGCGCAGGACACCGACTACCTGCTGCTGGACGAGCCGCTGAACAACCTGGATATGAAGCACTCGGTGGAAATGATGCGGATGATCCGCAAGCTTGCCGACGACCTGGGCAAGACCGTGGTGATCGTCATCCACGACATCAACTTCGCATCCTGCTACTCGGACACCATCCTGGCCATGCGCCGCGGCGTGCTGGTGCACCAGGGAACACCGTCGAAGATCATGACCCAAGAGGTATTGCGCGACATCTACGACATCGACATCCGCATCGAGGAGATCGACGGCAACCGGATCGGCGTGTACTTCGCCTGAGGTTCGTGGCGCGGCCCGGTGGCGGCCATGCTGATGCAAAACAATTCATCGTCGTGCATGTTTCGGGGCGTTGATTCCGGGATGCCGGGGTAAGTTTTGCCACAGTGCGCCCCGCGCCGGTGATGCACAACTTCCTGCTTGACCTGTAGTTTCATGAGCATTCCGTGGGCTTGTCGCGGCTGCCGCAGCGCGCGGCAGACCGCCAATAAATGCAAAGATTTATGCATGACCACGCAAAACATTGCAGCGGGCACATCCAAGCCCACGCTGCGCCAACAACTGGGCGCACGCAAGCCCATCGAGGCATTCATGGCCGAGGCCGGCAACGGCACCGGCGGCCCCAAGCTGCGCCGCACCCTCGGGCTGCTGCACCTGACCATGATCAGCGTCGGGGCCACGCTGGGCACCGGCATCTTCGTCGTGCTCTCCTCCTCGGTGCCGATGGCCGGGCCCGCGGTCTGGATCTCCTTCGCCATCGCCGGGCTTGCCGCCCTTTTTGCCGCGCTGTCCTACGCGGAAATGGCCGGCGCGGTCCCGGTTTCCGGGTCGAGCTACACCTACACATACGCGACCATGGGCGAGGGCCTGGCCTGGATCTGCGGCTGGTGCTTGGTGCTCGAGTACGCGGTCTCCGTCGCGGCGATCGCGGTGGGAGCCGGCGAATACCTCAACGAGATGGCCCGCTCGCTGGGCATCGGCCTGCCCGCGGCGCTGACCAATCCCCCGGGCACCGACGGAGGGGTATTCAACATCCCTGCCCTGCTGATCGTCCTGTTTGCCACGGTGCTACTGGTGCGCGGCACCCGCGAATCGGCCGTGGTCAACACCGTGCTGGTGTTCATCAAGATCTCCGTGCTCATCTTCTTCATCGTGATCGCCTTCAGCGCGTTCACCTCCGGGAACTTCGACCCGCTGCTGCCCATGGGCACCGCCGGGGTCTCCGCGGCGGCCGCCCGCCTGTTCTTCTCCTACATCGGCTTCGACGCCGCCTCCACCGCCGGCGAGGAAGCAAGGAACCCGCAACGGGACCTGCCCCGTGCCATCGTGCTGTCGATGGTCATCATCACCTCCCTGTACATCCTGGTGGCGATCTCCGCGATCGGTGCCCGCCGGTGGACCTGGTTCGAGGGCAAGAGCGCCGCGCTGGTCCAGCTGCTCGAGGAGGTCACCGGGCAGGGCTGGGTGGCGCTGCTTTTCGCCGCCGGCGCGGTGCTGGCCATCGTCTCCATCGTGATCACCGTGCTCTACGGGCAGACCCGGATCCTGGTGGCGATGAGCCGCGACGGCATGGTGCCGAAGGTCTTCGGGCGGATCTCCCCGCGCAACGGCGCACCGGTGGCCGGCACCTGGATCACCGGCGGAGCCGTGGCCCTGGTCGCGGGCCTGGTGCCGCTGGGCCAGCTGGCCGACGCGACCTCCATCGGCACGCTCTTCGCGTTCTCGCTGGTGTCCCTTGCCGTGATCATCCTGCGCCGCACCCAACCGGAACTGCCGCGCACCTTCAAGGTGCCGCTCTACCCGCTGACCCCGATCCTGGCGATCCTGTTCTGCGGGTACCTGATGGCCAACCTCGGGGTGATGACCTGGGTGGTCTTCGGGGTGTGGATGGTCGTTGGCGCGTTCATCTACCTGGGCTACGGGCGCAGGCACTCGAAGCTTGCCGCCGGCTGGGACGGCCTCCGGAAGTAGGCGCCGCGCCAACGCCGCGCGCGCCGCTGCCCGGGCACCGATGGTTGGTGCCCGGGCAGCGGCGTTTCTTGTGGGGTCTTGCCGCGACTAGCCGGATTTGCCCAGCTTCAGCACACCGCCGGTGGCCGTCAGGGCCACGGCCCCGCGCACCGCCAGCACCCCGGCCAGCAGCGTCAGCAGGATGATGCCCACCGAGACCGGGGCGACGATGACGGCGATCCCGGCCAGCGGGAAGACCAGCACGCCGCTGACGAGCACCGCGCCCGCGCCGACCCCGATGACCGGGGCCATGACGGAGCCGACGCGCGCCTTTTCCATGGTGTCCCGCTCCATGCCCAGCCGGTGCAGGCCGGAGTACAGGTCGGCCCGATCCAGGGTGGCAGCGGCCTGGGTGATGGCCGTGGAGCAGGCCACCGAGATGAACGAGGCGACCAGGGTGATCAGCACGCCGGTCATCTCGTCGGCGGCCAGCAACGCGTCCGGGCTGCCGGGGTCGGACTCGGTACCCGCCGTGTTCATCAGCGCGGCGCCGCTGCCGCCGACCACCGCGACGAAGCTGCTCATCGCGATGCCGGAGACCTGCCGCCAGGCCTGCGCCGGGTTTTCCAGGATCATCCGGGCGGCCAGCAGGTCGGCCGGGGCTTCGGCCTTCTTGAGCTTGGCGTTGCCGATGACCCACACGGCCCACGGGCCCACCAGGTTCAACGCGCCCAGGCCCAGAGCGAACCCTCCGAGCAGCACGGCAATGATGATGGCCATGGACTGGAAGGCCGAGAGCATCGAGAACGCCAGGGAAACCACCAGGATCAGTGCCGCAACGACCACCGCACGGATCCAGCGCGGCTTCGGGGTGGTGGTGCGGTTGCGCACGCCCAGCGGGGAGACGATGACCTTGCGCAGGCCCACGGCCGCCGAGATCGCGGCGATGAGCGCCACGGCCGCCACCACCAGGGCGACGATGCCCGGTTCCAGCCACATCGCCGAACCGATGGCCGAGCCCTGGAAGTGCACCAGGCCGACCGCCGGAGCGGCAGCGGCGTAGAGCAGCACCCCACCCACCGCCCCGGCCAGGGCGGTGGCGCTGGATTCGATGATGGTGATGCCCACAACCAGCGACGGGGTGCCTCCGAGCAGGCGGACGGTGGACAGCCGGGTGTCCTGGCTGCGGGCCGAGAGCCGGGCGGCGGCCGCGCCGAGCACCGCCAGCGGAACCAGCAGCAGCACCACCGCGAGCCCGGCCAGCGTCAGGTACATGCCGGTCAACTCGTCTTGCACGCGGGTGAAGGACAAGGCGCCGGCGGTGACGGTGAGCACCAGCGCGGAGACCAGGGCGTAGGCCCCCATGGTCAGCAACAGCGGGGCGCGGCGCCCGTGGCCGGGCCGGCCCAGCATCCAGGCCAGGGTCAGCGCGCGCATCACTTCATCGTTCCCGGGGTTGCGGTCCGCGGGCTTCCGGCGGCAGGGGCCGCGGCGTGCTCGGCGAGGATGCGTCCGTCGCGCAGCCGGATGGTCCGGTCGCAGCGTGCCGCGACCTCGGCATCGTGGGTCACCATGACCATGGTGTTCCCGCGTCCGACGGTGGAATCCATGAGGCTCGACAGCACCTCGGCCCCGGTGCCCGAGTCCAGGGCGCCGGTCGGTTCGTCGGCAAAGGTCACCTGGGCACCGGACACCTGGGCGCGGGCGATGGCCACGCGTTGGGCCTGGCCTCCGGAAAGTTGGCCGATGCGGCGTTCCTCCATCCCGCCCAGACCCAGTGCACGCAGCCATTCGGTGGCCCGGGGCAGCGCCGCGGCGCGCGGGGTCCCGTTGATCATCAGCGCCATCGCCACGTTCTCCACGGCGGTGAGTTCCGGGATCAGCAGTCCGGACTGGAAGACGAAGCCGAAGGCCCCGCGGCGCAGCGCGGAGCGTTCGGACTCCCCCAGCGCGGTGATTTCACGCGGTGCCCCCTGGGCCGGGGCGAAGAGCACCGAGCCGGAGTCCGGACGTTCGATGCCGGCCAGGGTGTGCAACAGGGTGGACTTGCCGGAGCCCGAGGGACCCATGATGGCCACCGACTCGCCGGCGCGGATGTCCAGGTCCACGCCGTCCAGTGCCAAGGTAGATCCATAGGCGCGGCGCAGGGCCCGGGCGGAAAGCACCGGGGTGGTGGATGGGGGTGCCGCCGTGGCTGCGGCGGTCTCGGGTGCGGGGTTTGCTTCGATCATGCCACCAGCATTTCAAATCCGCACCGCCGCGGCATCGGAGCAGGTGATGAACTGTTTGCGGCCCGTCTCCACCCCAGGGTGGAGTTCATCGTCAGCCCTGCGGTGGCCCCTATCTTGTGATTTGTCCTCAATCGACTGAACCACTTCGCTTGAACCAGACGGTTTCAGCTACCTTTTCTGTCGATCAGGACCGGCAAAAATTGAACAAGCCACCTCTGATGTTGCTATCAGGCCTCCAACAACACCACGCCGGGTACAGACCCGCGAACGCCAGCGTCAACGCGAATCTAGCATTTCACGAATATGGGACCCGGTCATTCTCAGGTATGTGGAAACGTCTTTGGTGGAACCAAGCTTTAGCGGCTCCCCACAATTGCGATGTTCCCAAACATAGGCTTCGGGCAACGTTGGATCATCGTAAATCTCAGCTCTGATCAGCAGTGCGGCTTCTTCGTCCCGGCCCAGAACATGCAGGGCCAGAAGATGGTTTGCCGTCAGCAGCTGGTTTTCGTTGCTACGGAATGCAGCCGCGATCCCGAAGGACCTCAAAGCGGCTGACGGATCAAAAGCCAACTGGCAGAAACCCAGATTGTTCCAGGAGTCAGCGTTTGCGGGTTGCAGTTCCGTGATTCCGGAAAACAGGTCGGCTGCTGCGCGAGGATTTCCTTCTCGAAGATACTGCACTGCGATTCCGATTGCGTTGGAAAATCCAACACTTTCGGCCATCCGTCCGTGGTCTCCCATCGTTCGAGCCATGCTGGCAGAGGCTATCTGTTCGGAATCAATGGCGCGCTCATTGAGGAAGTGACGGGGCAGTCCATGGCTTTCTTGAAATTTTTGCCAGTTCCATTCCAATGCGTAGGAGGTGGTTTGCCAATCTTCGAGTCGGGTTTGGGTATGTCTATCCCAAAACCAACTCCCGAGCTTGTCCGAGTACCCGACTTTTGCCAGCGAGCGGAAGAGGTCGACTGACGGAATTCGATTCCTGACGGATTGGAAAACGCCTTCACGTAGCAGCCCGCCGAACCAGTTGCTCAAAGGGTAAACGACTGCGGGGCTGAATACATGCCGCAATTCTTCGTCGTGCTGTATCCGCTGAATCACGACTTCACTGTTTACAAGCCCTCGGATCCAATTTGGCAGGGCCAGTGCTTTGCTCTGAACGTCGCGGTCGTGGTCGTTTGTGAGCTGCATCCGGACCCCATCCAACACTGGCTGCCACGACTCTGCCAAAGTGGATGTTGAGTCCTGGTTGGATCGAATGAGCCCAAGGGTTTCCATTCGTGGGCGCGAGATAAGGGATACAACAGAGCGAGCGAGCGTCAGCGCCAAGCCCGCGCCGGCAGCCTGCCTCACCGGGAATTTTCGTTTTTCCAGCTCTTCCCAGAAATATCCGAGGTCACTTTCGGCTTGTTCATTCTGGCCCAAAACGGCAGCCGTAATTCGAGCCTGAACACCGAGCAACAACGTCGTCGTGGATTGCTCTGACGGTTCGAGGTGCCGATCCTGCAGATAGGTCCGGTTAGCATCGAAGACTTGGTAACCGGCCGTAGCCGCCAGAGGGATCGCGCGACCCGTGAGTCTCAAGCCACCAAAGTCGTGACTCTCCACCGGACGATCACGGTACCCAAGCTGTTCGGCAATCGCCCGACACTCCTCGTCACAGGTCGGGGTACCACCTTCGACCCTATAAAACGGACATGAGGCTGTGAGCTTTGGCCGGGTACAGGAATCGGCAAAGGCGATAATTGCATGACCGATAAACCGTTCGGACTGCGCTTCAAAATCCACAGTTCGTTCCCCCTCAGTAACGTCATCCGAGCATATCGCTGGAGTCTGTTTTATTACAGGGTGAAGGTTATGGGTGTGGTGTTATCGTGACGATGGTGATCATGCCTGGCTCTGGACCATACTGCCAATAAATTCTCCACGCCGATGGCGTGTTGTTTTCAACGTAGGAATCCCAGACATCGGTATCTCCCGGCCCCTGTGCTGAGTGGTACTTGTGCGACCTCAAACCCGGATACTTCGGATCTTCCTGCAACCTGCCAAGAGCCCTTCGAACCTTTTTCAGCCTTTCGGCCGAATGCCCACTCTTACTAAGCCCTTGAAGATCCTTCTGAGCCTGTTTTGTAAAGCGCAACATGAACGCCATTAAGCGTCGTCATCTGCGTCGATGAACTGTGTGAAGTCGCCGAGGTCATCGGTCTCGCCAGCAGCGGCTTCCAGGAGTCCGCGGCTGAGGGCCTCGCGAACCTGCGCATTTTCCCAGATCAGCAGTTCCCGGAGGGGCACGGAAGCCAACGGCGTCAACAGTATTTCTCCATCTTCGTTGACAGCCACTGCGTATTTGTCGTCGTGGCGTACGCCAACCTTGCCGAAGGCCATGCGTGAGCGCCCATCAGCGATCACTTCTCCTGCTGGCACAAAGCCGCGCTCGTCCATGCTCTTGGTCTCCGTCGTGGTTGAAACTGCGTTGATACCATTACAACACGTGTGGGTAATGCCCACAAGCCCAATTGTTTCACAATTCTCGCAGTGCCGCGAGTGTGTCACACCAGCAGCGATGGATGAGGCTTGTGGCCCGCGTGGGCCTGCTTTCCCTTCGCGTCGAAGGCCTCATCGTGAAAACGCTGTCGTTCATCAGAGTCCAGGAGATTAAACCGGATGCCGTGGTAGCGCGCCGGTATCGCACTTCGAAGCTCCGTGGAAGGCCCGGCACCGAACGTCAACACAGTTTCATCGGCACCCCGAGCAGTCCTGCTTGGAGCCGGGAATCGAATGCGCCGAGTCCCGGTTGTATCCCGGTGATGGAACTTATTCTGTACACCTCCGCTTTCTGTGCACCGTGCGTGCGCGCCCGCTCCGTGCTCCGCAAGGCGGGCAAGCTGCTGGCCCAGGCGAGCATCCGCGAGGTCGACGTGCTCTCGCACCTGGCCGAATCCGAGGAGGCGGGCATCGCCTCCACCCCCACGCTGGTGGTGCGCCGGGACGGCACCGAGGTGTTCCGCGCCTCCGGGGTGCCCAGCGTGCAGCAGGTGCTGGCCGCGGCGGCGCTCGCGCTGGAGTAGCGTCCGCCGGGTCCGGGGCCGGTCGGCACGTGGGCCCGGGGAGTCTGGGAGCCTGTCCGCTAGGCCGGCGCGGGCACCCGTTCCCCTTCCTGCTGCCTCGGGCTATGCTGTGCTGACCAGTGCGTTTTGGGGATTTTAGGTGTGGCGCACTGCGTGAACATCTGTTCTGCTCCGGTTCCGAGGGTGGTTGTCCTCCCCTTGCCGGGGCATGGCCAAGGGGGAATGGTTGGACATGGAAAAAACAACGTCGTGGACGCGGTTCCTGGGGGTTTCGCTGCGCCCGTTTTCGGGGCATGCGCCCCTGTCACTGGTCCTGCGCGGCGCGCTCCAGGCAGCAATCTGCATCGCGCTGCTGGTGGTGGGCTTCCGGATGCGCACCGAGATGCGGCAGCTCGCGGCGGCGGATGCCGGGGCCGCCCAACTGGGCGGGTTCCTGATGCTGGCCGGGGTCGTGCTGGTGGTGCTGGCACTGGCCGCGCTGCTGAAGGTCGCAGTGGGCATCCTCGATTTGGTGCCGCGGACCTCGGTTCCCGGGACCGTCGTGAGCATCTCCGAGCGCCGGTTCCTGGACTTCCTTCCCGATGCGCTGAACAACGCGCTGTGGGAACGGAAGAACATCGTCGGGCAGTCCTGGGCCGAGCGGCGCAGGGTCCGCCACGAGCTGGTCATCGACACCGAAGACGGGACCCGTGCCTGGACCCTGCGGAACCGGCAAAAGGCCCGCGGGCTGCGGCCGGGGCAGGCCGTCACCGTCGTGGCCAGCCCGCTGGTCGGCTACGTCGACAGGCTGGAATCCCGCGGCTGAGCCCCGACCATCGGCCCGGGTGCCGGGTGCGGGTCTTCAGGTGAGGTTTTGGCAGGCCTGGAGAGGGACACCGGGACCATCGCGATCTTCGGCAGGTCCTCATGATGGACGGGTGCCGGCTTGTACGTGCGCACCAACGACTTCCCGTCACACTTCCAGGTGAAGTCGGGGCGCGAAAGGGCCACGCGGTAGAGGCCGTCGACGGTGTCAGGATGCTGCCCGGCGCAGGACTCCAGGATGAAGAAGGGGAGCTGGTCGTCTTCCAGGTACCCGCGCAGCACCGCGGCACCCGGATCGCCGGCACTGTCCGGCGGGGTTCGGCGCTGTCCGGCGGGGTTCGGTGGGCGTCCTCGAGCGGCTCGTAACCGACCAGGAACACCGCGGACTTCACCGGGTGGTGCTCCGCGGCCCGGTGCAGGAGGGCTTCGATGTCTTCGGCTGAAAGGCGTTCCTTGCCCGAATCTTCCCCCGCGGTGCCCGGCCACCCAGCCGGAGGGGCGGGCTGCGGAAGCGGTGGACCTCAGCGCAGGCCACCGGCTTGCAGGTTCTTCAGGTAGCCGAGGGAGTCCGCGGCCAAGGCGTCCTGGGTGCTGGCCAGCGGCCGCCAGATGGGGGCCGCCTCGGCGTTCGAGGCGTTCCCGGGGGTGAAGGATTCGACGCAGAGCGGGCCGGCGTACCCGGCCAGGTCCAGCGCGCGGATGAAGCCGTGCCAGTCGAAGTGGTCGGCGCCGACGGTGCCGCGGTCGTTGCCGCTGACCTGGACGTGGGCGATGTGGGCGGTGGCGCGGGCGACGGCGGCCGCGATGTCCTGTTCCTCGATGTTCAGCTGGAAGCTGTCCAGGGCGATGCCGAGCCCGGGCCCGAGCAGCGGTTCCAGCGCGTCAAAGGCCTGGTCCACGGTGTTGATCAGCGAGGTTTCGTAGCGGTTGCGCGGTTCGATCCCCAGGGTGATTCCGTGGGCGGCCGCGTGGGCGGCCAGCGGTGCGAGGTTTTCGCGTAGCTGGGTGTAGGTGGCCCGGCGGTGGACCTCGTTCATGGACCAGGTCCGGCCGGTGGCCGCGTGGAAGGGGCCGGCGACGGTGGTCGCCCCGAGGGATGCCGCCGCGTCGATGAGGCCGCGCAGGTGGTCACGGGTGGCTTCGAGCTCGGCGTCGGGTGCGGAGACCAGGTTGCGTCCCGGGGACATGGTGCCGATGAGCACAGGAGCCAGGGAGTGTTCGGCCAGCACCTCGCGGGCGCGCTTCGGGTCCCAGTCTCCGAGGTTTTCCAGCGGGAGCGCAATGGCGCCGAAGCCCAGCGACGCCACATGGGCGGCGAGTTCGGGCAGCGTCGCGTCGGTGAGCGGGGAGGTCCATACCCGGGTGGTCACGCCCAGCAATCGTTCCATGGCGATGCGGTGTTCCTTCCGTTGCGGCGGTGGGGGGTCCGGAGTTTCAGGCTACGCCCGCGTGCGCCCTCCGGCCAGTGCGCTGGGTGCGGCCCCCGGGGTTCCCTGGAGGCTTGGGACATCGATTCCACGGGGTCGTCCATCGTGCGGGGAGCATCCGCGAACGGATGTCGTCGGGGCAGGTGGCATCGGCCAGGGACACCGCAGGCCGCCATCGCCGCGCGGCGGGTGCCGGGGCCCGACGCGCCGCCGGTTCGCGGTGCCCGGGTTTTTTGTGAACAATGGGTCAGGTGATCCCCTCGCCGCTAGACCCCGCCCCCGCCGCCTGCCTGCAGCGCATCGTCGCCGATTCCTCGGACCGGATCGCCTGGCTGCGGGCCCGCTCGCAGGGCATCACGGCCACCGACGCGGCCAGGCTCTCCACCCCGAAATCCATCCAGTCCGCGGCCTGGGACAAACTGAACGGCTCGGGCTTCGGCGGGAATCCGTACACCGACCACGGGCGGGCCCGCGAACCAGTGATCGCCGCGTGGGTGCAGGAGAACTACGGGATCGTGCCCTCCACCCAGCTGTTCCACGCCGCGGAGAACCACATCCACCTGGCCACCCCCGACGGCTTGGGCATCCGGGAGCACGGGCGGGTGGAGCTGGCGGAAATCAAGACCACCAACAAGCCGTTCAAGACCATCCCGCGCAACTACCTGCGCCAGGTGTTCTGGCAGCAGTACGTGCTTGGCGCCGAGCGCACGCTCTTTGTGTGGGAACCGCACAAGGACTTCGTCCCGGTCCACCGGGAGCCGCTGACCCGATGGGTGGACCGCGACGATGCCGAGATCGCCGACCTGATCTCCAAGGCCGATGCGATGGTGGCGATCCTGCGCGAACGCACCGCCCGGGCCCGGGCCTATGAGGACTACGGGCCGGCGGCACTGCGCCTTTAGGCCGGGGCGGCACCCGGCATCATCGGCTTGGGCAGTGCGTCGGGGTAGTCCCTTCCCAATTCGGCAATCAGGTGCTCGCGCACGTAGTTGCGCAGGTCGTAGAGGTCCCCGGGGTTCCTGGCGCTGAGCGCAATCGTGACCTTGAGGATGCCGCCGATGGCATCTGTCACGTTCAGGGACCCGGTGCGTCCGTCCCACAAATCCGTGGAGGCGAGCAATTGCTCGGTGCGCGTGCGCAGGTGTTCGATGGGCGCATTCCAGTTCAGGTCCAGCAGCACGAAGCCGCTGATCTCGGTGCTGCGGCGCGACCAGTTCTCGAACGGGACCGTGGTGAAGTGCGTCGAGGGGATGATCATCCGGCGCCCGTCAAGCAACAGCACCACCACGTAGGTGAGGGTGATTTCCTCGATGGTGCCGCGTTGGGTCTCCACCACCACGGTGTCGTTGACCCGGATCGCGTCGGTGAAGGCGATCTGCAGCCCGGCGAACACGTTGGCCAGCGAGGACTGCACGGCGAGCGCCGCGACCACCGAGATCAGGCCGGCCGAGGCCAGCAGCCCCGCGCCCAGCGCCCTGACCTCGGGAATCGTGAGCAGTGCACCTGCAACAGCCAGGGTGATGACCAGCGCGGTGGCCACCCGGCGCAACAATCCGACCTGCGTCTGGATCTTCGCCAGCCGCCGCGGGTTCCCGTCGTCCTCGCGGTACTTGGCCAGGAGGATGTCCTCGAAGATTCCCATGGCGACGATTAGCAGCCAGGCAATGGAGCTGATCAGTCCCAGCAGCAGCAGGAACTGCCAGATCGTGACCCATTGGTTCGAGGCAAACGAGAGCCCCACGGTGATCTTGGTGAAGGCGAAGGCCAGGGTCAGCAGCAGGGGCATGCGGCGCAGGGGGCGATCGGGTGCGGACCCCTGGATGCGGCGGAGCATGCGGGTGAAGATGAAGGAGAGGACCACGGTGATGAGCACCGCGGCCAGTAACCCGATCGCAACCACAACCCATGGTCGGATGGGATCCGGTAATGCGTTCGTGTTCTCCACTACCTCGTTCAGGGCGTCGTCCAGTGTTCCGGTGGCAAAGATTTGCATATCAACAAGGTTGTCACACCCCCGTGGGCGCACGCTGGATATGACCGGTCGACGTAAGGCATATCTCCTGCGCATTGCAATGGAATGGATTGTGGATATACCCCCTTGCGGCCCGGTTTCCCGGCGCGCATGCTGATTCCACCATCCACCCACACACGGATTTACCGCACCAAGCGAGGATCACCATGAAAACCAGGATCGCCGCCGGCCTGGCCGGCGCACTGCTCATTGCGGGGCTCGGCATCGCACCGGCCGCCCCCGCCGCAACCCCCACCGCGGTGGCCGCACCCTACTGCGGCATCACCTGGGGCTCGCTGGCCGACTCGGTCGCCGGCTACTCCTCGGCCACCGTCACCAACGTCCGCACCGGCCGCCACGATTGCTTCGACCGGATGGTCATCGACCTGAAGGGCAAGGTGAAGGGCTACGACGTCCGCTACGTCTCGGCCGTCTACACCGAGGGCCAGGGCAAGCTCGTTCCGCTGGCCGGGGCCGCGGACCTGCGCATCATCGTCAAGGCACCGGCCTACACGACCTCCGGAACCCCGACGTACTACCCGGCCAACCGGCTGAACGTGCGCGACGTCTCGGGCTACACCACCTTCAGGCAGGTGGCGTTCCTGGGCAGCTTCGAGGGCCAGAGCTCCTTCGGCCTGGGGGTCCGCGCCCGGCTGCCGTTCCGGACCTTCGTGCTCATCGACGCCACGGGCAACAGCCGCCTGGTGATCGATGTGGCCCACCGCTGGTAGGCCGCCTCGTTCCCGGCAACAGGGCGCCGGCYGCACCCCACAAACCGTGGGGTGCGGCCGGCGCCCCTGCCTTGGTGCCCGTTGTTGCCCCGCCGGGGTTGTTGCGTCGTTGGATGACAAAACGGCGTCATCCGGCGCGCCGCTCGGGCGGATGTGTCACGATTCATGCATGAGTATTGCCCGCCCGTACAAGCAAGTCGATGTCTTCTCTTCCTCCCCCTACACCGGCAACGGCCTGGCCGTGGTGCTCGACGGCGAGGGGCTGTCCGATGCGCAGATGCTGAACTTCGCCAATTGGACCAACCTGGCCGAAACCGCGTTCCTGCTGCCGGCCACGCACCCCGACGCCGACTACCGCGTGCGCATCTTCACCACCACCACCGAGCTGCCCTTCGCCGGCCATCCCACCCTGGGTGCGGCCCACGCGTGGCTCGAGGCCGGAGGGGTGCCCAAGAACCCCGCCGCGCTGATCCAGCAATGCGACGCCGGGCTCATCGAGGTCCGCCGCGTCCCGGGCGAGGACCCGTCCGATCCCGAGTCCCTGGCGTTCAAGGCGCCGCCCATGGTGCGCACCGGCGGGCTCGAGGACGACGTGCTGGACTGGGCGCTGACCGGGCTGGGCATCACGCGCGAGGACGTCGTGGGGCACCAGTGGCTGGCCAACGGGCCGCAATTCGCCGGGCTGCTGCTGCGCGACGCGGAAATGGTGCTCTCCCTGGAACCGGACTACTCGATCCTGGCCGGGCTGGAGGTCGGGGTCATCGGCCCGCACACCGTCCCGGGCATCCCGGCACGCTCCTACGACCCCAATGTGCCCACAGACCGGCCCTCCGGGGCGCGCGAGGAGTTGCGCCCGGTCTCCGAGGCCGACGAGCGCCGCGGCTCCCAGCGCTTCCGCAACGTGGTCACCGGCATCCCGGCCGACTACGAGGTCCGTGCCTTCTGCCCCGGCGAGGGGCTTCCCGAGGACCCGGCCACCGGGTCGCTGAATGCCGGGTTCGGGGTCTGGCTGACCGGTTCCGGGCTGGCCCCGGAGTCCTACACGGTGCGCCAGGGCACCCGGCTGGGGCGCTCCGCGATCCTGCACGTGGACCGCGATCCGGCCGGCGTGTGGATCGCCGGGCAGTCGTTCACCTGCATCGAGGGCTTCGTCAACCTGCCCTAGGACCCTAAAACGGTTCACTGTGAGGTGCGGCTCAAATCCCTGTTGCTCCCCGGCGCCCCGGCGTACACTCGGGCGGTGGATGCGAACCAGGACATAGCGGCAAAGACCGAGGACAAGCGCGCATGGGGTGCCCTCTGGGCGCTGGTCATCGGCTTCTTCATGATCCTGGTGGACTCCACCATCGTTTCCACGGCCATGCCGGCGATCATGAACGGCCTGGACACCGACATCAACGGCGTCATCTGGGTCAACAGCGCCTACCTGCTGGCCTTCGCGGTGCCGCTGCTGATCACCGGGCGGCTGGGCGACCGGTTCGGCCCGCGCACCATCTACCTCGTCGGCCTGGTGGTCTTCACGCTCTCCTCGCTGTGGTGCGGGCTGGCCGGCGACATCACCACGCTGATCGTTGCGCGCGTGGTCCAGGGCCTGGGCGCCTCCCTGATGAGCCCGCAGACCATGACCTTCATTACCCGCATGTTCCCCTACGCCCGCCGCGGCGCGGCCATGGGCGTGTGGGGCGCTGTCGCGGGCATCGCCACGCTGGTGGGCCCGATCGCCGGCGGCATCTTCGTCGACACCCTGGGCTGGGAATGGATCTTCTTCGTCAACGTGCCGGTCGGCGTGTTGGCCATCTGGCGGGTGCTGGTGAAGGTTCCCGAGCTGCCGCGCCACTCGCACTCCTTCGACTGGCTGGGCGTGGGCCTGAGCGCCGTGGCGATGTTTGCGCTGGTCTTCGGCATCCAGGAGGGCAACGGGCACGACTGGGGACCGTTCATCGGCCCCATCGGTTCCTGGCACCTGATCATCGGCGGCGTGGTGCTGCTGGGGCTGTTCATCTGGTGGCAGGCAGCCACCCGGGCCGAGCCGCTGGTGCCGCTGGGGTTGTTCAAGGACAAGAACTTCTCGCTGGCCAACATCGCGATCGCCTTCATGGGCCTGTCGATCACCGCCATGAGCTTCCCGATGATCCTGTACCTGCAGTCGGTGCGCGGGCTGACCCCCACGGCCTCGGCGCTGATGCTCGCCCCGATGGCCGTGGTGGCCGGGGTGCTGGCCCCGGTCATCGGCAAGAACGTCGGGAAGATCGAGGCCAAGTACTTCGCGGTCCCCGGGTTCTTCCTCTTCGGCGCCTCGATCACCGCCTACGGGCTGATCCTGCGCGCCGACACCCCGTTCTGGGTGCTGCTGCTTCCGCCGGTGTTCATGGGGCTGGGCTCGGCCATGATCTGGCCCTCGGTCTCGCTGACCGCCACCCGCGACCTGGGCCAGGCCAATGCCGGCGCCGGGTCGGGCGTGTACAACACCACCCGGCAGGTCGGTGCGGTGCTGGGTTCGGCCCTGATCGCGCTGATGATGGAATCGCGCATTGCCGTGGAATCCGAGAAGGTCGTGGCGTCCATGGCCGCCGGGGCCGCCGGGGCGCCGGCCGGGATCGGCGCGGAACCGGGAACCGGGGCACGGGTGCCCGAGTTCCTGCACCAGGCGTTCTCGCTGGCCCTGGGCCAGGCGCTGCTGCTGCCGGGCATCGTGGCGATGGCCGCGGCCCTGGTGGCCCTGATGTTCCGCAAGGGTGCGCGCCGGACCCCGTAGGACAGCCACCAGGGCGAAACACGGCGGGCCGGGGCGCACTATGATTCGTGCGTCCCGGCCCGCCGTTGCCGCCCTGCTACTTCTTCTTGGCGGCGACTTCCTTGATCTTGGTCTTGGTCTTGCCGCGGCCGAGGACCAGGGCGGCGGCAATGCCCGCGAGCCAGAAGTCCTTGGCCATCGCTCCGCCGTTGGTCGTCGGGCGGATTCCGTCGGACTCGGTCAGCCCCGGGGTCTTCAGGTAGACGGCCACCAGTCCCGCGGCGAAGGCCCCCAGGCCCAGGCCGACCAGGCGCGAGGGCAGGAACGGGGTCAGCAGTGCGGCACCCAGGCCGATCTCGCCGACGGCGACGGCCTTGCCGAAGACCGCCGGTTCCAGCTTTTCGACCTGCGGGATGGCGTTGGCGGTCATCGACTGCAGGCCCTGGGCTGATTCGGCGGGAAGCCGCAGCTTCCCGATGCCGCTGTTGAGGATGTAGGCACCCGAGACGAGTCGTAGTGCGGCGTTGGCGATGTTGAAGCCCATGTGTTTTCTCCTGGTCGTGGGTCGCGGTCTTGCTACTTCTCACCCCACCCTATGGTTTGGCCCTCCGCCAGGGCTATAGCTCCCCCGGTGTGGCGCGGGTCGGGTGCCGGCGCACGCGCGGGCTGTGGCGTGGCGCACATTCGTGAATCACGCGTCAACATGGGAGCGCGGGAATCGGGCGGCGTGCTAGATTCTCGTGCATGATCACCTCCTCCGCGGTTCCCGACGCCGCACTGCGCCTGCTTGTCGAAAAGGGCTTCGATGCCACCAGCGTCGATGCGCTGGCCCAGGCCGCGGGCATCTCGCGCTCCACCTTCTTCCGGCGCTTCGGCTCCAAGGAAGAGATGGTCTTCGCCGACATGGAGACGATCATCCACCACCTCGAAACCGTGCTGGCCACCTCCTCGGCCGGGCCCGTGGCCTCGCTGGTGCACGCGGGGCTGACGGTCTTCGACCAGCACACCGCCCGGCCCGAGGCCGCGGGCCTGCGCCACCGCCTGCTGCTGGACGTGCCCTCGCTGCGCGACCGCGAGCTGGTCTCGATCCACCGCTACGAGCGGGTCTTCCGCAACCACCTGCGCGACCGCGGGCTGTACTCGCTGCCCAACGGGCGGGCGATGTGCATCGCCTTTGCCTCCGGGGTCGTCTCGGTGCACAACGACCACCTGCGGCGCTGGCTGCGCCACCCGGAGGACACCCGCCGCCCGGAGCTGGAGCGCGAGCTGAACGCGCTGGGCGCGCTGTTCGCCCCGGTGCTCGAGCCGCAGGAATCGGCGCCGGCACCCGAGCCGACCACGGTGGTCATCACCATCGCCGGCGGCACCCCGGACACCGAGACGGTGCTCTCCCAGGTCCGCGAGGCCCTGGACCGGCCCAGGGGCTGAGGACGGGCCTGGCTTCGGATTCCAGTCCGCCCCTGCATGGGGCCGCCGCTTGGCCGTTGGAAACTGCACGGCTCGCCTTGCGCCCGGCCACGGCTGCGGATGCGGGAGCGACCTGGTCATACCGCAGGTTGCCGGAATCCTCTCGCTGGACCCATTCCGCTTGGACCGACGCCGACGAATACCGACGGGCCTTCGCCTGCCCGGATCACCTGGGCGAACGATTGGTCCTGGAATCCGGCGGAACGCTCATCGGCGAGGTGGTGGTCCGGCTCCGCGACGCGTGGTCCCAGCGCGAGTCCGCGGCCCGGGCCGCAGACACCGAAGCCGAGCTTGGATGGTCGATCGATCCGGCCCATGCCGGCCGCGGGTACGCGACCGAGGCCGTTGAACGGGTGCTGGGCCTGTGTTTTGTCGAGCTGGGACTGCACCGGGTCCACGCCCGCTGCCTTTCCGCCAACGAACCCTCGTGGCGGCTGATGGAACGGGTCGGGATGCGCCGCGAAACCCACCTTGCCGCAGGCTTCCTGCACCGCGACGGCACCTGGATGGACGGGTACGGATACGCCCTGCTCGCCGATGAATGGCATGCAACCCAGACCAAGTGAACCTCAGTCTCTTGACGTGATACTCAGTTCCAGTATGCTGGTGCCCTAGCGACATTTCCGCCGCCGACGAAAGGGCGCCACCTTCCATGAGCATCGAAGCCAGCCTCAGCACCAATTTCCCCGCCGGGGTCGTTGAACCCGAGTACGAACTCTGGGGCGAGGTGGACGTCGATCCGGCAGGGCTCTTCGAGGACATCGACGCGGCGGACCGCGAATACTGGGACCGCGCCCGGAAGTTCGGGCTCGACGAGGTGCGCCCGGTCATCGACGAATACTGGAACAACTCCGACTACCCGCTGGATTTGGCCACGCGCCTGGGCGAGCTGGACCTGCTGCGCGACGGGCTCACCCTCGAGGGCCACCCGGAAATGAGCGTGCTGGCCGCCGGGCTGGTGAACATGGAACTGTCCCGCGCCGACGGATCGGTGGGCACCATCGCCGCCGTGCAGGCCGGGCTGGCGCTGCGCTCCATCGTCTACTGCGGCTCACCCGAACAGATCGCCCACTGGGCCCCGAAGCTCGCCACCGCCGAGGTGCTCGGCGCCTTCGCGCTGACCGAGCCCACCCACGGCTCGGACTCGGTGTCGCTGGAAACCCGCGCCACCAAGGTGGAGGGCGGCTACCGGATCAGCGGCGAGAAGAAGTGGATCGGCAACGGCTCCACCGGCGGGATCACCATCGTGTGGGCGCGCGACGAGGACGACAAGGTCCGCGGCTTCATCGTGCAGCAGGAGTGGGAGGGCTACACCGGCACCACCATCGAGGGCAAGCTGTCCTTGCGCGCCATCTGGCAGGCCCACATCCGCATGGAAAACGTCTTCGTCCCCGACTCGCACGTGCTGCCCGGGGCCAACAGCTTCAAGGACACCGCCAAGGTCCTCTTCGCCACCCGGCTGGGCGTCGCCTGGTCCGCGGTGGGACACGCGACCGCCTGCTACGAGACCGCGGTGCAGTACGCGGCCCAGCGCATCCAGTTCGGCCGCCCGCTGGCCGCCAGCCAGATCGTCCAGGAACGCCTGGCCCGGATGCACTCGGAGCTGGCCACCATGCAGCTGATGGTCATGCAGGCCACGAAGCGCGAGGAAGCCGGCACGCTGTCTCCGGTGCAGGCCTCGCTGGCCAAGTTCACCTGCACGCGCATCGCCCGGACCATCGCGTCCAACGCCCGCGACCTGCTTGGCGGCAACGGCATCCTGCTGAAGAACCGCGTGGCCCGGCACATCGCCGACATCGAGGCGATCCACACCTACGAGGGCACCGAAACGGTGCAAGCGCTGATCATCGGGCGCTCGATCACCGGGATCTCCGCCTTCGCCTAGGAACACGACCGTGGCAAGGGCACCACTGCAGTGTCCTTGCCACGGGCGCCCCCCGCCACGACCCGCTGACGTTTGACGATCTTTCGTATGATCGGTGGATGAGCCTAACTCCCACGCTGCGGCCAGCCCGGTACGTGACCGAAATCCTGTCACCGGCGATCCTGGTGAGCGTCTTGCTGCTGCTGCAGCCGCTTCTCACGCCCGGAACCACCTGGCCCCAGGCCCTGGTGGCCTTCTTCTTCGTGACGGGGCTGCCCTTCGGCGCGCTGCTGTGGATGAGGCACCGGGGCAAGGTCACCGACCACCACGTCGGCGACCGCCGCCAGCGGGCACCGGTCATGATGATGGCCGGAACGTCCCTGGTGGTCGGCGCCGTCCTGCTCTTCGTGCTTGATGCCCCCGCGGGGCTTTTCAGCGCCGTGGGAACCATCTTCCTGGGTCTGCTGGTGTGCCTGCTGGCCAACCTGGTCTGGAAGCTTTCGGTCCACAGCGCGGTGGCGGCCTTTGTGGGCCTGGAACTCCTGGCGCCCTTGGGACAGGTTGGCCCCGCGTTGGCGCTGGTCCTGGCGGCAACCGTGGGATGGTCGCGCATCGAGCTGAAGGACCACACCTCCACACAGGTCCTGGCCGGTCTGGTGGTCGGCTGCGCCGTGTATGCGGTGGGCCTGCTACTGCCCTGAACCCGGGGACCCGACCGGTTGGCTGCCGGAATCTCCTGGTGCACCGCTCGGAGGGGTTCCGCCGGGTCCGCCACTGGGTGGTGTTCCGCCCTGGCCGCCACCCGGGGCACCGCCACCTGCGGCGGGCGTGGTCCGGGTGTCCACCCCGACATCCAGCACCACCTTGTATCCGTTCGAGATATCCCCGGTGACGGTGGCGAGCTGGCTGGCACCCGAATCGTCGCCGAACACGTTGTCGGTCGCCAGCGACAGCTGGGCCATGTTCTTGACCGAGGACTCGTACCCGGTGACCGCGTAGACCTTCGCGGAGACATCTTCGGGCAGCGCCACCTGGGAGGTGGCGATGGCGTTGGCCGTGTCGGTGATCGATGCCGCGTCGGGGTAGACCTCGAAGTGGATGTGCGGCCATCGGCCGGTGTAGCAGGCCGGGAAGATGCTGGTGAAGCGCACGGTGCCCTGTGCATCGGCGACCTGCACCCCGCGCAGGTAGTTCTCGTTCTCCACGGCGGCGGAGTACATGGAGTAGTTGCCCTCGCGGTCGCAATGCCAGACGTAGACGGCGACCCCGGCGAAGGGCGCCGAGGCGTTGGCCAGGTCCTTGATGTTCAGCTCGAGGGTCATCGGGATGCCTGCGGCCGTGGTGCTCGATTCCCCGAAGCTGGAGCGGATGTCGGAGCGCACGATGCCGCTTTGCTCCAGCACGTCCGGGCCATTGGACCCGTCACCAGGATAGGGGCCGGCGGTTTCATCGGGGATCTCCCCGGCGGACGTACCGGACGATCCGAGGGGTACTTCCGCATCCGCGGTGGCGCTGCAGGCGGCCAGGCCCAGCGCCAGGGCCCCAACCCCGAAGGCCTTCAGCGCGCTGCGGCGCCCCAGCAGCGCCTGGACGTCGAAGCCGAGTCCCTGGTCCTCGAGGTCTTCCGCGGGTCGCGGCAGGGTCCTGCCCTTGTACGTGGGACGCCCGGAACTCGGTGTGCGGTTGCGGATCTGGTTCTCCATGGTCGGGTGCTCCTTGGGGCAGCTCGTGCGCCGCATGCCGGCGCGTGGTGGGTTGGTTTCCCACGCTAGGCCCGGCGGATTTGACCCGGCTGTGGCCCGGCCTAGGGCGGGCCATGGGGCCGGCGGATTCGACCTGCGGATAGTCCCGGGCGGGCCGAACTCGCAGGGCTTCGTTGAACCGGAAACCGACCCGGCCCGCCCCACAATTTAGGTACCGGGGGCCAATCTCGCCCGGACATGGTTCTCCTGCTCGGCAGTGAGCACACCCCAGCGGTCCCCGGGATGCGGCAGCGGTCCATACCTGGTCCGGAGCACGTGGCGAACCGTCTTGGGGTCTTTCCCGAGCTCCCGGGCCAACTCGACCGGCGTAAAACCGGGACCCCGCGGCATCCGGGCTTGGGCTGCCACAGGTTCTTCCCCCGAACCGTCCCTGCCGGGAGTCGACGGCGTGGAGTTGCCGGGGACAAGGGCGCTGGCGGCGGCCTGCCGTGCCATGGCTTCACGGGCCAGCTTGAGGCGTTGAAGCGGCCGCGGGTTCATCTGGATATTGATGGGTGGCTTCCAGCATCGGATCACGGCGGATTCGATCTCACTCAGCGGTTGTGCAACACCAGTGGTTTTCTCCCAGGCCGCGAGGGTCAGGCGTTCGTGCATCCAGGCCGTGAGCCGGGCGTCCCCGGCTGCCGTCAGGGCATAGTGGGAATATTTTCCGGGTTTCCCTGGATTCCGTGGAGTCGCCTGCAGGTCCAGGGAATCGCTGAGCAGCGCGGCAAAAGACCTGCGCACGGTTGAGCTGCCGGTCCGGGCCTTGCCGGTTTTGTCGGCCGCAAAGTGGGTGGTGAGGTCCCTGCCCACGAGACTCGATTCGCTCTTGCCCACATAGAGCGCGTTTTCCGGCCGCGGCTCCAGGCCAAGATCGTGCCAGGCGTCGGCGTCACCGTAGATGGCATACAGCCCTGGAACGGGTTGCAGGCGTTTCCTCGCTTGGTCGACGTTCCAGCGTGTAGACAGCAGCGCGTCGAACACGTCGGAAAGTTGCGGCGGGGGATCCATGGCTTCCATCCGATCGACGCTAGCAGGTGCGACCGACAACTGGCCGCCAGTGGACACCGCTGAAACTGCAGGATCGAGCCGAACGGCTCTTTCTGGGCGATCCCTGAATCGTCCGCCGGATTCTCCACTAGCGCGCCCGGCACGAACCAGCCCGGTGTGTCTCGTCATTTGTTCCGTCTGTTCCGTCCTGGGGCAAATTCATGGCGCTGGACGCGGCAATCGTCGAGGTTCTCCTTGCCCTTCGCGAATTCCGGGGCGTTCTGGATCTGGCCCGGGTTCGTGCCCTGCTCGGTTCCGTTGCGGAATTGGGCTTCGATCCGGAAGGCGGCCCGGAACAGCCGCGGGGCGGACTTTTAGATGGCGAGCAGGTGCGGGACCGTCCCCGATGCGTCTGCCGCGTGCCGAGTCCGAGACCCGGGTGCCGACCCGCTGCACGGAAGCCGTCAGTCGGATCCCGGAACGCTGATTTCTTCCGGTCTCTCGCCTGTCACCGGTTGCTTGGGTCCCCGTCCGAGCGTCGCAATGGCGGCAATGATCATCAAGAACCCCGTGGTCGAGGCCACCGTTGGTTCATCGCCCAGGAAGAGCACCGCGATCAGCACCGCCGTGGCAGGTTCGAGCAGCGTGGCCACCACGGCGTTGGCGCTCGAGGTGGTGCGCAACCCGGCATAGAACAGGCCGTAGGCCAGCGCCATCGTCACCACACCCAGGTAGATAACCAGCCACCACGATCCGGCGTCGGTGGTGCCCAGCGGCTCGGCGTTCACCCAGGCCAGCATGAGGCCTGCGGGGACCAGGCAGGCGGCGGCCAGCACCATGGTGATGACGGTCAACGCGAAGGGGTCCAGCACCCGGGCCATCGGCACGGCCGCATCGGCAGCCAGCGCAAACCCCGTCCCCGAGACCAGCGCGGCCAGGATCCCCAGCACCGGGTGCGGAGCCGTGGAAACCTCGGCACCGGCCAGGCTCACCAGGCACAACCCCGCCAGCGCCACGGCCACCGTGGCCAGCGCCCCGGGCCGCGGCAAGGCCCTGGAGCGAATGGACTTGAGCACCAGCAACAACACCGGTGCCAAGCCCAGGGCCACCACCGTGCCGACGCTGACCCCGGCCCACACCACGGCCAGGAAAAAGAAGAACTGGAAGACCGCCGTCAACGACCCCACGGCCACCGCGCGCCCGGGGCTCGCCCGGCCCAGCACCCAGCACTCGCGCAGCCGACCGGCAACCAAGGCCGCCACCAGCAAGGCGAGGGCTGCCGCGGCGGCCCGGTAGGAGCCGAGCAGCGAGGGTGAAAGCCCCGAGGCCCGGTGCGCGAGCTGGACGGCCGGGCCGATGGTCCCCCACGCGATTCCGGCCAGGCAGATCAGCAGCAGCCCGGACGGGCGGCGCCTGGTGGCGAGGGGAATGGGTCTGCGCGGGCTCATGCCCATCAGTGTGCCATGGACCGCTGACAAGGAGGGATCAGGGCTGGCCCATGCGCTTCTTCACGTGCCGGGTGGCGGGAGCGGTCCACGGGTCCTCGGGCCACGGATGCTTGGGATAGCGGCCACGGTTCTCCGCCCGCACCTGGGTGTAGGGCCCGGACCAGAAGGAGGCCAGGTCGTCGGTGACCGCCAGCGGGCGTCCGGCCGGGGAGAGCAGGTGGAACAGGACCGGCACCCTCCCGCGCACCAGCGCCGGGGAGGTCGCCAGCCCGAAGCACTCCTGCAGCTTCACCGCGACCACCGGCGGTGCGTCCGGGGCATCGACGCCCGGGTAGTCGATGCGGACCTTCGATCCGCTGGGCACCGCGAGGCGTTCGGGAACCAGCTCGTCCAGCTCAGTGGCCTCGGGCCAGGGCAGCAGCCGGCGCAGCGCATCGGCCAGGTGCAGCGAGCCGGCGGACTTGCCCCCGGCGAGCGCCTCGAGTTCCGGGGCCAGCCAGGTCTCGGCCGCTTCCAGCAGCGCGGCGTCATCCATGGACGGCCACGGGTCCCCGAGCTCGCGGTGGACAATGGCCAGCCGGTTGCGCAGCGCCGTGGCGGAGGCCGAGAACCTGAGCATGCCCAACCCGTTGGCCCGCAGCGCATCAAGCACCGCGGCGCGTCCCTGGGCGCGGGTGGGTGCCACCGGGGTGCTGGCCAGCTCGATGGCACCGAGCCGGTGCACGTCCCTGGCGGTGAGCTTCCCGTGGGCAAAGACGGTGGCCGTGTCCTGGGTTTCCAGGTGGGCTGCGGCAAGCAGCGCGGTGGCCTCGTCCAGCGGGGCAGCGGCGCGGATCAGCGCGCCGGTTCCGGCCGCGTCGCGGCCGGCGGCCCGGGCCACCTCGGCCACCGCGATCCAGGCGTGGTGTGCCACGGGGCTTGCCGCCGGGAGCCCGGCCCGGGTGCCGGAGGCCAGCAGGTAGGTGGTTCCCGCGGCGCCTTCCACGCGCCGGGCCACCTGGCCCGGGAAGGCCAACGCGGTGATCAGGCCCAGCGGGTCGCCGGTGAAGGCTTCGGCGGACCGGTCCGCTTGGCCGGCAGCCTGCGTGGCGATGCGTTCGAGGCGGGCCGATTCGCGTTTCCAGGCACCGGAGCCGGGGTGCCGGCCGCTGGGCAGCAAGGCCAGCAGCGCCCCGAGGTCCGCACCCTGGGCCCGGTAGTCACCGGCCAGCAAGGCGACGATGCGTGCGGTGGCGGCGGCCCCGGCCATCGGGGCTCCGTCGAGCAGCGCGCGCCCAAGCCGCGGGTCCGCCGGGATGGAAGCCAAGCGCCGGCCCAGCGCGGTCGCCTGCCCGGATTCCTCGATCGCGCCGAGGTGTTCGAGCACCGTGGTGGCTGCCTGCAGGCTGGAGGCCGGGGGCGCCTCGGGCAGCGCCAGCCCCTGCCCGCCGGGGGCGCCCCAGCAGGCCAGGATGAGCGCGGCGGAGGCCAGGTCCGCCACGGTGATCTCGGCTCGCGGGTGCGCCGGGGCGGCGGCGAAGCTCTTTTCCTCGAAGCAGCGCACCACGGTGCCCGGGCCCAGGCGGGCGGCACGTCCGGCGCGCTGGATGCACGAGGCCCGCGAGGCGGAGACCGTGACAAGTCCGCTCATGGAACGGGCCGCGTCCCGGCGGGGTTCGCGGGCCAGCCCCGAGTCGATGACCAGCCGCACCCCGGGGACGGTGAGCGAGGATTCGGCCAGCGAGGTGGAGACGATGATCCGCGGTTTCCCGCCGGGTTCGCGCCCGGAGACCGCGCGGTCCTGCTCATTGGCGGGCACCTGGCCATGCAGCTCGAGCACCTCGGTGCCTTCGGCCCTGGAGCGCAATTGGGCCGCGACGTCGGCGACCTCCCAGGCCCCGGGCAGGAACACCAGCGCGTCGATGCCCGGGTCCTGGGCCAGCGCCCGGGCGTGGGCCTCGACGGCGACGGCCGCCACGTGGGTGAGGAAGGTGCGTGAGACCCCGCGGTCGGTCAGCCGCGGGGCCGCCGCCGGTGCCCAGCGCACCGCCAGTTCGTGCAGCGCGGAGGGGCAGTCGACCAGCGGGGCTTCCCCGCTGCCGGTGGCATCCCCCAGCAGCTGGGCGAAGCGCGGGGCATCGAGCGTGGCGGACATGGCCACCAGGGTGAGGTCCCCGCGCAGTTCGTGGACCTCGCGCAGCATGCCCAGCAGCAGGTCGGTTTCCAGCCCGCGTTCGTGCACCTCGTCGATGATCACCGCGTCCACGTTTTCCAGGCCCGGGTCGGCCAGCAGCCGGCGCAGCAGGATGCCGGGGGTCACGAACTCCACCAGCGTGTGGGCACCGGCGGTGTGTTCCCCGCGCACCGTGAAACCCACCCGGGTGCCCAGGCCGCTGCCGTCCAGGAAGGCCAGGCGGCGGGCGGCGGAGCGGGCGGCGACGCGGCGCGGCTGGGTGACCACGATGCGGGCGGGCTTCCCGGTGCGGGCGGCAACGGCGTTGGCGACCAGCGGCGGGACCAAGGTGGTCTTGCCGGTGCCCGGCGGGGCTTGGATGACCGCGGTGGCGCTGGCCCCGCCGCCCTCAATCACCTGGGCAAGTTCTGGCAGGGAATGGGCAAAGACCAACCCGTGCCCGATGGCTGCCAGGTCGAAGTCGTGGGTGGGTAGGGGATTTTCCTGCCGGATCTGCTGCGTGCTCACCCGCCCCATTATCCAGTGTTGCCGCCGGTTCCCCGGATCAGGGCGTGCGGCGGCGCAGCGTCATCGAGCCCACGACGATGGCGGCCAGGATCCAGGCGGCAATGAATCCGATGCGCAGCCAGATGTAGCCGGCGTCCTGGTCGTCGCGGGCCACGGCGTTCAGCGCATCAATGGCGTGGCTCAAGGGCAGCCAGTCGCCGATCTTCTCCAGGGCCTCGGGCAGCTGGTCCCGGGGCAGGAAGATCCCGCCGAGCAGCACCTGCGGGAAAACGAAGGCCGGCATGAACTGCACGACCTGGAACTCGCTGCGGGCAAAGGCGCTGGCCAAAAGCCCCAGCGAGGTGCCCAGCAACGCATCGACGATCGCCACCGCGAACAGCAGCCCCAGGTTCCCGCCCACGTCCAGCCCGCAGACCCACACGGCGAAGCCCACCGCGATCGCGGTCTGCACGATCGCCAGCAAACCGAAGGCCAGCGCGTAGCCCAAGATGAAGTCGGCCTTGCCCAGCGGCAGGGACAGCAGTCGTTCCAGGGTGCCGCTGCGCCGTTCGCGCAACGTGGCGATCGAGGTGACCAGGAACATCACGATGAAGGGGAACAGCGCGATCATGGCCGGGCCGATCTGCCCGAACACCGGGGTGTCCGTGAAGATCCAGGCGACCAGGCCCACCAGCAGCGCGGGGACCAACAACAGCAGGCCCAGCGTGCGGTGGTCGTGCCGCACCTGGTTCAGCACCCGGGCGGTGGTGGCAAGGGTGCGGGCGACGCTCATGGTTCCTCCGACCCGGCGCGGTGCTTGGGGACGTGCGGCGTGTCGCTCCCTGGCTCCTGTGCCCCTCGGATCAGGGCGAGGAAGGCGTCCTCGGCGTTGTCGGTCCCGGTGCGCTCCAGCAGCGAGCCGGGGGTTTCCTGGGCGATGACCTGCCCCTCGCGCATCAGGATCAGCCGGTCGCAGCGCGTGGCCTCGTCCATGACGTGGCTGGAGACCAGCAGCGTCGTGCCCTCGGCGGCGAGCTGCGCGAACAGTTCCCAGAGGGCCACGCGCAGCACCGGATCCAGCCCGACGGTCGGCTCGTCCAGCACCAGCAGCTCGGGGGAACCCAGCAGCGCGATGGCCAGCGAGAGCCGGCTGCGCTGGCCGCCGGACAGGTCCGCGGCCAACGACTTGGCCTCCGACCCCAGGTCGGTGCGTTCGATGATCTCGGCGACCTGCGCGGGCGGGGCGCCGAGGATCTTGGCGAAGTAGTTCAGGTTCGCAGCCACCGGCAGGTCGTCGTAGATGCTCGCTTCCTGGGTCATGTAGCCCACGCGGTGGCGCAACGCCGCGGAGCCTGCGGTGTCCCCCAGGACTTTCACGTCCCCGCCGGAGATGATCTGGGTGCCCACGATCGCACGCATCAGGGTCGACTTGCCGCAGCCACTGGGACCGAGCAGCCCCACGACCTCGCCGCGCGGAACCAGCAGGTCAAGGCCGGGCAGCACCAGGTTCTTCCCGCGCAACACTTTCAGCCCGGTGATCGAGATTGCCGCCGTGTCAGCATCCATTTCTTGAGTCTTGCCCCTGCGGCGGCCCCGGTCAAGGGGGGTGCTTTGGCGCCCGGACACGGCGCCGCCCTATCCTTGCCCGGCGAGGTCCGGGCATACTGGGTGAAAGGCTGCTGCCCGCCCGCTGCCTCCGTCAACCTCCAGGAGCGCGCCATGAACGAGCTGCGCGGAGAAGGAACCATTCGCACCCCGCATCCCGTGCTCGTGGGGGTGTGCCAGAACCAGCATCCGGAGGTGGTCGCCACCGCGGCACGCCTGGCAGTGGCCCTGAAACTGGATCTGGTGTGTGCCTACGCCGTCACGGGGTTGGAATCTTCCGAGTGGAAGGCGAAGGCAACCATCGATTTCGAGACGCTGGGTCGGGACGCGCAGGAGGAAATCGGCGTCATGGTTGTCCGCGAGCTCCAAGCCGGCCTCGCCGCTGCGTTGCAGGATTCRCCCGTGCGCTGGATCCTGCGCATACTGGTGGGCGCTCCCGCGGGTGCGCTTGAGGAGTATGCAACGGCATTGGGGGCCTCGCTTTTGGTCCTCGGATCCCCCATGCGGCGACCCCTCGGCATCACCTCCGCCCGTCTGCGCGCCTCCACGCTGGCACGTTTGCTTTCCCACCGCACGGTGCCGGTGCTGGTGGTTCCGCCGGAGCCCGCGCCCGGGAAAACGGATACACCTTATTTGCCCATGCCCTGACGCCGAGGGACCCTAGCCCTGATTTTTCATGGAACGCCGACGGGCCGCCGAATCCGTGATTTTCCCGGATTCGGCGGCCTGTCGTATTTTCGGGCACGCCAGGAACGGCCAGGTCGCCGGCCGGGGGCGTCGGGTTCCATCTTCCGAAAGGGGCTTGCTTCTGTCGTTTCGAAGGGGTCGCGGCAGGGGGTCCTATGCCGCGAGGTGTCCGTTGCGCCAGCGTTCGCGCAGCCGGGCGGTTCCCTCGACGAGGGTGAAGAAGAGTGGTGATTCGGGGGCGGACTCGGGGATCAGCAGCCTTTTCTGCCGG
>NZ_MOLR01000015.1:0-183050 GCF_001863355.1 Arthrobacter sp. UCD-GKA | reverse complement strand
TCCTGGCCCTGGTCCTGCTCGCGGTGCTGGGCACCGTCACCGCGGGGGACAGGTTCGCCGACTCCAACAACGTGATGACCATCGTGCGCCTGGCCGCGGTCACCGGAGTGGTCAGCATCGGCGCCACGTTCGTGATCACCATCGCCGGCATCGACCTGTCGGTCGGCGCGATCCTGGCGCTCTCGGCGGTCTGGGCGACGACCCTCTCCGGGCAGGCCTTCGCCGATTCCACCTCCTGGATCTTCATGGCGCTGACCGCCATGGGGGTGGGCGCCGCCGCGGGGCTGGTCAACGGCATCCTCATCGCCTACGGCAAGGTCGTCTCCTTCATCACCACGCTGGCCATGATGGCCGCGGCCCGCGGGCTGGCGGAGATCATCTCCGACAAGAAGACCCAGATCATCACCGTCGAGCCATTCCTCGAGGCGGTGGGCGGAAACCTCTTCGGGCTCCCGGTCATCGTGCTGGTCTTCATCCTCGTGGCGATCGGCGGGTGGGTGCTGCTGAACCGCACCACCTTCGGCCGGCGCACCTTCGCCATCGGAGGCAACCCGGAGGCCGCACGCCTGGCCGGCATCAAGGTCGAACGCCACACCATGGCCATCTACGCGCTCGCCGGGCTCTGCGCCGGCATCGGCGCGTTCATGCTCATGGCCCGCACCACCACCGGCAGCGCCACCCACGGCACCGGGCTGGAACTCGACGTGATCGCCGCGGTGGTCATCGGCGGCACCCTGCTCACCGGCGGCCGCGGCTCGATCTTCGGCACCGTGCTCGGCGTGCTGATCTTCTCCACGCTGACCAACATCTTCGCCCTGAACAACCTCTCGCTCTCGGTCCAGCTCGTCGCCAAGGGCGCCATCATCGTGATCGCCGTGCTGATCCAGCGCCAGCTGGCTGCCCGGCAGTCCCGCACCTGACCCGCACCACCCACACCCGCACCACACGCCGTTTCAAAGGAGAAGCAATGTTCAAGCCCACCGCAAGCCCGAAGAAGATGCTCGGGGCCGCAGCCCTGCTGGCCACCTCGGCGTTCATGCTCACCGCATGCGTCTCCAACGCCCCGGCCGAGTCCGCGCCCACCACCGGCGCCCCGGCCGCCGCAGCCGCCGCCGGCTCCAACGCCGAGGAAGGCAAGAAGGTCACCGTCGGCTTCTCCGTTCCGGCGGCCGACCACGGCTTCATGGCCGCGATGACCGACCTGGCGGTCGAAACCGCCAAGGAATACCCGGACGTGGAGCTGAAGGTCGCCGAGGGCACCAACGACGTCAGCGTGCAGATCAGCCAGGTCGAGACCATGATCAACGACAAGGTCGACGCCATCGTGCTGCTGCCCTTCGACGGCGCCGCGCTGACCCAGGTGGCCCAGAAGGCCATGGACGCCGGCATCCCGGTCATCAACGTCGACCGCGAATTCAGCACCGCCCAGTCCTCCCGCGTCACCGTGCTGGGCGACAACTACGGCGTGGGCGTCTCGGCCGGGGACTTCATCTGCAAGGAGCTCGACGGCAAGAAGGACGCCAAGATCGGCGAGATCCCCGGCATCGACTCGCTGCCGCTGACCCAGGACCGCAGCCGCGGCTTCAAGGATGCGCTGAAAAAGTGCGGGCTCGAGGTCTCCAACAGGGTGCCGGCCGAATTCACCGTGGAATCCGGCGAGAAGGCCGCCTCCAACCTCTTGCAGGCCGCCCCGCAGCTCGACGCCATCTGGAACCACGACGACGACCAGGGCGTCGGGGTGCTGGCAGCCATCAAGGCCGCGGACCGCGACGAGTTCTTCATGGTCGGCAACGGCGGCTCGGCCAACATGATGCGCGAGATCCAGTCCGGCGACTCGGTGGTGAAGGCCACCACCGTCTACCCGGCCTACCAGGCGGCCGACGGCGTGCGCGTGGCCCGACTCGTGGCCCAGGACAAGGCCCTCGGCGACCTGCTGGACATCGAGATCCCGCGCGAGATCGTGCTGTACGCGGCAGTGGTGACCAAGGAGAACGTCGAGAAGTACCTGCCGACGGCCTTCGAGTCCTAGGCACCGACGCAACACCGCACCACACACCGGCAGCACCGCACCTAGGAGTAATCGATGTCCAGAACCAGCCCGGCCCTCGGCGTGGCGGTGATCGGCCACTCGTTCATGGGCAAGGCCCATTCGCAGGCCTGGCGCAACGTCAACGCGACGTTCGAGACCCCGGAAGTGGCCATGCGCGTGCTGGTCGGGCGCAATGCCGCATCGGTCGAGGAGTCTGCGCGGCGCTACGGATGGGAGGAATCAAGCACCGACTGGCGCGCGAGCATCCTGCGCGACGACGTGGACATCGTCGACATCTGCACCCCCGGGGCGCTGCACGCGCAGATCGCGCTCTTCGCCCTGGAACATGGAAAGCACGTGCTGGTGGAAAAGCCCTTGGCCAACACCGTGGCCGAGGCGCAGGCGATGGCCGGGGCGGCCGCCGCCTCGGCCGCCTCGGGCGTGGTCTCGATGCTCGGGTTCAACTACCGCCGGGTCCCGGCCCTCGCCCTGGCCCGGGACCTGGTGGCTGCGGGCCGGCTCGGCGAGCTGCGCCAGCTGAACATCCGCTACTACCAGGACTGGCTGGTCGACGAGGCCTCGCCCATGAGCTGGCGGCTGCGCAGGGAAGAGGCCGGGTCCGGCGCCCTGGGGGACCTGGGCTCCCACGCGGTGGACCAGGTCCGCTTCCTGACCGGGGCGAATGTCAGCTCGGTCTCCGCCACCAGCCGGACCTTCGTCACCCGGCGCCCCGGCACCGCGGGGACGGAGGACGTCACGGTCGACGACGCGATCTGGTCGACGCTGGAACTGGACAACGGGGCGGTGGCCACGGTGGAGGCCACGCGCATGGCCACCGGGCGCAAGAACTCCTTCAGGATCGAGGCCTACGGCTCGCGCGGCTCCCTGGCCTTCGACCTGGAATCGCTGAACCACCTGCAGGTCTGCGACGCCGACGCCCCGACCGGAGAGCCGGGGTTCAAATCCATCCTGGTCACCGAGCCGGAACACCCCTATCTCAAGGGCTGGTGGCCGACCGGCCACGTGCTGGGCTGGGCCGACACCTTCATCCACGAGGTCCGCGACCTGCTGCTGGCCATCGAGGGCGGCACCCCGGCATCCCCGTCCTTCGCCGACGGGCTCGAGGTCCAGCGCGTGCTGGCCGCGATCGAGGCCAGCGCCGCGGCCGACAGCGCCAGGATCCCCGTGTCTTGAAGCCCGCGGTTCCGGCGGCGAGACCGGGGCACGCGGATGGGAGTACGCCCGGCTAGTGTTCCGGGTTCGACCGGTCATCGGTGCGTGGGGCCTGCTTCTAGCCTCGGCCTTCACAGGGCTCGAGTTCCGTGCCGGACTGCGGGGCGACGGCTCGCAACCCTGCCTCCTCGGCCACGGAGGCACGTTCGAGGGCCCAGGCCTGCTCGGCTGCGCACAGCGCGGCGAAACAGGCGGCCGACGCCGGATTCGCGGCGTCCATCGGGCTGTGGAAGTAGCGCGGCCTGGACCATTTCTCGTAACTGCGGAATTCGACGGCAAAACCGCTGCCCACTTCCGCGGCCAGGAGCCCGGCCAGTCGGTTGCCTTCAGCGGTGTAGGCCCGTGCGTGCGCCTTGGTGCGGAAGGCCTGGTCCTCGTCGAGGGATTCGTAGTACGCGAGCTCCCAGGCGCGCAACGCGGCCACGAGCTGCGCACCGAGTGCCGTGTCGGAGTAGTCGACGGGTTCACCGAGCCACAGGACGGTGTCGGCGTGGTCCGGAAAAAGTCGAATGACCGGTGGACGGTTCGTGCGTTGGAGTGCCATCGGGTCAGCCTAACAAGTCTGCCGGCTCCGGAAGGTGCACCCTCCGTGAACGCCTGCGCGGACAGCTCCGGGGAGGCCCTTGCGCTGGTCCGCCACGTGAGGCATTGGACACATCGGGGCGTTGACCCCAGCGATTCTTCAGGGCCTTAAGAGACACTGAAACACAATGATTACCTTGATTGCGCTACAGGCCGCGACCGCCGACCCCTCCGGCGGAAGCCTGATCACCCGATTCGCCGACTGGGCGGTGCACCTGATGGAGGTCATCGGGGCGCCCGGCGCCGCGCTGGCCATCGCGCTGGAGAACCTCTTCCCGCCGCTGCCCTCCGAGGTCATCCTGCCTTTGGCCGGATTCACCGCCAGCCGCGGGTCCTTCTCGCTGTTCGAGGCGTTGCTGTGGACCACGATCGGGTCGATCTTCGGTGCCTACGCGCTGTACTGGGTCGGCCGGGCGCTGGGCCGGGCGCGCACCCGGGCGATCTTCGGCTGGCTTCCGTTGGTGGACCTGGACGACGTGGACAAGGTCGAGGGCTGGTTTGACCGCAACGGCTCCAAGGCCGTGTTCTTCGGCCGGATGATCCCGATCTTCCGCTCGCTGATCTCCATCCCCGCGGGCGTGACCAAGATGAACCAGGCCAAGTTCCTGGGCCTGACCGCGGCCGGGTCGCTGATCTGGAACTCCATCTTCGTGCTCTCCGGGTTCTACCTGGGCGAGAACTGGCACGTGGTGGAGGCCTACGCCGACGTCTTCCAGAAGCTCGTGATCGTGGTGGTCGCGGCGCTCATCGTGCTCTGGGCCGTGCTGAAGATCCGCAAGAGCCGGGCGAAAAAGGCCGCGGCGCTGCAGGATGCGGACGCCGCCGAGTAGCAGCACCGCCCCACCGAGCCCCGGGCCCGGTCGCATGTCCCTGGAACCCCGAAAGGAATGCCAGGGACGTGCGGCCGGGCTTTTTGCTGCCCGGCGGGAGGTGGCGGGCGATGTCGCCCGCGTTTGGGCAGGTGGCCGATTCCTGTTGACAACCGGTTCCCGCCGCCCTAGGTTAGTTACATGAGTAATGAACCACTGAACCAATCAGGCTCGTGGGATCGTTGCGTGTCAAGAAAGGCTGGTCGTCGTGAGCGCCATTGATGATTCGCGGCCGATCTTCATCCAGATCGCGGAACTGGTCGAGTCCGAGATTGTCGCCGGCACGATGGCCGAGGAAACGCAGGTCCCCTCGACCAACGAGTTCGCGGCCTACTACCGCATCAATCCGGCCACCGCGGCCAAGGGAGTGAACCTCTTGGTTGAGCGGGGAATCCTGTACAAGAAACGAGGCATCGGCATGTTCGTCTCCAGCGGCGCCCGCGAGAAATTGCTCCAGATCCGGCGCAACGCCTTCCAAGTCCAATACATCCAGCCGCTGGCCCGCGAGGCGAGGAAACTCGGCATCGACGGGGACCAGCTCAGCGACATGGTCCGCCAATCACTGGCTGCGGCTGCAGCCGAAGGGAGTGTCATCCAATGAGGCACCCATCCGAGCCCGCCATCGAGGTGCGGAACCTGAAAAAGTCCTTCCGCGACGTCACCGCCCTTGACGGCGTCACGCTGGCCCTGGAGCCGGACCGCATCTACGGCCTGCTCGGGCGCAACGGGGCGGGCAAGACCACCCTCATGTCCATCCTCACCGGCCAGGGATTCCCCAGCAGCGGGGAGGTGCTGATCCACGGGACCGACCCCTACGAGAACGACGGGACACTCGCGCGGATCTGCTTCATCCGCGAATCCCAGAAGTACCCCGAGGACTTCACGCCCGCGCAGGCTTTCAAGGCCGCTGCGCTGTTCTTCGCGCACTGGGACCAGGAGCTGGCCGACGGTCTCGTGGCGGACTTCGCGCTGCCGCTGACGCGAAGGATCAAGAAGCTCTCGCGCGGGCAGCTCTCGGCCGTGGGCGTCATCATCGGCATGGCCTCGCGGGCGGAAATCACGGTCTTCGACGAACCCTACCTGGGGCTCGACGCGGTGGCCCGGCAGATCTTCTACGACCGCCTGGTCGAGGACTTCGCCCGGCACCCGCGCACCATCGTGCTCTCCTCCCACCTGATCGACGAGATCGCGAACCTGTTGGAGCATGTGGTGGTGATCGACGAGGGCCGGATCCTGCTCGACGAGGACGCCGATTCGCTGCGCGGTTCGGCCGTGGCGGTGACCGGGAACCGGGAGATCGTCGAGGGCTTCATCGACGGCTACCGCGTGCTGCACCGCGATGCGCTCGGCTCCCTGGCCTCGGTCACCATCCAGGGCAGGCTGGGGCAGACACAGCGCTCGATGGCCGCCGAGCTCGGGCTCGAGCTGTCCCCGGTGCCGCTGCAGCAATTGGTCGTGCGCACCACCATGGCCGCCCAGGCCGAACCCCCCCTCGAGAACCACCAGGAGGCCCTGAAATGAACCGCGTCATCAAGGTTGCGCGCATGCAGCTGATCAACAAATGGACGTTCCTGGGGATCCCGATGGTGATCCTGCTCGGATCGACCCTGCTGACCTTCGCCATTTGGGCGATGCTGCCTCCCGGTGCCCGGGAAGGGACCCTGTATTCCGGGTCCGGCCAGGCGGTCATGTGGTACTTCCTGGCGCTGGGCATCCAGTCGCTGACCTACACCTTCCCGTTCTCGCAGGCCATGAGCGTGTCCAGGAGGACCTTCTACCTGGGCACGCTGGGGCTGTTTGCCGCGATCGCGATGGCCTACTCGATCCTCTATTACCTGCTGGGGCTGGTGGAAAAGGCCACCGGCGGCTGGGGCTTCAACGGCCAGCTCTTCGCGCTGGACTGGATTGCCGGCAACCACCCCGTCATCCAGGTCCTGTTCTACTTCGTGGCGATGGTGCTGCTGTTCATGATCGGGTTCTGGGGCGCCACGGTGTACCTGCGCTGGAAGGCCACCGGCCTGCTGGTTGCGGGCATCGGGGTGGCGGCGCTGCTGCTGGGCGTGCTCGCGGCGGTGGGCCTGAACGACGCCTGGCCCCAGGTGGGAGCCTGGTTCGCCGCCATGCAGGTGCTGGGCCTGTCGATCGTGCTGGGCCTGGTGTGCGTGGCGCTGGCCGGCGGCTCCTACCTGACGCTGCGCCGGGCCACGACCTAGGCGAGGCGCACCGTGCGAACCCCGGCGGGGACGAGGGGCAGCAACCCTCCCCGCCGGGGTTCGCCGTGCCGTGTGCGGTGTCATTCGCGCCACATGCCCGGGTCGCGGTGCCCGAGGTGCGGGGGATCGACGGTATCCTTTGGTGCGTGGCCCTGGACTTTACATCGATCGACTTTGAAACCGCCAACGGATTCCGTGGCTCCGCCTGCAGCGTCGGGCTCAGCCGGGTGCGCAACGGCACCATCGTCGAGGAGGCCTCCTGGCTGATGCGCCCGCCGGAGGGATTCGACCACTTCGATCCGCGCAACGTGATGATCCACCGCATCACCGCGGACATGGTCGCCGAGGCCCCGCGCTTCGGGGAACTGTTCACCCCGATGGCCAACTTCATCGGCACCGACACCCTCGTGGCGCACAACGCCGCCTTCGACCTCGGCGTGATCCGCTCCGCGCTGGAGGTCTCCGAACTGGCCGGCCCGGCCTTCGACTACGCCTGCACCGTGAAGATGTCCCGGCGCACCTACGAGCTCTCCTCCTACTCGCTGCCCTTCGTGGCCGAGGAGGCCGGCTCGCCGATGGAAAACCACCACGACGCGCTGGCCGACGCCCGGGCCTGCGCCAACATCATGATCGACATCGCCCGCCGCCAGGACGCCGGGGATGTGGCCGCGGCCGCCGAGGCGCTGAAGGTGAAGATGGGCTTCGCCCCGGCCTACGTGCCCGGCGACGCGCTGTCCAAGGCCACCCGCGACGCCCGGGGCTGGGCCGCCAGCGGAAACCGCGTGCCGGCGCAGCCCGAGTGGGCCGCGTGGCCGCAGGAGGGCGAGGACCGCACCGCAAACCCGGAGGCCGACCCGGCGCACCCGCTGTACGGGGAGATGGTGGTGTTCACCGGGAACCTGCGCATCTCGCGGCAGGTCGCCAAGGACCGCTCCGCCGAGCGCGGGGCGAACACCGCCAGCCGGGTCACCCGCGCCACCACGGTGCTGGTGGTCGGCGACGGCTTCGTGCCCGAGGACCTGTCCACCGGCCGGCTCACCGGCAAGGCCAAGCGGGTGCTGCGCCTGCAGGAGGCCGGGCAGCGCGTGGCGATCCTGTCCGAGGGCGAATTCCTGCAGCTGATCGACGGCTTCGACGCCGCCTGAGCCGGCCGGCTCCGCGCGCGTGCGTGTCCTCGCGCGCGGGCGCGCGCTAGTGGCCACCGCTGCCTAGCGCCTTCCGCGCAGCACGCGCAGCGCGCCGAATCCCTCGCGCGCCAGCTGCCCCACGCTGGCCTCGGGCAGGTACGCCCGGGCCAGCGCCCCGGCGATCCGCGGCAGATCCGACTCGTCGCGGTACACCAGGTACATCGGCACGATGCGCGGGGAAAACTTCGCCTTGAACGCGTGCAGCGACCCGAACCCGTAGACCGGTTCCAGGGCCCTGGCCAGCGCGGCGAGCACCCGGTCCACCGGTTCGGTCCCCGCGCCGTGCACGGCATGGGCCAGCGGCGCCCCGGACAGCGAGGCGAAGGCGGCTCCCTCGGCGGAAAACGTGCGCAGCGAGGAGGCGATGAGGAACTCCATGACCGGCCCGAACCCGCCCTCGCGCCGGCGCATCAGATCCAGCGTCCACCCGACCACGGTTCCCCCGGCGCCATGCACCGGCAGCCAGGAGAGGAATCCCTGGACGGTGCCGCCGGGATCCTGCGCCAGGGCCACGCGCACCGCCGGGTCCGCGGCCTCGGCCAGGGTGCCCAGGGTGAAGCGCATCGGCGGCAGCGACCTGTCCCCGGCCCAGGAGTCCGAGATCTCCTCCAGCGCAGCGCGCACCGGCTCCGGCTCGTCGATCAGCGCCGTCAGCCGGAAGGACACCTGTTCGCGGGCCGCGCGGTTCAGCGCCGTGCGCACATCGGACCACGCCTTGCCGGCGAATTCCAGGTGCGCCAGCTCGATGATGGTGTCCTCGGCGATCTGCATGCTGCGGAAGGCATCGACCGGCGCCGCCGGGGCCGCGGTGACCGAGAAGAAGCAGGGGACCAGCCCGGCTCCCTCGGCCGCCCGGGCGAAGTCGAGCATCGCCGCATCCCGGTCGGCGGCCGGGCCCACCGGGTCGCCCAGGGCGATCGCGCAGCCGGCATGCACCTGGTAGGCCAGCAGCGATCCGCCCGGGGAGCGGCGGTGCGCGTTCCCCTCCCAGGTCCCCATCCAGGACAGCGTGCCCCCGCCGTGGCGCTTGAGCTCGGTGACCACCTCGGGGCGGGAGATCGGTTCGGCGTGCGCATCGGCCGGCAGCTTCCGCACGGGCCGCAGGCCAAAGGCCCGCCAGCAGACCACCAGGTAGCCGAGCATCAGCACCCACAGCCCGGCCAGGGCAGCGGCCAGCGAGGCCAGGTGCGCCTGGGGCAGCTGCGGGCCCATGGTCACCACCAGGGTGATCCCCAGGGCGCCGCGCAGCACGTTGAGCACCGCGAGCACCAGGGCGCCGACCAGGGCGATGCGCCGCCCGTTGCGCAGCCCGCGGGCCAGGGCGATGGCCAGCGCCGCGTCGATGAGCACCGCGATGTGCCCGCCGCCGGCCCGGGTGGGCCCGAAGGGTCCGTGCGTGGGCACCACGAGGGTCAGGATCTGGACGAAGACCAGGCCCAGCAGGCCCGCCCAGGCGATGAAGCGCTGCTCGCGCACGTTGGGCCGGGACATGCTGCGGTGCTTGAGGATCAGCACCAGCAGGATCGCGGCACTGTGTTCCAAGTCGGAGATCTCTCCCACCAGCGTGGTGCCCAGCACCGCGAAGGCCAGCAGCAGGAATTGCCAGCGGCCGCGCCATGGCTGGCGCACGTGGCAGGCCGCGAGGGCCAGGCAGGCGAACATGCCCCCGGAGGGCCCGGCGTCGACGTCGTTGGCCAGCGCATCGATCCACTCGGAGCCCAGGTCGCGGAAGAGCAGCAGGACGGCGGCGGTCAGCAGGACCGAGGCGATGTGGCCGCCGAAGAATGCCAGCACCGCGGTGCGCGTGCCTCGGGTGGCTTCGAGCCAGCCCACGGACAGCGGGATCAGCAGCAGCACGCTGAGGTAGGCCACGGGTTCGGCCAGGAAGAACATGCCGCTGAGCGTGGTCAGCCAGTTCCCGGAGCTGAAGGAGGGCAGCCCGTAGGACAAGGCGGCGAACCATGCCCGGTGCGAGATGTCTTCGAGCAGGGCGCCGGTCGCGATCCCGCCGCCCAGCACCACCAGCCACAGCACCGCGGTGAACGGGGCCGCGGCGATGGCCCCGCGCACCGCGCGCAGCATCGAGCCCCACCGGGTGGGGGCGGCTGCCGGGTGCGCGGTCGGCATCGGTGTTCCGCTACTGCCCGGCGGTCAGGGCCATCCAGCGCTCGTGCATGGCGTCGAGGACCGGGTCGATCTCCGAGGCCGGGCGGTGGGCCACCGCATCGGTGCCCAGCACCGCTGCCAACAGCGTGGTGGCAAACGCGGCGGTCTCCACGTCGGGCTCCTCGCCCAGGGCCTCGAAGAGCGCGTCGTAGGCGGCCTTCGGTGCGGTGTGTGCCAGCGCGTTGCGCACGTACGTGACGGCCCGGAAGAGCCCGGCCCCGGCGGTGTTCACCGGTTCCCGGTCCGGCGTTTCGCCGGCCGTCGCTTCGTCGCTGTGCCGCTCGGCGGAGTCCGACGCGTTGGCGTCCGCCTCGGTGCCCTGCGCCTCGTCGTCGGCGGGTTCCTCGAGGGCGAATTCCTGCACCAGGGCCGCCCAGCGGTCCACGGAACCGGTCCCGGATTCCAGGGCGGCGCGCACCACCAGGGCCGCGGCCCCGGCAGCCCGGTGGGCGGCGGGCGACCCGTGGGTCAGTGCCGCGGCGTCGGTGGCGATCTTGGCCGTGGTGGCCTCATCGACCCGCGGCAGCAACGCCACGAACGCGGCGCGGGTGAGCACCCCGGTGGTGTCGGCCTGCGGGAAGAGCGGGCGGCCCACCGAGGCCATGTCGCGGTTGTCCAGGGCCAACAGGTTCTGCGAGTCGCCCGTGGCCAGGGCCGGGGAGCCGGCGAAGGCCTCATCGATCCAGCGCGGCTGCGGCTCGGGTGCGCCCTCGGGGAAGGACTTGTTCACCAGCTTGTACCAGCGCAGCGCGGCCAGCCACATGCACGCGGCCTCGTCGGAGGCCACGCCGTCGTGGGCCCATTCCAGGGCCTCGAGCAGCCCGTCGAGCAGGTACAGGGCCAGGGTCTCGGTTTCGCCGGGCTCCTGCGCATCGCGGGCATGGGCCGCGCCGTCGGCCGCGGCCAGCAGGACCCCGAAGACACGGTCGGAAAAATCGGCGGGAAGCGCGTACTGATCAGTTGATTCACTCACGGAAGCAAGTCTAGTGGTTTTGCACCGGCGGGCCGGGCCGAATACCAACTCGTGGCCGCCGCTGGCTACTGTGGAACCCATGCGTATCTTGCACACCTCCGACTGGCACCTGGGCCGCTCCTTCCACCAGGCCTCGCTGCTTGGGGCCCAACGTGAATTCGTCGACCGGCTCGTGGGGACCATCGAGGCCGAGGCGGTCGATGTGCTGCTGGTGTCCGGGGACGTCTACGACCGGGCGCTGCCCTCGGTGGACGCGGTGAAGCTCTTCGACGACACCCTGGTGCGGCTGCGCGACACCGGGGTGCGCATGGTCATCACCAGCGGGAACCACGACTCGGCACTGCGCCTGGGCTTCGGCTCGGCACTGCTGGAGCACGCCGGGCTGCACCTGCGCACCCGGGTCGCGGACCTCGCCAAGCCCGCGGTGTTCGCCGGGGACGGGTTCGAGGTGGCCGTCTACGGGCTGCCCTACCTGGAGCCGCGCATGGTCGCCGAGTCCCTGTCGGTCACCGAGCCCGGGCACCCGCCGGTGGTTGCCGCCGCCCTTGAACGGGTCCGCGCGGACCTGGCCGAACGCCAGGAAGCCGCAAGCGTCCCGGTGCACGGGATCGTGCTGGCGCACGTCTTTGCCGCCGGGGGCGCCGGATCGGACTCGGAGCGCGAGCTGAGCATCGGCGGGCTGGAAATCGTGCCCACCTCCTTCTTCTCCGACTTCGCCTACGCGGCCCTGGGCCACCTGCACGGTCGGCAGACCCTGGGGCACAACGTGCGCTATTCCGGTTCCCCGATCCCGTACTCGTTCTCCGAGGCCGGGCATTCCAAGGGCGCCTGGCTGCTGGAGCTGGGACCTAAGGGGCTGGGGGAGGTGCGCGGCATCGACTGGCCCGCATCCAAGGAGCTGCGGATCCTCAGGGGCAAGATCGATGAGCTGCTCACCGAGCCGGCCTACGCCTCGGCGCAGGACGCCTGGTGCCAGATCACCCTGACCGACACCCACCGGCCCGCCGGGGCCATGGAGCGGCTGCGCGGCCGCTTCCCGGACACCCTGGTGCTGAACTTCGAACCCGAGGACCGGGCGGAGGATCCGCACCACTCCTATGCGCAGCGGCTGGCCGCCGCCACCTCCCCGGTCCAGGTCTGTGCCGGGTTCGTCGACCACGTGCGGATGCGGCCCCTGAGCGAGGTCGAGGAAGAACTGGTGGTCTCGGTGCTGGACCAGGTCAAGAGCGAAAAGGTGCAGGCATGAGGGTGCATTCGCTGCAGCTGCAGGCCTTTGGCCCCTTCGCCAAGCGGGCGACCATCGACTTCGACGCGCTCTCCGAGGCCGGGATCTTCCTGCTCAACGGGGAGACCGGTGCCGGGAAGACCAGCGTGCTGGACGGGATCTGCTACGCGCTCTACGGCTCGCTGCCCGGGGTGCGGACCGGGTCCAAGTCGCTGCGCAGCGACCACGCGGCCCCCGATGCGGTGCCGGAGGTCATCTGCGAGTTCTCCACCGGCGGGCGGCGCTTCGAGGTCACCCGCTCCCCGGCGTGGAATAGACCTTCGAAGCGCAGCAAAAAAGGTTTTACCCTTGAAAACGCCCAGTCCCGGCTGCGCGAACGCATCGACRGGGCGTGGGTGGAGAAATCCACCCGCAACGACGAAGTCGGGCAGCTGCTCACCGAGGTGCTGGGGCTGGACCGGGAGCAGTTCACCAAGGTCGCTATGCTGCCCCAGGGCGCCTTTGCCGCGTTCCTGCGCGCCAAGGACAAGGACCGCGAGGACCTTTTGCGCTCGCTCTTCGACACCAGCGAGTACGCGGCGACCGAGCGGATCCTGGGCGAGCGCCTCAATGCCGCCCGCGCCGAGGCCGAGGAGGCAGCGCGCGCCCGCACCACCACGCTCCAATCGCTGGTGGCCGACGCCGAGACCACGCTGTTCGCCGGTTTCCACGACGCCGAAACCGGGAAAACTGCCGGGGACCACGGGCAGGACCCCGGGGAAGGCACGGCACCGGAGGCCGGGCTGCCGCCCGAGGCCCGCGAACACCTGCAGGCCGGGGAAGACGCGGAACTCGGCGCCGTGCTGCGCGAACGCGTCGCCGCCACCCGCACCGCGCTGGGCGAGGCGCGGGCCTCGGCCGAGGCGGCGCTCGCCGCGGCCCAAAAGTCCCGGACCGCACTGGATGAGCGGGCCACCCGGCACCGCCAGCTGGCCGAGCTGTCAACCCTGCGCGCTTCCCACGAGGACCGCGCCGAAGAGATTTCCGCACTCGGGGCGCTGCTGGAGGCCGACGCCCGCGCCGTCGGCCTGCGCCCGTACCACCAGCAGCTGCTCGACGCCCGGACCAAAACCGAGAAGGCCCAGCACCGGCTGGCCGACGCGGTGTCCGCGATCGAATCCGGCGAGGCCAGGGCGGCACTGGATGCCCGGGATGCAGGCAGCGAAACCCTGCTGGCCGCCGCGCGCAGCGAGGAGCCCGAAGCCCAGTCGCTCGAGGCCCTGGGCGGGCATGCCGGCGCCGCGGCCAAGGACTCCCGTGCCGCCGCGGCCCTGATCGAGGCCGCGCTGCCCGAGGAAGCCGAACTGGCCCAGGCACGCCGGGACATCGACACCCTGCAGGAGGACATCGAGGCCGGCACCCTCAAGCAGGCGGAGCGATCCACCCGCATCCAGGCACTCGGGGACCAGCTCCCGGTCCTGCGCACCCGGAACGGGGAACTGGCCGCGCTCGCCGAATCCGCACCGGGCCTGGAATCCGCGGTGCGGCTTGCCACCGAACGCCGCGACGCCGTGGCCGCACGCACCAAGGCGGAAAAGGCGCAGGTCACCGCGCACAGCGCCTGGAACAAGGCACGCACCTCAACCATTGAGGCCCGGGAGCGGGTCGCCGCGCTGATCTCCCTGCGCCTGGAGCAGTCGGCCGCGGCACTGGCCCGGGAACTGGTCGACGGGGAACCCTGCCTGGTGTGCGGATCGACCACGCACCCGGAACCGGCCACCCTGCCCGAGGGCGAACTGATCGGGGCCCAGGACATCGAGGCGGCCCAGGCGCTGCTGGCCACGGCGGAAAAGACCGAGGAGAAACACCGCAGCGCGCTGAAGCAGGCGGACACCGCCCTGGATGTCGGCCGCGGCAAGATCGGCGAGCTCTCGACCGAGGAAGCGGAGGCCGAGCTGAAGACGGCCACCGACGCGCACGCCCAGGCGTTGGCCTCGGCGGGCGAATCCGCCGCCGCGGCCCGGGCGCTGGAAACGGCCGAAACCGAGCTCGAAGCCCTGAAGGCGGCACTGGCCTCGGCCGCCACCGCACTTGAGGTCGCGGCCGCCAGGAAGCAGGCCGAGGCGGCGAAGGCGACCAAGCTCGCTGCACGGCTGGCCAAGCTGGGCAGGGACGGCCAGTCCCTCACCGAACGCCACCTGGCCCTGTCCGCAGCCGCGAAGTCCCTGGAAACCGTGGCCGGCGCGGTTCAGGTGCGCCTCGACGCGGGCGCCGCCCTGGAGGATGCGCGGCTCCTGTGGGCGGGCAAGCTGGACGAGATCGGGGCGGCGGACACCGCCGCCTGGAAGGAGCTGCAGCTGGACGATGCCCGGCGCTCCACCGAGCAGGCACGGGTGCGCGCGCACAACGACGCGGCCGTGCGCATCAAGACCCTGGCCGAGGCGCCGGGGATCGAGCTGGCCCGCACCGAGGCCGCCGAAGGCATCGGCGCCCCGGACGAGGATGAACTCGAGGCCGCCGGCCAGTCCGTGGCCCGGGGCGCGGCGGCACGCGACGGCCTGCTGGCCCGCGACGCGGTGCTCGCCAGCTACGCCGCACGCCTGGAAACCGCCCTTGAACGCCTGGCCGCGCTGGTCGTGGAGGCCGGACCTGTCGTCGAACGCTTCGAGACGCTCAAGGGCATTGCCGACCTGGCCCGCGGCGCGGGGGAGAACCGGCTGAAGATGACGCTGAGCACCTACGTGCTGGCGGCCCGGCTGGAGTCGGTGGCGCTGGCGGCGACCGAGCGGCTGCTGGCGATGACCGGGGAACGGTACTCGCTGGTCCACGACGACACCCCGCGCGGCAACAACAAGTCCGGGCTGGGACTGCAGATCCTTGATTCCTGGACCGGGGTGCGGCGCGACACCCAGACGCTCTCGGGCGGGGAGTCGTTCATGGCCTCGCTGTCCCTGGCCCTGGGGCTGGCCGACGTGATCCAGCACCAGAGCGGCGGCATCGACATCGAGACGCTCTTCGTCGACGAGGGCTTCGGCTCCCTGGATGCCGAGACGCTCGAGGAGGTCATGGACGCGCTGGAGAACCTGCGCAGCGGCGGACGGGTCATCGGGGTCGTCTCGCACGTGGCGGACATGAAGCAGCGCATCACCACCCAGCTGAATGTGCACAAGTCACGCACGGGTTCCACGGTGTCGATGCAGGCGGGGGTGTGACCGGGACCCTTGTGGCCCTCCGCTAGACTGGTTGGTGTTTGCCAAGGGTTTTGTGTAGCGGGAGGCAGGGACGGTACACGCGTGTATGTGGAGTGCCCGTCATCACCATGAGTAATTCCGTTTCCAGGAAAACAACGCCCCAGCCCTCGCCCTATGCGGCGCTTCCGCCGCTGGTCGGCTGGGCCTTCTTCCCACTGGGCTTCTTTGCCCGCCTGCCGCTGGCCATGCTGACCATCGGCTCCATGACCCTGCTGATCGATTCGACCGGCTCCTACGCCGCCGGCGGCATGGCCGCCGCCATGGTCGGGATCGGCTCGGCCGTGGGAGGGCCGACCATCGGCTACCTCTCGGACCGATTCGGCCAGCGCCGCGTGCTGGTCCCGGTGGCGGTGGCCCAGGCCATCTTTATCACCGCGCTGCTCTGGTTCGGGGGTGCCGGTCCGCTGGCGCCGCTGGGCGTCATAGTGCTGCTGGCCATCCTGGCCGGTGCCACCGGCCCGCAGGTTGGCCCGCTGGCCCGTGTGCGCTGGATGGCGCTGACCCGCAAGCGCGACACCGGGGGACGCGAGCTCTCCGCCGCACTGAGCTACGAGTCGATGGTCGACGAGCTGGGCTTCGTGCTCGGCCCGGCGGCCGTGGGCCTGTTCGCCGCGCTGGTCGCACCCTGGCTGCCGCTGGCCATCGCCGCGGTCCTGACCATCGTGCTGGTCCCGCTTTTCGCGGTGCACCGCACCGAAAAGGCCGTGCTGCCCGCGGCGCGGAACGCCGTGAAGGTGAAGCTCAGCGCCAACCAGGTCACCGGGATTTCCTTCGCCGTGGCCGGCATGATCGGCATGGGGACCTTCTTCGGCGCGAGTGCCGCCGGAACCCTGGCCTTTGCCGGGGCGCTGGGCAACGCGAACATCGGCGGGCTGCTGTACGCCGCGGTCGGGTTCACCTCCGCGATCGCCGCGCTCTCGGTGGCCTTCTGGCCCAGCGGATGGCCGCAAGCCAGCCGCTGGCTCGCCGCGGCGATCTTCATGGTCCCGGCAGCGCTGGCCCTGCAGCTTCCCGGGGACCTTGCCCCGATGATTGCCGCACTGCTGATCGTGGGCATCCCCGTGGGCCCGGTGCTGGTCACGATCTTCACCCTCGGCGGGGAAATCGCCCCGCGCGAGCGCCTGTCCACGGTCATGACGCTGCTGTCCTCGGGGATCGTGGTGGGCACCGCCATCGGCAACTCGCTGGCCGGGCTGCTGGCCGATTCCCACGGCTATGCCGGAGCCTACGCGGTGGCCGCCGGGGCCGCCGGGTTGATCCTGGCCGCCGGCATCGCCATGGCGATCCTGCGCCAGCGCCAGCGCCGCATCATGATGTCCGGCAACGGCCCGCGCGCCTGACCGCACCGGCCCGGAAACCTCGAGCGGGCGCCGGCACCACGGATTTTTCCGGGTGCCGGCGCCCGCTTTTTCGCGTGCTGGGAACTTCCTAGGCCAGTTCGGCCTCGATCGCCAGCGCCGCGGCCTTCATCCTCTCGCCGATGGCAGCGACCTCGCTGGTGTTCGACCCGGTGCTGTAGACCACCGCAACGGCCGCCGGAAGCCGGCCCGGCACGTTGATGGGCGCGGCCACCGAGGACAGGCCGGGGATCACCTCGTCGATGCTGGTGGCGTATCCCTGGGCACGGGCGACGGCGGCGTTGTCCCGGTACGGCGTCTCGTGGTTGAGTTCGTTCCACTGCTCCGCGGTGAGCGTGGACTGCATGGCGATGCCCGGCGCCCCGTGCCCGAAGGGGTGCCGGGTTCCCGGGTGCTGCACCACCGTGGCGTGCACGTGGCGCGGCTCGACCGTCACCAGCGTGGTGCAGTCCGGCTGGTCCCACACGGCGATGAACGCACACATCTTCAACTCATTGGCCAGCACCGTCAGCTCGGGCAGCGCCGCGCTTTGCAGGTCGCGCTGCACCCCGCGGGCCAGTACCGCAAGCCCGGGGGCCCCGTGCACCCGCCCGGACTCGTCGCGGGTGACCAGGCGGTGGGATTCCAGGGTGCGCAGGATCCGGTAGGCAATCGAGCGGTGCACACCCATGTCGGCCGCGAGTTCCGCAATGGTCCGCGGTCCGTCGGCCTCGGCCAGGATCTCGAGCATGCGGATGCCGCGGGACAGGGTTTGCGATGCCGGGGCGGGGGCGCTGGTGGCAGTCATGGGTTTGGTGGCCATCCTCTGGGGAATCGTGCTGATGTGGCGTGCCGGTTGCTTCCGGGGGTTGTTGGCCAACCGGTGCTGGGCTATGGTGCAAATAGAGTTCTTTATTGGAACTATACGTTCGATATTAGAACATTTCCTCCTCCGTTGCGAGGAACCGAACGGCTGGAAATGGATCCGGGAGCACGCCATGATCGTTCCGCGCAGCAGGGGAGCCGCAGAGGGCGGAGTCCCGCGCAGGATCGATGCCTCAACATTGCCACATTTCCGCGGCAGTCTCGGGCGTTTTGCCACCGGCGTCGCCATCGTGACCTTCGACGGGGCAACCCGCCGGCACGGGATCACCGTCAATTCCTTCACTTCCGTCTCCATGGACCCGCCGCTGGTGCTGGTGTCCATCGCCCGCAAGTCCAGGGCCCACGACGAACTGGCCAACACGCCGTTCACCGTGAACATCCTGGGTGCCGAGCAAAAGGCGCTGGCCCTGCACTTCGCCGGCCGCCCGAGCCACGAGCCGGTCTGGGTCGAGGGGGAGACCGCCCCGCGTCTGGCCGGGGTGCTCGCCTATTTCTCCTGCACCCCGTGGGCCGCCTACGACGGCGGGGACCACACCCTGTACCTGGGCGAGGTCCAGGACTTCAACTACCGCCGCGGCGACGCCTTGGCCTTCGCCAACTCCGCCTTCACCACCATCCCCGAAAGCCAACTCGGCGTCGAGGAGCTGCTCTAGGTCCGCGCCCGCCGCATGTCCCTTCCCGCACACCGCCGCCACATCCGAAGAAAGCCCACCACGCAAAAAGAGGTCCTCACCATGGGAATCCGAACCGGCCAACAGTTCCTGGACAAGCTCGATGCGATGTCCCCGCACCTGGTGATCGACGGGGAGGTGGTGTCGAAGAACCTCACGCAGCACCCCGCCTTCAAGAACCTGGCGCAGACCTACGCCCGGCTCTTTGACATGCAGCACGACCCGGCGTACCAGGACGCCCTCACCTGCATCTCGCCCACCACCGGAGAGAGGGTCAATGCCTCCTTCCTGATTCCGCGCACCCCGGAGGACCTGGCCCAACGCCGGGCCGCCACCAACACCTGGGCGCAGTACTCCCATGGATTCCTGGGCCGCACCGCCGACTACATGAACTCCGCGCTCACCGCCCTGGCCAGCGCCAAGACCTTCTTCGCGAAGGGCGACCCGGTCTACGGGGAACGCATCGAGGCGTACTACGAGTTCGCGCGCGAAAACGACCTGCTGGCCACGCACACGCTGATTCCGCCCCAGGTCAACCGCTCGGTTTCGGGATCCGAGCAAATGGGCGGTCAGCTCACCGCCCGCATCGTGGAGGAACGCTCCGACGGGGTGATCATCAACGGGGCCAGGATGCTGGCCACCGTCGCCCCGATCGCCGACGAGCTTTTGGTCTTCCCCTCCACGGTGCTGCGCGGAACCCCGGAGGACGCCCCGTACTCCTTCGCCGTGGCGGTGCCCAACGACGCCCCGCGGCTGCGCTACCTCTGCCGCACCGGGTTGCACAACGGGGGGAACATGCACGACGAGCCGCTGGCCGCGCGCTTCGACGAGATCGACGCGGTGGTGGTCTTCGACGACGTGTTCGTCCCCAACGACCGGATCTTCATGCTCGGGCACCCGGAGCTGTGCAACGCGTGGTACACCGACACCGGCGCCGGCGCGCTGATGACCCACCAAGTCGTCACCCGCACCGTGGCCAAATCCGAATTCTTCCTCGGCCTGGCCTCGGAGATCGGCGCGGCCATCGGCATCGACGGCTTCGCGCACATCCAGGAGGACCTGGCCGAGCTGATCCGCAACGTGGAAATCGGCAAGGCGCTGGTGGTGGCCGCCGAGGCGCAGGCAGCCATGAGCGTCGACGGGGTGTTGCTGCCGCATTGGGAGACTCTGAACGCGGCGCGGAACTGGTACCCGAAGATCTCCCAGCGCTACCCGGAGATCATCCGCAAGATGTGCGCCTCGGGGCTGATGGCCCTGCCGGGGCAGGCGGACCTGGAAGTTGCCGGCGAGGACATCGCCAAGTACCTGCAGGGCAAGTCGCTGACCGGGCCCGAGCGCATCGCGTTGTTCAAGCTCGCCTACGATGCGTCGATCACCGGGTTCGCCGGGCGCCAGTCGCTCTACGAGTACTTTTTCTTCGGGGACCCCGTCCGCATGGCAGGGGCCATGGTCAACGGCTACGACCGCGAGCCGGTGCGCGCCAGGGTGCGCGAATTCCTGGCCCGCGACCACTGATTCCTGAACGGATTCCCCTGGCCGGTCGCCCCGTTGCGATGCCGTGCTCCTGTGCGTTGCGGGCGCCGGACCGGCGCGGAGCCGGCGCCGGAAGAGGTGGGCGGACGAACCCCCGGCCGGAGGCACGTGAGTGAACTCACGATCATGGGTTACCATGGTCACAGCCGCTTACCGTCCGAACGGTCGGTATAACCACACTCACACCGCGCCTAGCGCCAACCGCTGGAGATCCCCATGGCCCGCACCTCCCTGGCTGCAAGCAAGAAACGTTCCGAGGAACGCCGCGTCCTTGCCGGCACGCTGGTCGGCACCACCATCGAGTGGTACGACTTCTTCATCTTTGCCCAGCTCACCGCCACCCTCCTGAGCCCGCTGTTCCTGGAACCCCTGAGCAAGTCGAACCCGGGCTTCGGGCAGATCCTGGCCTTCGCCATGATCGGCATCTCCTTCCTCTTCCGCCCGCTGGGCGCCATCGTGGCCGGCCACCTGGGGGACAAGTACGGGCGCAAGCGCATCCTGGTCGCCACCCTGATCATGATGGGCGCGGCCACCGCGCTGATCGGCATGCTGCCGACCTACGCGCAGATCGGCGTGGCGGCCCCGCTGCTGCTGGTGCTGCTGCGCATCGTCCAAGGCTTCTCCGCCGGCGGCGAATGGGGAGGCGCGGCACTGATGGCCGTCGAGCACGCCCCGAAGAACAAGCGCGGCTACTTCGGTGCCTACCCGCAGATCGGCGTCCCGATCGGCATGATCCTGGCCACCGGCATGCTCTACATCCTGCGCACCTCGATGACCCCCGAACAGTTCGGCGCCTGGGGCTGGCGCATCCCCTTCCTGCTCTCGGTCGTGCTGATCGTGGTCGGCTACCTGATCCGCAAGGCCGTCGAGGAATCCCCGGTCTTCAAGCAGCTGGCGCTGCGCAAGGCATCCGAGCACACCCCGCTGAAGCAGCTGTTCCAGACCAACACCAAGGAAGTCATCCAGGCCGCGCTGATCTTCATCTCCAACAACGCCGCCGGCTACCTGGTCATCGCGTTCTTCATCTCCTACACCACCAAGGTCCTGGGCATGCCGGTCGCCCCGGTGCTGCTGGCCACCACCATCGGTGCCGTCGGCTGGCTGATCTTCACCCTGGTCGGCGGCTGGCTCTCCGACCACCTGGGACGCCGGAACACCTTCGTGATCGGCTACGGCATCGTCTTTGTCTGGATGATCCCGATGTTCATGCTCATCGACACCGGATCCATCTTCCTTTACGGGCTATCGGTCTTTGTGCTGACCACCGGGCTGGGGCTGTCCTACGGACCGCAGTCCGCCATGTACGCCGAGATGTTCCCGGCGCACATCCGCTACTCGGGCATCTCCATCGGCTACGCCCTGGGTGCAATCCTTGGCGGTGCCTTCGCGGCGACCGTCGCCCAGATCCTGCTGGAGGAAACCGGCAAGTCGATCTCCATCGCCATCTACATCATGGTGCTGACCGTCATCTCGGTCGCCGCGGTGCTGTGGGTCGGGGAAACCAAGGGCAACAACCTGCACGTCGAGGACGTGGACCCGGAACTGCAGGCCACCCACGATGCGGCGCAGCGCGACCAGCTCACCTAGCCACCACGACCGGTGCGCCGTCCGCGCACCGCGCAAGCGACGAACAAGCAAGGGGCCCAGCGGCCCCCGGTCCCCGATTTTCGGGGAGCGGGAGCAACTGGGCCCCTTTGCTGCTTGCGCCCGGGAATCGCCCGGGCATTGCCCGGGCACCGCGCGGCATTGCCGGCTAGAGGTGCGGAACCAGGGCCAGGATCTCGTAGTCGGCCAGCGAGTCGAAGCGCGAGTAGAAGGCGCTGACGGAGTGGAAGACCCGCGGGGTGATGGCGCAGATGAATTCGTCGACCAGCGGCTGGACCGCCTTGTGCGCCGGGGCCGGGGCCACCGGGACGGCCACCACGATGCGTCCCGCCTTGGCTTCGCGCATCAGCTCCACCGCGGCGAGCATGGTCGCCCCGCTGGCCATCCCGTCGTCGACCAGGATCACGGTGCGACCGGCCACCGGCAGCACGGACTGGCCCACCAGGCGGGCCCGCAGCTCGTCCAGCTCCTTGCGGGCGTCGGTTTCGACCTCGTCCAGGATCTCCTTCTCGAAGCGCAGCTGCGCCGAGTCCCAGACACCTTCGATGTACTTCAGCGAGGTGTGCTCCCCGTAGGCGGCCAGCGCGGCAAAGGCGATGTCGGTGCGTTCGGGCATCACCAGGCGGCGCACCGCCAGGGCATCGAGCGGCAGCCCCAGCCGCGCGGCGATTTCCGCGGCCACCGGGACTCCGCCGCGCAGCAGGCCGAGCACCAGCGCGTTCGGGTCCCGGGAATACCGCTGCAGGTCGACCGCCAGGAATTCGCCGGCGGCCGTGCGGTCCGCGAAGCGGTTGGGGGCAATGTGTTCGGGTGTCATGTCTCTTAGTGTGCACCAGTGCGGGCCCCGGAGGCGCCGCAGCCACGATCCCGTGGCCGCATTGCGGGCCAAACACTTGATATTGCGGCTAGCATGTGGGCATGAAGCGATCTCCGGCCCTCGTCCTGGCCGCGGCGCTCGCCCTGGCCCTGGCCGGGTGCGGGTCCGGACCGGGCACATCGACGCCGGAAAGCACCGCGCCCAGCGTGTTCTTGCGCCTGGAAAACGTCGGACCCACCGACGCCAACGGCGGGCCGCGGGCCATACCGACCAGCGCGGTGCCGGCACCGAGACCCACGCCGCCAACACCTTTGCCGGAGTCGGGAGCCTGGGTGCCGACGATCGCCGTGCCTTTGCCGCCACCGAGCGGCCCGGTTGCCGCCGCGGTCACGGGGCAGTGGGGCGGGGCGACCGAGGGATCCCCGGTGCTGTGGTTCTCCGAGACCGGACGCTTCAACGGCAACGACGGGTGCAATTCGCTTGCAGGATCCTGGGTGGTGGACGGGGCGCGCATCGAGCTGAACGACGAGATCATGACCCTGGTGGCCTGTCTCGGGATGGACACCTGGCTTTCTTCGGCCGCGGTGGTGCAGGTGAAGGGCGACACCCTCCACGTCACCAACGCCGACGGGCAGGAGATCGGCACGCTGCCGCGCCTCAACGTCGCCCAATGACCCTTGCGATGCGGGCGGGGAGGTGCGAGGGGGCATCGACCAGGCCGGTTCCGGCGATTGCCGATTCACCGGCTACTGCACGATGTTCCCGTTTTCCAGGTGGATCCGGCGCCCGTCGAATGCGGAGCGCAGCGCCCGGTCGTGGCTGACCATCACGACGGTGCCGGCGAAGGCCTCCAGTGCCTGCTCCAGGTCGTCGGCCAGTGCGGGGGACAGGTGGTTGGTCGGCTCATCGAGCAGCAGCAATTCCGCCGGCCGGGCAAAGAGCCGCGCCACATCGAGCCTGCGCCGCTGGCCCAGCGACATGGCCCCCACGCGCGCGACCAGTTCCCCTGGCCGGAACAGGCCCAGGGACAGCAACTGCCCCAGGTCCTCGTCGAGATCCCGCCCCGAACCCTGGCAGAAGGCCTGGGCAGCCAGCCAGTGCGCGGGGAAATCGGTGGGCTGCTGGCGCAGGTATCCCACCGCCTGGTTGACCGAGCAGGTTCCGGAGGCCGGCTCCAGCACCCCGGCGATCACCTCGAGCAGCGTGGATTTCCCGGCGCCGTTGGGACCGGTGACCAGGACCCGTTCCCCGGCGCGAACCTGCAGCAGGTCGATGCCCAGGCGAACGGGAACACGCACATCGGCCAGCTCCAGCACCACGGGACGGAGCTCGTCCCCGTGGCCGGCGACCGACAGCGGGCCTGAGGTGAACCGCAGGGGCTCGACGGGAACCGCGGCCTCGTTGGCCCGCAGCCGGGCCATGCGGGTCTTGGCCCGGCGCAAGGCCCCGGAGGAACCGTGCGAGCGGTCGCGGGCCCGGAACGCCCCGTGGCCGAATCCGGGCTTCTCGGCCTTCCGCGGGATCGCGGCCACGGCGGTCCCGGAATGCAGCCCCAGGCGCGCGGCCTGCGCCAGGTCTTCCTCCCACTGCTCCCGGGACAAGACGACGGCCCGGCGTTCGGCGGCCTTGGCCCTAAGGTATCCGTCGTAGCCGTCGGCATGGCGGGTGGGCACACCGCCGTCGAGCTCAAGGATCGCCTCGGCGACCTGCCCCAGGAACAGGCGGTCGTGCGTGCAGAACACCACCGTCCCGCGATGGGTGGACAGGCGCTGCTCCAGCCAGTGCAGGCCCGCCGCGTCCAGGTTGTTGGTGGGTTCGTCGAGCAGCAGCACCTCGGGGTTGGCCGCCAACGTGGCCGCCAGCGACAACCGCGACTGCTCCCCGCCGGAAAGCGTGGACATCGGCCGCTTGCCCGGGAGCCGGCCCAGGCCCAGCCGGTGCGCCGAGGCGGCCAGGCGGCGTGCGGCACCGGCACCGTCGCGGGCCTCGTGCTCTGCTGCCAGGCGCGCGTAATCCTCCAGGGCCGCGGGCAGCCGGTCCTCGCGTGCGCGCGCGAGGGCTTCGGCCGCGGCGGAGATCCTGGCTTCGAGCTCGCGCACCGGGGCCAGGGCATGGGACGTGAAGTCCGCGACGCTCCATCCCGGTTCGACGCGGGGTTGCTGCGGCAGGTAGCCGATTCCCCCGGCGGCCTGCCGGATGGCCGTCCCGCGATCCGGGGTGAGCTCGCCGGCCAGCAGGCGCAGCAACGTGGTCTTGCCGGCGCCGTTCTCGCCGATCAGGCCCAGCCGTTCGCCGGGGCGCACGGCAAGGTCCAGCTCGCGGAACACGGTCCGCGCGGGGAAGGAAAAGGTGATCCCGTGCAGGGAAAGTTGGGTTTTCATGATGGTGTCCCAGGTATTTGCGCGCAGTTGCCGGTTGCGGGGCCGGACCGCTGCGCTTGCTGTCATCGGGGTTAGGGTGCGCGGGCGCGGATGCCAGGACCGCCGGTACGGCGATGGACAGGGCAGGGGTTGCGCACCGAGCGGCCCGGCGGACGCGCCCCATGGGGGCAAGCGCCGGCAGGCGAACCGATTACAGGTAGACAACCATCATGGGCCAAACCATAGCAACGGATGGCGCGGGCTGTCGAGCAGTGCGAGAGGGGCAGGCACCTGCCGGGACTAGCGGTCCAGGCGCCGTTGGCGGATGGCGCCGTAGACCCCGGCGACTATCACCGCGCCGACGATGGCCAGGACCCAGGTGCGCAGGTTGAGGAGCCCGCCGAGCCCGGTGTGGAAGACGAGGCTGCCGATCCAGCCGCCGACGATGGCTCCCGCCACCCCCAGGGCCAGCGAGGTGAACCAGCCGCCGTTGACGCGCCCGGGCATGATGTTCTTGACCAGGGCGCCGACGACAAGGCCCAGGATGATCCAACCAACCAGCCCCATCGGGTGCTCCTTCGAGACATAGGGCGCCCGGGTCCCGGGCCGTCCGTGCGGACGGCGCCCAACCCCGGACGAGCAACAATTTACGGCGCAAGCCGCCGGTACGCAATGCGCGGCGGGCGGCGAATCCGCGCGGGAGTCCGCACCACGGCAGCCGCAACCTGGCCGGTGCCGGGGCCCGGCATCAATCGCGGCTGTGGCGTGGGTCTTTGGCGCCGGTGCCGGCAGCGCGTATGAATAGAGGGAGAAACGAAGGAGGACACGATGCGCGGCGAGGTGCCGGAAGCCCAGAGCCACGTGCCGGACCCCGGGCGCTGGCGGATCCTGGCGGTCCTGCTGGTCACCATGTTCATGTCGCTCGTGGGGGTGTCGATCGTCAACGTCGTGCTCCCGGCGATCCAGGCGGGCCTCGGCGCCTCGCAATCGGACATCCAATGGGTGCTGGCCGGTTACGCGCTGACCTTCGGGGTCGTGCTGGTGGCCGCCGGGCGCGCCGGGGACGTCTATGGCCGCGGCGCCCTGTTCATCGCCGGGGTCGCGGTCTTCACCCTGTCCTCGGTGGCCGCCGGGCTGGCACCGGATCCGCTGAGCCTGAACATCGCCCGGTTCGTCCAGGGCGTGGGATCGGGGCTGGTCAACCCGCAGGTGCTGGGCATGATCCAGCAATACTTCCGCGGCCCCGAGCGGGGGCGGGCCTACGGCGCCATGGGCACCGTGGTCGGCTTCTCGGTGGCGATCGGCCCGCTGCTTGGCGGGGCGCTGATCGCGCTGCTGGGTCCGGATGCCGGATGGCGGGCGACCTTCCTGGTCAACGTCCCGGTCGGGGCGCTGGCCATCGTGCTGGCGCTGCGCTGGTTCCCGCGGCCGATGTTCACCCAGGCCGCACGCCCGGAACCGCAACCCGCACCCGGTGCCGGGCGCCGCAGCCGGCGGGCCACCGACCTGGACCCGGTAGGCAGCACGCTGCTGGGACTCGGAGTGCTGGGAATGCTGCTGCCCTTCGTGCAGGGACGCGAGAGCGCCTGGGTGTGGTGGCTGCTGCCCGGCGGGCTGGCCGTGGTCGCCGGATGGGTGCTGTGGGAACGGAGCTACGCGGCCCGCGGGTACGCCCCGATGGTCGACCTGGACCTGTTCCGCATCGGCTCCTTCACCCTCGGCACGCTGATCGCCGGCTTGTACTTCGTGGGGATCTCCAGCGTGTGGGTGCTGGTGGCCATCTACGTCCAGGACGGTCAGGGGTTCACGGCGCTGGATGCCGGGCTGCTCGGGTTGCCGGCGGCACTGTGCGCGGCGGCCAGCTCGCACCTGGCCGGGCTGCGGGTAATGGAATACGGGCGCAAGATCGTGATCCTCGGGATCCTGTGCGCGCTTCTCGGACTGCTTTCCAGCATCGTGGTCATCGAGCTGCACGCGAGCGGGCGCGTGGGGCTGTGGTGGCTGCTGGGCACGCTCGCGTTCGTGGGCATCGCCCAGGGCGCGATCATCGCCCCGAACCAGGCCCTGACGATGCTCGAGGTGCCCGCCGAGCACTCCGGCAGCGCCGGGGGAGTGATGCAGACCTCCCAGCGCATCGGCACGGCCGTGGGCATCGCCATGATGACCGCCATCTTCTTCGCCACGCTGTCCGCCACGGCCTGGGACACGGCCATGAGCGTGGGCCTGGCCTCGATTGCCGCGGTGGTGCTGATCACGCTGCTGGTGGCGCTCGCCGACCAGCGCCGGCGCACCCGGGGGTAGCCGCCGGCCGGACGGCTACGCGTCGGGGTTCCGCGAACCGCGCAGCAGCGCCGCCACGGTCTCCTCCTGGACCTGGGAGAAGTCCTCGTAGTGGCTGCCGACGGCGGAGAAATCGCGCGGGGAGTGGAGGACGACGATCGCCGATGCCCCTTCCATGGCGTGCGCCCGCTCCCGCGGTGCCACCGGGACCGCGACGACGACCTGGTCCGCCCCGCACCGGGTGACCACGTCCAGGGACGCGTGCATTGTGGCACCGGTGGCCAGGCCGTCGTCGCACAGCACCACGGTGCGCCCGGCCAGCGGCGGCGCGAAGTCGGCGAAACGCGCGGCCAGCACCTCCAGCTCGGCTGGAGCCCTCTCTTCCACGGCCCGAAGCCCGGCGGTCCCGGCCGAGGCCAGCGCGTGGTGGTGGACCGAGGGCACCAGGTAGCGTCCGGCCACCCGGCGGTAGGTGGCGATGGCGCCGAAGGCTACCTCCTCATGGCCCGGGACCCCGAGCTTGCGCACGGCCAGCGCGCCGAGCTCGGCGCCCAGCCTGTGGGCCAGCGGCGCGGCGACCGGCAACCCGCCGCGCAGCAACCCGAGCACCACGGTGTCGGCACCCAGGCCCTGGGCGGCCAGGACCTCGCCGAGCAGCTCGCCGGCCTGCGCCCGGTCGTGGAACTTCACCGCTGCATGCCTGCCCATGCCTCCAGTGTGCCCGTGTTCGGGGCCGGGGTGAATACCGGACAGCTCAGCCGGCCGCCCGAGCCGGCGCCGCCGACGGCCGGGGCGCGCACGGATGCCAGGGGAATCCGGTCACTTGAAGGGGTTCCACCCGGCGGTGGGAAACAGGAACGCCAACGAGGACCGCATCATCAGGAACCCGAGGATGCCCACAACCCACGGCAGCCACTGGGAGGACGACTTGGCCAGCCACGCCGAGAGCCGCCCCAGCGGGCCCTGCACCCTCGGTCCGGCAACCGCCCGGATGCCGATGACCACCGCTGCCGGAAGCAGCATCACCAGGCAGTAGAGCACCAGCAGCCCGGATTGCGCCGGCAGGGGGTACGGACTTTGGGTCAGCAGTCCGATGGCCCCCAGATAGGGAAGCATGGTGGGCAGTTCCAGGAGCCCGGCGGTGACGCCCAGCCCCGCAATGCCCCACGGGCTGGCCAATGCCGCGTCCAGCCGACGTGCCCAGCGGCCCTCGGAGCCCGGCCCGGCCTGGTGTGCGGCGCCCCGCGCGGGAGCCGGTGCGCGGCCGGTTTCGGCGGCCGGGCGGCCCGCACCCGCACCCGCAGGCACGGCCCCGGATGCCGCCGTGGCCTTGTCCGGGTTCTTCCTGAAGGACCAGGCGAGCATCCCGGCGCCAAGCAGCAGCACCGCCCACCGGAAGGTCGAGGAGCCCAGCAGCGCGCCGGTGAATTCCTTGCTGACCAGGTCCACGCCGCCGAGCAGCAGCAGCCCGACGGCCAGGTAGAAGCTCCCCACAACGCCCAGGTAGCCCAGTGCCGGGCGCAGGTTTCCGCGCGACTTCGCCCGCAGCACCAGCCACACCGGGATCACCAGGGTGCCGATGCTGGTGGCATCGATCAGGGCCAGCACGGCCAGGGAGGCGAACAATCCGGTGGTTCCAAGCATCATGCTTCCAGCTTCCCCCGGGCACCGGTGCATGGGCGTCGCTCCATGGGAGCATCCGGGGTCATCCCTTCGTAGGACACCGGGTGCCGACGCCAGGGCGCCGCGTCGCGCATCCGCCATATCCGCTGCCCCCGCTGCCCCGGGCCTCGCGCGCGCGATGCCTGCCGCCACACCGGGTTTGCGGCGCGTCGCCCCCGGGTCTCGGTCTCGCGCGGGCGCGCGCGGGCGCGCGCGAGACGCCCGGAACGCCAGCGACGGACCCGGCAGGGGCACTTCGTGGTGTCGCCCTTGGTAATAGCGCCCCGACGTACCACGATGAAAGGGTGCTAGACGATGAGAACGCCACCGCGACGCCCGGGCCCGGCCGCCGCGCACGGGTGCGACCCCAGGACCTGGCCCTGGCGCTGGGCTATGCCGGAGTCACCTGGCTGTTGCACGCGCTGGCCATGAACAACGACGGGGCCTGGGGGCTGCACCGATACAACGGGTGGTGGCCGCTGCCCCTGGCCATCGGCTGCCTGGCCGTCGCGCTGAGGCAACGCCACGTCCTGGCCGCCTCGGCCACCATGGCGGTGGCCGGGATCGGGCTGTTGCTGGTGGGCAGCAGCGGCGGGTTCTTCCTGGTCTTCGAGTCCGTCTTCACGCTGGTGCTCTTCGGCGGGGCCAGGGTTTCGCGGGCCGCCGAGCACGGCTCGCTGGTCCTCACGGCGCTGCTGACCATCGTGATGTACTTCGTGACCGGTTCCGCCGCGATCAGCGTGACCCTCGCCCTGGTTGCGGCGATGGTCCTGGTGATGCCGGCGCAATGGGCGGGAAACATCCGCCACGCCCGGGAGCTGGCGGCCAGCGAGGCCCGCACCGCGGCGGCCAGGGCGGAGGCCGCGGAGGCGCGCTCGGCGGCGCAGGCGGCCGAACACGAACGGATGCTGGTGGCCGAGCGCACCACCATGGCCCGCGAGGTCCACGACGTGCTCTCCGCCCGGCTCGCCGCGATTGCGCTGCAAAGCGGTGCGGCGCTGAACTCCCCGCAGAACCCGGAGCTGGCCGCCCGCGCCATGGACGCCATCCGTACACAGAGCGTCAACGGGATCGAGGAGCTGAACACCATGATCCGCATGCTGCACCGCGGCACCCCGCTCGCGCCGGCCGGGTCGCTGGGCGATGTCCCGGCCCTGGTCCGGACCTACAGCGGCGCGGGGCTCCGCGTCGCCTACCGCAACGAGCTGCCCGCAAGGGGAAGCACCCTGGATGCCGTGACGCAGGCAACCATCTACCGCAGCGTCAACGAGTCCCTGGTCAACTTCGCCAAGCATGCCCCGGACGGCGAACTCGCGCTCTCGCTGGTGCCCCGCGACGGGTCGGTGCTGTTCTCGGCCTCCAACCCGGCGGCCGCCGGGCACCCGGGCGATGGCGGGGCCGCCGGCGTCCACGGCACGGGCACGGGCACCGGGCTGCAGGGCATGCGGGCCCGAAGCGCCGAGCTGGGCGGCTCGTTTCGGATCTCGACGGCCAACGACACCTTCGCGATCTTCATGCTGCTGCCGATGGGCCACCGCCCGCCGGCAGCGGCCGCGGCGCCCGGGATAGCGGATAGGCCCCTCGGCCACGCACCTGCCCACCTCAACGAAGGAACCACGTGAGCGCACACCAGGGGCCGGTTCCCGGCCACGAACCCCGCGAGGCCCCGCCCCGGCAAGCGATCACCGTGCTGCTGGCCGACGACCACGCCGCGGTCCGGCTCGGCATGCGCATGGTCGTGGAATCGGCACCGGGTTTCACCGTCGTCGGCGAGGCCGGGAACGGTGCCACGGCGGTGTCGATGGCCCGCGCCCTGCGCCCGGACGTGGTGCTCATGGACCTGCGCATGCCCGTCATGGACGGGGTTGCGGCCACCGGGCGGATCGTGGCCGAGTCGCTGTCCAAGGTCCTGGTGCTCACCACGTTCGACCACGACGAGTACCTCTTTGGCGCGCTGGCCGCGGGCGCCCAGGGTTTCCTGCTCAAGAGCGCGTCCCCGTCCTCCATCATCGCCGCCATGCACGCGGTGCTCGGCGGCGACCAGGTGCTGGCCCCGGAGGTCACCGCCAAGATCGTGCACGCGGCGCTCGAGGCGGCGCCCGCGCCCGCGCCGCAGTTCCCGGGCATCGACCCCCGCCTGGTGCTGACCGGGCGGGAACTGCAGGTCCTGCGGGAACTCGGTGCGGGCCTCACCAACCACCGGATCGGGCGGAACCTGGGCATCGGCGAGACCACCGTGAAGACGCATGTCTCACGGCTCATGGGCAAGCTGGGAGTCTCATCCAGGGTCCAGGCCGCCCTGGTCGCGCACCGTGCGTTCGCACAGGAATAGGACATCCGCACGGAGCAGCCGGGCCCGATCCAACCATCACCCGCGGCGCATCGCGCTGTCCGCGTGCGGGACTGGTTGCCCCGCCGCGGTCCGCCGGTGACTTCACGGCCGGCGGGGAGTAGCCTGAACCCGATGCGCCGCAGGACCCCCGTCCGCCGTTCGGGGACACCCGGGGCGCTCGGGAAGGGTAGCACCATGGCCAAGCTGATCTACGCATACCTCGCCTCGCTGGATGGCTACGTCGCCGACACAACGGGGGACTTCGGCTGGGCCTACCCGGGCGAAGAGGTCATGGACTTCATCAACGCCAAAGAGCGCGACGTGGGCACCTACCTTTACGGGCGCACCATGTACGAAATGATGGCCGGCTGGGAAACCGACCCCGGCTATGCCGCCGGGTCGCCCGGGGACGCGGAATTCGCCAGGCTCTGGCAGGCCGCCGACAAGGTCGTCTTCTCGCGCACCCTTGAAGCGGCAAGCACGAAGCGCACGCGGATCGAGCGCAGCTTCGATGCCGGTTCGGTGCGGGCCTTGAAGGAAAGCGCGGCAAAGGACCTGAACGTCTCCGGCGCGACGATCGCGGCCGAGGCGTGGCGCGCGGGGCTCATCGACGAGTGCCAGGTCTATGTGGCCCCGATGCTCGTCGGGGGAGGGAAGCCGATGTTCCCCGATGGGATCCGCCAACCGCTGGAACTGCTCGAGGAACGCCGCTTCGCCAACGGCATGGTCTTCATGCGCCACCGGGTGCTGCACTAGCCGGCTGCTATCCCCGGCCGAAGAAGCGTTGGAAAAAGCCCGCCTTGCGGCTTTCCGACACTTCTGGTTCATGCTCGATAGGGTCAACGTCCAAATACCCGGTCTCTAGGAGTTCCAGTTCGATTTGAAGCTCAGCCTCGGGAGTCGTGGGAGCCTGCCTTGCATGGTGCTCAAGCCGCTCGAAATAGTGGATCGAGCGTGCCCTGACAGGTGCTTCTTCAGAGATCTTCAGTAGCCCGATTTTCGAGGAGAGAAAGAGCCCTTGCTCAAATTCCTCGCCCATCACGTCTATCGAGTCTTCGTACATCAGATGATCAGAAAGGATTGGCAGAGTTGCATTGGGATCGGTTTTCCAGACGCCTGACAGACGATGCCGACCATTGACCAGGTTATCCAGCCATGGATCTCCTTGAGGGGCTTCGGCGTCGCTAAACCAAGACGTGACGATCTTGCGTTCAACCTCGCTCAGCTCCAACCTGTCATCGGCAACCAGCTCAAATTGGCCTTCGTCCTCGTCATCTTGCCTATGGAACTCTTGACGGGCCAGCTTTCCACCTAGCTCTTGGATTATTTCCCCCACGGCACCCCAGCGGATGGTGTCACGATCCGCATGGCGTTGACCTCCGTCTGCCTCGTCAGGGTCCACGAACCAGGGCATCTCCGACACGCGGGCGAACCAGAACCGTTCCGGATGCTGAAGCTGAATTCGGATCTCGTGGGATCGGCCTAAGCCTGAAGTCGTCATAGGCCGACAGTCTACGAGCTGACCACCGGTCCACCAGGACTCCTACCGAGGCTTTCCCATTCCTCAAGATCCACCCAATCGGCCGCCCGGACAGCGGCGGGATCCTTCGAACGCCAAAGGGGCCGGCGCGCACGCCCCATCGCCAGGATGGTGCATGCACGCCGGCCCCCGATCGGACGCGAAGGTCCGGTTATGCGGCGGGTTGCCGGGTGCCGGCTAGAGCTGGTGGCCCATCTTGAAGCCGACTTCCTCGCCCGGGTCGCCGGTCAGCGCGTCGCCCGGTGCGCGGGTGTAGGAGAAGCCGTCGGCCCCCACGGTCACAGCCATCTCCGAGGAATCGGTGCGCTTGATGACTTCCTGCGGGTTGCCGTCCAGGTCCAGGACCAGGGAGGCCTCGGTGTACCAGGACGGGACCACGGGGTTGCCCCACCAGTCGCGGCGCTGGTTGTCGTGCACGTCCCAGGTGATCACCGGGTTGTCCGGGTCCCCGGTGTAGTAGTCCTGGGTGTAGATCTCGATGCGGTGGTCATCGGGGTCCAGGATGTAGAGGTAGAACGCGTTGGAGACGCCGTGGCGGCCCGGTCCGCGCTCGATGCGGTCGGACATGCGCAGCGCGCCCATCTTGTCGCAGAYCTGGATGATGTTGTGCTTCTCGTGGGTGGAGAATGCCACGTGGTGCAGGCGCGGTCCGTCGCCGCCGGTCAGGGCGGTGTCGTGCACGGTGCCCTTGCGGTGCATCCAGGCGGCGTAGGTGGTGCCCTCCTCGTCCTGGATGTCCTCGGTGACCCGGAAGCCCAGGTCCTCCAGGTAGGCGCGGCCGCGCGGGACGTCAGGGACGACCTGGTTGAAGTGGTCCAGGCGGACCAGCTCGCCGGCCGAGTAGATGTCGTAGCGCTGGTGCAGGCGCTCGACGTGGTCGGTCTCGAAGAAGAACTCGTACGGGAAGCCCATCGGGTCCTCGACGCGGACCGAATCGCCGATGCCCTTCACGAAACCCTCGGTGCGGCGTTCGGTGCGGCAGCCCAGTTCCTTGTAGTACGCCTCGGCGGCATCCACGTCGGCGTTGGAGCGCACGCGGAAGGCCATGGCCTTCAGTGCGGCGACCGGTCCCTGGGTCAGCACCAGGTTGTGGTGGATGAACTCCTCGAAGGAGCGCAGGTAGATCTGGTTCTCGTCTTCCTCGGTGACGTGCAGTCCCAGCACATCGACGTAGAACTTGCGCGATGCGGCCAGGTCGGTGACGACGAGTTCGGCGTAGGCGCAGCGCAGGATGTCCGGGGCCGGAACCGAGGGGGTGGGAATGGGGTTTGCTGGGGTCTTGGTCATGACGGGTTCGCTCCTTCGCGAATAAAGCTGGAAAGTTGTGGAAGTGCCTAGGCGCCGAACTTGGGGGTGTGGACCTCACCGAGGGTGATGTGCACGGCCTGCTGGTCGGTGTAGAAGTCGATCGAGCGGTAGCCGCCCTCGTGGCCCAGGCCCGAGGCCTTCACGCCACCGAACGGGCTGCGCAGGTCGCGCACGTTGTGGCTGTTGAGCCAGACCATGCCGGCCTCGACATCCTGCGCGAAGTTGTGCGCGCGCTTGAGGTCGTTGGTCCACACGTAGGCGGCCAGCCCGTACTTGGTGTTGTTGGCCAGGGCCAGGGCCTCCTCGTCGGTGTCGAACGGGGTGATCGCCACGACGGGGCCGAAGATCTCCTCCTGGAAGATCCGGGCGTCCGGGGCGACGTCCACGAACACGGTCGGGGCGACGTAGGAGCCGTTTTCCTGGCCCTCGGGCAGGTTCTCCGGGCGGCCGCCGCCGGCCACGACGCGGGCCTCGGTCTTGCCGATCTCCACGTAGCTCATGACCTTGTCGTAGTGCTCGGGGTGGACCAGCGCGCCGACCTGGGTTTCGGGATCGTGCGGGTCCCCGACCTTGATGTTCTTGGCACGCGCGGCGTAGGCCTCGATGAACTTCTCGTAGATCGGGCGTTCGACCAGGATGCGGCTTCCGGCGGTGCAGCGCTCGCCGTTCAGCGAGAAGACGCCGAAGAGGGTCGAGTCGATGGCCGCGTCGAAGTCCGCGTCGGCGAAGACGATGGCCGGGGACTTGCCGCCCAGCTCCATGCTCATGCCCTTGAGGTTCTCGGCGCAGTTGCGGAAGATCAGCTGGCCGGTGGAGGACTCCCCGGTGAAGGAAATCAGCGGCACGTCCGGGTGCTTGACCAGCGCGTCGCCGGCTTCCTCGCCGATGCCGTTGACCAGGTTGAAGACGCCGGCCGGCAGGCCGGCCTCCTCGAAGATGGTGGCCCACAACGAGGCGGACAGCGGGGTGAACTCGGCCGGCTTGAGCACCACGGTGCAGCCGGAGGCGATGGACGGGGCGAGCTTCCAGGACTCGAGCATGAACGGGRTGTTCCACGGGGTGATCAACCCGGCGACGCCGATCGGCTTGCGGTTCACGTAGTTCAGCTGCGATCCGGGGACCTTCAACGCGGTGTCGTGCTGGGCGACGATGAGGTCGGCGAAGAAGCGGAAGTTCTCCGCGGCGCGCTGCGCCTGGCCGCGGGCCTGGGTGATCGGCAGGCCGGTGTCGAAGGTTTCCATCTCGGCCAGGCGGTCTTCCTGGGCGACGACGGCGTCGGCGATCTTGTACAGCACCTTGGCACGGGCCCGGGGGCTCATGGTCGGCCACGGGCCGTTCTTGAACGCCTCGGTGGCCGCGGCGACGGCTGCATCGATGTCGGCCTTCTGGCCGGCGGCTGCCGTGGCGTAGGTCGTGTTGGTCACCGGGTCCAGGACCTCGAAGGTCTCCCCGTTGATGGAGTCGACGAACTTGCCGCCGATGTAGTGCTGGATGGTCGTGGGAAGGTTCTCGGGAACGAAGTGCTTGCTCATTTACTGGCTCCTTGTGGGGGGGGATTGCGGGGAAGGTGGTGTGCTGCGGAAGTGCTAGAGCGGGGAGGCCGGGAGGTTGGCCGCCGCGAGGTAGGCGTTCAGGGTGGTGGTCCGGTGGGCCCGGGCCGCCTGCTCGATCTGTGCGGCCGGGGCATTGGCCTCGATCAAATCCAGCAGGTTTGCATGTTCCTTCACCGATTCCCGGGCGCGCCCCGGGATGTGGGTGAAGGAGGAGGAGCGCATCGCGGCCAGGCGGTTCCAGCCGCGCTGCACCAGCTCCAGGATGTGCGGGTTGGGGCAATTGCGGTAGAGCACCTGGTGGAACTCGTTGTTCAGCTCGGTGAAGCGCACCGCATCGAAGTCGACCAACAGGTCGGCCATGGCCTGGTTTATGGACCGGGCCGCGGCCAGCTGGTCGGCGTCGATGAACGGGGCGCTCAGCGCGGTGGCTGCGCCCTCGATGATCGCCAGGGTCTGCATGGTGTGCAGGTAGAGCGTCATGTCGGCCGCGGCCACCATGGCCCCGACGTTGCGTTCGAAGGTCACCAGGCCCTCGGCCTCCAGACGGCGGATGGCCTCGCGGACCGGGACCACCGAGCAGCCAAGCTCGGCGGCGATGGCGCCCAGCACCAGCCGGTAGCCGGGGGTGAAGGTTCCCTCGGTGATCTTCTCGTGCAGCAGCCGGTAGGCCGACTCTGACTTGCTCGGGGCCATCGTCGGCCTAGATTTCCGGTTCGCCGTCGGCGACCCACTGGTTGTACTTGGCCTTCCAGGCCGCGTTCATCGGGAACAGGCCCTCGATCTTGCTGCCCTTGGACACGTTCAGGAAGACGAACGTGTCCTGGCGCTCGGATTCGACGACCTCCTCGGCGATCTCGGCGGCCAGGTGCGGCGGGATGACCAGGATGCCGTCTGCGTCGGCGATCACGATGTCCCCGGGCACGATGGTGGTCCCTCCGCAGCCCACGGCCACGTCGGTGTCCCACGGCACGTGCTTGCGCCCCAGGACCGCCGGGTGCGCCCCGTTGTGGAAGGTGGGGATGTCCAGGGCCGCGACGGCGTCCAGGTCGCGGACCCCGCCGTCGGTGATGATGGCCTCGGCGCCGGCCACCTGGGTGCGCATGGCCAGGATGTCGCCCAGGGTGCCGGAGCCCTTCTCGCCGCGGGCCTCCATGACCAGGATCTCGCCCGGGCCGATGTCGTCGATGACGCGCTTCTGCGCGTTGTAGCCGCCGCCGTGGGTCTTGAAGAGGTCCTCGCGGTTCGGGACGTAGCGCAGCGTGCGGGCGGTGCCGATGACCTTCCTCATGCCCTTGGTGGCCTGCAGACCGTCGACCGAGACGTTGTTCAGCCCGCGCTTGCGCAGGGCGCCGGAGATGGTGGCGGTGGCCACCGACATGAGCTTTTCCTTGACGTCGTCGGTCAGCGCCTGCTTGCCGGTGACCGGCAGCTCGATGCCCGCGCCGGCGGCGGTGCCGAAGGCGTCGATGCGGTCCGCGTCGGTGATCTTGGGCTGGTTGCCGAAGGCCGCGAAGTCGGCGGTGCCTTCCACGACGGTGGTGGCCAGGCGCCCGGTGGACAGGCCGGCGGCCTCGTCGTCGACCTGCACCTCGACCAGGTCGCCCGGGACGATCACGGAGGATCCGGCCGGGGTGCCGGTGAGGATCACGTCCCCTGCCTTCAGCGTCATCTGCTGGGAGAGGTCCGCGACGATCTGCGCGAAGGAGAAGATGAGTTCTTCGGTCGTGGCGTCCTGGGCGAGCTCGCCGTTGACCCAGGTGCGGATGCGCAGGGCCGCCGGGTTCACGGCCGCCGCCGGAAGCAGCACCGGGCCCATCGGGGTGTAGCCGTCGCCGGACTTGGAGCGGATGTTCGATCCCTTGTCGGCGTACTTCATGTCGTACACGCCCAGGTCGTTGGAGGCGGTCACCGACCCGACGTGGGACCAGGCGTCCTCGACCGAGACGCGGCGGGCATCGGTGCCGATGACCAGCGCGATCTCGCCCTCGAAGGCGAGCAGCTCGGTGCCGGCGGGACGCTCGACGGTGGACCCGGAGGTTGCCAGCGAGGAGGAGGCCTTCATGAAGTAGGACGGGAAGGCCGGGGTGCGGCCGCGCTGGGCGGCACGCGAGGAGTAGGAAAGATGTACAGCAAGAACCTTGCCGGCCGCCTCGAAGATGGACTGGTCGACCTGCACCGGTTCGGTGGTGGTGGCGTCGCTGCTCACGGTTTCCTCCTGTTGTGTATGAAATCGTATACGATCCAGTGTGATGGAGATCTCCGCGATTGTCAACACGTGTAGCGCGAGACGGTCGGTCCCGCCCGGTCGGGCGGAGGAAAAGCGGATACACCGCGCGAACGCGGAAGGCCCGTGGCGGTTCCCGCCCCGTCGACGACGTCCACCCGGGTGGGGCAGGGGCCTGCGGACCCAGCCTTCCCCGGTCGGCGGCACCATGGGGATTCATCGCGCCGGAGGGATACCGGCGACGAGCGTTTCGTAGATTTCGCGGTGGGCCCGCGCGATCCCGAGGCGCTGCCTGCGGCGCCCCGCCGCGTCAAGTCCCGGCAGTCCCCGACGCAGCAACAATCTCCGGACCGCCTCAAGAAGCGAATCTTCATCCACCCCGCCGGGGGCCAGCCGGAACGTGGCAACCGAGGCATCTTGGCCGGAATAGTGCCCGCAGTCGGGCACCGCGACGGGCGTGCCCACGTCCAGTGCCGCTTCGAGCCAGCCCGAGTGGGTGCCGAAGCGGTAAGGCAGGACACAGGCATCCAGCGATGCGAGGTAGGCGAAGAGCTCCGGCTCGCTGAAGTACTCGTGGGTCTGCAGCTCCCAGAGTCCCGACTTCGCGCCGGCATGCAACTTATTCGCCAGCGCCGGCCGGTATTCGGCGTGGCCCGGATCCAGGGGCTGCGCGTGGATATTGACCTGGAGCCCGGCGGAGGGGATCTTCCCCACGACTCGCGCCAGTGGATCAAGGATTCCCGTGTCCATGTTGGGCCGCAAGCCCTTGAAATGCACGCCGATCCGCTTCATAGACCCGGCGGGCCGTGTTTCGGCCCGCCGTTGGCGTGCGGCACGGATCCGTTCCATGGACGCGCAGTCCACGACGTGCGGATGCGGGAGCACCTGGGCATCGACGGCCCAGCGCCGGCGGATCTCCGCCGCCGCGCCCTCGGTCAGCGTGATCAGCTTGTCCGCCGCCGGAATCAGCACATCGAGCAGCTCCATATGCGCGGCTGGGTCGGGCTGGTGCGGGTTGACGAGATCGTGCACCGTGTAAACCAGGGGCTTGCTGAGGCGGCGCAACTCGGAGACCAGGTCACGCAGCCGTGCCGGGGTTGCAGCGTCAAAGCCGAAATGAATGTGCATCAAGTCAAAGGCGCCATGGTTGGCCCGCACCCAGTCGGCCGAAAGCATGGCAGGAGGCCACCACCCGGATTGAACGGATCGCACGCCGGTTTCGGGCGGAGGATCGGGCAGCCGGAGCACCTGCGGCGAGGCCGAGGCCTCTGGGTCCTCAAGATGGCGAATATAGATCTGGTTACTCGGGATGGATGCGACCCTGACAGGTCCGGTGATGCGTGCGCGGTTCAAGTATTCCTCCCGGGAGTTGGCGAACATGGGCGGGGTGCCCGAGGGCCCATTGGACGTGGACGTATGCTGGTGCAGTACGGCGGACGGCAGCCGGTGCCTTCCCGGCACGACCGCGGGAAGTGGAGGAGGATGGATGGAATCTCGGAGCTTTTCGGTACTCGTGATCGCCCACGGGAGGGCAGGACACTTGCGCAACCTGCTGGCTGGCGTGGAACGCTCGGCCGAGCTCCCTGGCGAAGTGGTCCTCGTCTACATGAATGAGCCGAATCCGGCCCCTGTTTCGTGCTGCGTGCCGTTGCGCATCCACCATGTTTCCTCGCGTCCGGGCGAAGCGGGCCTGCCGCTGGCACGGGCCCGCAACACGGCCGCACGTGCGGCGGCTGGCCCGAATCTGGTGTTCCTGGACGTGGACTGCATCCCGTCGGCCACGCTGATCACAGCACTGCTCGATGCCATCGACGCGGGACCGGCGCTGGCCATGGCGACCCCCCGGTATCTTACGGCTGCGCTCCGCGACGGTGCCGGTGACGATGATGCAGCATTGCTTGCCGCTTCCGTCCCGCACCATGGTTGGGAGCATTTGCCGAGAGGGGATTGATTCAGTGGGACCCCGCCGGCTCCGGGATCGGGGTCCAGCGGATGCCGACCACAGCGGAAGTCGCGGCAACCCGCAGCAACGATCCCTACTGAATCCTGGATCATGTCCCTGCCGTTTCGAGGCAAGCGGCGAGCATCGACTCCAACGCCTCGGAGAAGCATGAGGGGGTGACCAACAAGGTGCTGGCCAATGTCGCGGGATCCGTGCCGACCGCCCGTTCCAGCAGATCCGGCCAATCGACGGTGGTCTCCCATGATCCGAGTACCGGTACTCCCGCTTTCTCCTCAAGCGCCCGGGCAAAATGAAGTTGCTCGCCGTGGGGCCGGTCCTCGGGGACCAACAGCACCGGGCGCCCGCTCGCGGCGGCTGCCACGACTGCGTTGTGGCCCGCCGAGCTAATGACCAAGTCCGCTTCGCTCATCGTCCGAGTCGGATCGGACAGGACCCCGTGCAGTCGGAGGTTAGGCGGCAGCGGGGTCCCGTCCTGGTCCACCGCACCGGCAACCTCCCATTGCCAACCACTGGATGCGGCAGCCGCGTCCGCCAACTGCCGCAGCGGAATCGAGGACGCCAGCGATGTCTGCACCACCACGCGACGGCGGCGGGATCGAGCGGCACGGGGAACCGTTGGCGCAGGCATGGATCCCGGCGCGCCCAGGTAGTGGCTCTTCTCGCCGAAGTCCCTTAAGTGGGCGGGGTCCTCGAGAGCTGCCGGAAAATACCCAAAGATTCCGTCGGAGACCTCATAGGCAAGTCGATGCGCAGGGTCGGTGCGGTCCCCTGGCATTCGCCGGAAGGCTACGGGGTAGCCGCTGAGCCTGGCAAACAAGGCGACTTCCACGGAGACATCCACCATGACCACGTCCGGGGCAAACCGCGCCCAGGCCTGGTTCAACATGGTGAAGCGCCGTTGGATGCCAGGCCCGACCGGGGCATAGTGCAGGGCGTCCCCGGAACGCATCTTTCCGTGCTTCTGCAGAGGACCTGCATCCGCGGGCAATGCCACGTATTCCAGGTCCCCTGACAACAGATCAAGCCGGCGCTCGCCGGTGCTGGCGACCTGCAATTCCATTCCGCCCAGTTCCGCCAGGCGCTGTGCATGACGCAAGTGCCCGGTGCCATGGTGGTGGGCGTAGTAAGAGACCTTGTACTTCACGAGAGCCGCCCCGGGGTGCATTGCGGCATGAGCACAACTGAACGCAAGTGCCCTTCATAAGCGTCGATCATCGAGTCCAACGAAAAAGAGCGCACACTGGCGCGTACCTTCCCACGGTCCAGTTCCCGGGCCCCGAGGACGGCCCTGGCCAGGGATCCGGCGTCGGGGCCCGTGGCAAGGACACCGGAGTGCCTGTTGATGATTTCGGTCATCGCGCCGAACGGAAGCGCGGCAACCGGGGTGCCGCAAGCGATCGCCTCCAGGGTGGTGAGTCCAAAGGGTTCCTCCCACAATGGCGAGGAAATGAACACCTGGGCCGACGCAATCATGGCGCCCAGTTCCCCTTGATCCAGATGCCCGAGATAGATGATGTCTGCGTCCAGTTCCGGTTCGACCAATGCACTGAAGTAGTCTCGGTCCTGGATCGGGCCGGCGATCTTCAGCTTCATGTTGGTTGCACGGGCAGCGGCGATGGCCAAGTGGGTACCCTTTTCCGGCGTGATGCGCCCGGTCCAAGCAGCGGTGCCGCGCAGTGGGCCAGCACCGGCCCGCCAGCTATCCAGCGTGATGCCGTTGTGGACCACGTCGACCTCAGGCAACCATTGGCGCCAGGCGCTGGCGTTGGCATGCGAGACGGTGACGTGGCGGTGCGCCGAGTCCGGACTCCAGCCCGGGGCACCGAATATCTCGGCCAGGCGGGGCAAGACCGGGGTGTGCAGGACATGCAAGGTCGGTACCCCGGCGAGTTCCCGGTGGGGTACGGGGCTGAGGGAATTATTCAACACTGCATCAAATCGTTCTCCGCGGATACGCCTGACGGCCCGGGCCATGGCGCTATCGAGGACGAGGTGTTGCCGGTCGCGCCCATCGCTGTCGGGGTAGCCGTCCACCGCATAGGAACGCGCGAGCACGGGTTCGACCCGGCATGTGGCTTCGCTGCCCTGTTTTGCAAAGAGCGTGACATCATGTCCCCGAGCAGCGAGTCCGTCGACCAGATGGGCGGTGTGGGATTCCATGCCGCCGGCAAATGGCGGGACCACCGGGTGGTGCAAGTGCGCCAGGACCGCGATCCGAAGGCGGTCGTCTGCGGGGAGGGCTCGGATCATGTACGCATCCGCATGGAAAGCTATCTCCTTCGTCAGGGCGCTGGCAGGTGGGCGCCTTCCGCCTATGTATCGGGAAGTGTGGTGTTCTGTCAGGATATGGTCAGAAGTTCGGTCTCGGATAGCTTTTTGCAACCCCAGGAAGAATCCGCGGGGTGCGACCGCCCGTTCCCCGGCGCAGGGCAGACCGGGCAGCGGGCGGGGCCAACGTGAAAGGAAGCAACATGCCCGGCCGATCCCTTCGGATTCGCTACCACTCGAGACGCTCCGTGACGGGGTTCGGCACGCCATGTCGCCGCCGCAGGGCACACGCAGTGCCCGGCATGGCGGCGATGGCCCAGCAGCGTGAGGAACACGGCGGCGAATCGGAAGCCTGCCGCAAGTCGTAGAGCTCCGCACAGGCCGGGCGGCAGAAACGGCTGGAGTGGCTACCGGAGCCAGGACCGGACAAAGACCGCGCTGATCACGTCACTGAGGAATTCCGGGGGTTCCCCGGCAACCAAGGAGGAACGACATTCCAACCACACCACAAAACGCCGGTACCGAACATGCGGACGATTATTCCGAGGTCGTCTTGGGATCACATACCGATGGGTAGTCCCATGGGGACCCCCAACGGTTCGGCGAAGCCGGGAATGGTCGACCCGTTCCGGGGCCCCGAATGCTTCAGCGCCCAATTTCCTGACGAGGCGGAAGCCGGGTCGGGGATCGGCAATGTTCCGACTATCGGCGCATTCGGTCCGGGGTCGGGTCGCGACCGGGGCAGTCCGAGCTTGGCCGCGCCCGCTGTCGATCCTGAAGCGGACGGTACTGGATTGGAGGCGCCGCCAGAGGGCCAGGACCACTTCGACGCAGGTATACCCAACCATCTCGCAATCGGACCGAAAAACCGGCGTTGGCTTGGTCTCGGTGCCCGATGCGGGACAACGCCGCTGCGCCGTGCCGCAACACGGCGAACCCGAGCAGGATGCCAGAGACCGTGAAGCCGAAGCCGACCCGTTGAACCTACGGCCGAAAGATCCGGAACGCTCAGACATCTACGATGGTCCGGCCAGGCACACCGGGTCGGCAACGACCAAACCTGGAAGCTGAATTCGAAATCGCTGGACATGAGAATATCCCACGGCCAAGAAATCAGGTTTCGAGCCGGAGGTCGAGCAGACCTCGGCGCCCGGGGAAGCAGCAGGGGACAAACCCCCGCAATGCCGGGACCATGGGTACGAGGCGTAGCGTCGCACCGCGCGCAGTCGCGGGTGTTCCCGTGGCTTGATTCGTCCCCGGCGGGATGCCACGACATCATGCACCGCAAACGCGTGCCGGGTCCCTGGCTTCCGGAAAGCCAGGGACCCGGCACGTCACGTTGGTGGAGCCAGAGCCAGAGCCTGAGCTAGAGCTCGACCGTGGCGGAGTCGCCGGGGGCGCTGCCCTTGCCGGTGACCTTTTGCTTGACCCAGCTGGCCACAACACTTGCCGCACCGCCGGGGTTTTCCCAGTACTCCGCGGAATCCGATTCGACATGGAGCAACACGGTGTTCGGTGAATCGACACCGTCGGGGGCGAAGGTCTCGACCATCGAATTCCACAACTCGCGCTTCTTCTCGACTTCCTGAACCACTGTCGCCCGGCCGCTGACAGACACCCACTTCTTTGCGCCCGCAAAGGAGACGTTGACGCTGTGGTTGGCCTTGACCTCTCCGACGATCTCGGAGCTAACGGTGGAGAAAAACCAGAGGTCCCCGTTCCCGTCCACCTCCGTAACCGTGAGTGGACGGCTAAGCAGCGCGTCCCTTCCGTGCGTGGTGAACATGCCGATCCGCACGTCCTTGATGATCTCGAGAACCTTTTCTACCTCTTCGTTGGCCATGCTGTAGCTCCTTTGATATCTGGGTTTGCCCCACGCTACCGGTTATCTGTCGAGATGGAAGGAATTGGCAAACATCGGCCAGCGACTTGCTTCGGCGTGAGGGTTAGGTCCGGATGCAGGTTCGGGCGATTACCGCTTCCTCGGGGCACCATCTACGACGGCCCGATGAAAAGCGCCGTCGCGCGGTGGCCGATGCACCCTGGCCGGTCCAGGAATGGGTCCGCGACATCCGCGCGCGACGGATGACGTTGCCGCCGTGGGTCCTGTGGAACACCGGGGCCCTGGTCCGTGCAACATCACGGCCATGCCGAAGCAGGGGCGCCGTGCACTCGTCGTTCCCGATCAGTCGGCCAGGAACGATACGGCCGCGTTTCTGAATTCCCGGCTGGTCACCGCGTTGGCATGGTCGCGTCCGGCCAGCCAGAGCACGGACTTCTCGGTGTTGCGGGCTGCCAGCAGCTCGGTCAGCCGCGGCATCGTCGTGGCCAACGCGTCCCCGTCCCCGGCCACCAGCAGCGTGGGCATGGCGGGGACCATCTGCTCGGGGGAGAAGGGCTCGGTCTTGATGGCCTGGATCATGCTCATGAGCGAGAACATGTCGTTGGATTCCACGGTCATCGCCATGCGCAGCAAATCTGCCGTCGACTCGTCGGCGATCGAGGTGCCGTCGGCCAGGAATTGCTGTGCGGCGTCCAGGTCGAAGGCGGCCAGCGGGTCGATGCTCGCCGGCCCGCCGAGCACGAGCCGGTTGACCAGCTGCGGCTGGGTGCCGCCGAATTCCCAGGCCAGGCGCGCGCCCAGGGAATAGCCGACCATGTCGACGCCGCTGAGCGGGTCGTTGTCCGACAGGGTTTTCGCCCCGTGGTCCATCAACAGCTGCAGCAAATCCGCGCGCATCCGGCTGGGCGTGTAGGCATCCAGGTCCTCGGGCGCCGGGGAGGTGCCGTGGCCGGGAAGATCGACGGCCAGCACCTTGCGGCCGGCCTCGGTCAGCGAGCGGATCCACCCGGATTTCACCCAGTTCAACTCGCTGGAAGAGGCAAAGCCGTGCAGTAGCACGACGGGTCGCAGCGCCGAGGCGGTGCCGGGTTCGTAAACCGTCAGGCCCAGGGCGTTGGCGGTGCCTTCGACGAGGTGCTCGTGTGTGGATTCCATGTGGCAGATCCTTTCAGATCCGGAAGGGCTTGGCGAATGCCCGGGCCGTGGTTGCCGGTTCAACGGCCTGAAAGTGTTCGACCACCGGGAACGGCTCGTAGAAGCGATGCAGCAGGGCCTTCCAGTGGCCGTAGTTCCCCGAGCCGCGGAAGCCCACGGTGTGCGCCTCGACGGATGCCCAGGAGACCAGCAGCAGGAAATGGTTGGGCGTCTCGATGCTGCGGGACAGCTGCAGGCCGCCGAAGCCCTCGGTGGCGGAAATCAACGGGCGGGCCTGCTCGAAGGCTGCCATGAATTCGTCCTCCATGCCGGCGATGACCGGCAGCAATGCGTGTTCGGTGATCATGCATCCCAGTGTGCACCACCCCGGCACGCCGATGCGAAACAGTGCCGCGGAGCGTCTCGTCCGCGGCACTGTCCCGCTGCGCCCGCCGTGGCAGGGGAGCCTTGGGCGGGAACAGCGGTTCGCGGGTCAGCCGTCGGCTGCTCCGGCCTCGAGCAGGGCCTTGAGCTTGCGCAGGTCCTGGCCCATGGCCCGGCGCATCATCGGCGCCATCAGGAATCCGGCAGCCTTCGAAAACCCGGCGGGTTCGCCGGTGTTGGCCAGGACCATGCGCGTTGAGGTTCCCACGTCTTCCCACGTGTAGGTGGTCTTCATGGGGAAGGGGCCCTGGGCAGTGCGCATGACCAGCCTGCTGCCGGGCACCCAGTCGGTGAACTTGTAGGTGTATTTCAGCTCCCGCCCCAGGAAGCGGGCGCCGAAGTCCGCGAGCGTGCCCACGCCCAGCGGCGGGCCGCCCCGGTGGTCGGCCGAGCCGATGTTCGCGTACCACGACGGGGCGTTGGAAGGATCGGCCGCATACCCGGCCACGACTGCTCGCGGCCGCTGGATCACGATCTCGTACCTGGGATCGACCATCTTGCCTCCTTGGGCCGCGGACGCGCCTCAGCGGGCCGCGATGTTCCGGCCGGTGAAGGCCACCAGGCGTTCGAGGCTGGCGGCGGATTCGTCGACCAGGGTCTCCTCGGCAAAGCTGTTGCCGCGCATCTGGGGGCCGATGGTGTTCCGGGCGAGCCCCAGCACGTAGTCGGACAGCCCCGGGTGGACCTCCAGCGACCGGCCGGTGGCCGTGGCCAGGTCCCAGGCGTGCACCAGGAACTCGAGGTTCAGGATGTTCGCGACGATCGTGGCCGGAAGCTGGGCGAAGCCCATGTCGATGGTGCCCTCCAGCCCGCGCCTGGTGAGGGCCTCGAGCGTCGCCTGCGCGGCGTCGGCCACGCGGGCCTCGGCGGGGGCGGAGGGGTCGTCGAGCAGCTGCAGCCCCAGCGCCTTGCCGATGCCGTGCACCGAACCGACCAGGTGGTCCAGCAGCTGCGTGACGCTGAAGTTCTCGCAGGGCGTCGGCAGCCCGTTGTCGGCGGGCTTGAGCTGGTGCAGCACCCGCTGGACAACGGCCAGGGTTGCCTCGGCGCTGCTGAGCTCGTTGAGCGGATCCGGGATCGCGGCCCAGTCGTCGGCCCCGGCGTCTCCGTCGGTGGCCAGGCGGACCAGGCGCTCGAGGAAGTGGTTCCAGCCCTCGGTGTGCCCGGCAACTTCCCCGGCGGCCAGTCCCTCGTGCACAAGGGTGAGCCTGGTGCCGCCGTCGGTAGGCTCCAGGGTGATGGTGACGGTCGAGGCCGCGGAATCGCTGCCTTCCCAGCCCCAGTCGAAGACCAGGCGCTTGCCGGGGTCGACCTCCTTGATGGTTCCGGCCGCCCAGTGGCCCGGCGTGACGGTCCAGCGGTATTCGCCGCCGGCGCGCAGGTCCATGCGCGCCGCGACCACTTGCCAGCGGCGGAGCCGGTCCGGGCGGGTCACCAGCTCGAAGGCGGCCTCGGGATCGATCGGGAGGAACACTGATTTTTCAATGGACATGGGAGTCTCCTAGGGGTGTGTTCATGATTGCGGTCCCGTGGCCTCGTCGACCAGCAGCTCGAGCTCCGAGGTCCAGAAGGACTCCAGCGATCGGCGCAGTGTGGCCATCCCGGACGGGTCGAGGCGGTAGAACCGGTTGCGGCCGTCCTTGCGGGCGGTGACCAGCCCGACTTCTGCCAGCAGCAATAGGTGTTGGGAGATGGCCGAGCGGGTCACGGGGAAGCGTTCGGCCAGTTCGGTGACGGTGTGTTCCCCGTTGGCCAGGATGTGGAGCAGGGCGCGCCGGGTGGGTTCGGCAGCGGTTTCCAGGACGTCGGGCACACAAGATACGTTAGTCGCCACTAACGCATCGCACAAGGGGTCCGAGCGGGGAAATTGACATGCCGGAAACCTTCCGCGTCACAGGGCTTGTGAACGGGAGGGCCGGGCCGTATTCTTAGTTCTGGTCAAGATGACACTAACTAGGAAGGTGGATCGGTTGCCGTTTTCGAATGTGGCCGAGCGCCGCGAACAACCACCGGCACTGGCCGTGTCCACGGTGATCTTCTCGCTGCGCGACGACGAACGCACCGGGCGCAAGGGCCTGTGGCTGCCCCTGGTGCGCCGCACGCGCGAACCCTTCCGCGGCCAGTGGGCACTGCCCGGCGGCCCGCTGGGGCCACGCGACTCGCTGCTCGACGCCGCGGCGAACAACCTGCGCGACACCACCGGACTGATCCCGCGCTACCTCGAACAGCTCTACGCCTTCGGGGACCTGGACCGCTCGCCCACCCGCCGGGTGGTCTCCATCGTCTACTGGGCGCTGGTCCGCGAGGACGACCCCCACGACACCGCCACCTCGGTGCTGCTCGATGACCCCAACGTCGCCTGGTTCCGCGCGGAGGACCCCGAGGTGCTGGGCAACCTGGCCTTCGACCACCGGCACATCATCGAATACGCACTCTGGCGGCTGCGCAACAAGGTCGAATACGGCTCCATCGCCCACCGCCTGCTCGGCGAGCGCTTCACCCTCGCCCAGGTCCGCGAGGTCTACGAGGCGGTGCTGGACAAGGCACTGGACCCGGCGAACTTCCGCCGGACCCTGCGCAGCACCCCCGACATCGAGGAAACCGACGAATTCCTCTCCGGCGGCAAGCACCGCCCCCCGCGCCTCTATCGCTACACCGGCTCAACCACCCACCCCCTTGAGAGCGAGAACATCTCATGAGCAGCATCAACGCCACCCTGCAGACCCTGAAGCTCGTTTCCCCCGAAGCCAGCTGCAACACCGACCTGACCAAGGGCCCCTGGCACTTCGACACCGGGGAGGCCGACTACGGGCCGGGCTCCTCGCAGGAGGACGTGGCCCCGGCCGACACCCCGCGGCAGGGCGAGATCCCGGCCGAGTACCGCGAAGCCTCCGATGCGGAACTGACCGCCCGGATCCTGGCCGCCAAGGAAACCCTGGGAGACGAGCTGGTGGTCCTGGGCCACCACTACCAGCGCGACGAGGTCGTGGCCTTCGCCGACTTCGTGGGGGACTCCTTCCAGTTGGCCAACGCGGCGCTGACCCGCGAGCAGGCCAAGTACATCGTCTTCTGCGGCGTGCACTTCATGGCCGAGACCGCCGACATCCTCTCCACCAAGGAGCAGGCGGTGATCCTGCCGAACCTGGCCGCGGGCTGCTCGATGGCCGACATGGCCGACGAGTCCTCCGTGGAGGAGTGCTGGGAACAGCTCATGGACCTCTACGCGGACGAGGACTCCTCCGACGGGCTGGCCTCGGTCATCCCGGTGACCTACATGAACTCCTCCGCCGCGCTGAAGGCCTTCGTCGGCAAGCACGGCGGGATTGTGTGCACCTCCTCGAACGCCGCCACGGTGCTTCGGTGGGCGTTCGAGCGCGGACGCCGTGTGCTCTTCTTCCCCGACCAGCACCTGGGCCGCAACACCGCCAAGGCCATGGGCATACCGCTGGAGGCGATGCCGATGTGGAACCCGCGCAAGCCGCTGGGCGGTTCCGACGAGGCCACCCTGCACGATGCCAAGGTCATCCTGTGGCACGGCTTCTGCTCGGTGCACAAGCGCTTCACCGTCGCGCAGATCGAGCGCGCCCGGGCCGAGCACCCCGGCGTGCAGATCCTGGCGCACCCCGAGTGCCCGATGCCGGTGGTCGACGCCGCCGACGCGGCAGGGTCCACCGACTACATCCAAAAGGCCGTCGCCGCGGCCCCGGCCGGTTCGGTCTTCGGCATTGCCACCGAGATCAACATGGTCAACCGGCTGGCCGCGCAGCACCCCGAGCACACCGTCTTCTGCCTGGACCCGGTGATCTGCCCGTGCTCCACGATGTACCGCATCCACCCGGGCTACCTCGCCTGGGTGCTTGAGTCCCTGGTGGACGGGGTCGTGTTGAACCGGATCGACGTGCCCGCGGACGTGGCGGCCGACGCCAAGGTCGCCCTGGAACGGATGCTGGCGGCACGGCCGTGAACGCCACCGACCTGGTGGTCGTCGGCTCCGGGGTCGCCGGGCTCTACGCCGCGCTGACCGCCGCGGTCCGCGGGCTGGATGCCACCCTGGTGACCAAGGACGCGCTGGCGGACTCCAACTCCTGGTACGCCCAGGGGGGATTGAGCGCCGTGGGCCCGGCCGGGGCCGCGGCGGGGGATTCGATCGCCAGCCACATCGCCGACACGCTCACCGCCGGGGCACACATGAACGACGCGAATGCCGTGGCGATCATGTGCTCCACCGCCTGGGGCCACGTCACCCGGCTCATCGAGGCCGGTGCGCACTTCGACACCGATGCCTCCGGCGCCTTCGCCCTGGGCCTGGAGGCCGCGCACGCCCACCCGCGGATCCTTCACGCCGGCGGGGACGCCACCGGCAAGGGGCTGGCCGGAGCGCTGATCGCCGCCTGCCGCGTCCAGCAGGCCGCCGGCCGGCTGGTAATCCGCGAACACGCCTTCGTCACCGAGCTGCTCACCGAGGCCAACCCGTTGGCCCGTGCCCAGCGGGACCCGGCAGCGGTGGTCACCGGGGTGCGGGTGCTCGGGCCCGACGGGCAACACGAGGACCTCTTCGCCAAGGCCGTGCTGCTGGCCACCGGCGGGGCCGGGCAGCTCTTTGCCGCGACCACCAACCCGCTGGGTTCTACCGGCGACGGGGCCGCCCTGGCCTACCGGGCCGGCGCGGCGCTGGCCGATGTCGAATTCATCCAGTTCCACCCGACCCTGGTGTCCCCGGGTGGCTTCATGGTCTCCGAGGCGGTGCGCGGCGAGGGCGCGGTGCTCATCGACGGCCACGGCGAACGCTTCATGACGAGGGTTCACCCGGATGCCGAACTGGCGCCCCGCGACGTGGTGGCCCGCGCCATCCACGCCGTGCGCGCCAACGGCGGCACCGTGCACCTGGATGCCCGCGGCGTGGAGGCCACCCACGGGCCCGGGTTCCTGGCCCGGCGCTTCCCGTCCATCACCGCCGAACTGGCCAAGCTGGGCTGGGACCTGGCCGCCGAACCGGTGCCCGTCACCCCGGCCGCCCACTACTGGATGGGCGGGATCCTCACCAACGACACCGGCGCCACCACGCTGCCCGGGCTCTACGCCGCCGGGGAGGCCGCCTGCACCGGGGTGCACGGCGCCAACCGGCTGGCCTCCAACTCGCTGCTCGAGGGCCTGGTCTTCGCCTGGCGCACCGTGGCGAACCTGCCGGCCAACCCGCCGGGCGCCGCCGTGGCAAGCAGCGCGGACACCAGCAGCGCGCTCATGAACGTGATCGTGACCCAGCCCGCCGCCGCTGGGGATGCCGACGACGCGGACTCGCGCGCGCGAGGCGAAGCACGCCGGGAAATGGAGCTGTCCGCGCTGCAGGCCCTGGCCCAGGCGCACCTGGGTGTCGAGCGCACCGCCGATGGTCTGCGCACCGCGCTGGCCCAGCTCGCGCGCTGGCGCGTCACAACCCATGACCGCGCCTCCCACGAGCGGGCCAACCTGCTTGACCTCGCCACGCTCATCGCCACCGCCGCGCTGAACCGGGAAAACTCCCTCGGCGCGCACTACCGCTCCGACGCCCCCGAGGCGCCGCAGCCGCTCAACGGGCACCTGCCCCGCTACGCCCAGGTGCCGGCCACCACGAACCTGAACCTAAGGATCTCCTCCCTTGTCTGACTTCACCAGCACCGCCACGGCCACAGTCGCCCGGGCCCGCCCCGCCACCCTTCTTCCGGTCCCAGCCCGCGCCATCGAGAAGATCGTGCTCGCCGCCCTGGAGGAGGACAACCCGCGCGGGGACGTGACCGGAAACGTGCTGATCCCCGAAAGCACCACCGCCACCGCCGCGGTCATCGCCCGCGAACCGGGCATCTGCGCCGGGCTTCAGACCTTCATCGCGGCCATGAAGCTCACCGACCCCGCCCTGGAACTGCGCCCGGCGCTCGCCGACGGGGACGCCTTCACCACCGGCGACACCCTGGTCACCGTGTCCGGCCCGGCCCGCGGGCTGCTGGCCGGGGAACGCGTGGGGCTGAACCTGCTCCAGCGCCTGAGCGGCATCGCCACCGCCACCGCGGCCTTCGTGGAGGCGGCCGCGGGCACCAACGCGCGCATCGTGGACACCCGCAAGACCACCCCGGGGCTGCGCGTGCTTGAACGCTACGCGGTGCGCTGCGGCGGCGGGCACAACCACCGCGACAACCTCTCCGAGGCCGTCATGGCCAAGGACAACCACCTGGCGCTGCTGGGCACCGGCTCCGAGCTGACCGCCGCGCTGCGCGCCGCCCGGGCCAACCTCGGGCACACCGTGCACTTCGAGGTGGAAATCGACTCGCTGGACCAGCTCGACGCGGTGCTGGCCGCCGGGGTCGACACCATCATGCTTGACAACTTCTCCGTCGCGGACCTGGCCGCCGGGGTGCGCCGGATCGCCGGCGCCGCGCTGGTCGAGGCCTCGGGCAACGTGAAGCTGGAGACCGTGGCGGCCATCGCCGCCACCGGGGTCGATGTGATTTCCTCCGGCGCGCTGACCCACTCGGTGCGCGCCCTGGACCTCGGCCTGGACATCGCCATCGATCGCGGCCGCGGGGCGGACACCCCGTGATCTACCTCGATGCGGCGGCCACCACGCCCGTGCGCCAGGACGTCCTGGACGTCATTATCCCGCTGCTGACCAGCGACTACGGCAACCCCTCCAGTACCCACTCGATGGGCCAGACCGCCGCCCGCGCGCTGGACTACGCCCGGGGAACCGCGGCCAAGGTGCTCGGGGTGCGCACCGGGGACGTGGTTTTCACTTCCGGCGGCACCGAGTCCAACAACCTGGCGATCAAGGGCCTGGCACTCGGAAACCCGCCCGGGCGCCACCTCATCCATTCGGCCATCGAGCACCCCGCCGTGGCCGAGGCCTGCGCCTACCTGGTCAAGCACCACGGGTTCGATCTCGACGTGGCCCCGGTCGACGGCCTCGGGATCCTGGACCTGGACGCGTTCGCCAAGCTGCTGCGCCCGGACACCACGCTGGTCTCGGTGATGGCGGTGAACAACGAGGTCGGCACCGTCCAGCCCGTCGCCGAGGCGGCAGCGGCGGCCCGCGCGGTGGGAGCCCTGGTGCATTGCGACGGGGTGCAGGCCGCCGGCTGGCTGGACATGGCCGAGATTGCCGCGCATGTCGATGCGCTGAGCATCTCCGGGCACAAGATCGGCGGGCTCAAGGGCGCCGGGCTGCTGATGGTCCGCGGCAAGCTGGCCCTGGAGCCGTTGATCCACGGCGGCGGGCAGGAACGCGAACGCCGCTCCGGGACCGAAAACGTGGCCGGGGCCGTGGCCACCGCCACCGCGCTGTCACTGGCCGCCGCGGCCAACGCCACCGGGACCGCGCAGGGCCACGGCAGGCACCTCATCGACACCGTGCTGGGCGGGCTGAACACCGACGGGCGGATCCGCGCCCGGCTCACCGGGGATCCGGAGCGCCGCGTGCCCGGCATCGTCTCCTTCGTATTCCCCGAAACCGGCGGCGAGACGGTGCTGCTGGAACTCGAGCGCCGCGGGGTGGTGTGCTCCTCCGGGTCGGCCTGCGCCGCCGGGTCCACCGATCCCTCGCACGTTTTGCTGGCCATGGGGTACGACGAGGACACCGCGCACACCGCGGTGCGGCTGAGCTTCACCCGAACCGTGAAGGAAGCGGAAATCGCCACCGCCGCCCGCGCCGTGGTGGCGGCGGTCAAGGCAATAGCCGGCCGGTAGCTCCCGGACCCGGCGGACCGTGGGTTCGCGAACCCGGCCGGATCCCTTGGGCCGGGGACTCCCTTCGTGATTTCATGGCCCCATGTCGATTGTGCTGGTTGAAGGCGACTCCGACGCCGTCGCCGTGCGGACCCTGGCCGGGAGGCTCGGCCTGCCCACCCCGCGCGTGCTGCCCGTCGGCGGGTCCAAGAGCGCCCGCCGCGCGGCAGGTCAGCTGGACGGGCAGCGGCTGCTTGGCCTGGTGGATGCGGCCGAGCGGCGCGACTTCGAGCGGGTGCTTGCCACCGTGTTCGTCTGCGACCCGGACCTGGAAGCCGAATTCGTCCGCGCCCTGGGCATCGAGGGAATCGAAGCGGTGATCGCCGGGCAGGACGAACTCGAATCCTTCCGCCGCCTGCAGGCCCAGCCCAACCTGTCCGACAAGCCCGTCGAACACCAGCTGGCCCGGTTCTTCGGCGGCCGCAGCGGCAACAAGGTGCGCTACGCCCGGCTGCTGGCCGAGGCGGTGCCCTTGGACGCGATTCCCGCCCCGCTGGCCGGTCTGCTTGCCGCGCTCGACGACGGGGATCCGGCTGCCGGAGCCTGATGGGCGGCAATTTCCCTTCCCCCAGGCTTGCGGGGGACGGGGAACCTCTCCTTGACGCCCTTCACAACCTTGGGGTTGTGCGATAAACATGGATGCCTGGAAGAAGACGCGAGCGCAGCAGCCCCGATGACACCGGCGGCCATCACGGCCAGGGCACAGGTCCTGGCGCGCGAACACCGGTTGATGCGCGCGGAACTGGTTGATCCGGCGTCCGACGGGACTGTCGCAGGGTGAGGTCGCCGAGCGCATGAGGGGTTACGCAGCAGGCAGTTTCAAAGTTCGAGGCGTACGATGCCGACCCCAAGCTATCGACCCTCCGGCGCTACGCCAATGCGGTGGGAGCGCTTCTCGGGCACCGGGGTGAGTGGGACCACGGGCAGTCCGAAGCACTGGCCGGTGATGCTTGCGCGCGCGTGAGCGCGCGAGGCAACGCCGGTTCCGCCGACCAGCCGTAACCGATCCTGAAAGACGCCTGCGGGCGCACGGCTGTGGACAGGTAGACTGCCCGGCGTCGCGGCATAGACTATCAAGCATGTCGCCCACCTCACATCCGGCAGAAATCCCCGGCCAGGCCGCGCAGCAGGTGGCGGCCAAGTTGGCGCAGCTGGTCTCCTGCCGGACGGTGTCGCATCCGGACCGCGACGACGAGGACCGGGCCGAATTCACCAAGCACGCCCACCTGCTCAGCGGACTCTTCGGGCACATCGCCGGTGCTGTCGAGAAGCGCACGCTGGGGATCACCGGGCAGCTGTGGCACTGGCGGGGCACCGAAAGCAGCAAGCCCGTGGTGCTGATGGCCCACCAGGACGTGGTCCCGGTTCAAGGCGAAGCGGACTGGGAGCACCCGCCCTTCGCCGGGGTCATTGCGCAGGGGCGCGTCCACGGACGCGGCACCCTGGATGACAAGGGCGACCTGGCCTGCATCCTGCAGGCGGCCGACGACCTGGCCGCCGCGGGCTTCGTCCCGGGGCAGGACGTGTACTTCTTCTTCGGGGACTGCGAGGAGATCTCCGGGCCCACCGCCATGGAGGCCGTGGACTTCCTCACCGCGGCCGGGGTGCGACCTTGGATGGTCCTGGACGAGGGCGGTGCGGTGGCCCACCAGGCGTTCCCGGGGATCGACGCCCCGGCCGGGGTGATCGGGGTGAGCGAGAAGGGGACCCTTGACCTGCTGCTGGAAGCCGAGGACTCCGGCGGGCATGCCTCAGCTCCTCCCCGCTTCGGCGCCGTGCAGCGCATCGCCCGGGCCGTGGGCAGGCTGCAGGCCAAGCAGTTCCCTGCGGCCCTGCACCCGGTCACCCAGGAGACCTTCCGCCGCCTGGCCGCCACCGCCCCCGGGATCACCGGCACCTTGCTGAAGCTGGCGTCCCGCCCCGGGCGGCTTGCCGGCGAGGTTCTGGCACGTGCCGGGGCGGAACCGGCGGCCATGGTGCGCACCACCGTCGCCGCCACCCGGCTCGAGGGAAGCGACGGCATCAACGTGCTGGCGCGGCGGGCCGCGGTGGGGTTGAACATCCGCATCAACGTCACCGAATCGGTGGAGTCGGTGATTGCCGGGGTGCGCAGGCGCGTGCGGGATGCGAAGATTTCCTTCACGGTGCTGGGAGCCACCGAGCCCTCGCCGATCTCACCGACGGACTCCGATGGCTTCGCCCTGCTGGAATCGGCACTCGGCCATTCGCACCCGGAGGCCCGCCCGGTCCCGTACATCATGATGGCGGCCACCGATGCGCGCCGCTTCACCGGGATCTGCGAGCAGGTCTACCGCTTCGCGCCGCTGGGCATGGACAAGGCCCAGCGCGGGGCCATCCACGGTGCCGACGAATCGGTGGAGGTCGCCGAGCTGGGAAAGGCCGTGCGGTTCTACACCTTCCTGATCCGGTCGCTGTAGCTCGCTGAGCTCCGGATGCTGCAAGGGGGGCGCGCGGGGATGCTCAGGGGCCGTCGGCAGTCGGGGGCGCGGTGTCCGCGTGCCGGTGCACGACCTTCCATTGGCCGTCCTCGCGGCGGTAGACCTGGGTCACGCGCAACGCGTAGGCGCTGGGTTCGCCGTTGATGTGGGTCGAGGTGATTTCCCGATGCACCGTGTAGGCCAAATCGCCGCTAACATCCGCCGCGATCAGCTCGATGTCGCCGGACACGGAACTGGAGAAGCTGTCGGCCAGCTTCAGGAAGACCTCCCGTGCCGCTTCGGGATCCAGGGCTTCGAGCCAGGCGCCGAAGAGCGTGACCGGCTCGCGGTCCGACCACGTCGTGAACCTGCCGCTCGAATCCCCGTTGTGCAGCGCGTCCTCGGCCCGGCGCCACGTCGTGTTGAACCACTGCAGGAAGTCATTGCGCTCGTCCATGACAGTGGTATACACCCAAGGCCCGGGCCAGGGAAGAGCACGGCCGAAGCGGATCGATCCGAGGTTGCCCGCACGCCGCGGCAGCCCCGAAGGCGTCGCGCAATACACGGGATTCGAAACTATGTTCTAGTCCGGTTCGGGCAGGGCCGGAAGCGGGGTGGCTAGAGGGCCCGATGCATCACGTTCAGGCCCACCAGTCCGTGGACCGGGTGGTTGAAGGCCTGCGGGATCACGGCCAGGACCTCGAAGCCCAGCGACTCCCAGAGCCGGATGGCATGGATGTTGGTGGAAACCACGGCATTGAACTGCATGGCCGTGAAACCCTGCCCGGAAGCCGCCTCGATGACATGGGTCGCCAGGGCCCGGCCCAGCCCCCGCCCGGAGGCGCGTGAGGCGACCATGAAGCCGGCGTTTGCCACGTGGGAACCTGCGGCGGACTGGTTCGGGTGCAGTTCCGCGGTGCCGGCCACCGCGCCGTCGTCGTCCACCGCCACGAACACCGTCCCGCCGGACTTGCCCATCCACCACGCACGGCACTGCTCCTCGGTGGCATCCACGGGCCAGCAGTAGGTCTCGCCCTGGCGCACGACCTCCTCGATGATGGGCCACAGGCCCGGCCAATCTTCCTGCGTGGCAACACGAATATCCATCCAGCCAATCTATTCCAGATTCCCCCTGTCACCGGCCACGCCCGCGCGGGTAGTGTGGCGCATAGCGGGAGGGAAGGCGGGGAATGCCGCCGGCGACGGGGGAACCAGGCAGGGAACCGGGAAGGGGCGGGGCAGATGTCCAAGCGCAGCGACGCCCGGGTGCGCGAACTGCTCGCCTCCATGGCCTCGATCGCCAGCGACCTCTCCGTCACCGCCATCACCCACCGCGTGCTGGACGAGGCGATGAAGATCTTCGGCGCCACCTCCGGGGTGCTGGAACTGACCAACGCCTCCCACCAGCAGGGGCACCTGGCCAAGGGCAAGGACGCCGCAAGCCTGCTCGAGGCCGCGGGCAAGGACGAGGCCAAGCGCCTGCGCCTGGCGCTGAAGACCCGCCAGCAACACTTCGCCCGCCTCACCCTGGGGCCCAAGCACGGCAAGGACCGCTACTCCCGGGCCGACCGGGAACTGGGGGAGGCGCTCGCCGGAAGCGCCGGGGTGGCCCTGGAGAACGCCCAGCTCTACCAGGACGCCGCGGACCGCGCCCGATGGCTGGCGGCCTCCGCCCGCATCGGCACCCTGCTGGGCGGCGAATCCCGGCACCACACCCAGGGCCTGAACGACGTCGCCGAACTGGCCCGCCGCGAATCCCGGTCCAAGTACGCGCTGCTGCTGACCCCCATCACCGGCCAGGAACCCGAGAACACCGGATACCGGATTGCCGGGATCAGCGAACACGTCCACCCGCACCTGGCCGGACGGGTGCTGCTGCAGGTGGGCGTGCGCCACCAGCTGGTGCTGCGCAACAGCCAGCCGCTGCTGCTGGCGGCCCCCGAGGCCATCCTCCCGCTGGGCGAACTGGCCGACGGGGAAGCCACCCTGGTCGCCGAGCTGCTGGCACGCGGCATCCACTACGGGCTGCTGGTCATGGTCAGGGAACACGGGGCGCCGGGCTACCGCCCCGTCGAGGCCCAGATGGCAGGGATCTTCGCCGCCAACATTGCCCAGGGGCTCGGCCTGGTCCAGATGCACCACCTGCGCGAGGAGGTGCTGCTCTACCTGGAACGCGAACGCATCGCCCGGGACCTGCACGACATCGTCATCCAACGCATCTTCGCCGCGGGCCTGGGCATCAGCGCCCTGCGCAAGCAACTGCCCACCCCCGCCGCCCGGGAGCGGGCCACCGGGCTGGCCGGGGAACTGGACACCACCATTGCCGAGCTGCGCGCCACGATCTACTCGTTGCGTGCCGACGCGGGGGAGACCGAGACCCCCAGCTCACGGATCCTGCGCGCCATCCGGCTGGCCTCCGAACCGCTGGAGTTCACCCCGGTGCTGCGCCTGGGGGACGAAGTTGACGCATTGACCGACGAAACCACGCTCACCCACCTGCTGGCGGTCATCACCGAGGCCCTGAGCAACGTGGTCCGCCATGCCCGGGCCCGCGCCGTCGAACTCACGGTGGAACGCACCGACGGAACCTTGGCCCTGACGCTGCGCGACGACGGGGCCGGCTTCGTCCCCGGCGGACCCGAAAGCGGGCTGGCGAACATGCGCCAGCGCGCCGGGGAACTGGGCGGAACCCTGGAGATCGACTCGACCCCGGGGGAAGGCACCATGCTGCACTGGGTCGTGCCGATGCCCGCCGAAGACTAGGCGCCCTGCGGGCTAGGTGCCTCCGTCGTTGGGCCCCGGCAGCGGATGGGTCACGAACACCGCCGCCTGCGTGCGCGACTCGAACCCCAGCTTCGCCAGCATCGAGGAGACGTAGTTTTTCACGGTCTTTTCCGCCAGGCGCATGCGCTCGCCGATCTGCCGGTTGCTCAGCCCCTCGCCGACCAGTTCCAGCACGCGGCGTTCCTGGACGGTCAGCTGGTTCATCCGCGGGTCAGGGTTTTCGTGGGTGATCAGCCCCGAGACGATGCGCTGCTTCAGGCCCGGGGTGAACAGCGATTCCCCGCGGGCGGCCCTGCGCAGCGCACGGATCAGGTCGTTGCCGGCGATCTGCTTGAGCACGTAGCCCACGGCCCCGGCCAGCACCGCCCCGCGCAGTGCCTGCTCGTCGTCGTAGCTGGTCAGGATCAGGCAGTTCAGCGATCCGTCGATGGAGCGCACGTCCCGGCAGACCTCGATGCCGGTGCCGTCGGGCAGCCGGGCGTCGAGCACCGAGACGTCCGGGCGCAGCGCGGGGATCTGCTTGCGGGCATCACGGGCCGTCCCCGAGGTGCCCACGACCTCGAAGCCCTCGCCCTCCAGCAGCTCGCGCAGGCCGCGGCGCACCAGTTCGTGGTCATCGAGGATGAAGACGCGGATGGGGGTCGCGGGCTCCGGGCCGGTGCCGGGCTCGGGGACGGTGGCGGGCTCGGGGCCGGTGGCCTGCCCCGGGGCGTTCCCCGTTGCCGCTGCGTGGTCCATGACGGTCCCTCCCGATCCCGTGGGTGCGTGCCGGTGCGCCTGCACCCTTCCATTCTTGGCCGCGGAACCGGCTTCGGACAAGGGGCCAAAGGCCCGTGGTGGATTCCGGTTGGCAGCAGGAACCTGCCCGGGGGACACCGGCCGGAGTCCCAGGGGGCTAGGCGGGCTGCGGGAATCCGAGCAGGTCCCGGACGCGGGCGTACTTCGCCGCCAGGCGGACACGGAGTTGCTCGGGCAAGAGCGCGGTGCGGGCCGGGTCGGTGTTGTCCTCGATGTCGGCGCGCTTGACCAGCATCCCGACGGGGTTGGCGCGCACCCGTGCGCAATAGTCCTCCAGCGTTTCGCCCTCGGTCTTGGTGACGGCACGGACAGCCTCGATCACAGGAGCCGGGATGCCTGCTTCCAGCAGGTCCCCGGCGGTGACGTCGCAGTCCTCGAGCACGTCGTGCAGCCAGGCCGCGGCCACCGCGGTGTCGTCCCCGCCGTGGCTGGCAACGCCGGCGGCCACGCGCGCGGGGTGGGTGATGTAGTCGACGCCGGACTTGTCGAGCTGTCCGGCGTGGGCGCGGCGGGCGATGTCTTCGGCAACCTGCACGAATGCGTGGCTGGTCATGGGTTCTCCTCCATTGGATGCTGGAATGCTCCGGCTCCCAGCGTAGCGAGGACCGGTGACGGTTGATCCACCCGGCAGTGCGAGGTGCGGGTGGAGTCGGCGGTGCGCAACCGCGCCGCTGTCCCGGAACGGGCACGGGAATGCGGAACAATGGAAGCCGTGAGACGAAAACGACGCAAGAGGAGCCGCTCGGCCGGCAGGGCGCTGAAGCGCCAGCGCAAGAAGCTGACGCCGCGTCAGCGGTTGGGCGTGTTCCTGTGGACGATCGGACTCCTCCCGGCCCATGTCGGGTTGTTGTTGGTGATCGGCGGCCTCATCTACCTGCCGTCCGCCGCCTCCGCCCAGCGTGCAGATGTCGAAGTGCGCCAAAACGGGGCCCCGGCCACCGGGGAAGTCGTTCAGATCGGGCGCGCGTCCACGCTCAGCAGCGGACGCAGCAGCGGGAGCACGACCTACTACCCGGTGACCGAGCAGGAAATCCGCGGTGTGCAATCGAGAACCGAATGGAAGCACTACGACTCGACGGACAGCGGGCTCTGGGTCGTGGGGCAGCAGCTGCCCCTGCTGTACGACATGGGCGGTTCCACGCGCATGGTCATCGACACCCCCGAGGCCACGGCGCTCCTGGGTCGGAAGGTCAGCTCGTTCCAACGCGCGATGCTCATCGGCGCCCCGGCGTCGGTGGTCGGGTTCGCCGTGGTCTACACGGACCGGCGCATGAATCCCGATGCCCGCGAAAAGCGGGCCCGGGCCCGGGCCCTGCGGAGCAAGCAGCTGCGGCGCCGAACCCCCTGACGTTCCCGGCTAGGGGGTGCCCTCTCCCGGGTCCTGCGCGGTCGGCGGGTAGGTGATGGCGGTGCCCTCGACGCGGGCGAAGGAGGTCAGCGTGTGCGCGGTGGACTTGGTCCTGGAGAAGATGTCCAGCACCTCGACGCCGCGCACCAGCAGCGCGTCGCCGACCAGCGAGCGGTGGCAGCGCCACGGCACCGCCTCGGCGCACATGATGGCCGTGCCGTCGCCCCGGGCCAAGTCGAGCAGGTCCTCGATGGCCGCGGCGAACTCCTCGGTCTGCATGTAGTCGGCGTAGCCGCGGAAGGAGTCGTTGCGCCATGCGCCGTTGACGCTGTCCCGACGGGTGGGGCGCAGCCCGCCGAGGTCCTTGGCGCGGTGGTAGCCGATGCCTGCGCCGGCCAGGGCCGCGGCCAACTCCTCGCCGTTGAACTGCGGGTTGTGCCGGGACTTGGGGATGGTGCGGATGTCGATAACCCGGGTGATGCCGTGGGCCCGGAGGATCTCGATGAATTCCTCGATGGCGTGCGTGGAATGCCCGATCGTGTGAATGCGGGTGGTGCCCATAATGTGTTCCCCTTTCTCGCGGTCGGGATCCGCAGCGCGCCAGCGGCACCCTGGTTTTCATCGTAGGCGATGTGGCGGCCCAAGCCCACGGCCGAAGCCCGCCGGGCACCGGGGGATCACTGCACGGGCATGGCTTCTTGCGGCCCGGGTTCCAAAGCCAGCCACTGATCGCGGGTGATGGCGTATTCGACGTCGCCGAGCTCGTCCCCGTCGATGTGCACCGGCCAGTCGGCGGTGAAGTGGCGCACCAAATCCATCCCGCATTTCTCCATGACCAGCCGCGAGGCGGTGTTCACCGCCATGGTGTTGGCATGGATGCGGGTGACCGCGGGAACGGAGAAGCCGTGGGCGATCAGCGCGCGGGCGCCTTCGGTGGCCAGCCCGCGGCCCCAGGATTCGTGCTTGAGCCGGTAACCGAGCTCGGGGTCCGTGGCCGGGAACCCGAGCTCGGGGCGCAGGTGGAACCAGCCGGTGAAAGCGCCGGTGCCGCCCAGCTGGGCCACCCAGAACCCGAAGTCCGGACCAGCCCGGTGGTAGGCCAGGTAGGCGGGGATGTGCTCGGAGACGATCTCCTCCCGCGGGGTGGGAACGCCGTTGGAGATGTAGCGCATGACCCGCGGGTCCGAGTCCAGCTCGACCAGCAGGTCTGCATCGTCGGCGGTGAATTCGCGCAGCACCAGCCGCGCGGTCTGCAGCAGGATCCTCATGCACCCATTGTGCGCCGGTTGGTCCTTTTGCGCGCCGGTTATTCCTTGACGGCTCCCTCGAGCATGCCCTTGATGAAGTGGCGCTGCATCAGGAAGTAGAGCACGACCACGGGCAGCGCGACCATCACCGCGGCGGCGGCCAGCAGCGCGGTGCCCTGGGTGTATTGGCCCTGGAAGAAGGCCAGGCCCAGCGGCGCGGTGCGGAACTCCCCGGAGGGGGACATGACCAGCGGGATCAGGAACTCGTTCCAGGTCCACATGAACATCAGCACCACCATGGTGGTGATCGCCGGGCGGCCCATGGGCACCAGGATGGAGAAAAGGATCCGGCCCTTCGAGGCCCCGTCCACGCGTGCCGCATCCATGATCGAGGGGTTCACGGACTTGAAGTAGGCGCGCATCCAGTAGGTGCCGAACGCCACGGACTGGGCGACCTGCGGCAGCGCCACGGCCCAGACGGTGTCGGTGAGCCCGAAGGTGCGCAGGTCGAAGAACAGCGGCACGATGATGGCCTCGGCCGGCACCATGATGCCCAGCAGGAAGAGGTAGAACAGCGCCTGTTCGCCGCGGAACCTCATGGTCCCGAAGGCGTAGCCGGAGAGGATCGAGAGCACCACGGCCAGGGACACCACGACCACCGCCACCAGCACCGAGGTGCCCATGTACTGCCCGAAGCGCCCCTCCACCCAGGCGGTGGCGAAGTTCTCGGGGTGGAAGGCCCCCTCGCGGGCGGCCGACGCGTTGGCCGGGCCGAACGCGGCGGCCAGGATGGAGGCCACGGGGGTGAGCACGATCAGCGAGAAGCCGACGAGGATCGCGTAGTTCAGCGTCCGCTCGGTGGCCGAGACCCTCATGCGCCGCGCTCCGAGACCCGGTTCACGGCCAGGGTGACCAGGAAGATGATGAGGGTCAGGGTGACGCCGATGGCCGCGGCGGACCCGACCTGACCGGTCTCGAAGGCCCGCCGGTAGACCTCGTAGCTGGGCACGGTGGTGGAGGAGCCGGGCCCGCCGGAGGTGGTCATGTAGATCAAATCGAAGGTCTTCAGCGAGGCGACGATCGTCAGTGTGAGGGCCACGGTGAGTTCGGCGCGCACCGAGGGGACGATGATGTAGAGGAACTCGCGCACCGCGCCGGCGCCGTCCAGCCGGGCGGCCTCGAACAGCTCGGTCGGGATGCGGGCCATGCCGGCGAGCAGCAGCACCGTGACCAGGCCGGTGGACACCCAGGAGCCGATCAGGCCGACGGCGGGCAGCGAGAAGACGTAGTCCCCGAGCCACGCGCGCGTGAGCCCGTCCAGTCCGATGGAGCGCAGCCCGGAGTTCAGCAGACCGTCGGGCGCGTAGATCTGCTTGAAGGCCACCGAGACCACGACCATCGCGATGACCTGGGGCAGGAACACCAGGGTGCGGAAGAGGGCCAGCCCGCGGGTCTTGGCCCGGGTCAGCACCGCGGCCAGCACCAGCCCGAGCCCGCACGGCAGCACCGCGTAGAAGAAGATGAAGGCGCCGGCATGGCCGAAGGCGGCGCGCAGCCGCGTATCGGCCAGGATGCCGGTGTAGTTCCCCGCGCCGACGAAGGTCGCCAGGGTCAGCCCGTCCCAGTCGTAGAGCGAGAGGTGCACGGCGCGGGCCAGCGGGTAGAGCATGAACGCCGCGTAGATGATGAAGGCCGGGGCGATGAAGAGGTAGGGGGTGATGGCGTGCCCCTGGCGGGCCGTGTGCCGGCCAGGGGCGCCGCTGGTGCTACTTGCCCTGGGTAAAGCCCGCATAGTCCGCTTCCATGGCCTCGGTGAAGGCCTTCGCGTCGATCCGGCCGTCCAGCAGGCCCTGCAGCGAGTCGCCGAGGGTGTCGCCCATGGTCGGGGTCGCGTAGTCCAGGTACGGCAGCAGCACCCCGTCGGTGGTGACGGACTCGAATGCGGTGTACACGTCCTTGAGCACGCCCGATGCCGGGGCGTGCGCCGCGGTGTCGAGCACCGGCAGGTTCCCGGTGTCGGCCAGGACCTTCATCGCGTCCTCGTTGGTGATGAAGTCGATGTAGGCCGCGGCCAGGTCCGCGTTTTTGGTCTTGGCGGTCACGGTGAACGGCAGTCCGGTGCCGCCGGTGGTGTGCGCGCCTTCCCCTGCGGTGGCCGGCGGGGCGAAGAACCCGACGTCCTCGCCCATGGCGTCGGCCAGGTCCGCGGCCATCCAGGAGCCTCCCATCAGGAACACTCCCTCGCCCTTGGCCAGCTTCTGCCAGGCGGCATCGTACTCGGTGCCGTTGACGCCCTTGTTGAAGTAGCCCTTGGCGCTCCAGTCGGCCAGTTCCGCCGCCGCGGCCTGGTTCTCCGGGGTGGTCCAGGAGGCGCCGGCGTTGCCGAAGCCGAGTTTCTCGATCTGTTCCGCGGGCACCTTGGCGCCCTGGATGGGGCCGAAGACGTGCCCGGCGGGCCACTTTTCGATGTTGCCCAGCAGCAGCGGGGTCTCGCCCTTCTCCTTGGCGGTGGCGATGGCCGTTTCGAAGGCGGCCCAGTCGGCCGGGACCTCCAGGCCCAGGGATTCGAGCTTCTTCTTGGAGTAGAAGACGCCCACGACCTCTCCGACCTGCGGCAGCCCGTAGGTCGAGCCGGAGCCGAAGGTGGTGCCGTCGGTGGAGTACTGCGAGTACTTCAGCACCGAGGCCGGGTAGCGATCGGTCCAGCCGTAGGCCTTGGCCCAGTCATCCAGCGGCAGCAGCTGCCCGGCCTTGACGAACGCGCCCATGGTGTTGCGGGCGTTGTTGGCCTGGACCACGTCGGGGGCGTCGGTGCCGGACAGGGCCAGGCGCAGGGTCTTGCCCAGGTCCTCGAAGGACTGGGAGTTGCGCTTGATGGTGATGTTCGGGTACTTGGCCTCGAAGGCGTCGTTGAGCTTGGTCATCTGCTCGTTCTGCCCGCCGCGGACCTCCTGGTCCCAGACGGTGAGGGTTTGCTCGCCCATCTTGGCTACGTCCGTCTCGATGGTCGCGCCGCTTTGCGGGGCCGACGGGGCCGGGGCCTCGGAGCCGGGGGCGCAGGCCGAAAGCAGCAGGGCGAGGGCGGCCGTGGCGGCCAGCGCCAGCGTGCGGGTTTTGCCTCTCGGTGACATGGTGTGTGTCCTTTCATGCAAGGTGCGGTGGAAATCGGTGTGCGGCCGGCTGCGGCGGAAGGCGGCGGCCGCGGGTGGAAGCGGGGTTCAGCGCGAGGGCGGCAGCGGCCCGTGCCCGTGCGGGCGGTAGTGGGCCTCGGCCTCGGTGAGCAGCCCGAAGGTGGCCTCGGCGCGGCGCACGGCATTGGGCTTGTGCTGCGGCAGCACCTCGTCGAGGAAGCCGTAGCGCTTGGCGACGTCGGCGCATTCGGCGTTTTCCCGGGCGCGCAGCTTCGTCGATTCCCACCAATCGGCGATGTCGCCCCAGCCCGGGGAGGCCAGGGAGCCGCCAAAGTGCTTCACGGCCAGGGCCGAACAGAGCGTGGAGAAGAGCAGCCGCCGTTCCAGCGGCCAGCCGGCCAGGGTGCCCAGCACGATGCCGGCCGAGAACACGTCCCCGGCGCCGGTCGGGTCGATGGCCGCCACGCGCAGGCTGGGCACGCTGGCCTGTTCCCCGGTGGAGGAGTCGATGGCGATGGCACCGTCCACGCCCCGGGTGATGACCACCAGGGGTGCGCGGGAGGAAAGCGCCTTGAGCGCGGCGTCGGGCGAGTCGGTGCGGGAGTAGGCCATGGCCTCGACGTGGTTGGGCAGGAACCCGTGGCAGAGTTCCAGGTCGTTGAGCGTGGAGGTGTCCCACTTTTCGGTCGGGTCCCAGCCGACCGCGGCGAAAACCTTGCCCTGCTTCGGGTGCGTGGCGATCCACCACGGTTCCTCGTGCCCCGGCATGGCCAGTTCGGCGATCATGGCCTTGGAGGTGGGCGGGGTGCCGATGAGCTCGGCGGCGCTGACGGGCATCGGGTGGCCGTGGGTGATCATGGAGCGGTCCCCGCCGCGGGCCAGGGAGACGGTGAGCGCCGAGTGCCAGCCCTCGAAGACGCGCGAGCGGCTCAGGTCGATGCCCTCCTGCTCCTCCAGCAGCGACCACGACCAGGCGCCGTAGGCGTCGTCCCCGAAGCCGGCCGAGAGCCCGGTGCTCAGGCCCAGCCGGGCGGCGGCCACCGCGAGGTTGGCGATGCCTCCGGGCACCGAACCCATGCCCTCGGCCCAGACCTCGGTGCCGGGCTGCGGGGCGGTGGGCAGGCCGGTGAAGATGATGTCGAAAAAGAGCGAGCCGGTGAGGAACAGGTCGAGTTCGGTGCCGGGCTCGGATGCGGTGTTCACCTGTGGGTTCCTCTTGCTTGCGCCGCCAGCGGCGGTCCGGTACGCGCGCCGGTTGCCCGGTGGCATGCGGGCGCGCGGCGCACCCTTGATTGGACGTTAGCACGCACCAGGGGGTGGTACAAGTGATTGAAAATGCTCGGTTCTGCTCATTGGTGGCTGTTAGTCTGGGGGCATGCTGATAAGTGCGAGGCAGGGCTCGATCCTGCGCCGGATCCAGGAGGCCGGGGACGTCTCGGTCCAGGAACTGGCCAACGACCTGGGGGTGAGCCCGTCGACCATCAGGCGGGACCTGAACCTGCTCTCCGCCGAGGGGCACCTGCGCCGGGTCCACGGGGGCGGGTCCCTGGACTCGGACAAGATCGACTTCCGCGAGGTGCTGGCCAGAAGCTCGCCGGCCAAGGAAAAGATCGCCAACCGCGCCGCCGAGCTCGTCGAGGACGGAGACGTGGTGCTGCTGGACATCGGCACGACGACCGCGATGCTGGCCCGGGCACTGCGCGGGCGCAGGATCACGGTCATCACCTCCAGCCTGGCGGTGCTCGACGAGCTGCGCACCGACCCCGAGGTGGAACTGGTCATCCTCGGCGGGGTGCTGCGCCGCTCCTACCATTCGCTCGTGGGCTCGCTGACCCTGGCGTCGCTGGCCAACATCCGGGCGAGCATCAGCTTCCTGGGCTGCAGCGGCATCAGGGAAGACACCACGGTGCAGGACACCACCGGCATCGAGGTGCCGGTCAAGCAGGCCATCCTGGACTCCAGCGCGAAGATCGTGCTGCTGGCCGACGAGACCAAGTTCCCCGGGGTGGGGATCCGCGACGTCTGCACCGCCGCGCGGATCACCACGCTGGTGACCAGCCGGGGTGCCGATCCGCGCACCCTCGAAGCATTCAGGAAATCAGGAAGCGAAGTGGTTCTGGCATGAAACTGACCATCATCGGCGGCGGCGGATTCAGGGTCCCGCAGATCTTCGAGGCGCTGTCGGCCGGGAACGAGGCCGTGCGCATCACGCAGCTGTGCCTCTTCGACTCCGACCCGGTGCGGGTGGCGGCCATCKAGGCCGTGCTGGCGCAGCTGGCCCCGACCCTGCCCGCGCCCCCGACGGTCACCACCGCCGCCTCGCTGGACGAGGCTGTCACCGGGGCCAGGTTCATCTTCTCCGCCATGCGCATCGGCGGGACCGAGGGACGGATCCAGGACGAGCGCGTCGCGCTGGAAATGGGCGTGCTCGGCCAGGAAACCACCGGGCCCGGCGGCCTGGCCTACGCCCTGCGCACCCTGCCGCACGCCCGTGACCTGGCCGAGCGCGTGGCCAGGCACGCACCGGAGGCAACCGTCATCAACTTCACCAACCCCGCCGGCATCGTCACCGAGGCGATGCGCGAAGCGCTGGGGGACAACGTCGTGGGGATCTGCGACACCCCCATCGGGCTGATGCGCCGGGCCGTGGCCGCCATCGGCTCCACCCCGGAGCAGGTGGACTTCGACTACGTGGGCCTGAACCACCTGGGTTGGCTGCGCGCGCTGCGCGTGGACGGGGTGGACAGGCTCCCTGCGCTGCTGGCCGACGACGCGGCGCTGGAGGGGATCGAGGAGGCCCGGCTGATGGGCCCGGACTGGGTCCGGGCGCTGGGCGCGATCCCCAACGAGTACCTGTACTACTACTACTTCCAGCGCGAGGCCACCGAGCGGCTGCGCGGCCCGGAACCCACCCGAGGGGAATTCCTGCACCGCCAGCAGTCCGGCTTCTACACGGATGCCGCCGCGCACCCGGAGCGCGCGCTGGAGTCCTGGCTGGCCACCAAGCACGAGCGCGAGGCCAGCTACATGGCCGAGAGCCGGCCCGAGGACCAGCGCACCAACCGCGAGGCCGCGGACATCGAGGGCGGGGGCTACCAGCAGGTCGCCCTGGACCTGATGGCGGCGCTGCTGGGCGGGACGCCGGCCACCATGATCCTGAACGTCGCCAACCGCGGGGTGGTTCCCCAGCTTCCCGACGATGCGGTGATCGAGGTGCCGTGCACCGTCAGCGCCGCCGGCATCGTGCCCAAGGCCATCGCCCCGGTCACCGGGGAGATGCTCGGGCTGCTGCAGCAGGTCAAGGCCGTCGAGCGGCTGGTCATCGCCGCGTCGCGCGAAAGGAGCGAGACGCTGGCCTGGCGGGCGCTGGCCGCCCACCCGCTGGTGGACTCGATCTCCGTCGCGCGGCAACTGCTGCAGAACTACCGGGAACGGATCCCGGGGGTGGCCGAAGCACTGTCCGGCGGGGCCTGAGCCCCGGGCAGGCTTTCGGTCGCATGGAGCGGATACACGCGCCCGCGCGAGGACCGTGAGAGTGGGCTTTGTTGGCCGACATCCCGGCCGATGACCAAGATCGTGGGTCGCCTTCCCGCACGGGAAAGGAATCTTCGCCGGGAACCGAGCAGAGACCCAATCCAATAGCCTGGCGGGCGGCGAGTACCACCGGGAGGCCTCGCGTGCGCGCGGGCCTGCGGGACGGGTTCAGTCCAGGAGCCGGGCCCCGGCCTCGGAAATCAGCGCATCGAACCCGCCGGCACGGAAGAAGCGCCGCTGGGCAGCCGCCCCGTTGCCCTCGCCGGCGATGCGCGCCAGCCCGGCACCCACGACGTCGGTGTCGCCGCTGGCCTCCAGTTCCGGGCCGATGTAGTCCAGCAGGGCCTCCAGGCGCCGGTCCAGGCTGCACTTTGATCCTGCGGCCAGGTCGTAGTGGTTTCCCCGGGTCCCGAACTTCGCCGCCTGCCACTGGGCGATGTCCAGCGCCTCGGGTGCGGGATCCGGGATGCGGGCGGGGCTGTGGATTCCGGCGGACACCAGGGCGCGCATCACCAACGCAAGCACCACGACGTCGGAGGCACACAGCTGGGCGTCGGCCACCCGGATCTCCACGGTCGGGAAGCGGGTCGAGAGGCGGGCGCCCCAGCCGATGTGCCCGGCATCCAGCACCACGTCGGAGGCCAGCAGGTACTCCATGCGCGCCAGGTAGTCCCGGGCATCGGCGAAGCGCGGGGGGATGCCGTGCACCGACCAGCGCAGGTACTGGATGGTGCGCCAGGAAGCGAAGCCGCTGTCGGCGCCGCGCCAGAACGGCGAGTTGGCACCCAGCGCCGTGAGCAGCGGAAGCCACGGGCGCAGCGAGTTCATGGCCTGGACACCGGCCTCGAGGTCCTCGATGCCCACGTGCACATGCGTGCCGCTGACATACTGGTCCGCGGCGATGCCGGGACAGAACCGGTTGATCGCGTGGTAGCGGTCCGAGGCGTGGACGGCCGCCGGGCCCGCGGGGATCCGCGGCGGGGTACCCAGCCCGACCAGCTGCAGCCCGGCTTCGTGGGCCACCTTGGACAGGCCGCGGCGGGCGCCGGCCACCGCATCGAGCGCCTCGGCACCCGTGGTGCAGACCGGGGTGCTGCTTTCCACCTGGCAGGCCAGGAACTCCGGGTGTGTGAGGGTGCCGCCGCCGACCACGGCCATGAGTTCGTTGTGGACGTGGCGACGGGGCACAGCCGGTTGCCCGGTGGCGGGGTTGATCAGGAAGAATTCCTGCTCGATTCCGAAGGTGCGCACCGCGGGCACCGCGCTACTCGAAGGCGCCGCTGAACCGGTCGGTGGACCGGTCGAGGAGGAAAGCGGCGACCGGCGCGGCACCATCAAGGCCGGGAACCAGCGTGCGCGCGTCCCGGGACACCTTGGTGCCGGCCCCGGATTCCGGCGCGGGCCCGGGGTAACTGACGTAGCGGGGGTTCTCGGAGGCCAACCGCACGGCTCGACGGTCATCGGGCACCTGCGTGGTGAGCATGCCGTAGAACGACTCGCATTTCCCGCACCAGAACTCGACGTCCCAGCAGGGAGGCTGGACGCGCCGCCGGTCCAGCAGCAGCTCGACGTGCTCGTAGACCAGGTAGTCGCCGGAGCCACAGGAACCACAGGTGGGTGCCTCGTTGGCCGGCACCCGAGAGGGGTGCACCGACAGCTCAAGCGCGGGAGGGATGTCCGGCGCGGAGCGCAGCATGGACGGGGAGGTGCGTTTGCCAAAGGACTTCTTCATGGGAGCACTTTCGACGAACCGGCCTGAAGGGGATGGGCAACGTCATCGCGTGCCCAAACCATCTTGCTCCGCGGCGCCGCACCGGCACAATAGGCCGCCGGTTTCATCGAGCGTCCTGCCATGAAGTTCCATGGCAGGACGTTGGGAAATCTGCAACGGAAACTTTAGGAATTGATGCCGATGCGCACCTTCCCGGCGTAGACCTCCCAGCGGGCATCGAGCCGGACGTTGTCCAGCAGCCGGCGGTCGTGGGTCACCAGCAGCAGCGCGCCCTCGTAGGATTCCAGGGCCTCTTCGAGCTGCTCGATGGCCGGCAAATCCAGGTGGTTGGTCGGCTCGTCCAGCACCAGCAGGTTGACCCCGCGGGCCTGCAGCAGGGCCAGTCCCGACCGGGTGCGTTCGCCGGGGGACAGGTCGCGGACCAGCGAGGCGCTCTGGTGCGCCTTGAGCCCGAACTTGGCCAGCAGCGTGCGGGCCTCGGCCGGGTTCATCTCGGGAACCGCGAGCTCAAAGGCATTTCCCAGCGCGGCGTCCTCGGGCAGCTGGCTGCGCGCCTGGTCGATCTCGCCGATCGCCACCGAAGACCCCAGCGAGGCCGAGCCGGCATCCGGGGCCAGGTGCCCCAGCAGCAGGTTCAGCAGCGTCGACTTGCCCGCGCCGTTGGGGCCGGTGATGCCGATCCGCTCCCCGGCGTTGACCTGGGCGGAGACCGGGCCGAAGGTGAAGTCCCCGCGGGTGACGGTTGCCTCGTTGAGCGTGGAGACAACGGAGGAGGAACGTGGTGCGGCGGCGATCTCGAATTGCAGCACCCATTCCTTGCGCGGCTCGGCGACCTCGTCCAGGCGCTTGATGCGCGATTCCATCTGGCGGACCTTCTGCGCCTGCTTCTCCGAGGACTCGTTGGAGGCCTTGCGCCGGAGCTTGTCGTTGTCCGGGTTTTTCTTCATGGCGTTGCGCACGCCCTGCGAGGACCATTCGCGCTGGGTCCGGGCGCGGGAGACAAGATCCGCCTTCTTGTCGGCGAACTCGTCGTAGGCCTCGCGGGCGTGCCGGCGGTTGATGGCCCGCTCTTCCAGGTAGGAGTCGTAGCCGCCGTCGTAGACAGCGACCTGGTTCTGTGCCAGGTCGAGCTCGACGATGCGGGTCACGCAGCGGGCCAGGAATTCGCGGTCGTGGGAGACCAGCACCACGCCGGTGCGCAGCGAGGAGACGAAGGATTCGAGGCGTTCAAGCCCGGCCAGGTCCAGGTCGTTGGTCGGCTCGTCGAGCAGCACCAAGTCGAAGCGGCTCAGCAGCAGCGCGGCCAGGGCCACTCGGGCGACCTGCCCGCCGGACAGCGCGGTCATCAGGGTGTCGGTGGGCAGGGTGAGGCCCAGCTCGGCCAGCGTGGCCGGGGCGCGGTCCTCGAGGTCCGCGGCGCCGGAGGCCATCCAGTGGTCGAAGGCCGCCGCATAGGCGTCGTCGGCACCCGGGGCCCCGGATCCCAGGGCCTCGGCGGTGGATTCCATGGCGTGCGTGGCCGCGGCGCAGCCGGTGCGCCGGGCCAGGTAGGCATCGATGGTTTCGCCGGCGATGCGCTCGTGTTCCTGCGGCAGCCAGCCGATGAATGCGCCGTCCGGCGCGGAGGAGACGGTGCCGCCCAGCGGCTCGTCGACCCCGGCGAGCAGCCGCAGCAGCGTGGACTTGCCGGCGCCGTTGGCCCCCACCACCCCGATGACGTCCCCGGGGGAGACGGTGAAGCTGAGGGAGGAGAAAAGGGTTCGGTGGGCGTGGCCGCCGGCAAGGTCCTTGGCCACGAGTGTTGCAGTCATTGTTCCAGTTTAGATTCCCCGGGCGCACTCCCGGTCATCGGGTCGCGGCACGGGCGTTCAGCGCAGGTACCGCAAGCTCATCCACCCGGTCGCGCCCCGGTGCGTCGCCTGGACCCAGGGCCCGGMTTTCTTGCCGGTCAGCCGAACCATCGAGTCCCTGGGGACGGTCTTGATGATGGTGGTTCCGGTGGACGGTCCGCGGCGCAGGTTCAGGTTCGCGGTGGTCGTCTTGGTGCCCTTCACTGTTCCGGATTTGGGTGCCGAAGGCTTGGAAGCGGTGGATTTGGGCGCCTGGGCCACGCCGTAGAAGTGCTCGAGGGTCTTGGACTTGGACCCAGCCATGGCCTTGGCCTGGGCGGTGCCGACGTAGCGGAAGTGCCACGGCTCGTAGGCGTAGCCGGTGGTCGATTCCATCCCCTTGGGGTAGCGGAGGATGAAGCCGTGCCTCGGGGCGTTCTTGGCCATCCACTTGCCGACCTTGGTGCTGGCGAAGCAGGCTTGCAGGGCGCATGCGCGGTTGCGGTTTCCCACGTCGATGGCCAGCCCGGTCTGGTGCTCCGAGGTGCCGGGCTTGGCCGCGATGCGCTGGGCGTAGGCCGGGCCGTAGGCGCGGGTGTATTTCTCGAGCAGTCCCTTTTGCACTGCATAGGATCGATATCCGGAGGTGAGCCTGATGTCCACCCCGTCGCGGCGGGCCGCGGCAACCAGCTTCTTGTAGGACTTGGCGGCCTGTGGCTGCAAGCGGATCCCCGTGCCCGGCACCTCGGTGAGCCTTGGCACGTACTTGCGGGGGATCAGCGGGTATTTCTTGTTGACCAGGACATCGGCCCTGGCGGGGTCCCGCGGGGGCTTGGGCTTGGTGGCCAACAGTGCCGTGGGGGTCAATGCCGGTGTGGCTTCATGCTGCGGTCGCGCCACCTGGTGCATGGGGGTTGGCGTGGCCAGCGCGGGCGGGCCCGCCAACGGGGAGATGGCCAATGCCAGTGCGAAGGCCGCGGCGCCGAATGCGACCGGGCGGCGGGACCGTTTGCTCATGTGGGCGAACTCCGTTGGCTGGGTGGTGGGTTTCCGAATCGGAACCGGGCCGCGGACGGGCAAGGAATCGATTGGCCCATCCTAGCCATCTGCCGGGGCAAAGAGAATGGAGCGTGGATTGAGCATTCCCGAGGAGATGTAGAAGACGTTGCTCAGCAGGATCAGGACGAGGTTTGTCGCCAGGTACATTGCGGTGGTCGCCGCGGGTACCGCGTCGGGTTCCAGCGAGTAGGCCAGGACCACACGCAGCACCGCGTCAAGCAGGAATCCGCACCCCCACATGATTGTGGAGATGCGCCACATCCGCCGGAAACGCGGTGCTTGCTCCCAATGCGTTTCCCAGCCCCCGGGCCAGTGAAAGCGGGCCTCGAGGACGGGCTTGGTCAAGGTGTAGACCAGGGGCCGTGCACCCCGCAGCGTGGAGATGAACCAGATGCCGGTTCCGGCGGTGATCAGCGCGTCGCGGGCCAGCAGGAATTGCGGGCTGCCCGGGACGAACGCCAGAACGACAGCGGCCACGGAGGCGAGGGAAAAGTAGGTAGCTATCACGTGCTTCTTCGGGCCGCGCCGGGCGAGCGAGCCCAGGGCCGGCAAACCGGTGGCCACCGCGACAACCACCAGGGACACGTAGATGGACAACCCGGCATGGCGCAGGAGGTAGAACAATAACGGGGGTGCCGCAATGGCCGCGACCATGCCCAGGAAACCGCGCAACCGGCCCGCGGCCCGACGACCGGCGTCCGGGGCACGCTTGCCGGTTTCCTTGCGTTGCCTTCGTGTCATTTCGGGACTGCCACCGAGGGCGGCTTATGCCTATGGCTGGTGTTCGGCGCGGTAGACGTGGACCAGGGAATTGGCATGACCGTGGCCGATCCCGTGTTCGGTCTTGAGCCAGTTCACCTGCTCCAGGTGCTTTTGGTCCGCCACCTGGTCCAGGAGTTCCATCCAGTGGCCAACGGGGTGGCCGTACCTTGACTCGATCGACGGGAAATAGGATTTGGGGCCCTTGACGGATTCGCTCATGCTTTCCATCAAACACAGCCGGGCGGGACGCCGCAAGGGTGGGTGCGTGCCTCACCCAAAGTGCTCGCGAAACACTACTGGTGCCTCACCTGGATTTGCTCGCGAAATTTCCGGTCGTCGAATGGGTACCGGGTTGGCGCCCGCATGCCTCACCACAAGTGCTCGCGACCGCTGGGAGGGCACCGCCATGGCTGTCGTTCTCGGCACCGTGACTTTGGACCCTACCCGAGGACGGGCGCTACGGGCACGATGGGATTACAGCCGAAGGGACAGCGCGGCAGGAAGGTTGGGGCCAGCTGGATCGTCGGTACGGCAAGGGCATCCTGTGCGATTGCGGAACATCCGCGATCGGGGGGTGCGTAGAAGACAAAAGGAGATCTGGACCATGAAGCGATGGACTGCATGGCAGAATTGGCTCGCCGTGGCTGCTGGCCTTTACACCGTCTTGGCCATGACGTGGACTACGGCTGTGGGATCCTCGGATGCCTACATGCTGACCGGCGGCATCGTCTTGATTGTCATCGGTGTAATCAACTTGGCGGCCCCGGGCATGCCCGTGGCCGAATGGGTGCAGCTGGTTGTGGCCGCGCTCGTTGTCGCATCTCCCTGGATGGGCAGCTTCGCCTCGGGTATGCCGGGCGTGGCATGGAATACCTGGATCCCGGGAATTGTGGCACTGATTGCCTCGATCATGGCAATTCAGCCCGCGATGAAGGTCTACCACGAGCATCACCCAATCGGCTCGCACTAGACAACCAAAATTCAAGGGCCCGGTCGTTGACCGGGCCCTTGGCCTGCTCCGGAAAGTGATCGTGTGCGGAAAGCTAGGCTGGGGAGATGAAGATTCGAAGCGAGGTTCCGGCCGATCGTCAGACTATCCGTCAACTGACCGTTCGGGCATTCGCCGACCCGGACTCGCATAGGGAGCCCGGGGAAGCCGTATTGCTCTCCGAGCTCTACTCCTGCGACGGATACCTGCCCGAGTATTCCGTGGTGGCTGAGATCAACGGCCACTTGGTGGGCCACGCGATTGCCACCCGCGGGTGGCTCGATGGCGACATCCCCCTGCTGGGCATTGGGCCGGTGTCGGTTGAACCCGGCCACCAAAGGCAAGGCGTGGGCACGGCGCTGCTGGACGAAATCCGGAACCGCGCGGCCAAGCATGGAGAGCGGGCGATCGTGCTGTTGGGGAACCCGGAGTACTACGGTCGATTTGGCTACGGGCCAGCCATTCCCGCTGGCATCATCCCCTCGGACCCGTCCTGGGGTGACTACTTCATGGTGCTGAATCTGTCGGACATGCCGCTGCCAAAGGGCAACTTCCGATACGCCGAACCGTTCGGGGTCTGAGCGGCCCCGCCGAGTTGATCCCTGGCACAGGCAGGGGCCCGCCGGCCAGGGAATAAGATCCTTGGTTGGCGGGCCCCTGCTTCGTGCCTGGGGATTCGGTGGTTAGCGCGCTTCCATGTGCAGGCGCAGCTTGGTCGTTAGCTCCGCCAGCGTTGCGAACTCTTCGGCCGTCAGCGCGGTGCCGATCAGGGCGTGGATGCCTTTGACGTGCTCGCGGCCGATGGCCTTCTGCAATCGGGTGCCCTCGTCCGTGAGCGTAAAGAGCACCGCCCGCTGGTCGGTGGGATCCGGCTTGCGGGTGACCAGGCCCTTGGCCTCGAGGCGCTCGGCCATGCGGCTGAGGCTTGGCTGGGAGATCAGCAGGTGCTGGTTCAGGTCCTTGAGGCGGCTGGTTCCAGCCTCGCAGCGCGAGAGGTTGAAGAGCACGTCGTATTCGCGGGTGCTGATTTCCTTGAACTCCGGCAGCTTCTGGATCTCGCGCATCACCGTGACCTGCGCCCGGAACAGCGCCTCCCAGGCGGCGTTGGAGGTGCGCAGCGAGGCCGGGCTAGGCATTGTCACTCCCGGCGGCCAGCTTCGCGTCGCGGGCGGCGACGCGGTTGGCGTGGGTCGGCGAATCCGGGTGGTCGGCCGGCTTGCGGCTGGCCAGTTCCTTGCGCAGCGTCGGCAGGACCTCTTCGCCGAAGAGGTCAAGCTGCTCCAGGACGGTCTTGACCGGCAGGCCCGCGTGGTCGACCAGGAAGAGCTGGCGGTGGTAGTTGCCGAAGGCCTCCTGGAAGGTGAGGGTCTTGTCGATCATTTCCTGCGGCGATCCCACGGTGAGCGGGGTCTGGTCGGTGAAGTCCTCCATGGAAGGCCCGTGGCCGTAGACCGGGGCGTTGTTGAAGTACGGGCGGAATTCGTTCTTGGCATCCTGGGAGTTCTTGCGGATGAAGAACTGTCCGCCCAGGCCCACCATGGCCTGGTCGGCGCGGCCGTGGCCGTAGTGCTCGTAGCGCTCGCGGTAGAGGTTGATCAGCTGGATGTAGTGTTCCTTGGGCCAGAAGATGTTGTTGGCGAAGAAGCCGTCGCCGTAGTAGGCGGCGATCTCGGCGATCTGCGGGGTGCGGATCGAGCCGTGCCAGACAAAGGGTGCCACGCCGTCGAGCGGTCGCGGGGTCGAGGTGAAGTTCTGCAGCGGGGTGCGGAACTTGCCCTCCCAGTTCACCGTGTCCTCGTCCCAGAGGCGGCGCAGCAGGTTGTAGTTTTCGATGGTCAGGTTCACCGAGTCCTGCATGTTCTTCCCGAACCACGGGTAGACCGGGGCGGTGTTGCCGCGGCCCAGCACCAGGTCCACGCGGCCGTCGGCCAGGTGCTGGAGCATCGCGAAGTCCTCGGCGATCTTCACCGGGTCGTTGGTGGTGATCAGCGTGGTGGCGGTGGAGAGGATGATCTTCTCGGTCTGCGCCGCGATGTAGGCCAGGGTTGTGGTCGGGGAGGACGAGAAGAACGGGCGGTTGTGGTGCTCGCCGATGGCGACGACATCCATGCCGACCTCTTCGGTCTTCTTGGCGATGGCCACGATGTCCTTGATGCGCTGTGCCTCGGATGGGGTCTTGCCGGTGGTGGGGTCGCGGGTGATGTCGCTGACCGAGAAAATTCCGAACTGCATGGTTGCCTCCTGTGTGCTGGTCTCTGGTATCCATTGTGCCAGAGTTGTATGCGTTTGCATGTAATAGCGCGTGCCGCAGTGGAATAATTCCCCGGCACCCGCGTGAGGTGCCTCACCCTCCGGTGCGGCTTCGCGATAGGCTCCCGCTATGGACACCCCGCTTTCCGCCCACGAGGACCCGGCCAGGGCGCAACCGGTGCGCTGGAGCGCGGTGGCGGGGATCGTCGGGTTCCTGGCCATCGTCGAACTGACCAGCGGGATCCTGCAGGGCTATTACACGCCGCTGATGACCGATATCGCCCGCCACCTGGGGATCCACGACGCGGACGTGAACTGGTTCGAGGCCGCCCAGCTGATGGTTTCCGCGCTGGCCGTGCCGCTGCTGGCCTCGCTGGGGGACATCTTCGGGCACAAGAAAATGCTCCTGCTCTCGGCCGTCGTCACCGCGATTGCCTCCTGGGCCGTGGTGTTCTCCGGATCCTTCACGACCTTCCTCATCGCGTGGGCGCTCCAGGGCTTCTACGCGGTGTGGCTCCCGCTGGAAATCGCGATCGTCTTCTCCCGCGCCCGAAAGCTCGGCGTGCCCGGGCCGATGACCAGGCGCGCCGCGGGCCTGCTGGTCGGCGCATTGGAGGTCGGGGTGATCGGCGGGGCGCTGGCCGGCGGCGCACTGATCGGGGTGTTCGACGGGAACATCGCACTGACCCTGGCCGTCCCCGCCGTCGCCACCACCGCGTGTATCTTCGCGGTGGCCTTCGGGGTGCCCGACGACGGGGACCGCAACGGGGCCAGGATCGACGGCGGGGGCTTCACCTACCTGGCCGTGGGACTGCTGCTGCTCACCAGCGGCCTGAGCTTCCTGCGCATCAACGGGCCTTCCAGCCCGCTGGTGTGGGCATGCCTGGTGCTGGGGCTGGCGGTGCTCTACGTGTTCTATCGCCACGAGAACAAGCAGAAGGACCCGCTGATCGACTTCAAGGTGCTCTTCGCCCGGGCGATGTGGCCGGTGCAGCTGACGGCAGGGCTCTTCGGGGTCTCGGTGTTGGGAGCCCAGATCCCGATGAGCACCTTCGCCCGCACCGATCCGGTCGTGAACGGCTACGGACTGGGGCTGAGCGCCTCCGGGGTCTCGGTCATCATCGGTGCCTACGTGTTGGCGCTGCTCATCGGCGCGCTGCTCTTCCCCGTCGTGGCCCGCTGGGCCGGGACCCGGATGACGCTGGTTGCTGCCAGTGCCCTGGTCGGGATCGGATACCTGCTCTTCCTGCCGTTGCACGATTCGCTGGCGCAGGTGCTGGCGAACATGATGGTGGCGGGGATCGGCTCCGGGGCCCTGGTTGCGGCCCTGCCCGCGGCGGCTGCTGCCGCCGCGCCGTTCAACCGAACCGGCATGGCCACCGGGCTGACAAATGCGATCAAGACCGTTGGCGGGTCCTTCGCCTCGGCGATCTTCGGGCTGGCGCTCATCGGGCAGGTGGCCGGTGCAGTCTCGGACGGGGCGGGCGAGAACTTCGCCGCTCCGCTGGCCGGCTACATGGTTGTGTGGGCGATCTGCGGCGGCACCGCGATCGTGTGTGCGCTGTCGCTCTTTGCGGTTCCGCGCGATGCACTGGAGGACTCAAAGACCTGAGCCTCGGTGCCAACGCGGGGATGGGCTGCAGGCTCGACGTGGGTCCGTGGGCGTGGGTTCCGGGACCGGGGCAGGACCTCGGGTCAGAACAGCGGTGGTTGTTCGCCCTGCCAGTGCTTGTTGCGGCGGGGAAGCTGTTCGGGGTCCTCGAACGGGGCAAGCTTCACCCACGGGACGCCGTCCTTCATGACGACCTCGAAGTCGCCCTTGTCGGCGCCGCGGTGCTCGGAGGGGCAGAACATGCCCAGGTTCCACACGCTCGTGGTTCCGCCCTCGGACCACGGTTTGATGTGGTGGTAGTCGCAGTGTTCGGGCGGCACGGCGCAGGCGGGCTTGAGGCAGCCGCGGTCGCGGGCACGGATCGCCTGTTTCATGGACTCGGGTGGATAGCGTCGCTCGCGCCCATAGTCCAGGATCTGGCCCTCGCCGCCGAGCGTGATGGGGATGAACCCGAACTCTGCGAGTCGTTTGCGCACCTCGGCGACCGAGATCTCCAGGCCGTGTGCGCTCCATCCGGCGCCTCGGGCCAGCCCCAGCAGGACTTCCAAGGTGATGTAGACGAAGAGCTTTGCCGTGGGCAATCCGGTGGCGCCGTTGGCCGAGGTCCTTGGAGTGCGCATCAAATTCAGCAGGGTTTGCAGGTGCCGTTGGGCCGGGGTCGGTTCCTCGAGGTCCGTGCCGGTGCCGGTTTCCAACGGCGGCGGATCGTCGAAGGTTTCCGCGTCGGGCGGGTGGTCGAACCAATCGGGTCCGTCCGCGGGTTCCGGTGGCAGGAACAAGGAATCCTGGGTGGAGTCGGGGTCCGTGGCCGGGAACGGTGGAGAACCGGGTGCCGGTTCAGGGTTGGAACCGGGGTTGTCAGGGGTTGACGGGGTGCCGTTTGCGGTGGGAGAGGCGCCGTCGGTTTCGACCGGCGTAGCACCTGTCCCTGTCTCGCAATCGGGGTCAGTGGCTGTGGCTGTGGAGGACGTTGCGCCGTCCGCGCTGCCTGTATCCCCATTGTCCGTAGTGCCGGTTCCTTCATCGTCTGTGCTGTCGGCAGGAGTGCTGCCGGGCTGGGCGGTGGAGGGGCCGGTGGCGGGTCCGCGGCCCGGGACCTTGGCGGCCGCGGCGATGGCCTGGCGGTTTCCGGCCAGGGTGCGGGCGTTGTCGGACTCGGCGAAATGCGAGAGAAAGAGCTCAGCGTCGGCATTGAGCATGCAGGCGGTGAAATAGGTGAAGTGCCGGGTGCGCTTGGTGACGGAGATGCCGGTCTTGTTGCGGATTTCCTTGGGCGTGGGGGTGGAGTCGGCGCCATCGAGCTCGTCGCTGATCTTGTCGAAGAGCTTGGTGGTGTTCTTCGCGTCGCCCTCGGCCAGGGATTCGGCCACGCGGGACTCGATCTGCTCGGCGAATTGTGCGGCGTCGGGTCGGGACTCGATGGCGGGGCGCAGCTTCTCCAGCTTGCGCGCCGCGGCGGCAACGGTGCTCGGCGCGCTCTTGCCGGTGGCAAGCTGCTGCGCCAGCTGCGGGTAACGGGGGCCGCGCGGCATGCCATGCTCATCAACGCCCGGCAGCAGGTCATCGCCCGCTTGCATGCGGTTGAGGGCCTCGAAGTAGTCGATGCCTGCCATGCCGGCGAGGCAGTCGGCCGGTGTCTTGAACTGCAGCTTGCCGGTGGGAACCGTGCGCGGGTCTTCGGGCAGCTGCGTTTCGCCGGCCATGAAGGCGGTGGGATCTTCGGCGATGGCGCGCAGCTCGGTGAGGGTGTTGGCGGGCAGCTCATGCACCAAGGATTGCCGGGCCAGCTGCGCGGTCTTGAGCTGCGCGACGGCGATGGCGTGCTTGGCCTGCTCAATGGTCATGGCGGTGAGCAGAGCCCGGGTGGGGGAAGCTGGACGGGAGGCGATCCGGGCGACGAGGGCGTCGATCTGGTGGATGTCCTCGATCAATGCGCGCAGTTCATCGTCCGGGGTCGGTGAGTACCCCGGATAGTCGCTGTGTCCAGCGAGGTTGGCGATGAAGGCGTCTGTTTGCATGCCTCCAGTGTGCGGGGCTCGGGAGTGCGATGGGGGCCGGGCCGGGAAATTGTGGATAACCGGGGGTTGGGTGATTCCGGGAGTGCCTTGAGGGAGGGTTCCGGCGGGGGCGGGTCCCCGGTGGGCCACGAGGTCGCACGCGTGCACGTGTGTACGCGTGCGCGTGTGTACGCGTGGGCGAGGCGCATGCGAAGGGGGCAGTTCGTGCGGGGTCTGGTCGGGGAAAGACCAGGGGTGTCTCGGGGCGGACCCTGAGGGATTTTGCTGTGAATGGGCCCGGCCCGGGCCTAGCGTGGAAAACAGGGAAAAGCACAAGGACAAACGGGCGGGGGACCGTCCGGGAAGGAGGGAGAACATGATCACGCTGGAGAACCTGGGCAAGGACTTCGGGTCGGTCAGGGCCGTGGATTCGCTGAGCGTCACGGTGGCACCGGGGAAGGTCACCGGGTTCCTGGGGCCCAACGGGGCGGGGAAAACCACCACCATGCGGATGCTGCTGGGCCTCGATTCCCCGAGTTCCGGCCGGGCGCTGGTCAACGGGGTGCGCTATGCGCAGCTTGCCGCTCCGCTGCGCACCGTCGGTGCGCTGCTCGAGCCGCGCACCGGGCACCGCGGGCAACGTGCGGATTCGCACCTGCGGGGACTGGCGCGCAGCAACCGGATCCCGGTGGCCCGCGTGGATGCGGTGCTGCAGGAAGTGGGGCTCGGGGAGGCCGGGCGCCGGCGCATCGGCACCTATTCGCTGGGCATGCGCCAGCGCCTGGGCATCGCCGCGGCGTTGCTGGGCGAGCCGGAGGTGCTGGTGTTCGACGAACCGGTCAACGGGCTGGACGCCGACGGGGTCGCATGGATCCGCGACCTGATGCGCGCGAAGGCCAGAGCCGGGGCGACGGTGTTCGTCTCCAGCCACCTGATGAGCGAGATGCAGTCCACCGCCGACCACCTGGTGGTGATCGGGCGCGGGAAGCTGCTGGCCGACCAGTCGATGGACGCGGTGCTGGCCGCCAGTGCGCAGACGGCGGTCGTCGTCTCCTCCCCGCAGGCAGGGGTGCTGGCGGCGGGTCTGGAGCGGGCCGGGTACTTGGTGGCGGTGGCGGGGCCGGACTCGCTGCGGGTCACCGGTGCCACGACGCAGGAGGTCGGCGGCGTCGCCCATTCATTGGGCGTGCGGATCAACGAGCTGGGCCTGCGGCGGGCGTCGCTGGAACAGGCCTACACGGAGCTGACGGCCCAGTCCCTGGACTACGTGCCGACACGGATCGGGGAAGAACCATGAGCGGGACGAAGGCAACACAGGTGGACAGCATGAAGCAGGCCGGGAGGGCCGGGGCAGGCGGTGCGCGCACGGTGGCGGCGGGGCCGAGGCCCGGCTTCCGGGCGGCGATGGCGTTCGAGTTCACAAAGCTGTGGGCGGTGCGTTCCACCCGCACCACGCTGGCCGTGGCCCTGGCCGCGCAGCTGGCGATGGCGTGGCTGATCGGTTTCTCCGCGTGGGCCAGCGGGGTCAACGGCTACGAGTCGGCGATGCCCGCGCCGTTCATGGCGCTGGCCTGTTTGCAGCTGGCGCAGCTGTTCATCGCCACGCTCGCCGCCCTGGCGATCACCTCGGAGTATTCGAACGGGACGATCATTTCCTCGCTGCAGGCCGTGCCGGTGCGCTCCCGGCTGCTCGGTGCCAAGGCCGCGGTGCTGGGCATCGTCGGGCTGGGAAGCGGCGTGGTGCTGGTGGGGTCCGGGACGCTGGTGGCGGCGCTGGCGGCAGGGACCTATGGCGCCTTCACGGTGTCCGACCTGCTGCTCGCGCTGGCCGGCGGCGGGGCGTACCTGGGGATGCTCGCGGTGGTGATGCTGGGCATCGGGGCGCTGCTGCGCAGCACCGCCGGGGCGATCACCGGCGCGTTCGTGCTGCTCTTCGGGCTGCCGCAGCTCCTGCCGTTGTTCGCCGTCGACTGGGTGCAACGCGTCGTGGTCTACCTGCCGACGACGGCCGGGCAGGTGCTGGGCACCGGGGCGGTGGAACCCTACGGCGCGGCGACGGCGATCGCCGTGCTGGTGGCCTGGGCCGGTGTGCTGCTGGGTGCCGGGATGTGGGTTTTCACGCGCCGGGACGCCTGAGCCAAGGGGACGGGCATCGACCCGGGCATCGACTCCGGTCGCGGCGGCTTAGCCGTGGCGCATGTGCTTCCACCAGGTCAGCGGGTCGGCGACCTTGAAGCGCCGGCCCGTCATCGAGGTCGGGACGATGCGCACGAACTGGTCCTTGGGGCCGGACTCCCACGGGAAGAGCATCAGGTTGAAGGAGTCCAGGGTCTCCTCGATGCCGCCGAAGAGCTCGGCCTTGCCCTGGATCATGACCGACCAAGCGACGCCTGTCTCCTGGTTGACGCCGTCGGCCTGGAATGCGACCTGGGGCTGGGCACGCAGCGTCTTGAGCTTGGTGCCCTCCCCGGTGCGGAACACCACGGTCCCGTGGTCGACGGTGAAATTGACCGGGAAGATCTGCGGCATGTCATCGTGGCTGACGGCCAGATGGCCGAGTGAAACCGCCCGCAGCAGTTCCAGGCACTGGTTCGATTCGAGTGCTTCGACGTCCGTGTGGGTCTGGTTCTCTTCCATGGATTGAGCGTACGTCGGCGCGCGCCATGTGGCCAGAGCTGGACTGCGCCTCTCGGGGGCCCTGCCCGGCCGGGCGCCCGGAATGGATGGACCCGGTTGCGTCGGGGCCGATACCGAGACGGTTTTTCGTGGGTTGCCGGCGCGAACATCGTGCGCCCCTGCCTGCAGGGTTCCCGATGTTGGTTGGTAGGGCCACAGCGTCTTCCCGAGCGGTCCCGACATCCCCAAGGATACGTCGCGCGCGCGGGTGCGCGCACGCGCACGCGAGAAATCCGGGGTGGAGTGGTGTTGGGGAATCCGTCCGCCGCGCGTGGATGGGGAAAAGTTGCCAAGAAAATACGCGGGGAGGCCGGAACCAATGGTTCCGGCCTCCCCACGTGGTGCCCGCGCTAGGAGTTCTTGGGCTTGTGCTTGAGCTCGCCCTCGATTTCCTTGCGTTCCCGGCGGGTCAGCGGAATCGATCCGGTGGCCGGGTTGATCAGCACCCCGGGTGCCGGTGCCGGTGCCGGTGCCGTGGGATCGGTGGGTGCCGGCGCCGGGATGGCTCCCGCGCCCGGCCCCGAGATCGGGGTCGAGGTCACCTTGGGGGCAGCCTGCGCCGCGGGCACCTCCATGCGGGCACCCACCACCGCCATGACCTCCTCGGTGACCGGGTGGGCACCGTGCTTCTCGGCCCGGTGCGCGGCGGCACGCTCCTTGGCGCCCTCCACCAGGTGGTAGAGCACCGGAACCAGGATCAATGTCAGCGCGGTGGAGGAGACCAGCCCGCCGATGACCACCACGGCCAGCGGCTTGGAGATGAACCCGCCGCCGCCGGTCAGGCCCAGGGCCATCGGCACCAGGGCGAAGATGGTGGCCAGCGCCGTCATCAGGATCGGGCGCAGGCGCTGCCTGGCTCCGTGGTAGATCGCGTCCTGCAGGTTCATGGCCGGATGGCCGTCGCGCGGCAGGCGGTACTGGTTGATCAAATCGATCAGCACTATCGCGTTGGTGACCACGATGCCCACCAGCATCAGCATGCCGATCAGCGAGGGCAGGCCCAGCGGGACATTGGTGAGCAGCAGCAGCCCGATGGCGCCGGTGGCGGCGAACGGGATGGAAACAAGCAGGATCAGCGGCTGGATGAGCGACTTGAAGGTCGCGACCATCACCACGTAGACGATGGCGATCGCGGCCAGCAGCGCCAGGTAGAGCTGGGCGAAGGAATCGGCCTGCTCGGTGGCGGCCCCGCCCAGCTCGGCGGTGGCGCCCTCGGGCAGGGCGAGTGCGTCGAGCCGCTTGGCGACCTCGGCGGAGACCGAGCCGAGGTCGTTCTCGCCCGGGGTGATCGAGACCGTGGCGATCCGCTCCCCGTTCGAGGAGGTGATGGTGGCCGGGGACTCGGAGCGCTCGACCTTCGCCACGTCGCCCAGTCGCACCGTTCCGGTGGCGGTGGGCAGCTTGAGGTCGCGCAGCTGGTTCAGGTTGGTCAGGTCGGTTCCCTCACCGATGCTCACCGGATAGTCGGTGTAGCCCACGCGCACGGTGCCGGCGGGTACGGGGGAGAGCGTGCCAGCGGTGAGCGCGCCGATCTGCGCCTCGGAGAGCCCGGCGGCCGCGGCCTTGGTCCGGTTGATGGACACGGAGACCTGCGGGCGGGCGGTGGACAGGTTGTCGCTGAGGTCGGTGGCACCCTCGATGCCGGCCATGGCCTCGCGGGTGGCCTCGGTGGCCTCGGTGAGGATCTCGGGGGTGGGAGCGCCGACCTGCACGGTGACGGCGGAGGATCCGCCCATGCCGCCCTCGGAGGCGGAAATGGAGATCTCGGAGTCCTTGGCCAGGGGCTTGACCGCGGCGCGGGCCGCGTCCTGGATCGCTTCCTGGTCGGCATCGGCATCGGTCATCACGGTGAAGGAGGCCGAGTCGGTGCCGCCGGCCAGGAATGCGGCGAACCCGCCCGAGGGGGTGCCGGCGGTCAGCTGCACGTCGACCACGGAATCGAGGTTGCGCAGGGCCTTCTCGACGGGGGCGGCGGCCTTCATGGTGGTTTCCAGCGAGGATCCGGCCGGAAGCTTCTGCGTGACCGAGAAGGTGTTTTGCCCGGTGCCGCCCAGCAGGTTGGTGGGCACCAGCGGGACCATGATGACGGTCAGACCCAGCAACGCCACGGAGGCGACAAGCGTGATCACCGGGTGCCTCTGGGTGCCCTTGAGGACGGGGGAGTAGCCGCGCTGCAGCCAGGAAGCCGCTTCCTTCTTCTCCGCCTTCGCGCGCGCGGCGGCGAGGTCCGCGGCGCCGGGCCGGGTGTGGCCCAGGAACCAGTAGGCCAGCACCGGGACGATGGTCAGGGAGACCAGCAGCGAGGCGAGCAGCGCGATGGTCACGGTCAGCGCGAAAGGCCGGAACAGCTCCCCGGCCATGCCGCCGACCAAGGCCACGGGCAGGAACACCGCCACGGTGGTCAGCGTAGCGGCCGTCACGGCGGTGGCGACCTCGCGCACCGCGGTGAGGATGGCCTTGGACTTTTCCTCGCCGTAGGCCAGGTGCCGCTTGATGTTTTCGATGACCACGATGGAGTCGTCGACCACGCGGCCGATGGAGATGGTCAGCGCGCCCAGGGTCAGCATGTTCAGCGAGTAGCCGCCCATGCGCAGCCCGATGAAGGTCACCAGCAGGGACAACGGGATGGAGATCGCGGTGACCAGGGTGGAGCGCACCGAAAGCAGGAAGATGAGGATCACCACGACGGCGAAGCCCAGGCCCAGCAGGCCCTCGACGGTGAGGTCGTGGATGGACTGCTCGATGAACGGGGCCTGGTCGAAGACCGTGGTGAACTTCGCGTCCGCGCCGAGCTGGTCGGCCAGGGCCGGCAACGCGGCGGCCACGGCGTGGGAGATGCCCACGGTGTCCCCGGCGGGCTTCTTGGTCACCGACACGGCCAGGGTCTCGACCCCGTTGGTGCGGGTGATGGAGGTGGCGGTGTCATCGACCATCTTCACCTCGGCCAGCTGGGAGAGGTCGTACACCCCGGAGGCCCCGCGCACCGGCAGGGACTTGACGGCGTTCAGCGAGTCGACCAGCGAGCCGGAGGTGACCGGCAGGTCCAGGCCGTCGGTGTCCAGCCGGCCCACGGGCATCAGCCCCGAGCCTTCCTCGATGACGGTCTTCAGGTCGTTGACGCCCAGGCGCTCGGAGGCCAGCGTGGCGGCGTCCGGCAGCACGGCGATGTGCTGGGAGGTGCCGCCCGAGACGTCCGCGGTGCGCACGCCGTCGATCTTGGAGAGCTTGGGCAGCACCAGGCGCTCGACGTCGGAGCGCAGCGAGTTCAGGTCCTTGCCGCCGGAGACCGCCAGGTAGACGATGGGGAAGTCGGAGATGGAGCCGGCGAACGCGGAGGGTTCCACGTCCTCGGGCAGCGTGGCCTTGGCGTTGGAGATGGCCTTGTCGACCTGGGCGCGGGCGCGGTCCAGGTCGGTGCCGTAGGCGAAGGACAGAGAGATCGTGGTGAAGCCGGTCTGCGAGGTCGAGGAGGAGGATTCCAGGCCCTCGACGGCCTGCAGCGCGCCCTCCAGCGGCTGGGCCACCTGCTTGTCGATGACCTCCGGGGATGCGCCGGACTGGGATGCCACCACGGAGATCCGCGGGAACTCGAGCGCGGGAATGAGTTCCTGCTTGAGTTGCCCCATGGTGATCACGCCGAAGACCGCCACAAACACGGTGATCAGTGCGATGAGGGCACGGTTGCCCAGGGAAAGTGCGGCCAGCCGATGCATCTGCCATCCTAGAAAGATTGTCTTGTTCGCTATTGCTCCGCAACCCACTCTAGTTGGCGCCGGAGGCCGCCGGGTCCATCCAAAGGCGTACCTTGCCCCGGGAGGGCACCGGGTGTCAAAAGGGTGTACTTGGCGTGCGCGTCCGTGCAACGATAGGCCAACGGCCCGCAGCTGCCGCCGCCGTCCGGGACCGGCCCGCCGCCGGGAACCCGCGGCACGAACGAGCGTCAACTCCCACCAGCAGAGGAGAAAGCATGTTCCAGAATTCCCCCGATGGATCCAGCCCCCGGATGGTGCCGGTCAGCGACTCCACCATGCCGCCCGAACACGCCCCGTCCCCGGAACCGCCGCCGGGCCCGCCGCCCGGGCCGGATCCGGACTATCCGCCCGCACCGCCGTCGACCCCGGAGCCTGAACCGGATCCCGGGCCGTACCCGGTTCCCCCTGGCCCCGGGCCCGATCCGTATCCGCCGGACCCCGCCCCGTTCCCGAACCCGGTGCCGGGCCCGGACCCGATGCCCCATCCGGATCCGACCACCAGGCCTCCGGGCTGAGCAAACTGCGCGTGGGTCCGCTCCCCTTGCGGAGCGGACCCACGCGCAGGTCTTGGTGTATACCTTCGCGGGTGCCGGGAATCCCCCGATTCGAGTATTCTTTCCCGGCACCCGCGAAGGGGGCATGGCTGGTTCATGTTCCCGGCGGTGGCCCACCGTGGTTGGCGCGGACGGCCAGGGAACATGCTCTTGGCTAGGTGGCGGCCTGCCCGGCCCGGCCGCGGGGCCGCCGGCGCTCTCGGTGCTGGATCGTTCGCGGATCGTTGACGGGAACCCCCATTGCCGTCAACGATCCGCCGCGCACACCGGGAACGGCCTTGTCGACCGATGCGAATCCTGCCTGGGCCATGGGCCGCCCCTCCTGGTTGGTGTGCTACCCGAGAGGTTACCGAAGAGGCAGGTCAGGCGGGAGTGGAAGGCGGGTTTCGGGGAGGGATTTCTTGGGACGCTGCCCGGGGTGTTGGGAAAATCCAGACAGTCGCCGCTTCGCGCTTCGGGTTACGGCGCCTCTCCGGTGCGCAGGTCGATGGTGGCGACATGGATCCCGCCGACGTAGACGTTCAGGTCCCCGACGGCCGCCGGGGCCTCTGTGCCAAGGCTCGCGGCGGAGATCGAGAGGCGAAATCCCGGGGCACGGGGCGCCGGGAAATCGAGCATCCGGTACATGCCGTCGCTGGATTCGGCTTCCGGGGCCGGGGTCATGGTCAACGTGCCCAGCCGATCCAGGTAGTCCTGGTCGATGCACAGCGTGAGGGGTTCGTTGATTCCCGCGGTCGAGCGGATTTCGATGGCCAGCGTGGCGGGGCCGCCGGGAAGGTCGGTGCCGTGGGTGTGCACGGTGACCGCGTAGCCGCTGCCCCGGCTGGCCTCCATGCCGCCCAGCCCGTCGATCCCGGGGAGCTCCGGATCCAGCGGGGTCGAGTCTGGCAGTACGGGCTCCTGCGCCGGAGGTTCGGGGAACGTGTCCATCGTGCTTCCTCTCGTTCCCGCCCGCGGGGGCTTCGATGCGGTTGGTGGGTGGATTCCCTCCCTGCCACCGTCTCGCTCCGCGCCCCGGGCGTCAAGTGCCCGCGACGCCGAAAACTCGCTCCGGATTCCGTCCCGGAGTGCATGGACCGGCGGGGTGCAGGGGGACGTAGGGGTGGTGGCCTTCCTTTACACGCCGCCGGTGGGTGGTGAATGCTGTCCCTAGTGCCGCAACGGCAATTCCGCCGGCCACGGACCGAGGCCGCGGGCCGCAGGACGAATGCATGAGGGGTGTGAAGACTTGTGGAAGGGATCCGCTTGCGCGTCCAGGACGCCATGCAGTCGCACAACGACGGCCTGACGCAGGCGAAGGTCGCCCGGCAAATCGGCATGAGCCGCGATGCGCTCAGCCGCTCCCTGAGCGGGCAACGCAACTTCAGCGCCACCGAGCTGGCGAAACTTTCCAAGGTGCTCAAGGTGTCGCTGAGCTGGCTTATCACCGGGGACCCGCGCCCCGAGGGCGCCACTGGCCGGGACGGACAGGGCGCCGGCTGGAAGCACGATTCCGTGGCGGAGACCGTGGCTTTCCCCGCCGGGGCGTATCGGGAGGTGGGGCTGGGCACCGGGACGGTGCCGCAGCTTGAGCCCGGCCTGGACCCCGAGGAGGGTGCGGCGCGGGTTGCGAGGGTGCTGGATGAGGCCCTGGGGCAGGCGTTCGTGCATGACCTGCCCGCGGCCATTGAACAGGCCTACGGGATCGGGGTGTTCGTGGCCGCCGAGGGACCGGCGTTCGACGCCCGGGCCATGCGGACGGACGAGGTCACCTACATCATGGTGCGAGGCACCGGGGCCTGGTACCAGGCGAACCTGGCGCTGGCCCGCGAGCTGGGCGCGCTGCTGGGCGGGCGGCACGAAGGCATCGGCATCCGCACGCAGGCCGAGGACGGCTGGGCCCTTGACTTCGCGTTGGCGCTGCTGCTGCCCGCCGCCCGGTTGAGGTCGATCGACTGGAACAGGCAGACCCCGCGCGAGCTGGCCGGGTTCCTGTGGGAATCCGGGGCCCCGGCCAAGGCGCTGGCGCACCGGCTCGACGCACTGGGCATCGCCCGCGGCCCGGCGATGGTGCATGCCGACGAGGGAACCTTGCAGCTGCTGGTCTGGCAGGATCCCGAGTGCCTGAGCCACCACCGGGCCAGGGCGTATCGCGCCCCGCGGATTCCGGCGGACCTGTTCGGCGCGCACCTTTCGGGCATGCGCCGCGGCGTGGTCGACGGGTCATCGCTGGCCTGGATGCTCGACACGCCGCTGGCGGAACTCTGAGCTCCCGGCCCGTTGCCAAAAGGTTGGAAACCGGCGGCGCGGGCAGTAGCGTGGCACACACGGACACGGGCGTCCGGTGCGCATTCAGGCAATGCGGAACCGGTGTCGCGCCCGGGCCCGCAGCAAGGTGCCGGCCCGCCTGCGGCCTCGTGCGCGAGGCCCCGGACCGGCACAAACCATTGGGAGGGGAGGAACACCATGCCCAGGGACAAGACTCCGCAGATCAAGGACGACGAACTCTACGAGAAGCTGCGCGATGAAGGGAACTCGAAGCAGAAGTCCGCACGGATCGCCAACGCCGCCGCCAAGGACGGTCGTTCGGCGGTGGGAGAACGGGGCGGGGAATCCGGAAAATACGAGGATTGGACCGTTCCGGAATTGAAGAACCGGGCCAAGGAAATCGGCCTGCACGGGTATTCGAAGCAGACGAAGGACGAACTGATCGAGTCCCTGCGCAATTCGTGAGGGCAGGGCACGGAAGGAGGAAACCACATGGCCGATTCGAAGCCCGGGCGGCAACCCCCTGAACAGCCCGGGGGATACAAGAGACTCGACAGCTTCGATCCGTTGCGGGACGCTGAGACCCTGGTGGACGACGAGGAAACCCAGGATGCCTCCACCCCTGTTCCGGGGGAGGCCTCCGGCGACCAAGCCGCCGGGCAGGACCCTGCGGCGGCACCAGGCATGGAGGGAGACCAGAACCAAGACGAGCGCTGAACCGCGGGCCGCGGCCGGCGGCCACGCCTGTGCCATCGGAGCAGGGGCCCCACGTCAACCAGTCGCGGCCCCGAACCCCCGCAGGTGCGCAGCGCAGGTGGCGGCGGGGAAGCCACCGGCAAGGCGTTTCCATTCAACGAGTTGTTGTTCCACCACGTCGTTGAGCAAGGTCATTCAAAAAGGTCATTCCACCATGAGTGCGGCGGCACGGCCGACCACGCCTTCCAGGCCGCCGAAGGCGAGGCTGTTGCGCTGGAGCCGCGCACCATTGCCATCGGCCAGCAGGCGGCCGAACGCCGTTTCCACCTCCTCCTTGTCCCCGTTTTCCTCCAGGGCATCGCCGATGCGCCGCAGCAGGGCCCCCACCATCTGCTCGGGGGATACCGACCGCCCGGACTCGGGGTCCAGCTGGCTTCCGTCCAGGCCGTGTTTGGCTCCCTGCCAGTAGGCGAGATCGAGCATTTCGCTGCGCAACCCGGATTCGGGCAGAGGCTGGTGGACGCATGTTTCCACCAGTGCCCTGAGGGCCAGGGCCAGGGCCACCGAATCCGCGGCCCTCAGTTGAGCATCGGCGACGCGGATCTCGATGGTTGGATAGTTTTGGGACAGGCGCGCCGCCCAGCCGATGTGGCCGGCATCCAGGACCACGTCGGAACCCAGGACCTGGGAAAGGAACCTGTAGTAGTCCTCGGGATCGGCGAAGTGGGGCTGGATCCCCTGGACCGACCACATCCGGTAGTGGATGCTGCGCCAGGAGGCAAAACCGGTGTCCATGCCCCGCCAATATGGAGAGTTCGCACCGATCGCCACCAGCATGGGCAGCCACCTGCGCACGCCGTTCAACGCCAGGACCCCGGCCTCCGAATCGGCGATCGACACATGCACGTGCATGCCCGAGACATATTGCTGGCTGCTGATTCCCGGCAGGTAGCGGTGTATCTGCCGGTACCTGTCCACCGGGGCGATGGTTGCCGGGCCTTCGGGTATCAGGGGAGCTGCGCCCACCGAAACCGCCACCAGGTTGCTGGCGGACGCGGTGGTCGCCAGGTTCCGGCGGAACCCGCGCAATGAGGCCAGTGCCTCGTCGGATGCGGAACATACCGGTGTCGCCATTTCCACCTGGCAGTCCAACAGCTCATGTTGCGGTGTGCTGGCCCCGGCCCGGATCGACATCAACCGCTCCCGGGTGTCTTCGTCGGGGACGGCAGGAAGTCCCGAGGCGGGATCCAGCAGGAAGAATTCCTCTTCGATGCCAAAGGTGCTCATGGGCTATGCCTTTCCTTGAAACGAGGCGTGAAGCCGCTGTCCGCCGTCTGCCACCGCGTGGCAAAGGGACCTGTGGCACGACGGGGCCCGGCGGGCCCGCGTCGGCCCGTCGGTGTCGTGGATGCAGCCTATGCGCCGCATCGATCAATGACACCGGGGGCGGAGACGGGCCGGTGCTCCTGGCGCCAATGGTGGTTCATGCTGTTCTCCTTCGCCGGGACCGCCGGCACCCATATGGCCAATGCCGGGCCGGATCTCTCCGGCATGGTGCTACTGTGCCGCGTCCCGGTGGCACCGTCAAGGATTTCGACACCCACCTGCCTGACCCCGGGACCGACGCTGCCGGCGCAAAGCGGCAGGAGGGAAAAATGCCTTTACATGGAGGCCCTGGTGCGGCAATGCTGTGCATGGGACGTGAGCGGCGCGTGCACCAAGGTGGCCGCTCTGCCTGGAAACCATCCAGAATTGGGGAAGGCAGGGACAATGGAACAAATCCGTCTGCGGGTCATGGATGCCATCAGGTCGAACGACGGGGGACTGAAGCAGGCGGCGATTGCCCGACAGGCTTCCATGACGCAGGATGGCTTGAGCCGGTCGTTGAGTGGACAGCGGAATTTCAGCGCGGGGGAGCTGGCCGCGTTGGCCAAGATCCTGCGGGTTTCGTTGCAGTGGCTGGTCACGGGCGACCCGCGAGGCACCGGGCACGAGCCGGCGGACTGGGACCGCGGAAGTCCGCCCATCGGCACCGAACGCCCGGACCGGGTGGCCGAGACGGTGGCGTTTCCGGCAGGGGCCTACCGTGAGGTCGGGTTGTCCACCCCGTCGGTGCCCGCCGTCGAACCGGGAACGCCGCCGGAGGTCGCAGCTGCTGAGGCGGTTCGCGGGCTTGCCGCGAATTCGCCGGGCCCCTTCATCCACGATCTTCCCGCTGCGATCGAGCACACCTACGGCATCGGGGTGTTCGTGGTGGGCGAGGGCCCGGCCTTCGACGCCCGGGCCATGGCCACCAGCAAGGTGACGTATGTGGTGGTGCGCGGCACGGGTGCGTGGTACCAGGCCAACCTGGTGCTGGCGCGCGAGCTTGGAGAACTGGTCGGGGGCAGGCAGTCGGACATCGGACGCCGCCGGCTCTCCTCGGACAACTGGTCCACCGACTTCGCCTATTCCCTCCTGCTGCCGGAAGCGGGGCTGCGTTCGATCGACTGGAACAGGCAGACCCCCCGGGAGCTGGCCGACTTCCTGTGGGAAGCGGGGGTCTCGGCCAAGGCGCTGACCCAGCGGCTGGAGTCCCTGGACATCCAACCGGGGCCGGCCCTCGTGCATGCGGACGAAGGAACCCTGCAATTGCTGGTGTGGCAGAACCCCCGGTGCCTCAGCCATCCCCGGGCACGGGCCTACCGGGCGCCGCGCATCCCCTACGACCTTTTCAACGCCCACCTCAAGGGCATGCGCGAGGGCCACGTGGACGGCACCTCCTTGGCCTGGATGCTGGACACGCCGCTGTCGGAACTCTAGGCACGCCGGCCAGATGGGCCGTGTGGTGCACCGACACCGTCGACCGGGGCCGCGTGCTTCGGGTGGCTGCAGGGGAAGGGAACCGTAGGTGTCCGGACGGCAAGGGGAGCCGGCCCGGTGACGGGCCGGCTCCCTGCCGTGCGCCGGGGCCTACTCGCGGTTGATGTCCTTGGCTGCGTCCTTGGCCCGTTCTGCGGCCTGCTTCGCCTTGGCCACCGCCTGGTCCTTCAGGCCCTCGGCCTGCATTTCTTCGTTGTCGGTCGCGTCACCGGTCTTTTCCTTGATCTTGCCGGCGGCTTCCTTGGCCTTGTTGCTGATCTTGTCTCCGAGTCCCATGGGGATTCCTCCTTGCTGTGGTTCAACGGTGGAATGCCGGGCCGCTTGATGCGTGCACCGGTATGGGCCCGCACATCCCGGGTTCAGTGGTGGGGCCTTTCGTATCCCTCCCTTCCCGGGGTGGCGGAATTCTTGGCGGCCAGAGCCGGTTTCGGCTCGGCCGGACTAGAAGCTTCTGTCGATGCGGCGGTGGTAACGCATGCCCGCGTGTCCGCCTAGGACGGCGGCAATCAACGGGATCACCAAGGCGATGGCGAGCACGATCCACCCCAGCAACCCCATGTTCCATTGCTGCGGAACCAGTGGGCTGCCGTTGAGCTGGCGCCAGGCGTCGAAGTTGATGTCGGGAGCCATCGTCAGGGCGGCCACCACGATTGCGGCGACTATGGCCCAGACCCATACAGCCACGCCCTGGCGGCCACCATGGAAGCGGGCCATGCGTCCTGCCACGTAGCCGCCGCAGAAGTAGGCGATGAACAGCACCAGGACCAAGGCCGCTGCGGAAATCCACGCCGCCGCGTCCGGGTTGCGTGCCATGTTTTCGGCCGCGGAGCCCAAGTCGTTCTTCGTGGCAAGTCCGACGCCGGCACCGAACGCGGTGAGGAGCGCTGTCAGCAGCACGCTCATCCCCATCGCAACGACCCAGCCAAAGAAGGTGCTTCCGACCTTGACGCCACCGAATTCCTGGCTCTCGCGGGAGAGCCGTTCATTGCTGCGGTAGTCGGCGGTGCTTGATCCGGATCCTGTGGTTTCCATCGAACGACCTCTTTCTCAAGTGAAAACGGACAATGGCTGGTGGTTGCGCTCTCGCCGGTTGCTGCGGCGGGTGCGCGCTCAGGGGTCCATGCGGTGCAGAGGGCCGGGACCCCTCGCCTCGGGTCCCTCTTCGGTGGTTGCGCGCGGCCCCTCGGCCAGCTGCTCTTCCTCGACCCTGGCCTTCGTGTTCCGGGCCTTGTCCCTGGTCCCCTGGAAATCTGCGTCGCCAGGTGAACCGGGACCTGCCTCGCGGCCGGGGTCCTCCACGTTTTCCTCCCGGCGATTCGCCTCCGCGGCGTCGTACCGGCGGATGCGGGAGGTCGTTGGCTCCCGGTGCTCCCGGGCCAGGTACGGCTCTGCTTGCCCGGCGTCCGCCGCGCGACCCTGGCCAAGGCCTGCCTGGGAATAGTATTCAAAGAGCCGGTCTTCGTCTTCGGGGCTCAGATGGCCGGTTGGGCCGATGTCCGGAGCGTCCTTGACGAAATGCTTGGTGTATTTGACGTAGAGGTTGCCATTGGTGATTTCCGCATCGGTGAGCGGAACGAAGTTCTCCTTCGAGCCGAAAAGCCCGGTGTTGACGGTGGCAAAGTGCGGAAGATCGGTTCCGTCGTCAAGATAGATCTGACCGAGCGTGCCAATCTTTTCGCCGTCGGAACCAAACACGTTCGTCTTGGATTCCAGCAAGGGCTTGAAGTTTTCGTGTTGCAACATGGTGTTTTCCCTTCCTTGCAGGCTCCGGAGGAACTTGGCGCCTGACCCGGCACCGGGCTGGCCCCTCCAGCGATGTGCCCCTGGGCAGCGCAGCTGCCGGTACCTCCTGGCCGGTCCGCTGGTGTGCGGCGGCCGGCGGAGGCATCCGAGCCATCCCTGGCCTCCTTCCGGTCCCGGCACCGTGCCCCGGCACCGCTGCAGCAGCGTCGGTTCGGCCGGTTGTTCCTGACAATMGCTAAACACCGCTGCCGATCCGGTTCAAGTAAGTGTCAAGCCGTTGGGGGCAAGCCGGCGCGTCGGGCGGACCTGTATCGCGAAAATACCAAGACTTGGTGCCGCAGCCCTTCGGAAACGCATGATTTCGCGGGCCGGCCCGGTGCCAGCCCGGGACGACGGGGACCAAGACGCGGTGCATGGGCGGCTTGCGGGTGAAGCCGGGTGTTGGCGGGCGCTACGAACCGTTATCGGGATCCATTGCCGCATAGTATTCATCGAGCATGGATTTGGCCTCGTCGCCAAGATCCGCGGCGGGATCGATGTTCGGGGCGTGCTTGATGACGTCCTTGGGGTAGCGGACCTGGAGATGTCCGTCGGTGAACACGGCGCCGTTGAGTGAAACCAAGGCTTCCTCGGAGCCAAACAACCCCAGGTGGACGCTGACGAAGTCCGCATCCCCGGTGCGCACATCCATGAAGATGTTCCCCAGCGTGCCGACCTTCTCCCGCCCCGGCCCGTAGACGGTGCTCTTGGCCTTCTTCAACGCGTTCAGGTAGCCGTGTCCCAGCATGACGTTGTCCTTACCGGATGGTCCTTCCGGGTGCTGTTCACCGACGGACCGGATTGGCTGCCTGCCGTCGCGTCGGTCCCCGTGTGTGGGCGCAACGTCGGCGGGCAGAGGCACCGGGCATCCACAACAAGCAAAGCACCCGGGCACGTGCCGTTCAAGGGAATTGCGCGACGGACAACGACGGCCCGGACTCCCTTGCGGGAATCCGGGCCGGAGCGTGCACGGGCCTTATGTCAGCTTGAGCAGCCTGTCGGTCTCGGCGCGCACCTCTGCGTAGAGGGAGGGGTTCTCGTTGAGCTTCACGCCGTAGGACGGGATGATCTCCTTGAGCTTGGACTCCCAGCCGGAGAACTGCTTGGGGAAGCAGCGGCCCAGCAGGCCGATCATGATCGGGGTCGCGGTCGAGGCACCCGGGGAGGCTCCGAGCAGGCCCGAGATGGTGCCGTCGGCGGAGGTGATGACCTCGGTGCCGAACTGCAGCACGCCGCCCTTCTTGGCGTCCTTCTTGATGACCTGCACGCGCTGTCCGGCGGTGATCAGTTCCCACTTCTCACCGGTGGCCTCGGGCAGGTACTCGCGCAGCGCGTCGTCCTTCTTGGACCGGGACTTGAGCACTTCCTTGATCAGGTACATGGTCAGGTCCAGGTTGTCCTTGCCCACGGCGAGCATCGGCAGGATGTTGTGCGCGCGGATGGAAAGCGGCAGGTCCAGCAGCGAGGAGGTCTTGAGGAAATTGGTGGAGAAGCCGGCGTAGGGGCCGAACATCAGCGAGCGCTTGCCGTCGACGAAGCGGGTGTCCAGGTGCGGCACGCTCATCGGCGGGGCGCCGACCGAGGCCTGGCCGTAGACCTTGGCGTGGTGCTGGTCGATGATCGCGTCGTCGGTGCAGCGCAGGAACTGGCCGGAGACCGGGAAGCCGCCGAAGCCCTTGATTTCCTCGATGCCGGCCTTCTGCAGCAGGCCCAGGGCGCCGCCGCCGGCGCCGACGAAGACGAACTTGGCCTTGACGGTGCGGGCGGCCTTGGTGGCGTTGTTGCGGACCGTGACGGTCCAGCCGGCGCCGTCGCGCTTGATGCCCTTGACGCGGTGGCCGTAGTTGACCTCGGCGCCCTTGGCGGCGAGGTCGTCGGTCATCTGGCGGGTGAGCGAACCGAAGTCCACGTCGGTGCCGGAGGTGACGCGGGAAGCTGCCACGCGCTGGGACTCGTCGCGGCCGTTGGCCACCAGCGGGGTCCAGGACTTGATGGTGTCCAGGTCCTCGGTGTGCTCGATCTCGTTGAACAGCGTGTTCGGCTTCAGGGCCTCATAGCGTGTCTTGAGGTACTTGGCGTTGTCCTCGCCGATGACGAAGCTCATGTGCGGCAGCGGGTTGATGAAGCTGGACGGATCGCCGACCTGCTTGTTCTTCACCAAGTGGGAGAAGAACTGGCGCGTGACCTGGAACTGCTCGTTGATGCCGATGGCCTTGGCCGGGTCGACGGTGCCGTCGGGGCCCGCGGCGGTGTAGTTCAGCTCGCACAGGGCCGAGTGGCCGGTGCCGGCGTTGTTCCAGGGTGAGGAGGACTCGAGGCCGGCCTGGTCCAGGTTCTCGAAAAGTCCAATGCTCCACCCCGGCTCCAGCTGCTTGATCAGGGTACCGAGCGTTGCGCTCATGACACCGGCGCCGATGAGGACGACGTCGAATGATTGGCTGGTGGATTCAGAAGGCACGAGGGGTTCTCCATTGAAAGTTCTTCTAGACTCTACGCAAGGCTAGCTTGATGCGGGGGTCTGGATGAAATTGGTGGCTTGACACCAGTGGTATTAAGTGTTGAGTTTCACATCCGAGAAGACTTCATCCAGCACCGGGGAGGAAGGATAGTTCTTCACGGTGTCGTTGAAGGCCAGCGCGGAGATCGGGAAGGCCAGCGGCAGGGCCGGCAGGTCCCGGGCCAAGGTGTTGGACAGATCCTCGTAGGCGGCCACGCGTTCCTCGCCGGCGGGCATGGAGCGGGCTAGCAGCACCTGGGCGGTGAGGATGGGGGAGTCGTAGTCGAATTGCCGGTTGTTCGAGGCGAACAGCGCGCCCATGAAGTCGTCCGGGTCCCGGTAGCCGCCGTTGAAGCCCAGCAGGTGCAGCCCCGGGATGTTCCCCGAGCGGACCTTGGACACGTAGCCGTCCGTCCAGTCGATGGGCACCGGCCGGATCTTGATGCCGACCAGGGCCAGCTGCCGGGAGAGCTCGGCATAGATGAGCTCGGGCAGCGGCAGGTAGGCCCGGGAGATGTTCAGCGGGTACAGGAACGGGATGGGGGTCCCGTCGTAGCCGCAGGATTCGAGCAGCTCCTTGGCGCGCTTGGCGTCGGGCCCGTAGTACGTGTCGGAGGTCTTGATGCCCAGCGAGGCCGGCAAAAAGCCGCGGGCCTCCTTGGTGCCGGAGATGAAGAACTGCTCGATGATCCTGTTCCGGTCGATGCCGTGGGCGATCGCGCGGCGGAACTCGTCCTTGGCCAGCCACTCGTTGGACCGGTTCATGCCCAGGTAGGTGACCGAATACGGGTCGCGCTGCACGATCAGCTTGCCCTCGCGCACCAGCTCGCGCAGGCCCGTGACGGTGACCATGTCGAAGCCGTCGATTTCCTTCCGGCCCAGCGCGCCCAGGCGCCCGGCCGGCGTGCTGATCTCCTGGAAGACCACGATCGTGGGGGCGGTGGTGTTGGCCGCGACGGCGTCGGCGTCCCAGTAGTCGGGGAAGGAGCGCAGCGTGATGGCCCCGTCCTTCCAGGCCATGAACTTGTAGGGCCCGGTGCCCACCGGTTGCGCGGAGAGCGCCGAGTCCGTCCGCCCGGACTCCGGCGCGGTGGCCAGTGCCCGGGGCGAGGCGATGGCCAGGCCCGGCAGCGTTAGTGCCTCGATGAGCCCGGTGATGGGCTTGCGCAGCGTGAGCACCACGGTGTGGGTGTCGGCGGCCTTGATGGATCCGAAGTAGCTGGCTGTCCCTCCGGTGTTGGCGCCCACGAAGGGGTCGTCCTTGAGTTGCTTGCGCAGCGACTCGAGCAGTTCGAGCTGGGCGGCGTGGTGCGCAGCCTGCTGCGGGTCGACAATTTCGTCGCCGTTGGCATCGAGGGTCGGCTCGGGCTTGGGGATGGTCTTGGGCAGCACCGGCAGCTGGTCGTTGTGCCGGAAGACCTGGGTGAAGCCCTGGTCGGAGTTGGCGCGCACGTCGGCGGGCAGGGCCACCCAGTGTTCGAAGTTGGTGACCACGGCCGCCGCGTTGAAGTCGGCGCCGTCGTGGAACTTGACCCCGTGGCGCAGGACGAAGGTGTATTGCAGCCTATCGGGGCTGACGATCCAGTCGGTGGCCAGCAGCGGGATCGGGGCGCCGGTCTCGCGGTCTACCCCGATGAGCCCCTCGTAGATCTGGCGGGTGACGCGGAAGGTCTCGTTGTCCCCGGAGATTGACGGGTCCAGGGTCACCGGGTCGGCGGCGGAGCCGAAGTGGAAGGTGCGGATGGCCGGTTCGGCACTGGCGGTGGGGCTGGGGGGCACCGGGGCTTCCTTCGGGACGCAACCGGCCAGGGCCAGGGCGCCAAGCCCCAGGCCCCCGGCCAGGAAGGCGCGGCGGCTGGCGCTCGGTGGTTGAAGGCTGTGCGGCTGGCTTGGCACCAAAGACTCCTCGTCAGTGTTTTGGGCTCCACGGTCGTGGCTGGCCGCTGCAGGTTGTTAACGAGCAGGGCCCCCGAAATCATCCGGGGGCCCTGCGCGATGCCGCTGGTCCCCGAGGGGAGGTCTGCGGCTCAGGAGTGCGAGCGGGGGGACTTGAACCCCCACGTCCGAAGACACTGGAACCTAAATCCAGCGCGTCTACCAATTCCGCCACGCTCGCAAGGCAGCGAACCGCTTTCGAAGTTCGGCAGGAATCAGTCTAGCGGAGATTTTCGGCCCGATTTATCGCTTTTGGGCTGAGGGCGAAACTTTATTTGGGGTCGATTCCCAAATCACGACGCAATTTCGCCACGTGCCCTGTGGCTCGCACGTTGTACTGCGCCACCTCAACGATTCCGTTCTCGTCAACCACGATCGTGGAGCGGATCAGGCCCTCGTAGGTGCGGCCGTAGTTCTTCTTCTCGCCCCAGGCGCCGTAGGCCGCGGCCACGGCGTGGTCCTCGTCGGCCAGCAGCGGGAAGGTCAGTTCTTCCTTCTCGGTGAACTTGGCCAGCTTGGCCGGGGCATCGGGGGAGATGCCCACGACCTGGTAGCCGGCGGAGGCCAGGGATTCGAGGGAATCACGGAAGTCGCAGGCCTGCTTGGTGCAGCCCGGGGTGGAGGCGGCCGGGTAGAAGTACACGATGGTCTTCTTCCCGCGCAGCGAGGACAGGGCCAGTTCCTGGCCGCGGGCGTCGGTCAGGGTGAAGTTCGGGGCGGAGTCGCCGGCTGACAGGCGGACGGCTTCGGCAGTGGTGTTCTCGCTCATCGGTGTGGTGCTCCCTAAGGTTTTGGGGTGTCGACGGGTTCTGCCTATGAGCCTATCTCGAATGGGTGATGACAAGACCGTGGCTGGCTGCCGGCAGCATTCCGGTGGTGCGGGTCCGTGGCAGGAAGGCAAGGTCCGCGGAATCCGGCGGCGGCGCGAAGTCCGTCGCTGGTGTTGTGGGATCAAGGCCCCTAATATGAGTGATTGAGAGATGTCAATCATTCACGTTAGGGCCCGTTTCATGTCCAAGAAAAAATCTTCCGCTTCGTCCGCGGGCTTCGCGCTGCCCGAGGAGCTCGTTGCCCAGCGCGTGGCGTTCGCGGCATCAGGTGCCGCGGGGACGCATGAAGACCAGCTGGCCCGCATCCACCGCACCGGCGCGACCAACCGGGTGGGCTCGCGCTCCGCACGCACGCGTGCGGCCATCCGCAACAACGGATGGTGACCGCGTGGGGTTGAAGCTCAGCGGCGGCTCATGTGTTTAGGAATGCAACGGGACCGTTCCAATGCCGGCGTGGCGAGGGATAGCACCTGGGAGGCCGGGCTACGGTGACAGGCATTCGCGAATGAGTTTCGCGGAACGTGCAGTGGAACCAGAAGGGGGAAGCATGCCGAACAAGGCTATGCAGGAAATCACCGACACCCAAGCTCTGCGGTACCTGGAAAGGTACTTCGGCAATGGGGCGGGTCAAAACGGGTTTCTTGGCTTGAACTTTGAAACCTTTGGCGAGGGCGGCAATGGTGATCCCTTCGCCATCACCGCATCGGATCTATTGGCAGTCTCCATGCTGAGCGTGCACGTCCCTGCAGAAGCGGCTCTCGCAATCATTGGCCAGGACGCAGCGAGGATTTCGGGTCTCTTGCGGAAGCTGGACCCCTCCGTCAAGTTTGAGGAGCTGAGCCAGGGAGAATTTGACGACCTTTTGGGTCCGGCGGGCCCTGCCCAGGAATTATGGGATCTACTGAGGCGCAATGGCTCTGAGCGCTGGGGAATTGGTGCAACGACCGCGAGCAAGATCATGGCGCGAAAGCGGCCGCACCTCATTCCGATCTATGACTCGGTGGTTGCAGATGCCACCGGCATGAAATCCAGCAGGCATCATTGGTCGTTGTGGTACCAGGCCCTGACGCCGCACGCAGCACAAGATGCAAACGTATCTGCCACGTTGACGCTTTCACAGCGCCTGGGTGTTTTGCGTGAACAGTCCGGATTGTCCGACAAGTCGTTGCTGCGCATCCTCGACGTGGTGATCTGGATGCACCACCGAAAGGGCGAACGCAAGAAGTCTTCTGGCAATAGCAACTGACGCTGCCGTCGACCAACGGGCATTCGCCGGGGCCTGCTGGGAAGGCTGGAAGCTCRGGGAACCGGGGCGTCAGGACCAGCCCATGGTTCCGGGTGCTTCCGGAGCGATCCCGGGCCCGGCCCCAAAGTATCCCTGGCTCGATTCGGGATCCGGCTCCGATCCGTTCTCCCCGGTCCCTCCCAGCAGGCTGCGTGTCAGCGACGCGGCATCCGACATGAGCTCGGTGGCAGCCGCCGACAAATGCGCATCTGAAGGCTCCTCGCCGGCCAGGGCCGCAAGCAGGATGGCCCGGCGGGTCAGCTCCTTGGCAAATGAGGCGGTCGTTCCCTCGATCTGCCCGGCGATGTCCTTGATGGTGCGTGCGGAGGGGTTGAGCCTGGATCCGTAGAGTTCCAGCAGCGCGCGCCGGGCCGCCGTGTCGGGACGCGGCACCGCGACGGCAAGATCGACGCGACCCGGCCGCTGCACCAGGGCCTCCTCGAGCAGCTCAACCCGGTTGGTGGTGAGCAGGAACGCCACATCCGCATCGGTGTCCAGCCCGTCCATGGCATCGAGCACCTCGAAGAGCAGCGGCTGGGGCCCATGGCCGAAGCTCCTGTCCTCGGCCACGAGGTCGCAGTCCTCGAGCACCACGATGGCCGGCTGCAGGGCCCGTGCCATGCGCGCTGCCTCGCTGACAAAGGCCAGGGTGTTGCCCGAGAGCAGGATGATGGTGTGCTCGGCCGCTGCCGAGGCCAGGTAGCGCACCGTGTGCGTCTTGCCGGTGCCCGGAGGACCGTAGAGCAGCACCCCGCGCTTCAGGTGCGCCCCGTGCGCCAGGAGCTTCTCGCGGTGCTTGCCGACGCCCAGGACCTGTGCCTCGATCCGCTCGAGGGTCCCCGGCGGCAACACCACGTCCCCGGCCGCCACGTTGGCCCGGCGGTGGAAGGTGATCCCCGCGGCGGACGAGGAATAGTCGTTGGCGGTGAAGGAGATGACGTGGCCGCGGAAGATGCTGTTTTCGCGAAGGGACGTCTTGAAGTGCTTGAGGAACTCATCCACCGCATCCGGGCTGGCTCCGAGGACTTCCACGGTGGCGCGTTCGCGGCCGTACTGGGGATTGGCTTGCCGCATCAGCACCGCCATGGGGTTTCCGGCGCGAGKGAAGAGGAAGAGTCCGAAGGAGACGATTCGGCGTTCCTCGTCCGGGCCGACCGAAACTGTCTCGTAGTCCGGCTCGCCGAGCCACCCGGCATGCATGCCGTTGCTGGAGACCAGGTCCGAAAGGTCCATGTGGTGGCGCTGCTGGCCGGTCAGTCCGTGGATCCGTGCGCCGGAGTCGGCTTCAACCAGATCGTTCAGGATTCCCGAGGCGTCCGCCAGCCGATGTGCGGGAAAGGATTCGACCACTACGGGCAGTCGCCCCGGCTCCGTGCCGAGGTGCGCCGCGACAGCCGGCAGCAGCGGGGTGCCGCCGGTGACGTCGGAGGCCATGGAGGCCAGGGTTGTTAGCTTGGAGAAATCGCGAAGGAAGGATGCCAGCTGTTCGTCCATGAGCGGAGCCTATCAGCGGGCACCAATGATTTGGGCGACGTCAGCGGGAAAACGAAAGACCCGATCTGTCGAAACAGATCGGGTCTTTCTCACCGTGCACCCCTCGGGACTTGAACCCGAAACCCATTGATTAAGAGTCAATTGCTCTGCCAATTGAGCTAGAGGTGCTTAGTCGCTTCGGTCAGCGCCCCGTGCGGAGCCCGTCCTTGCGACGCAGATAATCATAACCAGAAAGTGCCATGGAAATAAAATCCGTGATTCCATGAACGCGCGGCATGCCAAATGCCTTGATTTCATGCGGATTTCAGCGTCTTTCCAGGTGTGAAACGTGATGCTTTGGCACCTTGGGGGATGAAATGGGGTTTGTGATGGTGGGCACAATTCGCGATTCGGGCCTCTTTCGTGGCGGAGCAGCCCAAGCGCGGCGCATCCGGGGCGTGGTCCGAGGACGCGTGTTTCGCCCACGTCCCCGGAATCTTGGACCCCGTCACCTCGTTTCTGCTCTTCTTCATTGTCCGTGAATAATTCGTTACTAGTCAGCCGATGAAACCGCCGGAGATTGTAGTAATGTTCGTGACGGCTGTCCTAGGGATAGTGCTCGTGCGGGCCAACCGACTCGCAGGAACAGTTCGGGGCCACGGCCTCTTGGGGGGAATCATCTTGAGAAAAATGACCGCAATTTTGATGGCGATGTTCGTCGCTTTGGCGGGGGTTCTTGCCGCCGGCGGACCGGCCGCCGCAGTGACGGGCTCGTTGAGCCTGAGTGTCCAGCCGGCTTCGCCCGGAGACAGCTGGGTGCAATTGACGGTCACGGCAAAAGGCGTAATCGGCAAAAAGGTCATCCTGCAGATGCAGTCGGGGGATACCTGGAAAACGGTTCAGAGTTCGGATTGGACGGTGGATTTCGATGGTGAAGAAATCGTGTTCGATCGTGAATTCACCGATTCCGGTTCCAAGACGTTCCGGGCAGCGCTCAGCTCCGGGACAACTGTCTCTAGGGCAATCACTGTCGCATCACCGATTCCGGCGCCACATTTGAAGCTGACCGCCTCGGCTCCGGGCCCCGGCGAAACATCTGTTTCGTTCAACGTGCTCGGCAACGGGTTGGAAGGACTTCCGGTCAGGCTGCAGGTGCTGCGCGGGTCCACGTGGGCGACCGTCGCCACGAGTGACCCGTTCTATGGCCACTTTGACGAGGAAATCGACCTGGAGCACGAGCTGACTTCTTCGGGAAAGTTCACCTACCGCGTGGTGGCTCTCTCCGGGAGCACGGTCGCAGCGGTTTCCAAGAACGTCGTCGTCCTCTCGTCGATTCCGATGCCAACCCTGAAGCTCTCATCCGCTCCCCGCCAGAAGTGGGAAAACCAAGCCACCTTCACCGTGGTTGGGTCGGGCCTGCTGGGACAGGCCCCGGTCCTTCAGCGGCTCGTCGGCAAGACCTGGACAAAGGTTGGAGTCGGGGAGAGGTTTGGCGACCACTACGCGGAAGCCGTGGAAATGGCCTATAAACTCACCGGCAACGGCACTCATTCCTTCCGGGCCGTCGTCCTGTCCGGCACGAGCGTGAAGCACGCATCGCCGATCCTGAAGCTCGCCTACGATGCGCCAACAAAGCCTAAGCTCCAGCTTGTCATCCCCGACAAGAAGGTCAACGTGGCTTTCGTCAAGGTGACCGACGGACGCGGACTGACCGTCAGGTTGAAGCAGGTCGCCGGAAAGGACGTGACGCTGTGGAAGGCTTCTAAGCCCGCCACCGCAAGCAGCTACACGCTGCGCATCCCTTTCAAGCTTGCCAAGACAGCGAACATTGAACTTCGGGCTGAAGGCGCCAGGCCCGGCCAGGGAACTGCCTATTCGTCGGATATGGGGTACCGCGCCGTCGCCGGCAAGGGGCCGTCGAAGCCCTTCGTCAGTCTCCAAGCCAGCGGGCAGCAGCACAACCCCAAGAAGACGTTGAAAATTCTAGGCGACCTGCCCAAGGGCAGCGTTCTGTCCGTCCAGGCACTGAAGGGCAAGACCTGGAAGCAGGTATGGACGCGCAAGATTGCCGCCGAGGGATATTCCGCCACCGCCAGTTTCACCGTTGCGAGGGAAGGCACCGTTGCCCTGCGCGCGGTAGTCACTCGAGCCGGAAAAATTCAGGCCACATCCAAGGCAACGACCGCGAAGTACGCGCGGAAGGCCACGAAGGGCTACCTGGGCGGATGGGGAAACCTGTTCCAGGATGCCGAGGGGCACATTGCCTCCGGCGATCGGCGTTCGGATTCGGTGCAACTCAGCTACGTCCTCTCCACAAGGACCGCCTACCTCCAGCAATATCGAGGCGGCAAGTGGAAGAACGTGCAGAAGGTGATCCTGAAAAAGGGCAAGTATGGCGATGCCGCCGGCCGTTTCACGACTCCGAAGGAATCGGCAACGGTCTCCGTCAAGTACCGGGTCCGGGTGTCCGAGACTGCCTACGAAAAGGCCTGGACCAGCCCGTCCACGAAGATCAAGCACATGAACCCGAAGCACTACAAGGGGTACATCAAGACCGCCCATGACTACATGAAGCGCTATTGCCCGAACCAGGTCGTGGTCTACGCGCCGAAGAGGTACGGGGGACAGCTGAACTACTCCAGCACCGCTTGGTACCCGTCCTACCGCATTGAAATGTCCCCGAACTATTCCAAGGGCGGCGGCATGAAATTCGTGGCCCTGCACGAATGCGCCCACATCCGGACATTCAAACTCGCGGTCAAGCTTCACGGGGTAAACGGCATGGGGAAAATGGAGGCCCGGCTGAACAAGATCTACGGCCGGAACAATGGGGGCGGCACCGAGCAGGTGGCCGACTGCATGGCCAAGGCCATGGGCGGAGACATCCGGAACGGCGGCTACACCAAAAAATGCTCCGGGAATCGCGGGACCGCCGCCAAGAGAATCCTTGCCGGCAAGATGCCGTAGCCAGGGGGTGCCGTGAGGCCCGGAGCGGTGTGCTGGAGCCCGAGGCGACCCGGAGCCGGCACGGCCAAAGGGAAACCCGTCACGTACCGACCGGAGCGTCGAGGTCACCGACACTGCCCGGTACACCGGGGAGGCCGTTTCATCCTCGGCCCTGAAGATCCGGCAACAGGCCGGTTCTGGATTGAAGCCGGCCCTGAAACCGCGCAAAACGCGGTCTGCACCCCCGCGACGGGCCGAATCCCGGGCGGCATTCGATCCCGCCGGGGGATCGGCAGCGCCGTCGATACCGCGTAGAGAACGCCTTGCCGCTGCGCCTATTCCTGACCGGGGATTCCATCGCCGCGGATCTTCCCGATGTCGACGCGACCGTCGCGGAACGGGACGCCTTCGGCCTCCAGCAACGCCCGCGCGCCTCCGTCGTGGCAGGTGGCCGGCGTGCCATCGGCATACACCACCCGCCACCACGGCACATCCTCGTCGAGCCGGGCAACCAGGCGGCCGGCCTGGCGCGGACCGACGCCCGCCAAGCGTCCGATCTCGCCGTAGCTGGCCACGGATCCGGCAGGGATCGACACCACGATTGCGCGGACAACCTCCACCGGTTCCATGCTCATTCCCCTTCGGTTGCGGGATAGGTGATCTTCCCGTCCTGCACCTGGGCAAAGGACGTCAGCTTCGCGCGCCGGGTGGTGCCGGGCGACATGATGTCCAGGACTTCGACCCCCGCAACTATCAACGCATCGGTGACCAGTCGGCGGTGGCAGCGCCACGGGACCGCTTCGCTGCACATGATTGCCGGCACCGAGCAGCTCGCGACGGCCAGGAGTTCAGCGAGCCCGGCGGCGAAAGCCTCGGTGGACATGTAATCGGCATAGTCGCGGAAGGCCTTGACCTTCCACCCATCGTTGGGGGTTTCTGTGCCGGCGGGCGTGTGCCGGCGCCCGCCCAGGTCCCTGATCCAGCGGTAGCCGATACCTGCGGGTAGCGCCCCTTCGATGGTTGCCTGGTTCCACTGAGGGAACTTCCGCGAGTTCGGAAACGAACGCACGTCCACCAGTTCGGTGACGCCGTTTGAACGCAGCATCCGGACCACTTCGTCAAACTCCCGGGTTGAATGGCCTATCGTCATCACCCGGGGAGCAGCCTGCCCCATGCCGTCCGTTCCCATCGCTGCCCCCTGTCGCCGGTCGTCCCGAAAGCGTCCTTCAAGGCAGCGTCGCATGCTGCCGGGCCTTCCGGGACAGGGGCCGGGCCGGAAAAACCCCGTCATCCGGAGGCCAGGGGACCGCAGCCCACGCCGTGTCGCGTGCCGCGGATGCCTCGTGCGGGTTCCGGGGAAAGCAGAAGGCCCGGTTCGCTTTGGCGAACCGGGCCTTCATGACTGTGCACCCCTCGGGACTTGAACCCGAAACCCATTGATTAAGAGTCAATTGCTCTGCCAATTGAGCTAGAGGTGCGGCTGTTGTTTCGCTGGGAGTTCGTGGCTCCCGCGCTCTGCAACGACATGAAACTCTACCAGCTTGACGGCCGAATGCAAACCGAAACGGTGGTTTGCGATTGACGTCACAAACAACGGCTTGAGTTGGGTCGTTGCAAGGTTCCGGATGTCGGTGGCGATGCCGCGTCACATGCGCACGCATTTATGTCCATGCAGCGTTTCATCCTTGGGCCGGCCCCGGCGGCGACCTACGCTGATGGACATGAAGCCGATACGCGTTGTGACCTTTCCCAGTTCCGAGCTGCTCGAGGCCGTGGGCCCGTTGCCCGAAGGCCTCGTGGCCGGCGTCTGGGACATCGGCGGGGAACCGGTGGGCGTGGAGCTCGAGGACATCGACGCGGCGATCTTCCCCTACATGGCGAACTTCTCGAAGCTGCAGGGAATCCGGAAGGCGAAGAACCTGACGCTGGTCCAGACCCAGACCACCGGGTACGACGGCGTCCACGAGCTGGTGGGCCCGGGCGTTGCCGTCGCCACCGCGGCCGGGGTGCATGCGGCAGCGACCGCGGAGCTGGCCGTGGGCCTGGCCATCGCCTCGCTGCGCGGCATCGGGGAGTCGGTGCGCGACCAGGCCGCCAACCGCTGGAACCCGGCCCGCTGGCCCGGACTGGCCGACCGCAAGGTCGCCATCGTGGGCGTCGGGGGAATCGGGGAGGAGATCCGCAGGCGGCTCGATCCCTTCGAGGTCGAGCTGAGCCGCTTCGGCACCCGCGCCCGCACCGACGAGCACGGCGAGATCCTGGCGGTCGGCAACCTGCTGGAGCATGCCAAGGACATCGAGGTGCTGATCCTGATCGTGCCGCACAACGCCGGAACCCACCACCTGGTGGACGCCGAGCTGCTCGCCGCCCTGCCGGACGGTGCGGTCGTCGTGAATGTCGCCCGCGGCCCCGTCGTGGACACCGACGCCCTGGTGGCCGAGCTGCAGACCGGGCGGCTGCGCTGCGCCTCCGATGTGTTCGACCCCGAGCCGCTTCCGGCGGACCATCCGATCTGGCAGCTGCCCAACGCCCTGGTGGTCCCGCACAATGGCGGGAACACCGAGGCGTTCCTGCCGCGGATGACAACGCTGCTCAGGCGCCAGCTGCGTGCCTGGGCGCAGGGGGAACCGGGGGAGAACCTGGTCCCGGCGCCGTAGCGCCTTCTCCCCGCCGGGCGGCAAGATCCCGAGAGTGAAGGCGGCAGGGGCCCTGGCCGCGGATGCCACGGTGCGGCGCGCGGCGTGCGGCGTGCGGGGTGCAGATTCCTTGACTAGTGCCCGGTGCCGCGGCCTACGGTGGAGGTGCCGGCCCCGTCAGGGACGTGCCGCAATCGCGGGTCCATGTTTGGTGCGGGCCGGCAAAGCCCTTGTTCCATCGATCGTGCCCGCTCGGGCGGGCGCCCGAGCGAAAGCGAGTCTTGGCATGAAAAGCAGCAACCCGGAACCAGTCGTCCCCGAGCCGGTGCAGGGCCCCAAGGCCAATTCGAACGCCGATCCCGACCATCCGCAGGGAACCGCCCTGACCACCAGCCAGGGCACGCCGCTGCGCGACACCGACCATTCGCTCAAGGCCGGGCCGCGCGGACCGATCCTGCTCCAGGACCACCACCTGCGGGAAAAAATCACGCACTTCGACCATGAGCGCATCCCGGAGCGGGTGGTCCACGCCCGCGGGGCCGGGGCCCACGGCACGTTCACCGGCTACGGAACCGGATCGCGCATCTGCAGCGCGGGGTTCCTCGCCGAGGGGGCCACCACCCCGGTCTTCGTGCGCTTCTCCACCGTCGCCGGGTCGCGCGGCTCCGCCGACACCGTCCGCGACACCCGTGGCTTCGCCACGAAGTTCTACACCTCCGAGGGCGTCTTCGACCTGGTCGGCAACAACATCCCGGTCTTCTTCATCCAGGACGGCATCAAGTTCCCCGACGTGGTGCACGCGGTCAAGCCGCACCCRGATTTGGAGATCCCGCAGGCGCAATCGGCCCACGACACCTTCTGGGACTTCGTCTCCGAGCACACCCAGGCCCAGGCCCACACCATGTGGAACATGTCCGACCGCGGGATCCCGCGCTCCTACCGGATGATGGAGGGATTCGGGGTGCACACCTTCAGGATGAGCGGCCCGGACGGGTCGACCTCGTTGGTGAAGTTCCACTGGAAGCCACGGCTGGGCGTGCATTCGCTGGTCTGGGAAGAAGCGATGCTGGCAAACGGCGCGGATCCCGACTTCCACCGCCGCGATTTGGCCGAGGCCATCAAGGCCGGGGCCTTCCCCGAATGGGAGCTGGGCGTGCAGGTGTTCGAGGACAACGAGGAACAGATGTTCCAAGGCATCGACCTGCTCGATCCGACCAAATTCGTGCCCGAGGAGCTGGCACCGGTGATGACAGTGGGCAAGATGGTGCTGGACCGCAACCCGTCCAACTACTTCGCGGAGACCGAGCAGGTGGCCTTCCACCCGGGGCACCTGGTGCCGGGCATCGACGTGACCAACGACCCGCTGCTGCAGGTGCGCCTCTTCTCCTACATCGACACCCAGCTCACCCGCCTCGGCGGACCGAACTTCTCACAGCTGCCCATCAACCTTCCCCATGCCCCGGTCAACGACATGCTGCGGGACGGCATGCACCAGGGCTACATCCACGAGGGGATCGCGCCCTACCACCCGAATTCGCTGGACGGGGGCTGCCCGTTCATGGCCGGAGAGGGATCCAACACGTCGCTGCCCTTCATCGACGTGCCCGAACGCGTCGCCGAATCCGTCAAGGAACGCGCCAATCCGGTGTCCTTCGACGACCACTTCTCCCAGCCGCGGATGTTTTACCGGAGCCTGTCGACGCTTGAACAGCTCCATGTCCAGCAGGCCTACGCCTTTGAGCTGGGCAAGTGCGCCAGCGAGGCGGTGCGGACCCGCCAGCTCCAGGCCCTGGCCAATATCGATGCGCAGCTCTGCGCCGCCGTGGCCCGGGAACTGGGGCTCCCCGCAGCGGAAGCGGACACCGAAGTGCAGGACGCGGAGTTGTGCCCGTCGGTCTCGCAGATCGGGAAAAGCTGGCCGGTGGACGGCCGCGTCGTGGGGATCGTGGTCGGCCACGCAACCGAGGCCGCGGTGGTCGAACGGCTGGTCGCCGAGACCAACCTGGCGGGCATGACCCCGCTGCTGGTGGCCCCCATCGGCGGCTCGCTGGCCGACGGGTCGCCGGTGGACCGGACGCTGCTCACGGCCCGGTCCATCGAGTTCGATGCATTGGTCGTTGCCGAGGCGCTGGCTCCGGCACCCGGGGCACGGGTGGACCGGGACACCAAGGCGGGTGCCGTGGTGCCTCCGGAGGCCGCCGGCCTGGATCCGCGGCTGGTGCTGCTGCTGCAGGAGGCCTACCGCCAGTCCAAGGCCATCGTGGCGGTGGGGCAGGCGGCAAAGGTGCTCGAACGGTCGGGGTTGCCCGCCTCGGACTTCGGCGTGGCCACGGCCGCAGTGGAGGAGGCGATAGCGGGGGTGGCCGAACTGCTGGCCGGACACCGCGCGTGGGCCCGGTTCGACACGTCCACTTCCTGAGGGCCATCGCCTCGGCGGCGGAGAGCCATTGCAGAGGGCCGGCACCGGAGCGATTCCGGGGCCGGCCCTCTGCATGGGTGCTGTCCTCAGGTGCCTTGCAGCGGCGCCCCGTTGCAGAACGCCGACTGCGTCCGAAGCTGTCCCTGTGCGGGGACCCCGGACCAGACGGCTACCCGCGTTCCTTCGCCCTGGTGCTTGGCGGTGCTGCGCCGCTTCGGGGAACCGGTGTAGCGGACCCGGTCCATGGGCCGGTGCGGCACCGTCGAGCGAACCAGCAAACGGTCCTGCCACAGCTCCGGCACGAGACAGGAATACTCCGGTCGTTCAAGCATGAAGATACGCATTGCCGGACAGAACGGCATAATGGCAAGACGCCGCCGTAGGACGTCTTCGAGGATGTGCAGGAGCAGGTACTCGATGACTTCTTCGGACTTGTACCGGCGCTTGAGTTGGGTGTAGTGCAACCACAACTCTTGGCCGCGCATGCTGTACTGAACGAATCCGGCCAGGTCGCCGCGCTCGTAGAGTTGGTAGCGACGCAGTTTCTGGTTGTTTTCAATGACCCGCATGCGGATCACCGCCCAATGTAGTTGCCGGGATGGCAGGCTGGAACCCCGCGACGTGCGGTCGGAGTTCGTTTTTTCCCCATTGGAGATGGGAGACGGGGGCACATGATGATGGGCCAAGGTGCAGCTTCATGGAATGCTCCATTCAAGATAACCATGGCCCGCTGCTGAACCGATTTCAGCGTATCGACAAGTCTGGAAGGCGACAAGGACTCATTGTTCCGAGTCGGCTTCCGCGGGGAAGACAACCAAAGCGCCTTGGCAAAAAGCCAAGAAAGGGGCGCGACAAGGCACGCAGTGGGTACCCTGTCCCGCCCCTTCGAAGATTCTCCGGGGGTTAGTCGAAGGAGATGAACTTGACCAAGTCGCCGACCCTGTCCTCGGGATAGTTCTTGGCGATATCCCCTTGGCTGAGCATGCCGACCAATGTGTGGCCGTCAATCACGGGCAGCCTGCGAATCTGGTGCTCTTGCATGGTCCTGATTGCTTCCTCGACGCTGTCGTCGGCCCCGATGGTGACAGGTTTCCCTTCGCCGAGCTCACCTGCCCGGGTGTTCCGCGGGTCCCCGCCCTGGGCCAGGCACTTGGTGACGATGTCGCGGTCCGAGACAACGCCCTTGAGCCGGTTGTCCTCCCCACAAATGGGCAGCGATCCGACGTCGAGTTGGAGCATCTTTCGTGCCGCTTCATCGAGGGTTTCATTCTCGCCGATGCATTCGGCCGAGCCGGTCATGATTTCGCGTGCGGTTGTCATGGTTCCTCCTGCGTGGCTTGGATTGGATTTGCCTGCCTCGGGTCCGCATTCGCCCCAGGCCTTCGGGGGTCCGGCCGGCAGGGCGGGCCGGGTTTCCTTCCCCCTGCCCGGTGGGCGGATGCAGCGCATGAATCCCGGACCGGCCCCGGAGGGATGGTTTGCTCCTCCTGCGGGGACCGGGTCCGGTCGGAAACCTCCGGCGTTTCCCACGCTACGGACGGGCCACAGCGCTGTCCAGTGATTTGCACGCCACGGCGAGAACAGGCTGGCGATGCGCCTACGGCCGGGAACCCCCGGTGCCAAACCGGGCGGCAGAGCCACCAACGATGAGGTGCCGGGATGACAAACACTGGTCTTCGGCCCCGGGCCGCGGCACAGTGGTAGAGAACCGAAGGGAGGCACCCATGGCACCGAGGAATTCCGAGGAAACGGTATCGATTGCAGGACGGGTGCTGCGGGTCAGCAATCTCAGCAAGGTTCTATACCCGGAGACGGGGACCACCAAGGGTGAGGTGCTGGACTACTACGCCCGAGTTGCGCCGGCGCTCGTTCCCCTGGCGGCCCGGCGGCCGGCGACCCGCAAACGCTGGGTCAACGGGGTCGGAACCCAGGAAAAGCCGGGCAAGGTGTTTTTCCGCAAGGATCTTGAGGACTCGGCCCCGGACTGGATCCCGCGGGGAACCATCAAGCACAAGGACCACGAGAACATCTATCCGCTGGTGGACGATGCGGCGGTGCTCACGTGGCTGGGACAGCTGGCGGCACTGGAGATCCATGTGCCCCAGTGGCGTTTCGACAGGGAGATGGCCCCGGCGAATCCCGACCGCATGGTGCTGGACCTGGACCCGGGTCCGGGCGTCGATCTGGCCCAATGCGCCGTTGTTGCGTTGCTGTGCCGCGAGGTGCTCTCCGGCATGGGACTTGAGGCCTATGCCGTGACGTCCGGCTCCAAGGGGATCCACCTGTATGCCGGCCTCGATGGAACCCATACCTCGGACCAGATCTCACAGGTTGCCCGCGAGCTGGCTCGACACCTCCAGCAGGATCATCCGGAACTGGTCGTGGCGGAGATGAAGAAGTCCTTGCGCGAGGGCAAGGTGTTCATTGACTGGAGCCAAAACAACGCGGCCAAGACCACCATCTGCCCGTATTCGCTGCGCGGACGAACGCGGCCAATGGTTGCCGCACCACGCACCTGGGCGGAGATCGGGGAGCCGGGCCTTCGCCAACTCGACTTCCACGAGGTGCTCGAACGCGTGGAAGCGGGACTCGATCCGATTTCGACGCTGGGCCGGGCGGTGCCCCCGACATCCGATCGGCTGGAGACCTACCGGTCCAAGCGGGACGCGGCATCCACTCCGGAACCAATTCCCGAACCGGCCGCATCGGCGCGTGCTTCCGGGGGCGAGGTGGGCTTTGTGATCCAGGAACACCACGCCCGGGCCCTGCACTGGGACTTCCGGCTGGAGCACGACGGCGTCCTGGTTTCCTGGGCGGTACCCAAGGGCCCGCCCCTTCAGAGCGGTGTCAGCCGCCTGGCGGTGATGACCGAAGACCACCCGCTGGACTACGGAGAATTCGAGGGGACGATCCCCGCTGGCCAATACGGTGCCGGGACCGTGGAGATCTGGGACAGCGGTTCCTGCCGGATCGAGAAGTGGAACGAGGGCGCAGAGGTCATCGCCGAGCTGCGGGGGAGACCGGACGGAGGGCTCGGCGGAGTGGCCCGACGCTATGCGCTGATCCATGCCCCGCGCATGGGCAACGAGAAGAACTGGCTGCTGCAACTCATGAAGGAGCAACCCCGCGAGAACGGCACCGGCCACGACGCAGATGCAGGCCGTGGAACGACCAGGCACGCCGAGAAATCGCCCAGCGCAGCCAAATCTTCCTCGCAGTCCCCGGAGCGCGCGAAACAGGACCTGCCGCGCGCCATGTTGGCCACCGCCGGAAAACCCGGTGAGCTCGATGAAGACGAGGCCTGGGCCTACGAAATGAAGTGGGACGGGTACCGGACCGTGGCCGGCGTCGCGGACCGGCAGGCCACTTTGCACAGCCGAAACGGCAACGATCTGACCGCCCAGTACCCGGAGCTGCAGGAGCTTGCCGACCGGGCTCCGGAGGGTGCGGTCCTGGACGGGGAGATCGTGGCATTGGACAGCAACGGCCGACCGGATTTCGGCCTGCTGCAGACCAGGAGCGAAGCCGGAAAGAAGAACGGTGGAGGTGCCAAGGCACCCATGGCCGAGGTGCACCTGATGCTGTTCGACGCGCTTCGGCTGCCGGCCATGGATGGGAAGCGGGGCAAGGCCGGGGACCGCCCAGGCACGGTGGAGGATTTGATGTCCCAGCCCTACGTCGAGCGGCGGCGACGGCTGGCCGAACAGGTCGCCGAAGGCAAACACATCCATGTACCCCCTGTCCACGATGGAACGTTGGAAGAGGCAATGGAATCCAGTGCCGAGTTGGGCCTGGAAGGCGTGGTGGCCAAGCAAGCGTCCTCGACCTACCGCCCGGGCAAGCGCAGCAAAAGCTGGGTCAAGTTCAAGAACGAACTGCACCAGGAGGTGGTGGTCATTGGCTGGCGGCAGGGCAACGGCGCACGCAGCGACACCCTTGGCTCGTTGCTGCTGGCGGTGAATGAAGATGGTGCGTTGCACTATGCCGGGCGAGTGGGAACCGGGTTTTCCGCCGACGAACTGCGTCGAATCCGTAGTGAACTCGAGCCACACCGGCGCAACACCCCTGCTGCCAAGGATGTGCCCGGCATCGACCGCGCCGATGCCATCTGGGTCTCACCCAAGTTGGTCGGCGAGGTCCGGTACACCGAACGCACCCGGGACAAGAGGTTGCGCCACCCGGTGTGGCGCGGGTGGCGCATGGACAAGGAACCAGCAGCGGTGCGATGGGAAGCTTGAACCGGTGGCTGCGGAGCCCTTGAAATTGGTTGCGGCAGTGTCCTCGATGAAGTAGGACTGGCCCAGGAAGAACTTTCGTGGCCTCGGGCAGGACGGCGGGCGTACTGGCCGCGACGACGAGGTCCCGGTGCGGGTTTCCCGCAGAGCCGTATTGGTTTGACCATGGCCTTGAACCCGCCAGGAACGATGGAGGTACTGAGCCGCAACCAACCGGTGAACCGACCAGCGTCGCGGCGACGGCCGCCACGGGCGCGCTGAAGACTCATCGCTCCTGCAAACAACGGCGATTGGCTCCGACGTGTGTTCGTCCGTCCCGAGTTGGCCCGGGACACGGCAGACTCAGCGGTGCGATGGGTGTGGCCTAGAACTGTTTTCGGGCGACGCGGCTCCTTCCGGTTCGGTCACGTCGTCGAGCCCGGGCGTCGGGCCGGAGGAACCCTGCAGGTTCTTGGGGTTCGCGTCCGTCATGCGGCCTCCCGCGCGGAACCCATGCGTGTTCGCCCGGGCTTGGATGGGCACGAAGAATCCGTGGTGCCGCAGCAGCCCGGCGGCGCTGGTCGGTTCGTCGCTGCGAACCAGGGGTTCCTAGAGCTCCGCACAATCCCGGCAGATCATCACGCCGTCCACGACCTTGGCAACCTGGCTTCGGTGTCGAACGGCAAAACATTCCCCGCACACGAACTCATCCGAGGCCTGGGGAACGACCTCCACCACGAGCTCGTCGAGCACGATTGCGCCCGGGGGCTCAGTTCCTTCGGAAAGGTCCGCTTCCTCCAACTCGGCCTGGACCCTCTTGGCATCGGGCGCATCCATTTGCCTGACGGCTTTCAAGGTGCGCTCGGACGCCTCGGCCACATCGGGGCGGCTTTCGTCGTAGTCCTGGCTCATGATCGATCCTCTTCGCTTTTCCGGGTTGGCCGAAATGCCAGACGCCGCCGGACGGTGGAACAAGCACGGGTACCGGACCAGGCCACTGCATCGCGCCGTCCTGAAACGGCTTCTGCGGCAATGATTGTCCGCTCAACTGCGGCAGGCATGACGTTGTGCACGGGGATCCCCTTGCCGACGGAGCACGGCATGTCTTGCCGGACCTCAGGAAATGAGTGTCTGTGTCCGTTCGGCGGCATCGAAGACGGTGTCCCGAAGGTTTTCATTGGCTTGGAAGGCCCTTCGTTGGCGATCGGCACCCGTTCCGGTGCGCTTGATCCTCTGGATCGCTTCCAGGACGTAGCGGAGGTCGCCATATTCCTCCAGGACCGGGCGTGTGTGGCTCAACAAGGCCGCAAGGGCTGCATCCACGGGGCAGAGGCGATTTTCGAGCGGGTGGAGCAGCGATCCCTGCAGACCGAGGCGGCTCGCCCTCCAGGAGGCCAGCCGCAGCACCTCGGTGGGGCAGGGCAGCGGAGGTTTGCCGCTCTGCCATTCCCTGCTGGCGCTTTCCACCAAGGCCCGGACCAGGGCGGCGATGGCAGCCCCGTCGCCGGCCTCGAGGCAGACATCCGCGATGCGGACTTCAACGGTCGGGTGCCGGGAAGAGAGCCGGGCATCGAAGTAGACCATGCCCTCGTCGAGCATCACGTCGCATTGGAGGAGGATTCCAACGATGTGCCGATATGCATCCGCCGAACCAAAAATGTCCGTGGGGCCGGCCGTCGGCCAGCGCCGCCAGGCCTGGTACCTGAAGCTTGCATATCCGCTGTCCGCCCCCTGCCAATAAGGCGAGTTGCTGCTCAACGCCAAGAGCAGGGGAAGCCACACGCGGATCCGGTCAAGCACCGCCACGGATTCCTCGTCCGACATCACCGAGACGTGGACATGGAACCCGCAGGTGAGTTGCTCCTTGAGGGTGATGCCGAACTTTCCTTCCATGGCGAGATAACGGGGCAACGGCACCAGGCTGGAGGCTGCCCGCATCGGGTATGTTCCCAGCGCCACGGCACGGCACCCGGACAAGCCCGCCAAACGGTCGGCTTCCTGCCGTCCCTTCACCATGGCTGCCAACAATGCCGACAGATCGCCGAAGGGAGCGGAGACCAATTCAACCTGTTCCTGCTTCAGTTCGTGGGCCAGCGAGGCGGCATCGACGTMTTGGGCGTCATGGCCCCCGAAATGGGTGGAGGTGCCGGAGGAACGCAGCACGTCTGCCGCCGTCGGGGCAAGCATCCCGGTGGCGGCATCGATGAGCAGCAGCTCTTCCKCGACCCCGAAGTTGCGCATGGCCCTAGTTTTCCCGAACGCGGCCGCGATGAAAACAGTTTCGCATAGGGCGGAGGGATGAATCGGTGAATTGGTCTCGGCGTCTCACCATCTCGAGATGGACGGACCGAGACCAGGAAAGACGAACACGGGACTTGGGAGTGTGCCCAACGATGCCGACAGGTCCCGTAACGGTCGTCGGATGACACCAGGCGAAACCACCGACTAGATGCCCCTTCCGTGTGGACGGTTGCCGGGGAGCGACCTCCAACTGCGTCCGGACTGGTCCACCGCCTTGGAGACTACCCGCACGGCGGTTGGCGCCAAGCACCGGAACATGATGGTCCAACACAGGCAAGGTAAATTGCGCGTCCAGCGTTCGGGGAACAGTCCAGGGTGGTGCATGGCGTGATAAACCTKATTGAGGAGTCACTTAACATCGACGGGTTTCGGCGTCGGCCCAGCGGCCATCTGCCGGGACATGCGGGGCACCCCCGGTGGCGCCGGCGTGGTGCTCATGACTACTGGTCACGCCGCCAACTTGCTACGAAAGGAACACCCTATGGCAGACAAAGAAAACGACACGTCCCATCCGAACACCCCGGCCTTGGCATGGACCACCCTGATGGAGGGAAACAAGCGGTTTGTTGAGAACATCGCTTCCCATCCCAACCAAGATGCGGTCCGTCGTACTTCCCTGACGAGCGGGCAGCATCCGTTCGTGACGATCTTTGGTTGCTCAGATTCCCGTCTGGCCGCGGAGATCATCTTTGACATGGGTCTGGGCGACGCCTTTGTGGTCCGCACCGCTGGCCACGTCATTGACAACACGGCCTTGGGATCGATCGAGTTCGGTGAGGAGTACCTGAAGGTGCCGCTCATTGTGGTGTTGGGCCATGACAGCTGCGGTGCCGTCACCGCCACCCAGGCGGCCGTGGAGACGGGCAGCATGCCGGCCGGGCATGTCCGGGGCATCGTTGAACTCATCACCCCGTCCGTGCTCGCGGCCTTGCGGGAGGACAGCGCCAGTGACATCGATTCCATGGTGACCGAGCACGTGAAGCAGACAGCCGCCCGCCTGCTGGAAGAATCCCCGATCATCGCCGCCGGCGTGTCCAGCGGAAAAACGGCTGTCGTGGGGCTGACGTACCACCTCAACGACGGCCGCGCGGAACTCGTATACGACAGCGGCCCCATCGCTGCCTGAGCCGGCCGCAGCGCCAGCCGGCATGGCGGCGGCACCTCGGACCGCCGCCATGCATCCGCAGCCACACCACCGTGAAGGTGCCAGATGTCAGTCGAGGGTGCTGTCCGGTCGGGGCGGCACCCGTCCGTAGCGGAAGCTGGTGTTGATGCATTTTCGGTGCCTCTTCGACCAGGTATCGGCAGCCGTGTGGATCGCGTTGCCGCTGGAAACCCCGTTCAGCCCTTGAGGCCGGTGGTGGCTACACCCTCTATGAAGTGCCGCTGGCCGATGAAGAACATCACGATCATCGGCAACGTGGTGATCACGCTGGCCGTGACAATCAATTCCCAGTGCCAGTTGCCGGCGAAGCCGAACTGGTCCACCATGGCCTTGAGCCCGCGGGGGACCGTGAACGTGCTCGAATCCCGCAGGTAGATCAGCGGACGCATCAGGTCCGTCCACGCCGCCTGGGCCTCAAAGAGCAGGGTGACGATCAGGGCCGGCTTGCACAGCGGCAGGGCAAAATGGCGGAAGAGCTGCCAGTCGTTGGCGCCGTCGGTGCGGGCCGCCTCGAAGATCTGTCGGGGCACCCCGAGGAAGAACTGGCGCAGCAGGAAGATGTAGAAGGCCGAGCCGAACAAGTTCCCGGCCCACAGCGGGGTGAGCGTGCCTACCTGCCCCAACGCGTTCCAGATCAGGAACGTGGGGATCAACGTGACGGCCCCGGGCAACATCATCGTGGCCAGCACCAGGAAGAACAGCGCATTGCGGCCGCGGAAGCGGTAGTAGGCAAAACCCCAAGCCACCATGGAGCTGCTCAGCGTCACCGCCACGGCCGCCAGCACGGTGACCAGCACGGTGTTGCCCATCCACAGCGCCAACGGCGCCGCGTTCCAGATTTCCACATAGTTTGCCAAGGTGGGGGTTTGCGGGAACAGCCGGTTGTCGAAGACCTCGGACTGCGGCTTGAACGATGCCGAAACAAGCCAGACCAGCGGGTAGACGAATACCGCCGTGGCCGCCAGGAGCGCAAGCCACAGCAGGAGTTTGAGCGGCGAGCGTCTCTTGGGCCGCGTCCTGCTCAACTCCGGGACGGGAACCGGCCCGGGGTCCGGCTCGACGGCAGGGACTGGCTTCAGGATCGGGGTGCTAGCCACCGTCTTCTCCTTCGTAGAAAACCAGCTTGCGTCCCACGACGTACTGGATCGCGGTGATGACCATGATGATGGCGAAGAGCAGCCAAGCCATGGCCGAGGCGAAGCCCATGTTCAGGTATTCGAACGCCTGCCGGAAGAGGTAGATGACGTAGAACAGAGCGGCATCGTTGCTGTAGGTCCCGTTTCCTGCCCCGAAGTACGCGGTGTAGGCCTCGGTGAAAGACTGCAGTGCCGCAATGGTGTTGACAATGACCAGGAAGAACAACGTGCCCGAGATCATCGGCACGGTCACGGACGTGAAGCGGCGCAACGGACCGGCACCGTCCACCAAGGCCGCGTCGTAGAGGTCCCGGGGCACGTTGTTCAACGCCGCCAGCAGGATGATGGTGGACCCGCCCAGGGTCCACAGGCTCATCAGCACAAGCCCAGGCTTGATCCAGGTGCTGTCGGTGGTCCAATCCGGCCCCGGGATACCGACGAAGCCCAGCACCGCATTGACCAGCCCGTTGTGCCCGTTGAAAAGCAGCAGCAACAAGATGCCCACGGCCACCGGGGGCGTCATGTTGGGCAAATAGAACACGGTGCGAAAGAAGCCGGTGGCACGCCTGGCCCGCATCAGCAGCATGGCCAGCAGCAGCGCGATGCCGATGTGCAGCGGCACCGACAATGCCGCATAGAACATCGTGTTGCGCAACGAGAGCAGCACCCGGGGGTCCTCCCCGAGCTGGCGGTAGTTTTCCAGTCCCACGAAGTTCGGGTCGTTGAGCACGTCGTAGTCGGTCAGCGAGAGGTACCCGCTGTAGAGGATCGGCCACAGCGTGAAGACCAGGAAGCCGAGGATCCACGGGGAGATGAACAGCAGCGCATTCCGGGTCTGGCGCCGGTTGCGCTTGCGCAGCCTATAGGTTCTTGCGGTGTCCACCGACTGCCCCGCTATCCGGCGCTGCCGTCGGCGTCGGCCTTTTCCAGCGTTGACCACGCCTTGTCCAGGGCCGCCTGGGCCTCCTTCTGGGCAGTGGCCATGGATTCGGCCGGGGAGGCCTTGGAGTTGAGCACGCGGTTGACCCCGTCCAGCCAGGCCTGCTTGAACTGGGCGTCCGCCGGGTTGGCCGGCAATGAGAACGACGCTTCGTTGGCCTCGTAGGAGGCCTGCACCGCTTCCTTCCACGGGCTTTCCAGGGCGGTGGAGGAGTCGACGTACTTGGCCTTGATTTGTTCATCGGCATTCTGGTTGGCGGTGAACAGGCCGGTGAACGGCTTCTTTTCCTTCTGGCGCGCCGTGGCCCGGGCCTCGGCTGCGGCCATCCACGAGGCGGTCTCGGAGATGGTCTTGATGTAGCGGCAGGCGGCCTGCGGATTCTTTCCGGCCGCCGGAATCGCCCAGGCGGATCCCGAGCCGAAGCTCAAGGGTTGCCCGGAGGTGGTCTTGAAGGTGTCAAAGGCCATGGGGGCCTGGGCAGAGACGTCGTTGAGGATGTTGACGTACCACTGTTCCATGGGCATGGCCCCCAGCACCCCGGTGGCGAACTGGTTGCCCTTGCCGAAGAAGTCGGCCGAATCGCGGAATGCCTTCACCGAGCCGAAGCCTCCCTGGTCGGTGTAGATGCCGACGCCGAATTCCAGGGCCGCCACGACCTTCGGGTCGTCGAGCTGGGCTTTCTTTCCGTCGGCGGAGATCATGTCCGCACCGTTGGCCTTGGCCCACAGCGGCAGGAACTCGGGCAGCTTCGAGTCGAAGCCGATGACCGAGGGCTTGGATCCCTTCTGCTGCGCCAGCTTCTTGTTGGCCTCGGTGACCTTGCTCCAGTCCGATCCGTCCACATCGGTGGTGTCCAGTCCCGCTTTTTCCAACAGCGTGCGGTTGGCCATGACGATCTGGACCTGGTTGAACTCCGGGATGCCGTAGATGTGTCCGCCGAAGGTGACCTGGTCGAGGGCGGGCTTGCGGAAGTCGTTGAGGGAGATCGCCTCCCCGGTGATGCAGGTGTCGATCGGCATGATGGCCTTGCGGGCGGCGAAGGTGCCCAGCTGGTCGCGGTTGGCATAGATCAAATCCGGGGCATCCCCTGCCGCCACCGCCGAGAGGAATTGCTGGACATCCAGCTCGCCCTCCACGGCCTTGACGGTCGCCGGGGCGATGGCCTTGCCCGCGAGGTCCGCACGGGTGCGGGCGACTTCGTCGGCGTCGGCGTTGTAGCCCATGATGTTGAGCACCCCGCTGAGCTCGGCGCCGGCCGGGAACGGATCCGGACCCTGCGGCGTGACGTTGGGCTGGGTGCCGGTGGCACAGCCGACCAGAAGCATCGAGCCGGCTGCGGCCACCGCCACGGCAGTCCTGCTGCGGCGGGCCAGCCCTGGCGCGAGGGACGGGGGGCACGAATCCTTGAAGTACATGGTTCCTCCTCATTGCCGGTCCGGTGCGGGTGCAGCGCCGGCTGGCCGGCCCTGAGGTCCGCTATGAATTGCTTCGATGGCCGAAGCGATTGGTGCATGAACCCAACGCTAAGACGGGCCACCGAGGCTGTCCATGGTTTTGCACCTCGTGCCGCAGGGGGCAGCCTGGCACGGACCGAACACGGTCCCGTGGCCGGGGTGGAGGTGCCCGGGGGGCCAGAAGGCAGGGCCAAGCCTTGGCGCTGGCCCAACGACAAGGGGCCCCGGGTCCATCGTTCCCGCGGCGGGAACGATGGACCCGGGGCCCCGGGAAATACGAGCCGGATCAGGTGCCCAGGTCGGGATCCACGGGCCGGGTGTGGGAGGCGGGGTTCGGGCCGGCCGGGCCGGGGTTCCGGCCGTGCGGTCCGACAGCCTTGCGGAGCACCACCGCCGCCGCCAGGCCGATCAGGGCCACGATGCCCAGGACTGCAAGCGTGCCCGATCCGCGGGCCCGCTTGGTCCCGATCCTGCGCTGTGCCGTGACCAGGGCCTGCTCCACGGACTTGCGGGCGCGCCGGGCGGCCTTGCGGTTTCCGGTGACGGTGGCGACCACTTCCTCGGAGGCACGGGCCAGTCCCGCGGGGTCGAGTTTGTCCACCGCGTGGCGCACCGAGTCCTCCAAATGCGCCGGATATTCCTGCTTTGCCTTCTTGGCCCATTGCCCCAGCTGGGCCCGGACGGTCTTCATCTGTTTGTCGAGCTCATGCATCATGGGCCCCTTTCTCTTCGGTTTGGCTATTTTGCGTGCCGTTCCAGGCGCCGGGAGGCGGCCCCGGCACGGCTGCGCAGCTGGATGATGCGCACCGCGGCGACGATGGCCACGACCACGGCGCCTCCCACGGCGGCCAGCAGCATCGAGATGCCCAAGGCCATCTGCCCCTGGAATCCGAGGAAGTAGATGGTGGCCTGCGCCTGGTTTTGCATCATGAAGATCACCAAGAGGATCAGCACCGCGATGCCGACGATGGTGAAGGCCCACACGACCGCGGCCCGCGTGCTGGCCTTGGCGTCCTTGGGATCCTTGGCTGGCGGGGTGCGGGCAGGCGGCCGGGGCACCGGGTCGGGTTCCGGCGTGGACGTGGGTTGTTCGACCATGGGACACCTCCAATTTCGTGTCGCGGGGAAACCGCCACAGGGGCGGTCCCAGGCGCTGGACCGGGACGTTCCGTCCGGTGTTGCCAACCTATGCGCTTCGACCACGTGGGGCAAGGCTCTGCACCCGTGCGGCTCAGGGGCCGGGCCTGCCGACGTGCGACAGGACTCCGGGGTCCAGTGCCCGCAGGTAATCGGCAAAACCGGCCTCCAGCCGGCCCCGCAGGCGCCCGGAGGTGACGGCGTGCAGCCGGGCGGTGGCCCGGATCCGCGCACCGCTGGCGCGCAGCTTGTGGACCAACAATGCGTCTTCGTGCACCGGCACCGGATCGAAGCCGCCGACAGACACGTAGGCCGAGGCCCGGACCCCGAGGTTCGCCCCGTGGACGTGCCCGTGGCCTTCGGTCCGGACATGGGACTGCTGCCACAATCCAAAGAGGTGTTCCCCCAGTTCCGCCCGGTCCGGTTCCACCGTCCCGGTGACCACGTCGACGCCGGATTCGGCCAATTCCAGCTGCCCGGTCAGCCAATGCCGCGGCACCCGGGTATCTGCGTCCGTGCAGGCGATCCAGGTATGCGCGAGCCCGCTGCGGCCCGCCGCGGATGGTCCGCCCAATGCCTGCGCCACGCCGGCGGCCCGGGTGGCTCCCACGGAACCACAATCCACGGCAAGCACCTCGACGCGGCGATCCCGGGCAACGGCGGCCTCGGCGATTGCCCCCGAGCCATCGCGGCAGCCGTCCAGGACCAGCGTGAGCCCCACCCGGAGGCCGGGACGTGCGTCGCCCACCTGGTTCATGGCTGCCTGCAGGTGCCGCAGGCAGCCGCCGAGCAACGCCTCCTCGTTGCGCACCGGCACGACGATGGCCAGCCTCCGGATCACGTCACTCATCGCCGTCGCCGGGCCTTTCGAGGACTTCCAAAATGAAGTCGGTTTCGCGATGCAGCAGCTTGGGTTCCAGGCCCAGGTCCCGGGCGGCGGCATGCACCCCGTCGCCATCCAGGGGCCATCCCTCCACCGGATGCAACCAGTGGCACAGCAGCAGCTGCCCGCCGGGGGACATGGACTGGCGGCAGCGCAGCAGCAACTGGTCCAATTCGTCGGCGGCCAGGAAGTACCCGATCTCCGAGACCACCACGAGGTCCTGGGAGGCCGGTCCGATCGCGGGCCACTGGTGCGGCAGCACCGCCCGGAGCAGGGAAACGTGGGGCTGGTCCGCCACACGCTGCGCGGCGTCCCGCAGGGCCACCTCGCTGGCGTCCAACGCCAGCAGCGACCGGGCCCGCGGTGCCAGCTCGCGGGTCAGCACCCCGATGGAACAACCCAGTTCCAGCACCGTTCCGTACCGCCGGCGCGGCAAGGACGCCAGGGTGATGGCACGCTTGCGTTCCTCGTACTCGCTGCCCAGGTAGTGCCACGGATCGGGGCGCCGGGTGTAGAGCGCGTCAAAGACCTGAACCGCCGTTCCGGAGTCCCGCAGCCCCGCCGGCGTGTACCGGTAGGTTTCGGCGGGGCGGGTGAAATGCCGCAGGAAGGGGCCATGCAGCAGGGCCGCGTCCTGCGGCGCGGCAGAGAGCGGGGCGACCTGCGAGCGGTGGGATTCCATCGCTGCGGCCTTGGCCGCCGCGGTCTGCGGATCCAGGGCCAGGGAATGCCAGCGGGTCCAGGCCGGATTGCCGTCGGGCCGTGCCCAGTGCCAGAACCAGATCGGGTATTCGAGCAGTCCCAGCCCGAGTTCCTGGGCCAGCCGCGCGGCCAGGGACCCGAGTGCATCGTGGTCCCCGTGGCCGTCGTGGCGGTAGGGCGCCACCAGGATCGCGCCCGGCCCCGGGCCGGCGGCCCGCACTGCTGCCTCCACCGCCGGGATGTCCTTGGCCAGCGCGCCGTCCGGCAGCCCGAGCAACTCGAAGGTGGCGGCCGCGCCCGCGTCGCCGGCCGGGCCCAGCGACGCGAGTGCCTCTTCGAGTTCGGCGGCCCGGATGCGGGCCAGCCGCTCCGGGGGATGGCCCGGGGATCCCGGATGCGAGGCCTCGCCTGCGGTCGCCACGATGACGTGCACCCGGGCACCGGCGGCCAGTGCCAGGCGGATCAGGCCCCCCGCTCCCAGCGTTTCGTCGTCGGGGTGCGCCGAGAGGATGAGCACCATGGGTGCGCGTCCAGGCTCGGCCTCCGCCGGAAGGGGCGGCAGTTCGCCCACGCCTGCTTCGACCCACATTGCCTCCGGGGTGCCCGGATCGGTGTGGCTGAAGTTCACCATCGGCCAGTGCCTCCGTTCGCGTCTTCGAGCAGCAGTCCGCCCAACGCCGCATCGTCGCGGGAAGAGTGGTGTTGCCTGATGTAGATGCCAAGGTCCGCGACCCTGCGCGCATGGTCCCGGTCGAAGCCGAGCGGGGCCGGGCCCAGGGCTCGGCCGGCCAGCACCAGCAGGCGTTCGCAGGTTTCGGCGATGTGGCCCCGGACGCGTTGGGCGGTTTCCCACGTCAGGGTGCCGTCATCGGCATCCCGCGCGGCTTCGCGCAGCAGGGCCGCGCCGGCGGCCAGGAGCCGGTCCGCCTCGCCCAGCCATGCACGGGCCAGCTGGTCCGGTTCACGCCCCTGCGCGGAGCGAAAGAGGGTGCGGTAGATGCCCACGGCGCCGCCGAACCAGCAGGCGGCTACGCCCGCGCCGCCGACCGCGAATCCGGGCCGGTCGAGGTACCAGTTGGTGGCGCCCACCGGGTGGGCCCGGGCACCCGAGAAATCCACCGGCTCGCTGGGAATCCTGCCCAGCCCGTGGCTCTCCCAGGAACCCGCATGCGCGGTGACCCCCGCTTGGCGCAGGTCCACGGCGAAGGCCCGTCGTCCGCCGTCGACGTGGGCCGTCACCACCGCGTGGTCGAGGGTTCCGGCCAGGGAACACCAGGGCTTGCGGCCATCGAGTGTCCACGCGGCCCCGGGTGCTTTTTGCCGTGCGGTGGCGGGTTTGTTCGGGCCGCCCTCGGCGGCAAACACACCCCAGGTGGTTCCCGGTTGCCAGCCGATGCCGGCCTGCGACAGGATGGCGGCGGCATCCAGGTGCGGTTCCACGGTCCTGGCTGCGGCAAGGTCCGCGCCGGCGAGCGTGGCGAGGAATTCCCACAGGGCGGTGGTCCGGCCCGATCCCGGGGTCGGCGGTGCCTGCCGGGAGTCGGCCAGGGCCGCAAGGATCGGTGCAGGATCCCCTTGGCAACGGCGCGAGGCCATGAGCAATTGCGTTTCCACGTCCCAACCCAGGTGGGATGAAGACCCGACCGTGGGTTTCGCTGCGGGGGAGAAGTTCACGTGCCGCACATCGGCCATTGCTTCCTATTCCCCTTCCGTGGAGGTCTCGGCGTGCGGGGTTCCGACGGGCTTGGATTCCGCGGAGCCGCGTTGCCGCAGGTAGATGGACAGGGCGACCATGCTGCCGACCGCCAGGAACTCGGACTGCCAGTTCTGGAGCGTGCGGTCCCAGAAGTCCGCGCTGAAAACGTACTGGATCCACTCGACGGGCGGCTGTCCGTGGTCGAGCTGGTCCGCGTTGTAGACCACGGTGCCGGCAACCGACTGCAGCCACCAGGACGCAAGGAACACCGTGCCCATGACCAGCAACAAGGAATTGGAATACAGCTTGAGCCGCCATCCGCCGACCTTGGCCCATTTCGGCGAGTTCGGTTTGGCGAATCGACCGACCAGTTGGCTTTCGTCGGTGCCCACGCCCTCGTCGCCGGGCATTTTGGACTCCGGGGACCCGCGCTGGATCAGCCAAATGGTGGCGAGGATGAACAGGAAGAACTGCAGGTACTCGGACTGCCAGTTTTCGGCGACGTCGACGACGAAGTTGCTCGAGGTCACGAATTCCCAGTATCCCGCCGGGGAAGACCCGTGGGCGATCTGGTTCTCGTTGTACACCCCAAGTCCCGCGAAGGACTGTCCCACCAGGGCACCGAGGAAAAGGATCGCGAAAGTGATACTGAGCATTTGGGATCGTAGTGCTTTGCGCATTGCCGTTCACCTCCCGGAGAAGCCGATGATGACCATGAATAACAATCCGACGCCTATCATTCCAAGCCACAAGCTAAATTGAGTTCTCATGAGGCGAGCGTATGACCTGTGGCGGCCCGCGTAAAGGAAAATGCGCAGGGGACGGGCGGCAGGGGAACTTTGGCCGGCTCTGCCCCGGCGCCAGCCAAGGGACGGCGGGGTGCCGAGAAAGCGCATGGAGGCGGTCTCCCGCCCGGCAACGAACCCCCGTGTAGGCAGGGGAGACGGAAAAGGGGTGCCCCGGCCGAAGCCGGGGCACCCCCATTTGTGCAGCGATCAGGCCCGCTTGCGCGTCAAAAGCCCCCAAATAACGAGAACGATCAACGCTCCGCCGATGGCCAGCAACCATGTTGACAGGTCCCAGAACTCATTGATTCCGACACCAAAGATTGCCGATCCGATCCATCCGCCGAGAACGGCGCCGACGATTCCGAGCAACAGGGTGGCAATCCAGCCGCCACCCTGTTCGCCTGGTTTGATGGCCTTTGCAATAGCGCCGGCAATCAGTCCAAGAACTATCCAACCAATGAAACCCATAACTATTCTCCGTTCGGATGAAGGTTCAGTTTCAGCATCATTTGTGGCGATGCACGTTTCGACCCTACATTGAAAAAAGTACTGATGGGTAGCCTCTTTGCAATGTTGGTATTTGGCATTCCACAATGCCAAGCCCATTCATCACCGCTCGACCCGCGGTGGAACACCACCCGAAGGCCCGCGCTGGGGCGCCCTTCGGGGACCAGCCGCCGCGCGTGCCTCGAAGGTGCCAAGAGCCGGAGGACGCTGACAAGGCCCATGGAAATGCCCCCGTTGCAAGCGGCCGCGGAGGAAGGTTTCCGCCGCCACGCGGAGTCGGCGGACCARGGGAGGGCTGCACTGTCGGCCGGGGGCCGGCGGCGTGCTGTCGAATCGTTGCGCCCTCGCGGTGGCCCGCCTAGGGTGGAGAAAGACCCGCATGGTCCGGGTCCCGCGCCAGCAAGGATCGGAGGAGTCAATGCCGGATGTCCCACAGCTTTCCGAGCATGTGGCCCTCTTGGTCGTGGACATGCAGAACGCCTTCTTCGAGGACCCTGCACTCGCCGTGCACCGCGGGCCCCTGTTGCGCCATTGCAACGTCCTGACGGCACTTGCCCGTTCCAGGGGCATGCCGATCCTGAACATCCGGACCGAGCACAGGAGGGACAAGTCCACGTGGACGTTGAACATGCTCGATGACGACCAAGGTTTCCTGTTTGAGGGCAGCGAGCAGGCCCGGAACCTGGCCGAGCTGGACGTTTCCGGAGCGGTGGAGATCATCAAGCGGCGCGACAGCGCCTTTTGGGACACCGGCCTCGTCGGGCTGCTGGCGGACCTGGGAGTCGAAGAGGTGGTCATTGCCGGTGTCGCCACCCACACCTGCATTGCCTCGACCGCCGCAGATGCCTACGCCGCGGACCTGCGCGCATGGCTGGTTTCCGATGCAATAGCCTCGGCGGACCCGGACTTCGCCAGCGCAACGCTGGGGCTGCTGCAGTCCGAATACCGGCAGAAAGTTGTCACAACCCGCGCCCTCGCGTCCGGGGGCCCGGCACAGCCCCCGGCGGAAGAAGCTGCGCCCTCCGGCGGTGGCAAGGCCGGGGAACACATCCACTGAATAGATCGGAGCAAGTGATGGAGAATGAATCCGCAAACACGGGCACCAGGCCATTCTTCAGGCGCCGCGGCGCGGTGCTGATGGTCACCGGCCTCATTCTAATGATTGTCTTCGGACTGTTCATCTGGATTGGCCGCGATCCGGGCGAGGGCTACGCCACGCCCATGTGGGTCGGCGTGTTCATCGGGCTGGGCATGGCCGGCTACGGGCTGTACCGGGCCCTGAAGGGGCCGGGCATGCTGGACTTTCCGCGCGGCGGGACCAATAGCGGGTCTGGCTGATAGCCGGATCCCTCCCGCAGCGGCGAAGCCCGCTCCGCACACCCATCGCACCCACGGAAGGAAAACGCCATGTCAATGAACACACCCGAACACGAACCACGCACCGATCCCGATTCCGAAGGAAACCCGTTGGACGGCAGGGACGGGCAGCCGGTGGAGGAGGGCTCCTCCGACGATCCGCGGACCCTTCGGAGCATGGATCCGCTGCACAACGAACAGCGCGAAGTCGACGAGCCCGCGGGACATGAAGCCCGGGCCGTAGAAGAATTGCCGGTGAGCGAGGAGGACCGTTCCACGGCGCAGGCGGACCTGGAAAGCGCAGCCGGCGCCCGTGTGGACGAACCCACGGACGTGGCCGGCCAGGAAGCCGGGGGCCTTGATGCCCTGGGGCGCCCATTGCCGGAGGATTACCCGGAGGACGAGGGGACCTAACCGCGTGAACGGCCTGGGCACAGCCTTGCGTCCGGCCTCGCAGCAACCCGAAGGAGAGAACGCATGGGCGCGAAATTCCGCGTGGGCGACCACGTGAGCTGGAATTCCGAGGCCGGGCGCGTCCGGGGGACGATCAGAAAGATCCACACCCAGGACGTCGAATACAAGGGACATTGGCATCGGTGCAGCGAGGCGGATCCCCAATACGAGATTCAATCCGACAAGACCGACCACGTGGCGATGCACAAGGGGCAGGCCCTGCGGAAGATCGCTTCGGATTGATGCCCCGGTGAAGCGCACCCGGCCAAGGGAAGCAGCTCCGGCCGAGGAGCCCCGTTTTCGGGGAGGACACGTGCTGCCGGCCCGTGGCAGGGCACTGGCGGGGCCGGTGGCGCGGTATTCGTCCACATCCACCAGCTCCCTGCGGGCCTCGGCGTCATCCCACGCGCAGACAGGCTTCCCGGCGTTCGAGAACTCATCATCCCGATCCGGCACGGCCCGCAGCCCGGCTTCCAACTCCTTGTCGGCGACACACAACAGGCCCCGGATCCCCGAGCGCAGCAGCGTCACGGTGTCTATCGTGGCAACCACGTTATGCAAGGGCGTCGAATCACAGGACGCGTTTGCGGCCCGCCGGCCCGGCGGACTTCGCCGCCTCCAGGGTGACCTCGAAGATCCGGTCCGGGAACTGGGACGCAGCCAGCCGGGACCGCATGTCCACCAGCACCGTATGCACGAATCCCGGGTAGTCGAAGGACAGGCCACCGGCGGCGTACATCCAGCGGGTGTCAAAGGTGACGCGGTCCTTCGCGACGCGTTCCTCGCAGAACGAGGCCGTGGTGCGCAGCAAGTCGCCCTGCCCCTGCGTCAGGCCCAACGCCATCGCTCACTCCTGGGCCAGGGGAATCTTCCGACGCCAAATTTCCCAAATCAGGCACGCCGGCCCGGACACGGCCACGCCATCAGACGAAAAACACCAACCTCCTCTAAATATTGAAGTCGGGATCGGCCGTGGCTTCCTCGGACGGTGTCGGCCGCGGTCCCCGGTAAGCCACCGGCTCGCTTCCGTGCGATGCCCGTCGTACCGCCACCGCAACAAGGATGCCGATGGCGGCGAGGATGCCCAGGCATGCCAAGGCCTTGACCTTCGCCCGATGCCGGGTTCCGGCCTTGCGCTTGGCATTGACCAGCGACCTCTCGATCACCTTGCGGGCGCGGCGGGCCGTCTTTCGGTTGCCTGTCACTGTGGCAATCACCTCCTCCGAGGCGTGGGCGAGCGCGGCGGGATCCAGCCGGTCCACGGCGCTGCGCACCGAATGCTCCAGCTGTTCCGGGTAGTCCTTCTTCGCCTTTTGCGCCCAGAGCGCCAAGTGGTTCTGGATGGATTTCATTTGCTTTTCGAGGTCGGTCACGTCAATTCCTTTCCTTGCGGCAGGTTGCCTTGGTTCTCGGGGACGGGCTGTCGGTCCAGGCTCTAGCGGCCGTTCTTGGCACGGGCCTTGTTGGCAGTGCGGGCGCGGGACCGCAACTGGATGATGCGCACCGCACCGACGATCGCGACCACCAAGGCACCGCCGACAGCGGCAATGAGCATGGCAACGCCGAGTGCCAACTGGCCCTGGAATCCCAGGAAATAGACGGTGACTCGATCCTGGTTCTGCACCATGAAAATTATCAAAAGAATCAGCACCAAGACGGCGACCACCGTGGATGTCCAAATGACCGCTGCGCGTGTTCCGCCTGCAGGAGCTACAGGGGCGGGGGAGGGGGCGGGCCCGGTGGAGGCCTCGGGCTCCAATGGTTCTTCGCCCATGTTCTTCCCCGTTTCTCTTGCGGTTTTTCCGCCACGATCGGGTGGTGCAAAACCTGGTGGGAACAAAGATCTATGGAACAAACCTATGCTTCCGGGGCGGACGAAACAAGGGCACACCAATGCACTGCGGCCGCTGGCGAGGCGGGCGAGGAAAGTTGCCGGCTGCGCCTTTTCGAGGGTGCGCCAGGCGTGGTCGTGGACGGCGCCCGCGCGGGATCGAGAGGGTGGTTTGACGGCGCAGGTGCCCGGCGAAGGCTCGGCAAGCGGGTGTCGGCAGGGAAAACAAATGCCCTGGCTTCCGCAATCGCGGAGGCCAAGGCATCGATCAATGGTTCGCCGGATGTTCGAAACTACTCCTGGGCTTCGACCGTGGGGTCAAGGCGGTCCATGAAGCCGTTCATGAAGTCGGCGAAGTCGGCCGCGTCGTCGTCCTGGCCCAGCAGGCCGCAGGCCGCGGCACCCTCGGCACCCGGGATGTTCAGCGACAACCGGGCCGGGACATTGAAGCGATAGACCCGGCCGGTGCTGGTGCCCACCTCGTAGCCGCCGTCGCGCACCAGTGCCACGTGGGAGACATTGGTGTTGTTCACCGACACCGCGCGCTCGGAGGGCCGCAGGTTCCTGGGATTCAGCGGGCACAAGATGAGTTCGGCGGGCTCCCGGCGGAAGCCGATCACCTTGAGTCCCGCGGAGCCGGAAGTGCCCGCCGCCGCCACCAGGTTGTAGCTGCCGAAGTTGGGGATTTGAGCATCGAAGGCCTCGTGCAAAAGTTGCTTGAGGACATCGTCACTGGATTCAACGTTGAGTGTCTCCATGCCACCCACTCTAGCCAATCGGATGTTTCGAACACATGTCTCGTATTCGCGGGGCGAAATATGTCGGGTTGCCGTCACGGGTTCGGTCTCGGTGCCTGCCAGCCCTAGAATCAAGGGCATGAGCCAGGACACAACCCCAGATATCAAGCCCCGCAGCAGGGTCGTCACGGACGGCATACACGCGGCCCCGGCCCGTGGCATGCTGCGTGCGGTGGGCATGGGCGATGACGACTTCGCCAAGCCGCAGATCGGAGTCGCGAGTTCGTGGAACGAAATCACCCCCTGCAACCTCTCGCTTAACCGCCTGGCCCAGGGCGCCAAGGAAGGCGTCCACGCCGGTGGCGGCTTCCCCATGCAATTCGGCACCATCTCCGTCTCCGACGGCATCTCGATGGGCCACGAGGGCATGCACTTCTCGCTGGTCTCCCGCGAGGTCATCGCCGACTCCGTCGAGGTCGTCATGCAGGCCGAGCGCATCGACGGCTCGGTGCTGCTGGCCGGTTGCGACAAGTCCCTGCCCGGCATGCTGATGGCCGCCGCCCGCCTGGACTTGGCCTCGGTGTTCCTCTATGCGGGCTCCATCATGCCCGGCTGGGTCAAGCTGGAAGACGGCAGCGAAAAGGAAGTCACCCTGATCGACGCCTTCGAGGCCGTGGGCGCCTGCGCCGCCGGCAAGATGAGCGAAGAAGACCTCACCCGCATCGAAAAGGCCATCTGCCCCGGCGAGGGCGCCTGCGGCGGCATGTACACCGCCAACACCATGGCCTGCATCGGCGAGGCCCTCGGCATGTCCCTGCCCGGCTCCGCCGCCCCGCCCTCGGCCGACCGCCGCCGCGACATGTTTGCCCGCGCCTCCGGCGAGGCAGTGGTGAACCTGTTGCGCGAGGGCATCACGGCCCGCGACATCATGACCAAGAAGGCCTTCGAGAACGCCATTGCCGTGACCATGGCCTTCGGCGGTTCCACCAACGCGGTGCTGCACCTGCTGGCCATCGCCCGCGAGGCCGAGGTCGACCTGACCCTTGCGGACTTCAACCGGATCGGCGACAAGATCCCGCACCTGGGGGACCTGAAGCCCTTTGGCCGCTACGTCATGACCGACGTGGACAAGATCGGCGGCGTGCCGGTCATCATGAAGGCCCTGCTGGATGCCGGCCTGCTGCACGGGGACTGCCTGACCGTCACCGGCAAGACCGTTGCCGAGAACCTCGCGGAGATCAACCCGCCGGACATCGACGGCAAGATCCTGCGCGCGCTGGACAACCCGATCCACAAGACCGGCGGCATCACCGTGCTGCACGGCACGATGGCACCCGAGGGTGCCGTCGTGAAGTCCGCAGGCTTCGACGCCGACGTCTTCGAGGGAACCGCCCGGGTCTTCGACCGCGAGCAGGGTGCCCTGGCGGCACTCGATGCCGGGGAGATCCAGGCCGGCGACGTGGTGGTCATTCGCTACGAGGGCCCCAAGGGCGGCCCGGGCATGCGCGAGATGCTCGCCATCACCGGCGCCATCAAGGGCGCGGGCCTGGGCAAGGACGTGCTGCTGCTCACCGACGGGCGCTTCTCCGGAGGCACCACCGGCCTGTGCATCGGCCACGTGGCCCCCGAGGCCGTCGACGGCGGACCGATCGCGTTCGTCAAGGACGGCGACAAGATCCGCGTGGACATTGCCGCCCGCTCCTTCGACCTCCTGGTCGAGGAAGCGGAGCTCGAGGCGCGCAAGGTGGGCTGGGAGCCGTTGCCGGCCAAGTTCACCACCGGCGTGCTGGCCAAGTACGCCAAGCTGGTCAAGTCCGCCTCGACCGGAGCATACTGTGGCTAGGAAATAAGCCTTGGAACGATGGGTGGACGCCGACAAGGCGTCCACCCATCGGACACCAGTCTCAAATAGTGAGATTAGGGGTGTTGGTGTTTGACTCCGGATGCGGCGGCGACCAAACTGGATGCATGCACAACCGCACCGTACTACTAGTTATCAAGCGCTGAGCTTGGGTCCCTCCACAACCTGGAGGGCTTCGGTGACGCGCAAACCCCATTCGCCGCAAGGTGCCTTTGGGGTTTTTTTATGTGCAGGGTTAGAAGAGATAGAGAAGGATATATCCCCATGAGTAACGGAACCACCGCCAGCCCCTCGCTGCCGGCCAAGCCCGCCAACCGTAGCAAGGATGCCGCTGTCTCTTCCGTCGTGGAAGCATCGAGCCTGGTCCAGGGCCCGAACAACATCATTGCTCCCACCGAGATGCTTGGCTCACAAGCCATTGTGCGCTCACTGGAAGAATTGGGCGTCAAGGACGTCTTCGGGTTGCCGGGCGGGGCCATCATGCCCACCTACGACTCGCTCATGGACTCGACCAAGATCAACCACATCCTGGTCCGCCACGAACAGGGCTCGGGCCACGCGGCCCAGGGCTACGCCATGGTCACCGGCGAGGTCGGCGTCTGCATCGCCACCTCCGGACCGGGCGCCACCAACCTGGTCACCTCCATTGCCGACGCGCACATGGACTCGGTCCCCATGGTTGCCATCACCGGCCAGGTGCACAGCGCCTTCATCGGCTCGGACGCCTTCCAGGAGGCGGACATCGTGGGCATCACCATGCCCATCACCAAGCACTCCTTCCTGGTCACCAAGGCCGAGGACATCCCCAGGACCCTCGCCTCGGCATTCCATATCGCCTCCACGGGCCGTCCCGGCCCGGTGCTGGTGGACATCACCAAGGACGCCCAGCAGTCCAAGATGACGTTCTCCTGGCCACCGAAGATCGATTTGCCCGGCTACAAGACCGTGGTGCGCGGGCACAACAAGCAGGTCCGCGAGGCGGCCAAGCTGATCGCCGCCTCCTCCCGCCCGGTCTTCTACGTCGGCGGCGGCGTCATCAAGGCGCACGCCGCGGCCGAGCTGAAGGAATTCGCCGAGCTGGTCGGCGCCCCGGTGGTCACCACCCTGCAGGCCCGCGGCGCGTTCCCGGACAGCCACGAACTGCACGTGGGCATGCCCGGCATGCACGGCTCGGTCTCCGCGGTCACCGCGCTGCAGCAGTCGGATTTGCTGATCACCCTCGGCGCCCGCTTCGACGACCGGGTCACCGGCGTGCTGCACACCTTCGCGCCCAACGCGAAGGTCATCCACGCGGACATCGACCCGGCGGAAATCTCCAAGAACCGCACCGCGGACATCCCGATCGTCGGTTCGGTCAAGGAAATCATCCCGGAGCTCACCGAGGCCTGCCGCACCCGCTTCACCGAGGGCGGCGCCCCGGACCTGTCGGCCTGGTGGAACACCATCGGCCGGCTGCGCGAGACCTACCCGATCGGGTTCACCCCGACCCAGGACGGCCTCTCCGCCCCGCAGCACGTGATCCAGCGGATCGGCGAGCTCACCGGCCCCGACGCCGTGTACGTCGCGGGCGTGGGCCAGCACCAGATGTGGGCCGCGCAGTTCATCAAGTACGAGCGCCCCGCCTCCTGGCTGAACTCCGGGGGACTGGGCACCATGGGCTACTCGGTGCCGGCGGCCATGGGCGCGAAGGTCGGCAACCCCGACCGCGTGGTCTGGGCCATCGACGGCGACGGCTGCTTCCAGATGACCAACCAGGAACTGGCCACCTGCGTGATCAACAACATCCCGATCAAGGTCGCGATCATCAACAACTCCTCGCTGGGCATGGTCCGCCAGTGGCAGACCCTGTTCTACGACTCGCGCTACTCCAACACCGACCTGAACACCGGGGCCGGCACCGCGCGCGTCCCGGACTTCGTGAAGCTCGCCGACGCCTATGGTTGTGTTGGCCTGCGCTGCGAACGCGACGAGGACATCGACGCGACCATCCAGCAGGCCCTGGCCATCAACGACCGCCCGGTCGTCATCGACTTCGTGGTTTCCCGCGACTCGATGGTCTGGCCGATGGTCCCCACCGGCGTGAGCAACGACCTGATCCAGATTGCTCGCGGCATGACGCCCGAGTGGGAAGAAGAGGACTAGAAATCCCATGGCACGACACACTCTTTCCGTACTCGTCGAAGACGTCCCGGGCGTGCTGACGCGCGTGGCAAGCCTTTTTGCCCGCCGCGCCTTCAACATCCACTCGCTGGCCGTGGGCCCCACGGAGATCAATGGGATTTCCCGGATCACCGTGGTCGTCGACGCCGAGGGCGACCTGCTCGAGCAGGTCACCAAGCAGCTGAACAAACTCATCAACGTCATCAAGATCGTTGAATTGATGCCCGAGGCTTCGGTGCAGCGTGACCATATCCTGGTCAAGGTGCGCGCCGATGCGGCCACCCGCCTGCAGGTCACCCAGGCCGCAGACCTCTTCCGTGCCTCCGTGGTGGACGTGTCAACCGACTCGCTCATCATCGAGGCCACCGGCAACGCCGAGAAGATCCACGCGCTGCTGGCGGTGCTGGAGCCCTTCGGCATCCGCGAGATCGTCCAGGCGGGCACCCTTGCCGTCGGGCGCGGCTCCAAATCGATGTCGGACCGCGCCCTGCGCTCCGTCTCTGCCTGATACGCATAAAATCTTTACACTGATACCAAGGAGACACCACAGTGACTGACATGTACTACGACGACGATGTTGACCTCTCGATCATCCAGGGCCGCACCGTCGCCATCATCGGCTACGGCTCCCAGGGCCACGCCCACGCACTGAACCTGCGCGACTCCGGCGTGGACGTGCGCGTCGGCCTGAAGGCCGGCTCCAAGTCGATCGCCAAGGCCGAGGCCGAGGGCCTGCGCGTCGTGACCGTCGCCGAGGCAGTGGCAGAAGCCGACCTGATCATGATCCTGACCCCGGACCAGGTCCAGCGCCACGTCTACAAGGACGACATCGAAGCGAACCTGCAGCCGGGCGACGCCCTGTTCTTCGGCCACGGCTTCAACATCCGCTACGGCTACATCGCCCCGCCGGCCAACGTCGACGTCGCCCTGGTCGCCCCGAAGGCACCGGGCCACACCGTGCGCCGCGAATTCGAAGCCGGCCGCGGCATCCCGGACCTGATCGCCGTGGAGCAGGACTTCACCGGGGGCGCCAAGGCGCTGGCCCTGTCCTACGCCAAGGCCATCGGCGGCACCCGCGCCGGCGTCATCGAGACCACCTTCACCGAAGAGACCGAAACCGACCTCTTCGGCGAGCAGGCTGTCCTGTGCGGCGGCGCCTCGCAGCTGATCCAGTACGGCTTCGAGACCCTGACCGAAGCCGGCTACAAGCCGGAAATCGCCTACTTCGAGGTGCTGCACGAGCTCAAGCTCATCGTGGACCTGATGTGGGAGGGCGGCATCGCCAAGCAGCGCTGGAGCGTTTMGGACACCGCCGAGTACGGCGACTACGTCTCGGGCCCGCGCGTGATCACCCCGGAGGTCAAGGAGAACATGAAGGCCGTTCTCGCCGACATCCAGAACGGCAACTTCGCCAAGCGCTTCATCGAGGACCAGGATGCCGGCGCGCCGGAGTTCATGGCACTGCGCAAGAAGGGCGAGGAGCACCCGATCGAAGAGACCGGCCGCGAACTGCGCCAGCTCTTCTCCTGGAAGACCACCGACGACTACACCGAAGGCTCGGTCGCACGCTAAGGAACCCTCCTTGCAAGCGGCTGCCAACAGGTAGTTTGACGAACGAAGGCCCACCCCGACTTCATGTCCGGGTGGGCCTTCGCGTTGGCGGGGTGGGAGGAGGCCGGATGCATGCCTCGCGGGTGTCCCATCGTATTCGGCCAACAGACCGGATTCCGTCACGGTACCGGTCGCTCCTTCAAGACTTGCCGCAGAGAGTCATCATGAAACCACGGAATCGGTTTTATGAACCTATCTGGGTACTTTAAACTCTTTTAGGTTCTCAAACGCGATCATAATGATGGCATGGCACTGAAACGAACCTCACCGAAGACGCACCGAACGGCAGTCAACATCGGTCAGCAACTTCTCACGTGGCGGAAACTTCAGGGGCTGACCGCACAGCAGGTCGCGGACCGGGCGGGGCTCAGTCGCGCGACCCTGCGCAAGGTCGAGCACGGAGAGCTCGGAGTTGGATTCGAATCCTTTCTCGACATTGCCCGGGTGCTGGGATTGTCGCCACAGCTCAATACAGCATTCGACCCCTATGAAACCGACATGGGCCGCGCCCGCGCAGACGAGCAGTTGCCGCAGCGGGTCCGGCGATGAGCGAAGCGATCCACGTTGACTTGGACATGCCGGACGGAACAGTGAATGTCGGTACCGCCCTCATCAACGTGCGGCGACGAACAGTTTCAACGACATTCACTTATTCCAACTGCCTATTTGGCCAGGCCCGGGGCGCATGCCCTGGACCCGGGCCTTCCGCTGGAGTCCGGCGCCCATCATGTCCAGGGACTCCCAGGCGCATTCGCCGATTCAACGCCCGATCGCTGGGGCCGCCGCATTATCGCCAAGCGGTTCCAGCAACTTGCCCGCGAAGCTGAGCGCACGGTGGGCGAACCAACGGAATGCGACTACCTGCTTGAAGTCCCCGATTTGACGCGCCAAGGCTCGCTGCGATTTCGCCGTGACACGGGTCCCTACCTGTATCCCGAAACCCGGGTCCCGAAGCTGGTCGCGCTTCCCGCGCTGCTCAACGCAGCACAGGTGATCGTCTCAGACCAAGATCCAGCGGAAGCCTTGAAGATCCTGTTGGATGCCGGCACGGGCAGCCTTGGCGGCGCGCGTCCGAAGGCCTCCGTCAGGGACGGCGAAAAGCTTGCGATTGCCAAGTTCCCCCACCAATCCGATGAGTGGAGCGTCATCGCGTGGGAATCAGCAACCCTGCAAATGGCGAAGACCGCCAAGATTCACGTGCCGGGGTTCAGGCTTGAACATGTGGGCTCGGCGCCGGTGCTGCTGCTCGACCGGTTCGACCGCCAGGGGAACACACGATTCGGCTACGTATCCGGGATGACCATGCTGCAGGAGAGCGATGGCAGCAACAACGACTACCTGGATCTGCTTGATGTGATTGCAGAGACCTCGAATGATGCGAAAGCCGACCGAGAGGAGCTTTTCCGCCGGATTGCTTTCAACGTCATGGTGAACAACTCCGACGACCACATGCGTAATCACGAATTCCTGAGAGGTAAAGCGGGATGGCGACTTAGCCCGGCTTTCGATGTCAATCCAAATCCAGACGTTGCCGCCGCCCGCCAAACGAGCATTGGGGGAGCGGATAGCCGGGACGACGCCTCCGAAGCCTTGATGGAAGTGGCTGGCTATTTTGTCTCCACCCTGAAGCAGCGTGACTTGGTGATCGGTGAGACCTTTGAGGCCGTCAAGAGGTGGAGAGCGGTTGCCCTGGCCAACGGGATCGAGGAACGCGACCTAAGTCGGTTTGCGGACGTCTTTGATCGCTGTCCGCTGGGATTCCGAAAAGTATCGTAGTTCGGCTGTCCCTGCGATCCCCGACCACAAGCCGGAAATCGCCTACGTCGAGGTGCTGCACGAGCTCAGGCTCATCGTGGACCAGGATGCCGGCGCGCCGGAGTTCATGGCACTGCGCAATAAGGGCGAGGAGCACCCGATCGAAGAGACCGGCCGCGAACTGCGCCAGCTCTTCTCCTGGAAGACCACCGACGACTACACCGAAGGCTCGGTCGCACGCTAAGGCCAGCCGAACYCATAGGTGGCTGGGGCCCAGTGCCCCGGTTGGCCGCACGGCGATGCCCGTCCCGACGAAAGTCGGGGCGGGTWTTGTCATCGGCGGAGGAGCGGAACACGGCCGGATGCTCCTCGGGCACCAGTTGCCTGTAGCCAATTGGCCGGAAGGCCGGCACGGGATTACTCACATCGTCACGACCCGCTCCAGCATCCACCTCCAAACCCCACCGTGGCCAATGGCCCGCTTTGGGCCCACTCAACTTCTTGCGGGCCGTAACGATGACCGCACAGGCGGCACGGCACTGGGACGAACTCCACCGCAGACGTGTCGAATCGCCGTGAACATCGGGCGCAACTTCTCACGGGAAGGAGGTTCCAGGGGTCGCCCGCGCAGCAGGTCGCGGACCGGGCGGGCACGGCCGCGCGATCCTGGGCAAGGTCGAGCATGGAGAGCAAGGAGTTGGCTTCGAGTCGTTTATTGATATTGCGGGGTGCTGGGATGTCGTTTCAGCTCAACCTCGCATTCGACCACTATGAAACCGGCAGTCTCGTGCCCGCGCCGCCGAGCAGTTACCTCAGGGGCCGGCGATGAGCGCGCCGATCCCCGTCGATGTCGACCTGCCTGATGGGACCGGGGACGTGGGCAGTTCCTTCACCACTGTGCGGCGACGGACAGCGCCAACGACATTTGCGTCCCCCAATGCCTATTCGGCCACGCCCGGGGCCGCTAGGCTCCGGGCCTTCCGCTGGATTCCGGTGCCCATGATGCTCGGGGACGTCCAAGTGCGTTACCCGATCCAGCGCCCGGTGAAGATGCCGGATCCCCGAGGTTCCTGGGGCTGCGCATGCACGGTGAACAGCGCCCGATCGATGCGTCCGGCCGCGAGTTGCGCTAGCTCATGCCCAGGAAGACCGGCGAGGACTACACCGGGGGCTCGGCCGCACGCCAAGCCGCGCCGAAGCGATGGCGCCGAGCCGGTTTGGTGCGGCGCCGGCTCGGCGTGCTCAAGGCGTGGGCGGATCCTGGTGGCGATGCAAGGGAACCCTGCGGTAGTGTTCCTCCGAGGAATCCTCGCTCCGCCACGTCATTTCCAAAAATGGCGGGGAGGTTGCCCAGCCCACGCTGTCCTTGATCCGGTAGAGGCCGATGAATTCGCCATCGGGCAACTTCTCGGCCTTGAAGCTCCAGTCAGGATTGTCATCAACCGTGACCTGACCTGTCGTGCGCAGGTCAACATCAAACACCGCACGCCCGGTCCGGTTGGTGACATGCGCGGTCAGCGAATCGATCCAATCGACTTCCAGGTTCTGTGTCATGGATTAATCGTAGACCGATACTTCGTGGCAGTCTCTGCTTTTGCAACGCGCCCGGTGCACGGGTGGATTTCCGTATCTCGCGGGGTGCGTTCGGAGCTGCGGAAAGGATCCGGCCGTCGTGTTCCAACCGCCCGCCGCCGCTGGTGTGCGACACACCCCTGCTGCAGTGCACGTCCTGCGCTGCGGCCCATGGCCCGGCTTGCTCCGCAGGCGCGCTCGGGACGGCGAAAAGCCGCTTGAAACACGGCCACGCAACGGTCTTGCGGGAATCCCGGAAGCCGGGGACCCGGACCGCAGGCACGCACGAACTTTGCCTTGTAAGTGGACGAAAAACCCGTATTCTGGGGATAGCAGGGGGCTGGGCCGACGGGGTTGGCCCAGGTGACCATCGGGCGGCTTCAATTTGATAGTGTTTTCACATCGTCGAGGGAAAGCCGAAACCGAGTCGATATGAGGGGCAATGCTTGAAAGGTTGACTGATGATCGCGGTAAACGAATACCTCAGGGATCTCCTGGTCGAAACATACGACCTTGAATCGTTTCTAAACGCATTAGCTCATGTCAGCGCCGACGAATTGTCTGTACCCGGGGCGCCGGTGCACGTCGGCATCACCCTGCGCAGGCACAAGCGGGTGGGAACGGTGGCAAGCAACAGCGCCTTGGCCCAGACCCTCGATGAGGTGCAGTACGACTTTGGTGAAGGTCCGTGCCTGACCGCGTGCAGCGAACACCGCACCATCAGTGTCCCCGACATCTCCGCCGATGGCCGCTGGCCCGAGTACTTCGCGGAGATCCACAACGCCGGGGTGCGTTCCATGCTGGCCGTCCCCTTGACATTGAATTCCGAGGACACCGCGGCAATCAACCTCTACTCGATGAGAACCCACGCGTTCGACGACCAGGCCATTCTGCAGGCGGAATCCCATGCCGAGCATGCCTCGGCACTGCTGAACCTAGCGGTGACGATGGCCAAGCTCCGGGACAACGAGGAAAACCTGAAGCTGGCGCTGGCGTCGCGGACCGCGATCGATCTGGCGGTGGGCATCATCATGGGCCAAAACAAGTGCAGCCAGGATCGGGCCGTCGAAATCCTGAAATCGGCCTCCAGCTCGCGGAACATCAAGCTTCGCCACGTGGCTGAGGCGGTCATCGCCTCCACCACCAGCGCACCGGTGTCCACGCACTTCGAAGGCTAGGGAGGGACGGTCGCCGGGGCTCGGCGCCCGGCGCTGGGCCCCTCCTCGCGGCTCTCGGCATGCGTAATATCCGGCAACCCGAGCACCGGGATGTTGACCGGATCCTGCAGCTTCCAATCCAGGGCAGTGGCCGCGGCCGTCGCCTCGTTCAGCAGCGCCGTGTCCGACGTCGGATCATGGGGGACCACGAGTGCGACCGTGTCCGGCCCATAGTCGATGCCCCGGCATTCCAGCGGGCTGGCGCGAGCCACCGGCCCGCGCCAGCCCGGGTAGGTGGCTGTCCTCGGCGGCCGACATCGCCTTCTCCTTCCCCGCGTTTTCAAGGCTCGTCGGTCTCGGAATAGTGTTCGATCCCGGAGAGCTTGGCGGTTCCCCCTCGGCGAACCGCCAGCACGCGGGCGACGGTGCGGTCCGGCGCGGTTGTTGGCCCCGTTGCAGGGAAGGGTGATGGCGGGGCTTTCGATCCGCGGCGTTATGCCGGTCGGGCCCCTGCCGCCACCTCACGCTTGCCCTCCTACAGCGCGTTGGCCAGAGCCGCCCGCTGGCGCCCAGGTGATTCGGCTGTCGCAGCATCCGGCCCCGGGCGGTGCGCTGCGTTACCGGGAACCGGGCCGCGGCTCGGCGGCCGGGCTCCGGGTGGGAAGCACCGCGACGCCCCAATCCCGCAGCACCGCGCGGGCGGCATGCCAGCCGGCCATCCCGTGCACCCCGCCGCCCGGGGGCGTGGAAGAGGAACAGATGTAGAGCCCCGGCGCCCCGGCATGGTATGGATGCAGCGTCGGGGCCGGCCGCAGCAGCTGCTGGGTGCCGCGCAGCGAGCCGCCGCCGATGTCCCCGCCGACGAGGTTCGGGTTCCAGTCCTCCAACGCGCGCGGCGGAGTTTCCACGCGCTCGATCACCCGGTCGCCGAAGCCCGGGGCGAAGCGTTCGATCTGCCGGTCGACCAGCGCCCCTACCTGGGCGGTGCAGCCGTTGGGAACGTGCGCGTAGCTCCAGATGACCTGCCGGCCGTCGGCAGCCCGGGATTCGTCCACCGCCGAGGGCTGGGCGAGCATCACGAAGGGGCGCCCGGGTAGCCGGCCGCTGCCCACTTCGTGTTCGGCGGCCGCCACCTCTGCGAGATTGCCGCACACGTGCACGGTTCCGGCGTGGGCGGTGCGTTCGTCGCGCCACGGGATCGGGCCGTCGAGCAGGTAGTCGACCTTGTAGGCGCCTGCCCCGTACTTCCATCGGCGCAGGTGGCCGGCGTAGCGCCCGCCGATGCCGGTTCCGGAAAGTTCCAAGACCTGCCGCGGCGTCAAGTCCAGCAGGATCGCGTCGCTGGCCGGGAGCTCGCGCAGGTCCCGCACCGGCGAATTGGTGTGCACCTCTACGCCGGCCACGGCCAGGTGCTGCATCAACGCGTTGATGATCGCCTGGGTGCCGCCGCGTGCCACCGGCCAGCCCAGGGACTGGCCCAGGCCGCCGAAGAGCACCGCGAAGCCGGCGGTGAACGGGTGGCCCAGCGGCAGCATGGAGTGGGCGGCCGATCCGGCGAAGAGGGCGCGGGCGGCCTCGGTGCGGAAGACCAGCCGTGCCAACGGCCCGGCGGGCCACAGCGCGCGGGCACCGAAGCCGGCCATCAGTGCGGGGTGCGGAGGCATGCGCAGCAGCGGGCCGGTGGCGTTGGCAAGGGACTCGAGCGGATGCCCGGCCACCGCCCGGTGCAGCAGCCGCCACGCGTTCGCGTCCTCGCCCAGGGTCGCGGAGGTGTCCTCCAGGTCCGGGTGCAGCAGCGCGCTGGGTCCGGACTCCAGCGGATGGGCCATGGGGTAGCGGTGGTGCAGCCAGCGCAGGCCGTGGCTTTCCAGTCCCAGGTGGCGGAAGGCGGGGCTGCCGATGCCAAAGGGATGGGCCGCGGCACCCAAATCCACGGTGGTTCCCGGTCCCAGGGTATCGGCGGAGCGCGCTGCCCCGCCCACGTGTGGCCCCTGTTCATAGATGGTGACCTGGGCGCCGTGCTCGGCCAGCCGGGCCGCGGCGGCCAGGCCGTTGGGCCCGGCGCCGACGATGATTGCTGTTCGTGTCATGGGGACGGGGGTTCCTTTCCGCACGCCTATCCGGCGAAGAAGCGTTCCTCCCAGGTGGCCTCGATGATTTCCTTGACCTGGGTGATCTGGTCGTTGGCGCGCACCTTGAGGTCGTCCAGCAGGGCGGTGTCGAAGCGGTGGTCCTTGCCGGCCACCAGCTGCAGCGTGTCCCACATGGCCAGCTTGGCGTTGAGCATGCCGATGAGCACGTCGAGTTCCACCTGCGCCAGGCCGGCCTTGCGCTTGCGCAGCAGGTTCACCGGGTTCACCCGACCCATGGCGCGCACCGCATGGCTGAGGGTGAGCTTCAGCGGGTGCCCGCCGTAGCCGAGCCGGTGGACCATGTTTTGCAGGTCCTCTTGGTCTGCCATCACCTGGCGGGCCAGCGAGAGCAGCATCGGTTCCTGCGCCGTGCCCTTCCAGGTGTCGGCCGCGGCGCGGAAGGCGTTGACCCCGCCCTCGGATCCCAGCAGGTGCTGATTGAGGTAGTTGGACAGCGTCTGGTGGCTGACGCCCCGGAAATCGTTCATGGATGCTCCTGGAATCGTGCGCCGGATGGGACCGGGATCGTGCAGTACCGGCGGGATCCGCTGCTGCTGCCCAGCCTACGGCCAAGGCCGCCGGCATGGAAGGAAAACAACGCACCCGGGTGGTGCCCGCGAACCCGCGCAAAGTTCTTCCCCGGACGCGGCCGCCGGATTAGGCTGTGAAGTGAGGTCAAGCAGCGGGCCGCAGCATGCACGTTCGATGGACATTGATGATGCATTCCCACAGGCACACCCCTGCACCAAACGCGGCCATTGCCGCCCATCGGCTGAAGGCACCGTTCCCCACCGGCCGCGGCGCACGGCATCGCGGGGGCAAAAGGCGGAGCGGAAGAACATGACCAGCGCCTGGACCTCCGGTGTCGGCGCCCAGTCGGCGGGTCCCGGGGCCGTCACCATCCTGAATGGAACCACGTTCGCGTTGGCGGCCGCCAACGGGGACATGGACGGCACCCGACCGCACGGGTTCTTTTTCCGCGACACCCGGTTTGTCTCCGGCTGGCGGCTGCGGGTCAACGGCAAGGACGTGGAGCCCCTGGCCGGCACCGCGATCGAGCCCTACCGGGCGATGTTCGTGGGCAGGGTGGGCGGCAACGCCCTGGAATCCGAAAGCCATGTGATTGTCGAACGCCACCGCAGCCTCGAAGGGGGGATGGTCGAGCGCATCGTGGTGCACAACTACTCCAATGAAACCTTCGCCGCCACCGTGCAGCTGGAGGTCAGTGCAGACTTCGCCGACCTCTTCGACGTCAAGGCCGGGATCCGCCGCGCGGGCGACGGCTCGATGTCGCACCACGGAAAGGACGGGCTGGAATTCAGCGGGACCGCCGGCGACCACCGGCTTCTGGTCCGCATCCGCGATTCCCAGGCCGTCGCGGCGCCCGGGGGGCTTGAGTACCGCATCGCGCTGCCGCCGCAGGGCGAATGGGTGACGGAGGTGGCCATCGAACCGTCCATCGACGGACGTGGCTCGGAGCAGGATGCGCGCATGGGGCAGGCAGCCGGGGCCGCCAGTTTTCCGGCGGTGCGCCAGCGCGAGTGGAAGGAACAAGTGCCTTCCGTTGAGGTCGCACACTACGAGGTGGGCCGGGCGCTGCTGACCGGGCGGCGGGATTTGGGCTCGCTTCGCATCTTCGACGCCGCGCACGATGGCCGTGTGGTGGTGGCCGCAGGGGCGCCGTGGTTCATGGCGCTCTTCGGGCGCGATTCCCTGCTGGCCTCGTTCCTCTCGCTCTCCGTGGACTCCTCGCTGGCACTGGGAACCATCCAGGCGCTGGCCGAACTCCAGGGCACGGGGACCAACCCGCAGACCGAGGAAGAGCCGGGCAAGATCCTGCACGAGGTGCGCCTGGGATCCTCGCAGTCCCCGGAACTGGGCAGCTCGGGCGCGTACTTCGGCTCGGTCGATTCCACGCCGCTGTTTGTCACCGTGGCCGGCGAGCTGACCCGGTGGGGAGTCGGTGGCCAGACGCTGCACCGGCTGCTGCCCGCCATCGACGCGGCGCTGGGCTGGATCGAGCGCACGTGCGCGAAGGACCCCCACGGATTCCTGGCCTACCGGCGTTCCACCCCCACGGGCCTGGCCAACCAGGGCTGGAAGGATTCCTGGGACGGGGTCACCTTTGCCGACGGCCGGGTCGCCGAAGCCCCGCTGGCCCTGTGCGAGGTCCAGGGCTACGTCTACACCGCTTACCTGGCCCGCGCGCTGATCGCCCAGCAAGCGGGCGACGAGGAAACGACGCAGCACTATGCCGCCAAGGCCCGGCGGCTCAAGGACCGGTTCAACGAGAAGTTCTGGATGGCCGACCGCGGCTACTTCGCCCTGGCCATCGACGGGGACGGGCGCCAGGTGGACTCCTGCGCCTCGAACATGGGCCACAGCCTGTGGAGCGGAATCGTGGACCATGACAAGGCGCCGCAGGTGGCCAGGACGCTGATGTCCCCGGAGATGTTCACCGGGTGGGGCGTGCGCACGCTCTCGAGCCGGATGAAGGCCTACAACCCGGCCAGCTACCACAACGGATCGGTGTGGCCGCATGAGAATGCGCTCATCGCGGGCGGGTTGATGCGCTATGGATTCGTTGCCGAATCCCAGCGCGTGGCGACGTCCCTGATGGAGGCCGCCGCGTTCCACGACGGGCGATTGCCCGAGCTCTTCTGCGGCCTGGACCGCTCCAGCCATCCGGTGCCCGTGCCCTACCCCACCTCATGCTCCCCACAGGCGTGGGCGGCCGCGGCGCCCATGCACCTGCTGCGCGTCATGCTGCGCCTGGATCCGGTGCTGACCGAGGGGAAGCTCTACCTGGACCCGGTGCTGCCCGCCGAGTGGGGCAAGGTGCACCTGCGCAACATCACCGTGGGGGATAACAAGATCAACCTCACCGCCAACGGCACCCGGTTCCACCTCGAGGGAGTCAAGGAGGACCTGGAAGTGCGGCGCGGCCGGCGCGGGCCGTTGGCGGACATGCTCGATGTCATGCCCGGCACGGCCTGAGCCGGGACGGAAAGGGGAACAACCATGCGCATTGGACTTATCGCCCCGCCGTGGCTCACCGTGCCGCCGGCAGGCTACGGCGGCACCGAAGCGGTCGTGGGCCTGCTGGCGCGCGGACTGGCGGAGCTGGGGCACGAGGTGTTGCTGGCCGCGGCGGCGGGCAGCACCAGCCCGGTGGCCCAGGTGGCCGGAAGCCTGCCGCCCGAGCCCCGGCACCTGGGCAGGGGCCAGGACGAATTGCGGCACGTGCTCAACGCCTACGCGCAGTTGGGTGCGGTGGACATCATTCACGACCACACGTTGTCGGGCCCGCTGCTGCGTCTGGCGGGGCACCGGATCCCCGTGGTGTCCACGGCCCACAACGCCATGGACGACCGCTTCCTGCCCGTCTATTCCGCCGTGGCCCAATGCGCATCGCTGGTGGCGATCTCCCGGCACCAGTCCATGACGGCGACGGGGGTGGCGGTGTCCGGCGTCATCCACCACGGCATCGATGCCACGCAGATCCCGGTGGGTGCCGGGAGCGGCGGCTATGCCTGCTTCCTGGGCCGCATGCACCCGAACAAGGGCGTGTTGACCGCCATCAGGGTGGCACGCCGCGCCGGGGTGCCCCTGCGCATTGCGGCGAAGATGCGCAGCGCGGGGGAGCAGGAGTACTTCCAGCAGGTCATCCGGTCCGAGCTTGGCGGAACCATCGAGTACGTGGGCGAGCTGGGGGCCGCGGAAAAGTTCGCCCTGCTGGGCGACGCCTTTGCACTGCTCAATCCGTTGCAGTGGGACGAGCCCTTCGGCATGGTCATGATCGAGGCCATGGCCACCGGCACCCCGGTGCTCAGCACGTTGCGCGGCGCTGCCCCGGAGATCGTGGTTGACGGAGTCACCGGCTTTCTGCGTGAGACGCCCAACGCACTGGCCGCAGCCCTGCCCGGGTGCGCACAGCTGGACCGCGGGAACTGCCGCCGGGCGACGGAAACCACCTTCGGGATCCGCCGCATGGTCGGCGAACACGTGGCGTTCTATGAAAAATGCCTGGCAGGTGCCCTGGCATCGCGTGCGGTCCCGGCCTGATGGGCGGACCCGGGTCCGCGGTGGAAGGCGCCGGGCATCCTCCGGACCCAAGCGTTCATCTGGCACCGGTAGACTCGGTGAGCATGCACGCCATGTCCCAAACACCCGTAAAAACCATCCACGCCGTCTTCCTCGATGTCGACGGCACCTATGCCGATTACGGGGTGGTCCCGGAAGCCCACGCACAAGCGGTCCGCGCGGCACGCGCGGCCGGGCACAAGGTCCTGCTCTGCACCGGCCGTCCCCTCTCCATGCTTCCGGCACACATCCTGGCGGCCGGATTCGACGGACTGGTGGCCAGCGCCGGCGCATACGTGGAGGTGGGCGGCGAAATCCTCATGGACCGCCGGTTCCCGGACGAGATGGCGGCACGGACCCTCGCGGCCCTCGACGCCCACGACGCGGTCTACGTCCTGGAATCCCCGGAATCACTCCACGTCCCTCGCGCCGCGGAACAACGGCTGCGGGAAATCATCGAGGCGCACTTCAGCCAACGCCCCGACGGCCGGGCCGCCGGCTCCTCGGCAATCCTGGGTTCCCTGGCTCCGATCCCCGAGCTGCCGTCCTTTGCCAAGATCTCCGTGTTCGAGGCACCGCTTTCGGTGGGAAGCATTGCGGCCGAGATCGGCGAGGATGTCGCCGTGGTCGAGAACTCCATCGCAGACGAGGGGCGCCATACGGGTGAGCTGTTCCGCCGCGGCATCAGCAAGGCCGACGGCGTCGCCGTGGCCATCGAACACCTGGGAATCAGCCAGGCTGACACCATCGCCTTCGGCGACGGGGAAAACGACCTGGAAATGGTGGCCTTTGCGGGGCTTGGCGTGGCCATCGAGGGCTCGCATCCCGGGCTGCTGGAGCTGGCCGACCGCACGGCGCTTCCGCCGAATCGCGACGGGATCGCCGCTGCCTTTGCGGAGCTCGGGCTCATCTGAGAACGGTCCGTTGCCCCGGGAGACATCCCGGGGCAATTTGCGGGTGACGATGCTCACCTGTAGGCTTCTTGGAAGCAGGCAATGTTGCCTGCAAAGGATTGTTACTCGGCCACGAGGCAAGACCTGAGGAAAACGCAATGCGTTTTTCTTGGGTCTTTTTTTGTGCCCGAAAACTCAGTGGAGAGGAAAAACTGCCATGGCCACGGTGAACCACAAGACCTTGGCCGCAGACATCCTGGAGGGTGTCGGCGGGGAAGAAAACATTGCCAGTGCCACGCACTGCGCCACCAGGCTGCGGCTGAAGCTGCGCGACGACGCAAAGGCCGACACCGCGGCCGTTGAAAAGCTTCCGGGTGTCATCACGGTCATGAAGGCCGGCGGCCAGTACCAGGTGGTCATCGGCAACGACGTGCCGAGGGTCTTCGCGGAATTGGGGAAGATCAGCGGCATCGGGGCCGAAAGCAGCAAGCAGGAAGAAGCCCCCGCCAAGGGGAACCTCCTGAACCGATTCATCGAAATGGTCTCGGCGATCTTCCTGCCCATCATGTGGCCGCTGGCCGGCGCCGGCCTGTTCAAGGCCTTCCTGGTCCTGGCCGGAAACCTGAGCTGGATTGCCGAGGACGCAGACACCTACGTGATCCTCTCCGCGGCGGCGGACGCGCTGTTCTACTTCCTGCCGCTGTTCCTGGCCGTCACCGCCGCCCGCCGCTTCAAGGCCAACGAATTCACTGCCATGGCCATCGCCGGTGCGCTGGTCTACCCCAGCATCGTCGCGATGGGCACCGCGGGGGAGCCGGTGGACTTCGCCGGGATCCCGGTGCCAGTGATGAGCTACGTCAGCTCGGTCATCCCGATCATCGTGGCGGTGTTCCTGCTGGGCTACCTGGAACGCTTCCTGCTGCGTGTCCTGCCTGCCACGATCCGCAACTTCACCACCCCGCTGCTGTCCATGGCGATCATGGTCCCGCTGACCCTCATGACGGTGGGCCCGGCCACGATCTTCCTGGCCGAAGGCATCTCCAACGGCATCAACGCCATCTTCGGCTTCGCCCCATGGCTGGCAGGCGCGCTGCTGGGTGGTTTCTGGCAGGTCTTCGTGCTCTTCGGGCTGCACTGGGGCCTGGTTCCGGTCATCATCAACGAACTGGGCACCGAGGGGTCCTCGGTTCTCATGGGCCCGTTGGTCCCGGCGGTGCTGGCACAGTCCGGCGCCATGCTGGCCGTGGCGATCCGCAGCCGCAGCGCCAAGCGGCGCGAGGTCGCCGCACCCGCAGCGTTCTCCGGGTTCCTTGCAGGCATCACCGAGCCCGGCATCTACGGCGTGAACCTGCCGCTGAAAAAGCCGTTCTACTTCGGTATCGTCGGCGGGGCCGTGGGCGGCGCGATCGCGGCCATCGGCGGCAGCGCCGCCACCTCGTTTGTTTTCCCCTCCGTTCTGGCCCTTCCCGCCTTCGGCTCGGTCGGCAGCTTCGCGACGCTGTTGCTCGGAACCGCCGTGGCAGTGGCCATTGCCTTCCTGCTGACCTTCTTCTTCGGGCCGCGCGAAACACCTGACACGGAACCGGCAGTAGAAGCAGCGGTCCCTGCCCAGGAAACAGCAACCCCAACGCCCGCCGCAACGCCCGCCGCAACGCCCGGCACCAAGGTCCTGGCCCCCGTGGCCGGCACCGCCGTCGCACTGGCAGACATCCCGGACAAGGTCTTCGCCTCCGGTGCCATGGGCGCGGGGCTCGGCATCATCCCCGAGGAAGACACCGTGCATTCCCCGGTCTCCGGCACCGTCCAGGCAGCCATGAAAACCGGCCACGCCTACGGCATCAAGACCGATGACGGCATCGAGGTGCTGGTGCACATCGGCATCGACACCGTCCAGATGAAGGGCGAGGGCTTCACCCCCGCCGTGGTCCGCGGGCAGCGCGTCGAGGCCGGCGACCTGCTGGCCACCATCGACCGGGCCAAGATCAAGGAAGCCGGGTTCAGCGACATCACCATCATGGTCGTGACCAATACCAAGAACCTCACGGCCGTGGTGCCCGTGGCCCACGGGCACCTTGACCGCGGCGTACCCGCTCTCGACATCGAACTCTAGCCACCGACGAAAGGACCAGTGCCATCATGAGCCAAACAACCATCGCACCCGCCACCGGGGCATTCCCCGACGGATTCCTCTGGGGCGGGGCAACCGCCGCCAACCAGATCGAGGGCGCCTACGCCTCCGGAGGCAAGGGCCTGTCCATCCAGGACGTGATGCCTAGGGGCATCACCACCGAACCCACCGAGGGCCCGACCCCGGAGAACCTCAAGCAGGTCGGGATCGACTTCTACAACCGGTATGCCGAGGACATCGCGCTCTTCGCCGAGATGGGCTTCAAGGTCTACCGCTTCTCCATCGCCTGGTCCCGGATCTTCCCCAACGGGGACGACGCCGAGCCCAACGAGGAGGGCCTAGCCTTCTACGACCGCGTGCTGGACGAACTGGAAAAGCACGGCATCGAACCCCTGGTGACCATCAGCCACTACGAGACCCCGCTGAATCTGGCGCGTGCCTACGGCGGCTGGAGGAACCGCAAGCTGATCGACTTCTACGAACGCTACTGCCAGGTGCTCTTCGAGCGCTTCGGCACCCGGGTCAAGTACTGGCTGACCTTCAACGAGATCAACTCGGTGATCCACGAGCCCTTCATGTCCGGCGGCATCCCGGTCCCGCGCGAGGAACTGACCGACTCGGACCTGTACCAGGCCATCCACCACGAGCTGGTGGCCTCGGCCCGGGCCACGAAGCTGGCGCACGAGATCATGCCCGGGGCCCAGGTGGGCTGCATGATCCTCGCCATGCCGGTGTACCCGCTGACCCCGAGCCCGGACGACGTGGTGCGGGCCATGGACACCGCTCACGCCAGCTATGCGTTCGGCGACATCCACTGCCGCGGGGCCTACCCCGGATACCTGCGCCGTTTCTTCCGCGACAACGGCATCACGATCGAGATCACCGAGCAGGACCGCGAGGACCTCACGCACACCGTTGACTTCGTCTCCTTCAGCTACTACATGAGCATCTGCGAATCCGCGGACCCGGGCCAGGAGAAGGGCCCGGGCAACATCATGGGCGGCATCCCCAACCCCACGCTCGAGGCCTCCGAATGGGGCTGGCAGATCGACCCGCAGGGATTGCGCGTGGTCATGAACGACTACTGGGAACGCTGGGGAAAGCCGCTGTTCGTGGTGGAAAACGGCCTGGGTGCCAAGGACCAGCTCGTGGAAATCGACGGGGAACCCACCGTCCTTGACGACTACCGGATCGACTACCTGAACGACCACCTGGTGCAGGTGCGCGAGGCCATCGAGGACGGCGCCGAGGTCATGGGCTACACCTCCTGGGGCTGCATCGACGTGGTCTCTGCCTCCACCGCGCAGCTGTCCAAGCGCTACGGCTTCATCTACGTGGACCGCAACGACGACGGCTCCGGGACCCTGGATCGGTACAAGAAGAAGTCCTTTGGCTGGTACCGCGATGTGATCGCCTCCAACGGCGCCACGCTAAGCTAGCACCTTGGAAGTGCGGGGGCGCCGGCCATTGGCCTGCGCCCCCATCCGGCCCGGCCCACCGACAAGACTAGGGGAAGCACCGACGTGGAAATCCTGCGCGTTTTCAACAACAACGTCGTGCTTGCACGCGAACCCGGTTCCGCCGGACGCGAGGTGATCCTCACCGGCCGCGGGCTGGGCTTCGGCGTGAAGCCGGGTGCACGGGTGGATGCCTCCAAGGTGGTGCGCACCTTCGTGCCCGAGGACGGGCGGGACCCGGACAATTTCGGTGCCATGGTCGCGGCCATCGACCCGGTGCACCTGGCGCTGGCCGAGACGGCACTGGAGGCCGGGCGTGCCGAGCTGGAGATCCCCAACAGCGCGGTGCTTTCCGTGGCACTGGCAGACCACCTGGGCTTTGCCATCAAGCGGCAGGCCGAGGGGATCGAGGTCGAGTACCCGCTGCGTGCCGAGGTCACCCACCTGTACCCGGGGGAGCTGCGCGCGGCCCAGGCAATCCTGGGGCACGTCAATGATTCCTTGGAGGCCCCGCTGCCGTCCGACGAGGCGGTGTCCATTGCGCTGCACCTGGTGAACGTCGGGTTCGCCACCGGGGACCTGTCCTCCACCTACCAAATGACCGGGGTCTTTGCCCAGCTCTTCGAGGTCCTGGAACAGGCCGCGGGCCGGCCGATCGACAGGGACACCGTCAACGCCGCACGCTTCATCACCCACCTGCGCTACTTCTTCGTGCGGGCCGGGTCCGGCATGCAGCTGCAGGAGGGTGCGGGCAAGTTGCTTGACGCGATCCGCGACTCCTACCCGCAGGCCTACGCCACGGCATTGAAGCTCGAAAGCGTGCTGGAACTGCGCCTGGGCGAGGAATTGACCGACGACGAGGTCACCTACCTGACGCTGCACGTGGCCCGCATGATCGAAGGCGAGCGCGACTGAGCCCGCGGTCCGGGTCGAGGGCAAAACAAGGCCAAGGTATCGCCCCACCCGAGGGGCGGACGATGCCTTGGCCTTGTTGCGTTAGGTTATCCGGTGGCTGCCTGTGGCCGGGAATGGCCGGGGTGGCCGGGACTACTTGGCCCCGACGGCGCAGAGCGGGCGGTTGGCGTTGTTGCCGTTGTTGGAGTTGCCGTTTTCGTTGCGCTTCTCGGCGCCCTTCCCGTTGGTGGTTCCGGCCTTCTCGGAACGGTTTTCCAGGCATGCGTGGGTGGCCGGCGGCTCCATGCCTGCCTCGGTGACCCACTTGGATCCCTTGTCCGTCTTGGTGATGGTGAATTCGTCGTAGAGCGCGCCGACCGGCAGGTCGGTGGTGGCCTTGGTGGTCTTCTCGGCAATGTATGAACGGTAGACCATCTTGTCCGCCGAGACGTCAATGACCTGGTAGGTGGTCACGCCGGCACCGCGCAGGACCTGGGTGGCGCCGTTGAGGGTCCAGACGTTCTTCTCGTCCGTTTCCAGGTTGTAGTGCTTGGCCCCGGAGTTGGCCACGGTGTAGACCGGGCCGGTGGTCAGGCCCGGGGTGTCGGTTGCATTCGCGTTGACGTAGCCGCGGGCATAGGTGTGGTCGTGGCCCATGAGGACCAGATCGATGTTGTGCTTTTCGAACACCGGAACCCAGACCTCGCGCAGGATCGGTTCGTTGCGCCCCGCCGAGGTGGAGAAAACCGGCTGGTGGAAGGTGACGACGTTCCACTTGGACTCGCTGGTTTCCAGCACATTATCAAGCCAAGCGCCCTGGAACTCGGTCCACAGGCGGGAAACCTTGGTGGAGGGGCATTCGGTTCCGGCGCAGGCCGGCAGGTTGTCCGGGGTGAGGAATGCGGTGTCGCGGGTGGCATTGAGGGTGATGAACCGGGTGTCCTGGTAGTCGGTGAAGTACACGGTCTCGGCGGCGAACTCGGCCCAGTGGGCAAAGTAGGCCGCGTACTGGCGCGCCACCTCGCTGTCGCCGACGGCAAGGTCAGCCATCTTGCCGATGGTCTCGAGGTTCGGGTTGTTGTGGGGGTACTCGAAGTTGGCCTTCCATGCGGCAAGCTTCTTGTCGCCGGAGTATTCGTGGTTGCCGGGGGCGGCCATGATGTTGGTGGTTGCCGCGGACTTGGTCATGCCGGAGAACCAGTTGAGCCATTCGGTCTCGTTGCTGCCGGTGTTGATCAAGTCGCCGGCGTGGACCGAGCCGATGGAATTCGGTGCCTTGGCCTCGGCCTGGCGGACGACCTCGGGCCAGGTGGAATCCAGGCCGATCTGGGCGTCGCCGTAGTACAGGAACTGGAATTCCTTGGACTTGGGGTCGGCGGTGGTGAATTCGTGCCACTCGCTCCACGCGCCCTCGAGGCCCACCCGGTAGCTGTAGACGGTGGCGGAAGAGAGTCCTTCGACCGTGGTCGAGTAGTGCGGCTTCGGGTTGTTGTTCACGGTGCCGGTTTGGTAGGCGTCGACGGTGCGCACCTCGCCGCCTGCGGCGGTGCGGATCTGCACCTGTCCGCTGGCCTGCGAGGCGTCCCCGGCGAGCCAGGAGAAGGACTGCGAGGTTTCGGGCGTGGTGGTGGGTGTCAGGATGACGCGCGTGGGCGGGGCCGCGCCGATTTCGCCGATGCTGGCCAGACGGATTGAGGGGACATCGAGGTAGATGTCCGAGCTGGTCTCACGGTCCTGGTAGAGGGCAATGGCAACGGTGTTGGTGCCGTCCACCAAAAGTTCGGGATCGGCGTGGAAGGTGTTGGTTACCGGATCGCCATTGCTGGTTCCGGCGTAGGAAACGTTGGTGTTCTCGTCGGCGCGCTCGTCGAGGAAGCCGGCGACCTTCTTGCCATTGATCCAGACAGCCAGTGCGTCGTCATGGACGACGTCCCCGATGATGTCGCCAACCTCCGCCGCGACGCCCTGGCCGAGTTCGAAGGTGCTGCGGAAGAAGTAGGTCGGGATCGTTGGTGCCGCGGCTCCGTCCAGGTAGTGGTTCAGCAAGGTGGCCGGGGTGTGCGGGCCAACGGCGGCAAGATTGCCGTTCTTGGCACCAAAGCGTCCCTTGGCGCTCTTCCATCCGGCGTCGTCAAATCCGCCAGTGGTCCAGGCGCGCAGCGCCTCGGAGCCTGCAGCGGGGTCCGAACCATCGTCGATGTACTGCCACGTCGTGTCGGTCGTGGAGATGACCGGGTCGGTGGGAACCGCAGGTGCGGCAAAGGACGGCACGGGTGCGGCAAGCGCCCCGCCTAGCACGGCGAGCAGCACGGCTGAGGCAATGCCCCGTTTGTACCGGCGCACCGGAATCTGGGTCTGGGTCATGTCTTCCTTCATGTGGGGATGCGAGAGCCATGCGCGCCCGGGCAAGATCCGCCGTTGCACAGATGCTGCCGGCTACGGCCCCCGGGACGATGTCGGTGCACGCATGAAACCCCAACGTATCGATGGCGTATGTCGCTCTGTCCGCGTTCACATGGACGTCCGGTAAACCCCGGGTGACTGGTGGTTCATGGCACCGGACAGCGACAGGCAGTCCGCGGGAAGGTCGAGGCCAATTGCTGTTCCCCTCCCGGGACTATGGGCGGAAAATATCAAGCAGGAAGTAAGTGGCTTGCAACGACGCAAGGGGGCCGTGATGGACAAGGAAATGCCGAACGTCGGGGGAGTGGGCCCGATCGTCGTCGGGGTGCTGCCCAAGCAGCCCCGGCGCGTGGTGCTCGAGGCGAGGACGCTGGCGGAGGGATTCGGGGCGCCGTTGGTCTTTGCCTATGTGGAGATCAACAGCTATCTGGTCGAATGGGAACTGAAGGAAGACATCCGCGGCAATTCGCTGCACCCCAAGGACATCGACGAGGACATGACCGAGGATGCGCGCGACGTCCTGCGGATCCTGGATAGCGCCATGGCCGGATCCAAGATTCCCTGGTCGTTCCGCGTGCTGGCCGGGGACCCCGGCAAGGCCCTGGCACGGCTCGGCAGCGAGCTGCATGCGCGCATGATCGTGGTCGGAACCCGGCACCATGGAGTTGGCGCCAGGCTGTCGGAACTACTCAACGGAACGACTGCGCACCGCGTGATCGCCCACCAGACGCTGCCGGTCGTGGTGGTCCCGGTGCACCACGAGCCCCATTGATTCAACGCTCCTTCGACTGGTCGGAGCGTGCGGGCCCGTGGTGCGAGACGCCCAAGGGGTCAACGGAACAAAACCATGCCTGTCCACAGGTTGCTAATGAGAATCATTATTAGTTACTGTGGTCGGTGTGACTCTCATACTTGTAACTTCGCTTGAAGCCCACGTCCGCGACAAGGCACTGGACGCATTGCTGGTGACCAGCCCCGAAGCCATCGTGGTTCGCCATGACTTGCTTGAGGGCGAACGGGTGCTGCGTCGAGTGTCCCGCGGTGCGGCCGAAGAAGACCGCACAGAAATTGCGCTGGAGCATGGCTGTCTCACCTGCTCCGTGAGGCTGGACGTGGTGCCCACGGTGACCCGAGTCCTCGACGCCGCACCCAGTGACGTTTTCGTGGGGCTGCCGCCAAGCGTGAACGCAGACATGGTGCTGGAAATTCTCGGTCCGCTGTTGGCCGTGCGCGGGATAAACATCGATTCGGTTTCTCTCGCATTGGACCCGGCCGCGCTTGAGGACCAGATGTGGGACACCCGCACCCTCTGGCAGGCGGGTCTCAGCAGCGTGCAAGACGATGACCGGACCGCGGGGGAATTTCTCGTCAAGGAAATCGCATTTGCCGACACCGCTCTGTTGCTCGAGGGGCTCTTCGCCCACCTCTTTGAGGCCGAGGCACCTGGCTGCCAATCCGGAGGCGACCTGTTCCATCGCGGAGCCCAGCTGCTCGGGGAGCTGGGACCGCACCTGGCCGTGATCCACCCTGACGAAAAGCTTGCCTTCAAAGTCCATGAGCCGGGGGCTGCTTGTCGGCGCTCGACACCGGGCAACGTCCATGTCCGCAGTGCCGGCACTTCCAAGGAAAAGATGGCCAAGGACGGTCCATTCACAACAATTGAATTGCGGGCTGAGCGTCCACTGCACCCGGGGCGGCTCAAGGATGCGCTGGGCTGGCTGGCCGCGGGATGCGTGTGGTTGCGAGGCACGCTGTGGATCGGAAATTCACCGGAAACCAAGGTCGTGCTTGGCGGTGCAGGTCCCTTCGTTTGGATCGAAAACCAGGGGACATGGGGCGCGGAAACGGCTCGCACGCATATGGCTCTGACAAGCGACAGCAACGACGCCATTGAATTGGCGGCGCTCCTGCACTCCTGCGAGCTCACCGATGCCGAAATCCTGGGGTCACCGGATTTCGAGGATGCCCTCCGGCTCACCGACCTGGCCTGACGCCAACGAGTTAGCCTCCAACCTTTTTTGCTGCAACACCTACAAAAGGAAAAAGAATGAAAGTGCGCAATTCCATCCGCTCGCTGAAGAAGATCCCCGGCGCCCAGGTCGTTCGGCGCCGTGGCAAGGTCTTTGTCATCAACAAGAAGAACCCCCGCATGAAAGCCCGACAGGGCTGACGCGATTCGCCATGGGCGCGCTGCCGGTACGACTTTGAAGCACGTACAAGCAGCGCGCCCATTCCATTTCTTGGACAAGCCATAACGTTTCTGGAGCCTGGATGTGCCGCGGACAGTGGCTTCACCTATCAACTTTCCTTCCTCCGCTGGGAATGATTTTGCAGAGATCGAGCCACCGGCAAAGCGGGCCGCTGAGGGCCGGTGAATCGCGTGCGCCGCTTGACCACGAAGACACTGTGCGGCGCATGTTGTTGGAAAGAACGGAGATTTTCATGGAAATCAACCCGGACATGACGTTATTGGGTACTGTTATGCCTTGATCGTCACCCCTTTTTCCAGGAGCCCACATTGCAGCGTAAACACCTTGGAGTAGCGCTGGCCCTTGCCGTTGCGCTGGTTGGCGGGCCAAGCACCATCGCCACCGCGCAGCCGCTTGCGCCGATCGCCTCGGTCAGCATCAACACCGCCAAGGCGAAACCGGTCAAGCTGACCACGGCAAACCTGAATCTCCGCAAGACCACCGATGTGAAATCGGCCTCGCTTCTGGTGGTTCCCAAGAACACCAGGCTGACAATCCTCAAGACCAGTGGCATCTGGAACCAAGTCACTTACAAATCGAAAACCGGCTGGGTATCGGGTAACTTCCTCAAGCCTGTCGCGGCGGCCACGGCGAAGGTTTACAACTACACCAAGGCATTCACCACGGTGAAGGCGAAGTCAGCCGCAAACTCGGCCAACGTGGTCTCGATCCACCGCCAGACCAAGGTGGAGGTCATTGGCAAGACCGGGTCCTGGACCAAGGTCGTCGTGTCGGGAAAGACGGGGTTCGTTCCGTCCAGTGCCCTCAGCGCATCGAATCCCGCGGCCATTTACCGCTGGGTGAACGGCAAGCAGCCGGTCTTCCAAGGCACGAAGACCACCAGCAAGAAGCTAGGCACCCTGTCGAACAACACCAGGATCCAGTGGCTGCGGACCTCAGGTTCCTGGCAGCAGGTGCGCACCAGCGCTGGCATCGGCTGGATGCAGTCGATCAAGCTCTCGAATGCGGCAATCAAGCCACCCGCGAAGCCCAAGGTCTACAACTACACCAAGGCCTTCACCACGGTGAAGGCCAAGGCAGCAGCAAGCTCGTCCAGCGTGCTCTCGATCCACCGCCAGACCAAGGTGGAGTTGCTTGGCAAGACCGGGTCTTGGATCAAGGTCAAGGTGTCGGGGAAGACCGGTTTCGTTCCCGCAAACGCACTGAGCAAGACGAACCCCGCGGCCATATATCGCTGGGTGAACGGCAAGCAGCCGGTCTTCCAGTCCACCAAGACCACCAGCAAGAAGATTGGCACGCTCTCAAACAACACCAGGATCCAATGGTTGCGGACCTCGGGGTCCTGGCAGCAGGTGCGCACCAGCGCCGGCATTGGTTGGATGCAATCAAGCAAGCTTTCCACCAAGGCGATCATTGCCCCGGCGAAGCCCAAGGTCTACAACTACACCAAGGCATTCACCACGGTGAAGGCCAAGGCAGCCGCCTCGTCGGCCAACCTCGTGACGATCCACCGCCAGACCAAGGTCGAGGTGCTCGGCAAGTCCGGTTCCTGGACCAAAGTCGTGGTGTCGGGAAAGACGGGTTTCGTTCCGTCCAGTGCCCTCAGCGCATCGAACCCCGCAGCCATTTACCGGTGGGTAAACGGCAACCAGCCAGTCTTCCAGAGCACCAATACCTCCAGCAGGAAGCTCGCCACGCTTTCGAACAACACGAAAATCCAATGGCTGCGTAATTATGGCTCGTGGCAGCAAGTCCGCACCAGCGCCGGCATCGGCTGGGTGCCGTCGAGCAAACTCTCGAATGCGGCAATCAAGCCACCCGCGAAGCCCAAGGTCTACAACTACGCCAACGTGTACACCACGGTGAAGAGCGCGGCCTCGGCTTCCTCGGCGAACCTGGTCACGATCCACCGCCAGACCAAGGTCGAGGTGCTCGGCAAGACCGGTTCCTGGACCAAGATCTTTGTCTCGGGGAAGACCGGGTTCGTCCCGTCATCCACGCTCAGCAAGTTGAGCCCCGCGGTGATCTATCGTTGGGTCAACGGCAGCCAGCGGGCTCACACAAGCACGAGCACCACCAGCAAGGCAATCATGGCGATGCCGATGAACACGAAGGTGCAGTGGTTGCGTACCTCGGGTAACTGGCAGCAGGTGCGCACCAGCGCCGGTATTGGATGGATGGAATCCAAGGGCTTGTCCACGAAGGTGAACCAGGTTCTGCCGTCCAAGCCACCGGTGACCTTCAACCTCCCGCGCTGGGCCACGGCCAATGTCAATCTCCGCTCGGGACCCGGAACCAGCCACCGAGTTATTCAAGTGGTTTCCAAGGGGGATCGTTGGGTGAGCACGCTGTACCTCGCGACCTCGGCCCCGCCAACGAAGCCTGTCACCCAATACCGCTGGGCCACCGGAACCGTCAACGTACGCTTGGGCAGTTCCCCCGTGTATCCGACGCTTGGCACGATCAAGCCCGGGGAAAAGGTGACCTACTTGGAATCCCGAGACCAATGGGCGCGAGTGATTTCGCGCCACGGTACCGGCTGGATCTCTGAGGCGTACCTGACCAAGACACCGTTGGCTCCGCTGCAGCCGGAGACAGTGGCTATCATGAATGCGGTCGAGGCTAGGTTCGGGGACTATGTCTCGTCCTACGGCGGCGTCCGCCCGGGTTCCGCTGGCCACAGCCAGGGCCTGGCCACGGACATCATGATCAAGAACTACAAGACCGCCCAGGGCGTCAGGAACGGCGACGAGATTGCCGACTTCCTGATCGCCAACCGGGTATCTTTGCGCGTCAGTTACCTAATCTGGCAGGACAAGATATGGCTGGGACCGGCAAAGGGCTGGGAAGAATACTCGAAGTCGGGCAAATACGGCCAACAGTTCACCAATAACTGGAACGACACAACCAGACACTTGGACCACATCCATGCCGAGACGTATGCCAAGTAGCGGTAGCTGGTCGGTGCCCGATAAATAATCCTTGGAAGGCAGAGTAAAGAATCCGGGTCATCCCGCGCGGGTGTTGAGTTCGCGCAGGATGGCGGACTGGATCAGGCGCTTGCGGATCTCGAGGCTGATCGGGCGCCCGGCCATGTGCATGCCGTAGGCGATCTTCTCGACCTTGCGCTCGGCGCGTCCGATGATGTTGTCGATCTCGCTGGCGGGCAGGGACTCGATGTAGTCCCAGATGAGCTGTTCGTGGGCAGAACTGTCGCGTGAACCGGTGAATTCGTTTGCAGACACGGCACGCCTCCTGCTTCCAGTGTGGCATTGGAAGCAGGAACGCGCCATCATGTTGAGCCGCTGAGGGAGGAGCTCGAAGGGAGCCAACGACCAAGCCTTGTAGAATCGTTGTTGGTGTTTAGCGGTATTGGCTCGTGTCCATTTCACCGAGCGGTCTCCGCATAGGGAACGTGCCCACTATTCCACCACCGATGCTATTGATAGGACCACACCAGCATGAGCTTGATCCGGCTAAACGATGTCAGCGTTCGATTCGAAAACAACCAAATCCTGCGCGAGGCATTCTTCAAGCTCGAGGCCGGGGACCGGGTCGGCCTGATCGGGCGAAACGGCTCGGGCAAGTCGACCCTGCTGAAGCTGGTCCTGGACCAGGTATCCCCGGACACCGGGACGGTGGCCGTGGAACTGGGAACCAAGATCGGCTACTTCTCCCAGTTCTCGGAACTCAACGGTGCCGCCACCATCACTCAGGTGCTCAACGAGCTCTTTGTCGAGGTCAAAGCGATCGAAGCGGAGATTGCCGAGATCGATGAGGCAATTGCTGCCGATCCCAAGGCCGACGAGATGGAACGTTTGATCCATCGCCAGTCGGAGCTCTTTGAATCCATGGATCGATTGGATGGCTGGGACTACCCACGCACCATTGACACCGTGCTCACCAAACTCGGCTTCGACGAAGCCCACCGCACCTGTCCCATTGACTCCCTGTCCGGCGGCTGGCGCAACCGCGCCGCGCTGGCCAAGATCCTGCTTGAGGACCCGGACGTCCTACTGCTGGACGAGCCGACCAACTTCCTCGACGTTGCAGGCGTTGAATGGCTGGAAAACTGGTTCAAGTCCTTCCAAGGTGCGGCGATCATCGTCTCGCACGACCGCAAGTTCCTGGACTCGGTGGTCACCCGGATCGTGGAGGTCGAGAACTTCCACCTCCACGAATACCCGGGAAACTTTGCCCAGTACGTCGTGGCCAAGCAGTTCAAGCTCAAGACCCTCGAATCGCAGTTCGTCCACGAGTCCGAGTTGTTGGCCTTCGAGGCCGAGGGCATTTCGGACCGTCGCGAAGCGGCCAAGGCCGCCAGCAAGGGACTGGACAACAAGCTKTCGAAGATCAAGAAGTCACGGGCCCCGCGCCCCGTGGACAAGATCATCACCGAGATCTACGGCGGCCTGCACATCAAGGACACCCTCTGCCGGGTGGAGGGCCTGTCCAAGTCCTACGGTGAGAAGACGCTCTTCACCGATCTTAGCTTCGAGGTGCGCCGCGGCAACCGACTGGTGATCCTCGGTGCAAACGGCAGCGGAAAGTCCACGCTGCTGCGCGTTCTCACCGAAGAAGAAAAACAGGATGCCGGATACGTGACCTGGACCAAGGGCGCCGCGGTCGTTTCCTACAACCAGATCCTAGAGGAACTGGACAACGAGGACACCGTGACCCACGCGGTCAACGCCATGCCCAATTCCTTGGCCTTCACCGCCACCAAGAAATCGGTCAACCGCTTCCTGGCCATGTTCCAGTTCTCCGAGGCCGATCTGAAGAACCGCATCGGGAACCTCTCCGGCGGCCAGCGTTCTCGCGTGGCCATGGCCATGTGCCTGCTCTCCGGCGCCTCAGTGCTGGTGCTGGATGAGCCCACGAACCACCTGGACATGTCCAGCACGCAGGTCATGGAACGGGCGCTGCTGCACTTCCCGGGCGCCGTGGTGGTCGTCAGCCACGACCGGTTCTTCACCGAGAAGATCGCCAACCGCTATCTGGTGTTCGGGGCCGAGCAAGCGAAGCCTGGTGAAGTCACGGTCCGCGGGGCCTAATCACCTTCCTGTGATTTTGCCTTTCGGTTCGGGTCTTGGATGTGGAGGGGTTCGCACGAGGTAACGAAAGTCGAGGAAGACAAAATGCTGTCACGCAGTTTTGGATGCCGACTGCGTGGTTGTGAGAGTGGTACGAGAAATATCCCCGCCGAGCACACTCACTCCCTACCTTCGGGAAAATGAAAAACAAATGATGTTGACCCGTTTGGTCCAGGGAGACACGAACTTCCACGTAATCCAAATACCTGTGAAGATATTCACAAAAGACCGGGACTGTCCCGTAACATCAAGCCGTCGAGCCGGGTATATGACGGGCGGGGCGATATTCTGGGCCTTCTGGTTCGGTCGATCCCGGACCATGCATCCAGCCCACTGAAATAGCAAAGGTGCCACCCCGTGTCTGTAAACAAGCCAGTCGTCCTTTTGGCCGAAGAACTCTCGCCCGCAACCATTGCGGCCTTGGGTCCCGATTTCGAGATTCGGCAGACAGACGGTGCGGACCGCTCCCAGCTGTTGGCTGCGATTGCTGACGTGGATGCCATTCTCGTTCGCTCAGCCACCCAGGTCGATGCCGAAGCCATCGCCGCCGCCAAGAACCTCAAGGTCATTGCGCGAGCCGGTGTCGGCCTGGACAACGTTGACATCAAGGCCGCCACCCAGGCCGGTGTCATGGTCGTGAACGCTCCGACCTCCAACATCATTTCCGCCGCGGAGCTGACCGTGGGGCACATCGTGTCCCTGGCCCGCCGCATCCCGGCAGCCAACGCCTCGCTGAAAGCTGGCGCCTGGAAGCGCAGCTCCTACACCGGTGTCGAGCTATTTGAGAAGAAGGCCGGCATCATTGGCCTGGGCCGCATTGGCGCTCTCGTGGCCGCCCGCCTGCAGGGCTTTGGCATGGAAATCCTTGCCTACGACCCCTACATCACCCCTGCACGCGCCCAGCAGCTCGGCGTCACCCTGGTGGAGCTGGATGAACTTTTGGCCCAGTCAGACTTCGTCACCATCCATATGCCCAAGACCCCGGAAACAATCGGCATGCTTGGCAAGGATGCTTTTGCCAAAATGAAGAACTCCGCTTATGTGATCAATGTGGCCCGTGGTGGCCTCGTTGATCAGGATGCCTTGTACACGGCGTTGAAGAACGAGGAAATCGCCGGAGCCGGCATTGACGTCTTCGTCCAGGAACCGAGCACGGATCTTCCGTTCTTTGAATTCGAGAATGTCACGGTCACCCCGCACCTGGGCGCCTCGACCGACGAAGCCCAGGAAAAGGCCGGCGTCTCCGTCGCCAAGTCCGTTCGCCTGGCCCTGGCCGGGGAACTGGTTCCCGACGCGGTCAACGTTGCAGGTGGCGTCATCGACGAAAACGTCCGCCCGGGTATCCCGCTGATCGAGAAACTGGGTCGCATCTTCAATGCGCTGACCGTTGGCTCCCTGACCAGCATCGACGTTGTAGTTGCTGGCGAGATCGCCTCCCTGGATGTGAAGGCCCTGGAGCTTTCGGCCCTCAAGGGTGTCTTCATGGATGTCGTCTCCGACCAGGTCTCCTACGTTAACGCACCTGTGCTGGCGGAACAGCGCGGCGTGGCCACCCGTTTGGTCACCTCCCCGGATTCGCCCGAATACCGCAATCTGCTCACCGTCAAGGGAGCCTCCACCGAAGGCACACAGCTTTCGGTCGCAGGAACCCTGACCGGACCGAAGCAGATCGAGAAGCTCGTCGGCATCAACGGCTACGAAATCGAAATCCCGATCACCGACCACATGATCGTGCTGCGCTATGCAGACCGCCCGGGTGTCATTGGCACCCTGGGCAACGTCCTTGGTGAGCAGGGCGTGAACATCGCTGGCATGCAGGTTGCCCGCAAGGAAGAGCGAGGCGAGGCCGTTGCGGTCTTGGCCATCGATTCCGCACTGCCCTCCGGTGTGCTGGACATTGTCCGTGCGGCCATTGGCGCCACCGTGGCCCGAGAGATCAACCTCGAGGACTAAAAACCCGACCAGCATCAAATAAGTAGAGCGCCTCGCACGCCGCCGGCCGTCTTCCTGAAAGTGTTCGGGTATGACTGCCGGTGGGCATGCGGGGCACTTTTTGGTTTCCTGGATTTCGGACTGGACCCGGTCTACGGAGAACACAAGGAAAGAACGTCAACTGATGGCTTTGGACTTGCGCAACTTCAGGCAGTTGATTCATACGCTCGGGTGCGACGTGGTGCACAACGGTGTTTTCTGGGAAGTCACTAGCAAACTGTCAGCTGGTGCGCGCGTTTCTCAAGCAGATCTTTCACTCAGCATAGGATTGAAGGATGATGTCTCAAAGTGCCATATTCGTGGATGCCAGTTTCTTACTAGCTATCGGGGGACACCGTGCCTCCGGAACAACATTACGTGCCGCCTATACGGTTAACTATGAAGCGCTGATCGAGGGGATCCTCAAAACAGCCAAGGAATTTAGCGGTCTGGAGAACCTACGAATCTATTGGTATGACGCTGCGAAGGATGCGATCTTTACCGATCAGCACAAGCGCATTGGCCTGATACCTGGTGTAAAGGTTCGGTTGGGTCGTATTTCGTTTAATGGCGAGCAAAAAGGCGTTGACCTCAAGTTGGGCCTAGACTTGGTCGGTATTGCACGTAACCGTGCAGCGTCCGTTGCCTTCTTGGTGTCCGGTGATGACGATCTGGCAGAGGCGGTCGAAGAAGCACAAGACTTGGGCATGAAAGTCGTACTTATTGGAGTGGAGAAAGCCGACCATCGGCTGGGCGTTGCTTCAGTGGCCGAACATCTCGCCTTGCGTGTGGACAGCATCATTACCTTGCCCGAGGAACTCATCAAGACAGCGTTCGTGAAGGCCGTGTCGTGGGATCCGGAACATGCCACCCAGACGGCCACCATAGCCAACGCACCCGAGACAATCAAGGCTGCGAAGATATCCACTGAATCGCAGCTGATGCGTCCGAAGCCAGGAGCCCCGAAGCCACCCACACCCGCACTATTGAACCAGCGTCCGAAGTTCCAAAGCCCTGTAAAAGCAACGGCGTCCACAGCACCTGCTGATTACCAGCTTGTCTACAGTTCAACGCAACAGACCTCTGGGTTTGCCGGGGCAGCAGGCACCGGCGATCCAAGCGCCATGGATGTAGCTACTGAGGTTGGCAGCAGTGTTGCAAGGAACTGGCATGCAAGTACCAGCCAGGCCGAACTTAAGGACCTGCTAGCCGATCGTCCCCTGTTACCGGCAGAAATTGACCGGGTGCTCCTCAAGGACTGCGCACAACGTATCGGGGAGTGGAGGACCGACCTGCAAGATATACGCCGAGCCATGCGCGTAGCCTTCTGGGAGCAGCTAGACCAGCTCACATAGGGGTCTTCGATGGGCAGTTTGAAGCCAAACTACGGTAGATTTTTAGGGTGACTTCTGAGCAGACTCCGTTTTTCATCACCACCGCCATCTCCTACCCGAACGGCGTGCCCCACATTGGGCATGCCTACGAGGTAATTGCCACCGATGCCATGGCACGTTTCAAGCGACTAGACGGCTATGACGTGTTCTTCATGACAGGTACGGACGAGCATGGGCAGAAAATGCTGCAGACCGCTGAGCGCGAGGGGATAACACCTCGAGAGCTGGCGCAGCGCAACTCGGATGCCTTCCAAGCGATGAATGACGAGCTGGGCATCAGCTACGATCGGTTCATCCGGACCACGGACTCTGACCACTATGCTGCTGCCCAGGCCATCTGGAAGCGTATGGAGGCCAACGGCGATATCTACCTGGACAAGTACGCTGGTTGGTATTCGGTTCGAGACGAAGCGTTCCACGCTGAGGAAGACACCGAGGTTCGCGAGGACGGCGTCCGCTATTCCAAGGAAACGGACACCGAAGTTGTATGGACCGAGGAAGAATCATACTTCTTCCGTCTCTCCGCCTACCAGGACAAGCTGCTCGAGCTTTACAAGACGCAGCCTGACTTCGGAGCGCCTCACACCAGGTTCAATGAAGTCATCCGGTTCGTCGAGCGTGGTCTGGAAGACCTGTCGATTTCACGCACCACCTTTGATTGGGGTGTCCCCGTTCCTGGCGACAAAGACCACGTCATGTACGTGTGGGTCGATGCGCTGACTAATTACCTAACAGGCACCGGATTCCCAGATACTGAGTCCGAATCGTTCGAGAAGTATTGGCCAGCGGATGTCCACATCATCGGAAAGGACATCTCCCGCTTCCACGCCATCTACTGGCCCGCATTCCTGATGTCCGCGAAGCTGCCGTTGCCCAAACGGGTTATGATCCATGGCTTCCTTCACAACAACGGTGTGAAGATGTCGAAGTCTCTGGGAAACGTGGTTGCTCCTGCCGACTTCATTTCGCAATACGGTCTTGACCAAGTTAGGTACTTCTTCCTCCGCGAGGTTCCCTTCGGCGCCGACGGTAGCTACAGCCATGAGACCATCGTTGGCCGGATGAATTCCGACCTTGCTAATAACCTAGGCAACCTTGCACAGCGTTCGCTTTCCATGGTGGCAAAGAATTGCCGAGGTGTGGTACCTACTCCCGGCGAGTTCACGGCTGCAGACCAGCAGATCCTATCCGGGGCAGGCAAGTTACTGGAGACTTCTCGAGACTTATTCTCCCGCCAAGAGTTCAGCAAGGCGTTGGAAGGCATATGGGCTGTCTTAGGCGACACTAACGCATATTTCGCCGACCAGGCGCCTTGGGTGCTGCGTAAGACAGATGTGGCACGTATGGAGACGGTGCTGTACGTAACTCTTGAAGTGCTTCGCCGCGTGGGTCTACTAATTCAGCCCGTCATGCCAACGGCGGCAGCGTCCCTGCTCGTAGTTCTTGGTCAGCCGGAAGGTTCGTTGCGAGAGTTCGGTTCGTTTTATACGGCTTTGGTTCCGGGAACTCAGCTGCCAGAGCCCAAGCCCATTTTCCCAAAATATGAAAGATAGGGTTTGAGATGGCTAATATCTCATTGCGCAACGGATGGTTTAAAACCACGAGTAGTGACTCCATTGAAGCGAAAAATGTCCTTGAAAAAATGATCTCCTATAGAGGACAACGTTGGACTGTTCCAGATAAAATAAGTTGGAATGAGCGTCCATTTGACAAGGACAATTGGCAAAGCCACTTGCTGTCCCTTCGCTGGCTCGACGTCTTTGTACGAGAAGTTGATTTGGAAGAAAGTACTTGTAAAAAAGCTTGGACTGAATACGTCCAGAGCTGGGTTACCTGCGAAGAAGCTGGGAACATTCCACCTATAGCATGGACGACTTTCCCTGCGCTGGAGAGGTCTACGACCCTAGCTCTGGGGAGCAAAGAACTTTATGGTACAGAATTACCAAGGTGGCTTTACGATACGATTGAACTTCATGTCAAGTGGATCACAAAATCTATCCTTGATCGATTGCAGAAGAATATAAACCTGCATACACTTCCGTTATTTATTGGCGTTTACATTGAATGTTGCGAAATTTTAGATAGAACAGATTTGCTAAGAGAGCTTGTGTTCATTCTTGAATCTAACAGCTCCTTTGAAAGCTTACATGGTAACAATTTTTCTAAAATGACTTTGGAGGAATTGGAAGCATGGAGGAAATGCCTTAAACCCCTGCAAGATAATTACAAATTATCTGTGAAGCTAGAGACTGAACTTAAATCTACGTTTGAAAATGCATTAAATATATTTCAACCTAACGGCACAAAAATGAGCTTCACGAACAAGGTATCCTCGGCCGACAAGCTCGTTGAGTCCGACTGGTCCGCGAGCTATGAGTACATTAGAACGCAGGGGCTAAAAGGAAGCGCCCCCGAATCAATACAGTTCTGTCAGCCCGGAGCGTTTGCTTCTGTGCGAAGTGGCTGGGGTGAGACGGAAAAAGATTTTCTTTCCGAAACATTTTTCGGAATATCGTTTGCAGAACGGGGGGGAGGCGCTCGTGCCTTAGACCCGAGCCTTCTTTCATACTTTTTTGACGGCGTCAACTGGCTGACGAATCATATTGGTGATCGAAAGCAAGGAGGCGGAAATGCGCCCAGCGAATTCTTGACCACAAGATTTGCTGAAGAGAATGATGAATTAAAAAATGCCCCATACAATCGACTTATTTATTCGAAAGATTCACAACAAGTATCAAGATTTGACGTAAAGAGCCACTTTTCTACGTCGACATCTTACTCGTACCTCCATGTCGAGGAAATGCTTATCGCGCAGGTGACTCCTGAGAATTTCGAATACCTTATCGGCACGCAAAGTTGGGTAGTTCCCAAGGATATAGAAATTGAGGTCGAGAAGAATTGTCTTCGTCTTAAAAATGACTCTAACAAGTCCGCGCTGATTTGGACGAATCTAAATGAAATAACGAATATTTCCTTAAGTCCAGTTATAAGTGATGGCATAGTTGTCGCTAGACAAATTCAATTAATTGTGGACATGCAAGGGGTAGACTTCGTATGGGGAATTCGTGGTGTTCGCACCAAGGAGCAATTGTCTGTCGTTGTTGACACCAAGCATGACGTCACGTCACTCAGCTTGAAACTTAGCGCATACGAAGCCCATCTGAAGCTCTCGACCGGAGGGCTGCAGTTTCTGCCGGATTCTGCATCCACATCAAACACAGCTGCGTCATCTATGCATGAGGCGCCTCCTTCGGATCGGAAACGAATTCGACTCAGCCGGCTCCAGACACTCGATACCATCGTTGAAACTAAGAACGAAATCTGGGATTCCAACGGGATTTTGGAAAGTCGAATATCTGGAATTGAGAGACTCCTCGAAATCGATGAACGTCAAGAAGACGCTGACTTCGGATTGATGGCGGCGATTCAGGATATTGCCGGTGAGGATTTGATGAGTCGCCTTCCCTCAAACTCTGGTGTATTTAGATTGAGAAGAAGTCCGTTGATCTCTTGGCAAACCGACCAATCCGTCGTCGACAATTCGACGATGCTGCCCATGTGGACTCACAGGTCTGTTCCGGATTTTACTGACATTTCAGTATCCTCGATTCACACCTTTGACCTAGGTGATTTGTGTTTGCCAATGCTGATTGATATCGAAGAGGGCTCTACGCTAACGGTCAGCTTCCATGGCGCTACGGATCGGCTCAAGACGACCCTGCCACGATTCGAGAGACGTAAGTCGCTAGCTGAACTGGAGGCAGGCCCGCGGATGTTCTTCGGGGATCCTGGACTTGATTTGAATAGTTCAATGATCCTTGACTGGTATATGGGAACGGAAAGAATTGACGTTCATTCAAAGATTGCTTCAATAATCTCTAAGTTTGCAGCTGATAAAAATATTAGAAAAATTATTCTTGTGGGGAGTTCTGGAGGGGGATTTGCCGCAATGCAAGTTTCTTCCTACCTTAATGGAGTAAGTGTGGTTGCATTCAACCCACAAACCGACCTACGTCGATATTCGAGACGGTTGGCTGGGGCAGCTTGTTCTGCTTCCTTTGGTCAGTCGATTGAAGAGCTGGGGCCAGATCTCGTCTCGAGGATTGACACGGTGTCCCGATTTGAGAAGTGCAGTTCACTACCACGACTAATTCTAATACAGAACGTTGGAGATGGACATCATTTGAATAACCACTTTTATCCTTTTATGGAACGTGCAAGTCACCTATTCCCGGAGAACCGTCTTCGTCCCGTGGAAATCGATCTTGGACCAGGGCATGTTGCCCCACGCATGGGATATTTTCACGAAGTAATGAACGAAGCTCTTAGTGAACTAAGCTGATAGTTCAAGAAATAGCAATTTTCTAAATGAAGAAAGGTCTAGTTAGTATGGCGTATTTGAATGTCGGGGCCCAGGTTGGAACCGTTGAGCGGGCAAAAGCCCATAGAATTGGTTCTAATTTTGAAATTCTGAAAAATGATAATGAAACTGCTGACGGTCTTTTGAGCGGGAAGCTGCCGGTACGGAATTTTGAACCCTTCGAATTGCCGTTGATTCCGTCCTGGGAAGAGAATCCGTTCGAAGACAGGAACTGGCAGTTCAATTATCACAGCCTACGGTGGATCGATGTTTTAAGGAGAGAGTTTCTAAGAACTAGAGACCGTAAGTATGGCTACGCTTACATGCACTACTTAAAGTCTTGGGTGGAACGTAATGGTGATCCTTCCCGTGATGCTTCTTCAGAGTTCGCTTGGCACGACATGGCATCGTCATATAGGGCAAGCATGATTGCTGGAGCAATTACGATCTTGGGTGCTCAGTCTTGGCTCCTTCACGCCCTTCACGAACATGGAACGGTATTGGCCGACCCCTCGTTTGGAACTCAAAGGGGGAACCACGCGCTCCACGTAAAGACGGGCCTATTGATTGCGGGTGATGTGCTAAACAATATCCCGTGGAAAAAGCAAGCCTTAGAACGTATAGGTGAATTGTTGGATGAAAGCATAGATTCACAAGGCGTGGATCTTGAAGGAGCTATGTCGTACCAATGGTCCAATTTTGTTTGGTATCGAAATGCACAAGAGCATCTCTTGGCCGCAAACATGGATCTTCCACCTGTTTTTAATCGATTGGCGCTGATGCCTGAGTTCGTCGCTTTCGGGACCCCACCCACGCGCCGTCCGGTCCGGTTTGGTGATTCCGATACTTCGGTTATTAAGGACTACCCAGATCCCACCGTCCAATTTGTGCGGACACAAGGGAAAGCGGGGACTAAGCCAGCAAGTGTATACCGCAAGTATGATGCGGGATACATTTTTTCCAGAAGTTCATGGACCTTGCCGTCGAAGAATGATTCACTATTCTATAGTCTAAGATTTGGTCCTTCTAAGAAAGATACTTCGCATGGGCAACATGACGGTGGCTCGATGACTCTTTCCATCGGAGATGCCACCTTTGTAGATGAAAATGGCCGGTATAAGTACCAGAAACATGAGTTCACCTCGTTCCTTGCTTCTAATAGGGCGCATAACTCTTTGGTTTTTTCGGATATTGATTACAATGTGTATGCTGAAACGGCTCTTATCAAATCTGAATCTTCAGCGAATCATGATTGGACTGTCGTCGAACGTCAAGAAACCAGCCAATCGAGCTGGCGTAGGGGTGTGTTTCACAACCGTAATGAGAACTATTTGGTTGTGATTGATGCGTACACAAATGCTGGGAAGAACGGTGTGTCTCAATTGTGGCAACTCCCGAATCAAGCWGACGTCAAAATTGGGGCAGGTTTCAGTACCGTTTCCATGAAAGGGGTCAAGCAGAAGTTACGTATACACAGCTTCTCCAGTGATCCGGCTGATACAAAGCTCTTCAAGGGGGATAAGGCACCTCTCATGGGATGGCGAAGTGAGAAATATGGGACTGTTGAAGCGGCGCCTTGTCTAGCATTTTCATCTGAGAGGGCGAATGGTCTGTTTGTGACTGTCTTCTCCGTAGAGGGACTTGGAAAAAAGCCAATGTCGCATTCGGTAGAATTTGATGGCAATGGGAAGGCCACAGTTCTTGGATCTGTTTCTTCAGTAAGTATTGATATCATCAGTGGGAGCGTTGATCGGAATTGATATCCGGGTTGGAGTAGTGGGATTATTCGGAATGAATGTAGCTTAAAGGGCTCTTGGGCTTCGAGCCTTACATCATCAAGAAAGTAAGGCATACAGCCCTGAACTAGTCCCCCGAAAGGTGGAGTGTATATTTGAGATCCATACTTTCGGGGAGTGATTCATTCCACTACATAGTTCGATCACGGCCGAGCAATGACGGTCCTCCATCGGTCATTTCCAGGAAGGTTTCGGCCAAGGCGACGGCAAAGTCGTGAACTGTCCCGACAGTCTTAATGTGTGAGACGAACCAGGCCGTGTGATGTCTCAAGACATCGGTGACAGTTCTGCCTTAGGACACTGGTGACAGTTGATGTGTCAGGACTTCGGTGACGGTTGCCCGGGATTCCGGTCCTTGCCACGGAGCGGTCGGGGCTTGGGGATGCCAAGATAGGCAGTGCCTTTCGGTGGCCAGGAATAGTCGGCAACGACCTCCCCATCGGTGCTGGCGAAGATGACGCCATCGTCATCCCAGCTCGCGATGACGGTTCGTCCGCTCACCGATGCGGTCAGGGAGAATATGATTCGTCCGATGTTGACGACACCGTTGGAATAGGCCTTCAGCTTCCGGCACCGGAAGGATGGATGATGCTGCCGGTGACCCGCTCCTGGCCAACGGTCGCCAGCGTGTCGTCTTTCACCGTGCCGGTGGCGAAAACGGCAGCTTCTTGCTCCACTGCTGCCTCCAGGCGTTGGGCAACGACGAGGGTTCTTGGTTCCGGTGGATTGGCCTCTGGAAGGATTGGGCCTGACCTGGGTTCCTCGGCAAGGGCTGTTGCATCCCACGACTGCTGGGGCGTGATGCGCCCGGGCAGTCCCTGGTGCGAACGCTCGGTGTTGTAGATGTGGTCGAACCCATCCACTTGGGATTGGAGCTCGGCTTGGGATTGGGCCAAGGGCTGCTTGTCCAGCCAGCGAAACAGGGTCTGGAAGGAGCGCTCGTTCTTCCCCTGGGTGCCAAATATCGCCAGAGCGTACTTCCGTTCCGGCTTGTTGGTGTGTGATCTCGCAGCATCGTGGACACGGAATTGCCAAATAGCTGAAGGTACCGGTGTTCTGGCAACTTGGCAACCTGGTACCGCATCTCCGGTGAAGTCGGTGTGTGAAGTCGGTACCAAGATTCCGGGAAGTGGGTACCGCACCCAGAAGTGTGAACACTCGCTTCTTTGTTTACAGTCGCACTCACTACATCGTTTACACACGCACTCGACACTTCCTTTACACACGATGTCAGCACATCGTTGACACCAAAACTCACAACATCGCTGACACCGTGTGCACTCAGGCTTTCAGGCCGGTTGGCCGGCGAGTTCCAGCGGGTAATGCTGCTTTTCGTAGTCGATTCGCTTCAGAATCCACGCAGGTTTCGGTTCGCGGATGCGGGCACCGTGGACCTGCCACAGCGGCATCAACTTTTTGCTGGAGGCAAGATGCAGCGGCAACGGGAAATAGAGGCTTTCTTCCCCATCAAGAGTGCTGAACAAGGTGAATCTTGTTTCGGTGGTGACCAATCGGTGTTCGCCGACCAGGTGCGTCGGGACCTTGAACGCTCGGCCACGGTAATAGATCTGTGGGTTGGTGCGGGTGATCTGCACCAGGTCGCTTGGCTGGTCCTGCAGCTTGCCGGTCTGGACGGGCAGGGTTTCCTGGGCCTGCTGCTGGGCGGCCATGATGGTGCCACCGGTATCGGTGGATGATGCAGCAGCTTTGAGGGCGATTTGCTTGTCGCGGTAGGCGTCAGCCTTGGCCTGCAACTGCTCAATGCCAATCGGGGAGCCGTCGGAGCCACGGTGTTCCACTGCTTCCCATGCCTGCCCGGGGGTGAGGTGAGTGCTTCCAACCTTCAGGGACTGATGTCGACGTCGGTAATTGTAATGATCCCTGAACCGCACCAAAAGCCTGGAAAGATCATCGAGGTTCTTCGGGGCGTGGGCATCGAGAAACCGGATCAGGGTCTGATGGCTCCTTTCATTTTTTCCTTGTGTTTCTAGATGCCAGATACGGCCCGTGATGCCCCGACATCCACGCTCGGTCAAGAAGATCTCGGTGCTGCCAATGTTCCTACGACGGGCGTGGTTGAAAGAGAGCCCGTTGTCCGTGAGCAATTCCTGCGGGACGCCGTATTCCTCGAACGCGGCACCCAACGCGGAGATCGCGTCTTCGCTGTTTTCGGGTCGTTCAAAGCAATGCGACCCAACATCAAAACGGGTTCCTTCATCCAGCAGCCGATAAATCGTTGCCTTGGTGCCGTCTTGGTCGAAGAGCCGATATTCCAGCCCATCAAGCTGCCACATCTCCATCGGATACGACCGAGCGAACCTCATCCATGCACTGCGCGGCCGCTTTCGGGGGTTGGTTTTGGTGACGCCCGATTCGGCGAGGATTCGTCCAATGGTTGCCACGGACGGGACCTGTTCCCCAAATTCTCCGGAGTCCACACCTTCGAACCAGATTGATTGCGGACCGTGGTCCCAACCGGCTTTGGCCATGCGTTGACGGATCCGCAACACCAATTCCTTGGTTGGCTCCCCGTACGTCCTCGCGGGGCTCTTCGGAGCCCGGGAATGCGGGTTCAGCGCCTTGTTGCCTTCGGCGATATAGCGTTTCTTGACTTTGTAATAGGACGGTCGGCTGATGCCCAGTTGATCGCAAAATTGCGAGATACTGAGGGAGTCTGGCAGGCCCGGGTCGAACTCGATGATTTGACGGCGTATCGAAGCCGATAATGTATTTGACATCTTTCATTATCGAAAATCCGTGATCAAGCCCGGGGTTGCCACACACCTTGATACCGGTCAGCGATGTCCTGAGAGATCCTGTAAACGATGTCTTGAGTGATGCCGTAAACGATGTCCTGAGAGATGACATTCCTTCTGGCGCTATTCAGCACTTGTCGACCTTGTTTGACCGGCGGGCATCCAGGGCGTGGTCCACCACCTGCATGAACACTTCCTCCGGCAGCAGCTTGTCATTGGCCTCGTCGTTGGTCAGCTCCAGGAACTTCTCGGCAAACACGGTCAGCCGAAGGTCCTTGATTTTCGGGTGGTCTTCGCTGCTGATGGCGCTCAGGGAAATTCCCCAGTTCGGCTCACCAGTTTTCCCCAGCCCGCGTGAGTTAAGTTAGCAGGTTTGCCTCCACTTCTCGTTGCCGCTGGGTGTTCTCTCCAGCAAGCGAGCGAGGCCGCTGCGACAGATCCATGGCGCCCGTATCTGCGAACCGAGCCTGGCGTGGATTTTGAGGTGGATCGACTACGAAAAGCAGCACTACAAGTTGGAACTTGCCGGCAGATCGGCCCGACACCCTGAGTGCACACGGTGTCAGCAACCTGGTGAGTATTGGTGTCAACGATGTGCTGACATCGTGTGTAAATCAAGTGTCGAGTGTGTGTGTAAGCGATGCGGTGAGGGCGACTGTGAACAAAGAAGCGAGTGTTCACACCTATTTTTCCGGACTTTTCGACGTTTCCCGATGGGAGCTTTTCGTAATTGCTGAAGCAGCGCGAGGGAATAAATCGAATTCCACTAGCGCAGTCCTATCCGTGTAACCAAAGACCCGACCCGACGGGGTGACCGCCAGCCGGCTGCCGAATTGCTGTCCGTCTTTCGGGCTTCCGATGATCGATTTGGTACCGGTTCGAAAATCCACGACTGTTGTCGTCCCCGCTGCGCTGTGCACCACTTTGGAACCGTCGCCCACCTGGGCGAGATCCACACTAGCCCAACCAGGGCGATAGTCGGCGTTGTTTGCGGGGGTCAGACGATGCTGCAGCATCAACTTTCCGTCTAACGGGTCAATGATGTTGATTCCCTCGATGTCGGCGACAATCAGCCACCCGGCTATGAGCTTGGGTGCATACAAGGCACCGGAAGAAGAAACCGGCGCTAGTTCCCAGATCAATCGCTTCGTAGCGATTTCCAGCTTGAAGACTTTGGCCGATGCCTTCGTGTCGGGGATGCCATAGCCGTTGCGTACCGAACAGGTGCCGTAGACATATTGATCATCAGCGGCTAGCCCGATAATGGATTGTGAACGGATAAGTCCACCCCCTCCACCGTCGAGCACCCAGCGGATCTTGTTTGTCTCGGGTTCGATCATCCCTAGCACGCCACCCGACCGTCCGTAGTCCGGCACAGTCCCGAAGAACACGTTACGAGAGTTCACAGCCCAGCCGAAGGGGCGAGATTGGTGATATTTTCGGCCTAGGCGTTCGATACGGTGGTAACCCTTGGGTGCGTCCTTGCGAACGCTTTCTAAGGATATGATGTCAGCCGAACTGTACGAGCCAATGTAGCTGCGCGTGGCATCGAACTCTATCATACCCTCGACTTGGTTGATCAAGTTTTCGGCATCAGGGGAACGCCAGCGTGTCCCCGTGTCGGGGTTTATGGCGGCCAACCCTTCACCCATGTAGCCGCCGATATAGACGTTACCGTCGGAATGACCCATGAGCGACTGTACTTTAAATTCGCCATCTGTGAGAGAGATATTGCGTACTTTATCCACCGAACGGCTCGCGAGGTTGAAGAATTCCAGGCGCAGCCCTTTGGGTGTTTGGCCGGCCACGATAACGGCTGTGGCTGTGGCATACAATGCTAGCGGTGAACTGGTTTTAACCGGGCCCAGTTTGACGTCCCGCCACGTTGAAGTGTCTGTAGCGTGTAAAATCCCCTTGGTGATGTTGTAGATGCGCTCGCTTCCTTTCACTTCTGCGGACGCGCGACGGGATGCCCAGACACGACCAATCTTGCCCACCCACTTCTTAGTGACGGGGTCCAGGAGCAGTTCGGCGGTGACATTGCTAGCCGTCACTACAATGCGGTTCGCGAATACATCAACGGACGAGATGAAGCCGTTTGGGATCGGATGCGGTAGCTGGATCTCAGTGCGCTGCTCGGGTTGGTTTGCCGAAAATGTGAACAGACGAGGGTTTAAGGAACCGGTGCCTACCCAAACTATATCGTTTGGCCCGATTGCGAGTCGCCTGACGTAATCGGTGTCCGCCGCAAGTCGGGAGTGCACCCGAATCTTTTTCGTGGCAGCTGTGTATGTGAATGTCGCACCATTTGGATAGGTGCCGCCCCAAAGGATTCCTGTTGAATCGAGCTGCAGCTCATAAAGGGCTGATGCGCCGGGGACTTTGCCGATTCGTCGCACCGTTTTAGAGTCGGTAGGGTCCCAGAACATGAGGGTGCCGCCGGTGGTGAAATATAGGGTCCTTCTTGCCTGGTCCCATACCAACGAACCAATCCCACCACTGTGGCTGTCAGGAATGCTCACTACATGGACTGGCAGAGTAGCCTCGGAGTTAACGATTTGCAATTGGTTGACCGGACCCACGATTGACACCGCAAACCATGTGGATGGCGTCGTGGCCAACCCTGGTAGTGGCAAGACGCTCTTGATCCTAAGAGCCGGGAATGCGCCTTCGTAGCGAGAGATGACGCCGCGCGTCTTTGCGACGCTGGTCAGCGGTGTTAGCAGCAACGGATCGCGGATTCGCATAGGGGATTGCTCGCGTTTAGCGCTCGGAGACGTTTCTCCTGATGAGGCTGACTCAGTGGAAGTGCATGCTCGGGCGTTCTCGGGGGAAACACCGGGGGAGAGCGATGCTCCACCAAAGGCCAGGGCCGCAAGTGAAAGTAACCCTCGTCGAGTGAGTCGGCGCGGATCATCGTGCATGGATTCGTGGTGCACTCGTTACCTTCTGCTAGTCGGGAGCGTTGCTCACTATCGGTCTTGAGACTAGCAGCCCGATATTGAAGATTCTTACGTGTGCCCGCAGGGGTATGCAAGATCTCACATTCGAGTTCACCAGGAGATTGCTAATCAGTTTTTCTTGATTCTTGTGAAGCTCCGCGATTTCCGTGCTGCGTGATTGAGACTTGTTGCCACGCAAGGATTCGAGGAAGCGCAGCGCGGGCTGTTGGATGTGCTGGCGCTGGCCGGGGAGTTGTTTGTCCTGGCTAGCGCCTACTCATTTTGGCGGAGCACCGGGACCGGATCCTTCCTGATGTCGCGATGGAGAAGCTTTGCCTGGCGCGCCGATGACCACCCCCGACCCCGGGCTTGGTGATCGGCTCCGTCATTCTCCTCCGGACTCTGGCGGACCTCTCGGACCCGGGGCCGTGGAGGCGTTGACCTTCGACCTGCAATGGAATGCGGCCTGCAGATTCGGGCTCACCCAGACTTCGTTCAATTCCTCCCTCTCACGTATTGTCGAAAGCCCCTGGCCGCAAGCAGCCGTCTCTACCAGATCATGCAGGACGTGTTCGAGGTCTTCGCTGAACCCCGGCGTGCTCACTGACTATCGCCTGCAGGCCGTCGACACCACGGTGCTCGATTACGGGGTCGGCAGGAAGGAGACTGTCGCGTAACTGTTCGCCTAGACCTGCCGCTTCGGACGCGATATCCCTGACGGCAGGCCCAAATGGCGGACCGTGCCACGAACTATGCCTACTCCCGAACGGAGAAGCCGGAGATAGCCTGGGACGACAAAGAGGCCAAGGAAGTGTTGATGTTTTCGCTGGTCATCGATGTGCTGACCCTGCTTGCCGCGGTGGTCCCGGAATCCCAAGGAAGGCGAGTCCAATGAGTTGCTGCTGCTGCTGGCGGCCGGGCAGTAGGTGGAACCGGAAACGGAGATCTTCACCAACGGGGCCGTAACCAAGGCCGGGATCCGGCTGTTGGACATTGGCTCCTTCATCCTCGTCGCCACCAAAACACCCGCCTCCGAGGCGGTACTTGCCGAGGCCGGAAAGGATCCAGATCCTCGGGGATTACACCTACGAGTCCGGGCCATGCTCGTGGCTGCAGAGAACGCAGTGCCCGAGGCGATCGTGAAGTTCAAGCCGCTGCACCGGGCCGCCAAAGTCGGCTACCTGCTGGACGACTTCGCCTACTATCAGGAAAAGGGCACCCTGCCATGCCCCATCGGGTAGCGCGAACCATCAGCGTAAAGCAACGTGAACTTCGGGACGGCCCGCAAGGGGTGAAAGTTTGGGAAAACATGGACGCTCACCAAGGCCGGGCGCAGGGTCGACATCACCGAACGCCACTGTCTGCAACTCGCCCACCAGACCGCATACAGTGACACCGGGTTCCAGCACGAGTTCCGGTCCCACCGCCCGTTGGCGGAACGGCTCGTCGTCTGGCTGGTGGCCAAGAACAACCGGCACCTGAAATACCGCGGAACCACCAAGAACACCGCCCGGACGTAGACTTTACTGCCGCGCCGGAACTTCCACCGGCTCTTGACATTAGGTCTAACCCTGAGCGACGGGCACGGGCACTTGCCTGAGTCCCATGGAGGGGTCGGACTCCGCCCGGTGCCCGGGCACCGACCTGGTCCTCCGATACGGCATCAAAGTCGGAGAGCCGTCAAAGGACGAGATTGATTTGGTCCAAATTAAATCGGGTCAAACGATGAATGTTCAGACCCCGGTGCTCCAGGCATTAGACCGACACCACGCAAGGCTTGTAGGTGATTCATTGATAATTCGAATTCACGCGACACCGGCATGGCGCGTTAGAGACCGTGGCCTCGGGACCAACGAACAAACGAATCAACCATTCCTGCATAAATTATGACTTAATGTATATTAGACAATTCATCTATAAACTAGAAGAATACATGAAACTTCGCTATCTCATTACGCCATTGACAGGAATATTATACAATTCTGGCCAGCAAGTTTTCACAATTTGATCATAGGTTGCAGTTTTTATACGTTCTGCATAAGGAGCTGAAAGCAAATACTTTATTATCAGACGACTGTTAATTAAAATATGAGTGTCAAAGGCGACATCGCTTTCGCTGTTAATTGTTCCAAGCCATGAACCCATTCTAATTTCCCAATAATATAGATCAAGCGGGTGATAACCATCAACGCCTAATAGGTTTGTTCCTAAAACATATTCTTGTTTTGCTTTAAGGGTTTCGGCGGTATAGCCAGAACCGTAAGTGTGAATCAAAGCAATGAGCTCAGGTGTAATTTTGTCATGAGGATATTTTCTCCTGTAGTTGCTCACACCTATCTCATTAAAACTTGAACGAATGTGCATTCTAGAATCGGGAAATTCTTCTAAATATTTTTCTATTACATTTGGATTGCTTGATTTCGGTGAATTTCTCCGAAGCACGGTCGACAAAGCCTTGTTGGTCAACGGACCGTTGACGTTAAGAATACGGTGACGATCCAACCCCTTGGCCGAGGCCAATTCTAAACTTGTATCCAAGTCTGATTGAACGGCTTCTTGCCGTTGCGCGTATGTCAGTCCGTAGGTGAAAAAATCAAATGAATTTCGCTGGTCACGAAGGATCGCCAGCGTGGTGCGACTATCTTGTCCAGCCGTTAGTGATACAAGTGGTTTTTGCCTCTTGGCTAAGTGGGGTACCTGAATGCGCAAAAGAGGGACGATTAAATTGACGACTTCGCTAGTAGAAATGTTGAGCGGAGGATCTAGGGATACGCGCCGGATATCCATTGATCCAATTTCAATTTCATGATTAGCGTGAAGGTATGACACTTCATTCCAATGGGTTTTATTTCCTGGATAAGTAAAACTACGATTAGAGTTCCTCCAAGCGCGGGTTCCAAATATTGATGGTGTCACTTTTAGCAACATCTCTGCAATCAAGTTCTGATGCGAGGCAATAAAACCTCCTTCAGACGAATAGTAAATGCTTCTTAACGCACCTGCGTCTGATTGGATCCATGCTTCGGATGGGGTTCCGTCGATTGCGATGAACCTGCCGGCCAATTTTTCCAATTCCGAAACGTATGACTCTCTTGAGTGCCTACGACGTGTGGCCAGTTTCTCTACAATTTCTTGTAAGTTGTCCGTGTCATCCAGGAGGTGGATAGCGTGCCCAAGCAGAGTAACTGAAAATCCGTCATGACTCACATGAGACAACTCGAGCCGTGGGTCCCAGAAGAGCATTCTTCCACTTAATTCTAATTTGTGCCACATTGGCACAGGTGGGGACGTTAGCAAGTCACCCACGGCATATCCTCGTGCAAACACGAGGTTCTCATAACTTTCGTCGGGCGGAATCTCAACTGGCGCGTGATGATGCTTCGTTGTTTTGAACATGTTTTATTGTATCTTGACCGATCGATCTCAGAACGTATGACAAGAAATAGTCCTTCCATCAAAAATGGTGTTTGCACGGGAATCGTCCGATCGGAAACCTTGGCCCCGCGCTAGCCCAGCCATTTCATAAGGTGATGGCAAGCCGCTGATTTCGTATTTTGGTTCGTGGTTGGCGGTTTTGCTGTTTAGGGGCACGCCGATGGTTGCCGTGTCGCCGGTATGGGGCGTCGGGTTCCACGTGTCCGAGCTGGGCTTCTTCCTGGTCGTTTGGATGGGTTGGTTCACCGGTTCAGGTGATCAGGATGCTGTCCTTGAAGCGTTGCTGCAGGTGCTTGAAGCGTTCGTAGAGCTCCAGGAGGAGCTTGGCCTCGGGTGCCTTGCGGGATAGCAAGAGTTTGGTTTGTCGGCC
>NZ_MOLR01000014.1:0-109491 GCF_001863355.1 Arthrobacter sp. UCD-GKA | reverse complement strand
CCGGGCGGTGGGTGGCCGTCTCGGGAACGAACCCGGCCAGTTGCTCTTCGCACAGGGCGCCGAAGCCGGTCGCGTCCAGGAAGGAGGTGAGCACGTTCAGGCCGGCGTGGGAAACCAGCGACTGGCCGGTCGGGGCTGCCGGGAGGGACGGGAAAACACGGGTATCGTTAAGCATCGAAAAGGTGAGCCCTGTTCTGGTGGATAAAAAGGTGTGGTACCTCTATTTTCCCAGATCAGCTCACCTTTTCGACGTTAAAGGCACTTAATGACGCCCCGCTTCATGAAAAGGCCGGGTTAGGCCTGGTTGGGATCGTATTTGCCGCTCGGCTGCCGGAATGGTGGGGGCCCGTGTCAATTCTTCTGATGATTGTGGCTGCCACTGCGTTCTTGTTTCATTCCATCGTCCACCGCCGGCAGAGGAGCGTAGCGGTCTAGATCGCCGCCACAAACGGTCGTTTTCGGTCGTCATGACCGGCGGCAATCCGTCACCGTTAGCAACGCCAGCGGTTTCCAATCAGCGGTGCCGCGCTAGTGCAGCCATACGGTGCGACATGGATCCTTTCAGTAGCGCGAGCGGGTCAGCCGCATTCAGCCGTTCCTTTCCCGCTACTTGCGGTTCAGTTGTCAAGTGAAGTCGCTGAGTCAATGATCTTGGCGAGGTCGAGGGGGCGGCTCCACATGGGCCAGTGCCCTGTGGGGAGGTCCAAGACATTGAGGTGCTCGAGGTTCGCAACTTCGGCAAACATGGGATGGCCTGCCCGGGCCAGCTCCATCACCTGTTCACTCGAGATCGAGCAGCACACCAGGGTGGTCGGGACGTTGCGGCGGGCCTCGTTCGTGAGTTCGACGGGCTGACGAAGCACAGGGCCGGGCTCCGGTACGGCAAGTGCGCGAAAGCGTTCGAGGACATCTGCGCTCAGGCCTTCGAGACTAGCCTGCTGCGCGAGCACATCGAACGACGGCAGCGGCAACTCATGGGATTCATCCGGGAATTCGGGGGCGAAGACACTGCCCGCCCCCACAGGGCCGGAGTCGACCCACACCACTCGGCGGACAAGCTCTGGGTGCTGGTCAAGGACGAGGCTGACGGGGGCGTTGGCCCCACTGTGGGCAACAAGAATCGCGGGCAGATTTCCGTGTTGAGAAATGACGCCAAGGATCGCGTCTGCCTGGTCGTCAAGAGTCTTCGCAGAACGTTCAGAATCATCCCCGTCAAGACCAGGCAGCGTCATTGCGATGGCACGATAGTGGTCGGTCTTCAGGTGTTCAAGGACTTCATTCCACGCCCAAGCGCCCAGCCAGTGGCCGGCGATGAGAATGATGGTCGGACTGTTCTTAGCGGTTGTCATGTCACAACTCTCGCAGGCTCCGCGGACAATGGTGTGTCACTATTTATGTCATGAATTCACCGGGATTTGAACTGTGAAACGAGCCGAACGGCTCCATGCCCTATCCGAGATGTTGCGCCGCAGCGGCGCGCGGGGGATCTCTGCCGAACGGTTGGCGAGCGAGTTCGAGGTGTCCGTGCGCACGATCAAGAGGGACCTCGATGCGTTAGAGAACAGCGGTGCGCCTTTATGGTCGCGGCCAGGTCCGGGCGGTGGCTACGGCTTGACCGTCGGCGCGTCCCTGCCGCCTGTCAGCCTGTCCCCGGCACAGGCCGTGGCGCTCATGGCAGCCGTGTCCGCTGCCCCCGATGCCCCCTACGCCGATCTGGCAGCAGCCGGTATCCAGAAGATCCTGGACGTCCTCGATCCCGGAACCCGAGCAAGGGCCGACGAGCTGGCCCACCGAGTCTGGGTCAACAAGCTTCCCTCTTCTTCTCGCGCAACCAGGTCGGCCCTGGAGGAGGCGATGGTCGAGCAGCGGGTAATCCGCATTCGCTACTCATCGGGAGACGGCACCACGACCACCCGCGACGTCGAACCTGTGCTGTTCGCCTCCACGAACGGCCAGTGGTATCTAGTTGGGTGGTGCCGAATGCGCAAAGCAGTGCGATGGTTTACCGTGTCGCGCATCGAGCGGGCCACCGTAACCAAGACGGCCTGCAGCGGCCACACCATCCACGAGGTCGGCGTACCGCCGGCGAACGCTAGACCGGTGCACGGTCGGGGCGAGTGAATCACTGGGGTAACGTGTTCGGTCTATTTCAATAGCGACCGCTCCATGCCTGAAACGCTCGTTTTCGCTCACCCCAACACACTGCCGTGTGTTCGTTCGGCTTAGACGCAGTTCGATATTCGATTGCCATTGCGGGCAACTTCACATACGTACTGTTACCGTAAAGACCCTCGGCACGAATCCGAGTCATCGACCAATGGAGACATCTTGGCCGCTCGCATCAGCCGAAATCAGGCCGTTTGGATCCTGCTCGCCATTGCTGCTGCCGGGTTTGCGGTAGCAATCGTCGGCTACGGCTACCTAATTACCAACGGTTGCGGCTCAGCCGGGGTATCCGAATTCTTCTCCGGGTTCCGTGCCTTCCATACCCAGGGTGGATGCTAAGACCGGCATTCTTGGTTTAGCTACCGATAACGGGAGAATATACAGAACTTTCCCAGGCCTGTTGAAAAAGGGCGACAGAGGACTTCTTTCCAACACGACGAAGTCCCGTTGAGGGTTCCCTGACGCGCTTTCAGAACAGGAAAACGATATTGCGCTGCGCTTCCAGAGCAGCATCCCGTTGGCCGACTCCCAACTGCGACGGTTCACCCGGGGTTGAGAACGAGGCCAAATGCGTGACTCGCGGCGGGCTCATCCAGACCGGGTTCGCGCGCTGGCACTTCCGCTACACCGCGAGGCTGCCTATCCTCGGACCATGGACGGTTCAGGCGCAGCAGTGACCTGGTTGGTGGACGGTTCGGTGAAACTCACTGCTCGCATCAAAGGGAGAGCAACGAGATGAGAGAACTTCGATACTCGATCAACGTCACGCTCGACGGCTGCTGCCATCACGAGGCAGGGCTCCCACCGGACGAGGAATCGATGAGCTACTGGACCGCCGAGATGGAGCGAGCCGATGCCCTGCTGTTCGGCCGGGTGACCTACGAGATGATGGAGTCGGCGTGGCGGAAGCCGGACACGGGCACGTGGCCTGGCTGGGTGGATGCGTGGCAGACCCCGTTCGCCGAGGCCATCGACCGGGCGAAGAAGTACGTCGTGTCGAGAACGCTTGGCGGGGTCGATTGGAATGCCGAGCTGCTAAGAGGCGACTTGGGGCAAGCGGTGCAGCGGCTCAAGCAGGAGCCAGGCGGTGGCCTGTGGGTCGGTGGCGTGACGCTCCCCCTGGCGTTGGCGAATCTGGGACTGATCGACGAGTACGAGTTCCTCGTGCAGCCGGTCCTTGCCGGACAGGGGCCGACGTTGCTCGCCGGTCTGCGCGAGCGCATCCAGCTCGAGCTCGTGGATCGCCATGATTTCCGATCGGGGGCGATCGCCCTGCGATACCGGACTACGCAAATAACGGCATGATGTGAGTTGTCCTGGCGAGTACACCGCTGCCTCGCCTTCGAAGCAACGATTCTCGCGCCTGGGATGAACGCTTCGTTCTCGGTCGCCAGCGGAAACGCTTGGGACAAAGCCCCGACCCCGAGGACTTCAGCGACGCCCAAGCCGTAACGACACACGCGGCATACGAACGACGCCGGGAGCGTCCCGGAGATGTTCCGCCTTCGGAACGAGCACGTATCGAAATCCGGGCCACGCCGCGTCATGAATCTGCCAGCCAGCCAGGCACGCGCTTACGGAGAAGTCTTGGCGTCGTAGATTTACGGAGTTCGTCGTCACCCAGGACAGTTAGGCTTTCTGAATGGACCCTCTGAACCAGCCCGTTTTGGATGCCTTGGATTATCGTCTACGCCCATTCGATGTGAAGGATGCTGGGTTGGTTCGAGAAGCCTCGATCGATCCATTAATTCCCTTGATCACGACTGTTCCAGCGAATGGTTCGGACGAGGAAATACTTGATTTCATCAACCGGCAGCACCATCGGCTTGTAGATCGATCCGGCTATTCATTCGCCATCGCGGATGCACGCTCTGATCAGGCACTGGGCCAAATCGGACTCTGGCTGAAAAATTCTGGTCAAGGCCGCGCCAGCGTCGGATATTGGATTGGTCCGTCTCATCGAAACAAAGGAATAGTCTCCGCCGCCCTGGATGCCGTATCAGGGTGGGGGCTTGGCTTGCCCGGTATACATCGGTTGGAACTTTACGTTGAGCCCTGGAATGAAGGATCTTGGCGAGCTGCAGAGCGCTGCGGCTACAGTCGCGAGGGGTTGCTGCATGGTTGGCAGGAAGTCGGCGGGCAGCGAAAAGACATGTATATGTACTCCCGTCTCAATTGACGTGAATGCGATCTGGGAAATACCCAATGTCGCTGAATTCGAGTGCCGTCCCCGAGCCCGGTAAGGGTTCCCCCAATTCTCGGGTCAACTCCTCCAATCCGATGGAGCGTTTTCGGCACGTTATTGAGGCCCCCATGGAACGTTTCCATGGGGCTCTTCCATTAATGTCCCATTGGGGTTTCCCTTGGGGAATATCCCGTCTGACGTGTTCAGCCGACGGCTAGTGCGGCACGTAGGCGATGCCACGCGGCATCAATGTAACGTTGCAACCATCGTGCCGGCCGTTTCTTCCCAAAGAAAGTCGAGAGAATTCTCCATGCCTGAACACCACTTCAGTCCGCTTCTCCACCAGTCCACGGCACCGTTCTCGCACTTCGTGCGGCATGGGAATACTGGCTACACCGCCGGAATCATCGGTCAGCGAACCGATGACGGTTCTCTTGTCTCAGAAGACGTTGCTCTGCAGTGCGAGGCGATGATGAACAAGCTGAAAACGCTGCTGGGTGAGCTCGGCCTGGGCCTTTCGAATATCCTGCGCACCACGATCTACCTGACCGACTACATCGACTTTGAAGCGGTCAACGCCGTCTATGCCAGGCACTTGCATGAGCCTTTCCCTGTACGCACCACTGTCCAGGTCGCGGCACTCCCATTGGGTGCGAAGGTTCAGATCGACACCGTCGTCGGGTTTTAGAACGCGTCCGGTCAGAGTTCGGCCTACGGGTATACAGCAGCCGTGCGGGCGACGGCGGACGCCAAAGCTCGTTGCAATCACTTCGCGTAGGCGCCCGGATCACTCATATGGAGGTTCATTCTTCCGAGACTTCTCATAAAGATTGGTCGTGACTCCGTGTTTGCCGGCCAGCATCATCGCGGCACCGGCGGGGAGGAGCAACAACAGCGGAAGCCACTGAGTGAAAGCGAAAACAACCAAGACAACTATCAAGACGATAAGCGGAGCGCTTTGGTACATCTTCGGCATTACGCCACCTCCATCGAAGTAGAACTGCCCTTGACTTGAGCCTACGCGCTATCTGCCCCGACAGGACTGACTTCCCGGAATCTGTCTCCCCTGCCTGTCCACAAATCCGGCACCGCATTCTTGGACGATCTACTCCTGCGGCTGCGGAGCACCGCCGAGATCCAGTCAGGCACACGCCGATCCGAGCATCGGATGACCGGCGAAGGACAGTGCATTGCCCGCAATGAAGATCCTGACCCGATAGTTGGCGGTCGTAGTTGTGGGTTCAAGCAGAAGTGTTGTTTTGCTCAGGCTTGTCCAACGGGCAAACGCCGCCATCCGGTCTTCGTTCAAGCTGTCGGCTCCGTGAACCAAGCCCGTGGGATTGCCCAACGTCAGTTCGGTCGTGAACACATCAATCGGCTCAAATGGAAAATCAACGCGACCCGGCTCCAATCAGAATCGCCATCGCCGGGACCGGCAAAGCGTGTCGATGTTCGACTAGCGAGAACAGCAGCGGGAGCAAAAAGCGAGCCGCCCGCTGCCGGAGCAACGCGCCCTATCCTTCGCCGCGGCGGGTCAAGCACGCCTGAGCACGGCCGGTGCATTTTTCCGCGGCGCAGGGGATAATTCCGTCCATGAGCAGCACGGAAAACGGGAAGCCGAAAGTCCTGAAACCTGCCACACGCCTTGCGCCGCCGGTCGACGCCACCATCACGCTGCCGGAAGCCATGACCGGCAGGGCCAGCCCCGCAAAAGCGGCGGTCGGCGACAAGCCGGTCTTCGCCTACCTCGCCAGCCTTCCACAGCCACAGCGCGGCATCGCCGAGGCGGTCGATGCGCTGGCCGCCAGGACGCTGCCCGGCCTGCAGCGCTCGGTGAAATGGGGCATGGCGTACTACGGTGTCGGCGACGGGTGGTGCTTCAGCTGCGGCGGCTTTGCCCGGCACGTCAAGCTCATGTTCGTCAACGGCACGGCCTTGGAACCCGTACCGCCGGTGACGCCGGTGGGGATGGGCAAGGCGACGCGAGGCGTGGAGCTTGAATCCATTGACGACATCGACGAACCTCTGATCGTGGAGTGGATGAAGCAAGTCACCTCGGTGCCGGGTGTGGGCGGAGCCAGGAAACCCTGAATGCCCAGCAGTCGCCAAGAAATGGTTCGCCTCAAATCCATGGCACGTCAGCCGAAAAGCACCCCAAAGGTGGAGGCCATCGGCGCAACCGTACCGGAGCAGGTTGTCATGCGCCGGCAGGGGAACGCGTGCTTTCCCGCTGCAGGTGAAGGAACCTGAAATAAGACTCCCATGTCCGTGGTTACATCAGGTATGAGCGAAAATGAAAAAATTGCCCCATACATCCCCGAAGCCGGTGCGGTCACGATGTTCACCACCTCGTGGTGCGGCTATTGCCGCAACCTCAAGCGCCTGATGGATGCCAAGGGAATCGGCTACACCGAGGTAAACATCGAGGAAGTGGAAGGCACCGCGGAGCTGGTGGAATCCTTCAACGGCGGGAACCAGACGGTCCCGACCCTGATCTTCCCGGACGGGACCTCCGCAACAAACCCGCGGATTGAGGAAGTTGTCGAGCGGGTCTAGTCGGGCTGTGATTGGATGGAGGGGTGCCCCTCGCCGAAAGGCGGACGGCGCCCCTTCCTCGTTAAGCTTTGCGTCGCATGATTGCGACCGCGCATGAATGGAGTGACATGTCACAAAAGGTCCAGGCCGTCATTGTCCGTGCCAAGGACGCCCCCGTCGAGACGGTGACCATCGTGGTTCCGGACCCGGGTCCGGGCGAGGCTGTCGTTGACATCCTCACCTGCGGCGTCTGCCACACCGACCTGCACTACAAACTCGGCGGGATCGGCAACGACTACCCGTACCTGCTCGGCCACGAGGCCACCGGTGTGGTCTCGAAGATCGGCGACGGCGTGGCCAACGTCGCCGTCGGCGACCGGGTGATCCTGAACTGGCGCGCGGTCTGCGGGCAGTGCCGCGCCTGTGCCAAGGGCCAGGCCCAGTACTGCTTCAACACCGCCAACGCCACCCAGAAGATGACCCTGGAGGACGGCACCGAGCTCTCCCCCGCCCTGGGCATCGGCGCGTTCGCCGAAAAGACCCTGGTCGCCGCCGGCCAGTGCACCAAGGTCGATGAGGATGTCGACGCCGCCGCCGTGGGCCTGCTGGGCTGCGGAGTCATGGCCGGCATCGGTGCGGCCATGAACACCGGAGAGGTCAAGCGCGGCGAGTCCGTGGCCGTAATCGGCTGCGGCGGCGTCGGCATTGCCGCGATCGCCGGGGCGAAGCTGGCCGGGGCGACCACCATCGTGGCCGTGGACATCGACGACGACAAGCTGGCCATGGCCAGGAACATGGGTGCCACGCACACCGTGAACTCCAAGACCACCGACGCGGTCGAGGGCATCAAGTCGCACACCGGCGGCTTCGGTGCCGACGTGGTCATCGAGGCCGTGGGCCGCCCGGAGACCTACAAGCAGGCGTTCTACGCCCGCGACCTGGCCGGACGGGTGGTGCTGGTCGGGGTCCCGACCCCGGAGATGAAGCTGGAGCTGCCGCTGCTGGATGTCTTCGGCCACGGCGGATCGCTGAAGTCCTCCTGGTACGGCGATTGCCTGCCCTCGCGCGACTTCCCGATGCTGGTGGAGCAGTACAAGCTCGGCCGCCTGGACCTGGATGCGTTCGTCTCCGAACGCATCGAGCTCGGCGATGTGGAGGCCGCCTTCACCAAGATGGGCGAGGGCAAGGTCCTGCGTTCGGTGGTGGAACTCTAATGTCGGCACAGATCCAAAACATCGTCACCTCCGGCACGTTCTCCCTGGACGGGGGCACCTGGGAGGTGGACAACAACGTCTGGATCATCGGGAACCAGGATGAGGTCTTCGTGATCGACCCGGCCCACGAACCGGCCAAAATCAAGGAAGTCGTGGGCAACCGCGCGGTCAAGGCCGTGCTGCTGACCCACGGGCACGACGACCACATCCGCTACGCCCGCGAATTCGCCGATCTGGTCGAGGCACCGATCCACCTGAACCCGGCCGACACGATGCTCTGGGAGAACGTGTTCCCCGGAACCACCGCTGACCACGAGATCACCGACGGGCAGGAGTTCGAGGTTGCCGGCACCACGCTGGTGGCCCTGCACACCCCCGGGCACTCCCCCGGTTCCACCTGCTTCTACGTGGAATCGCTGGGCACCCTGTTCTCCGGGGACACGCTGTTCAACGGCGGCCCGGGTGCCACCGGGCGCAGCTATTCGAGCTTCGAGACGATCATCGACTCGATCCGCGAACGCCTGCTCACCCTGCCGGCGAGCACCGTGGTGAACACCGGCCACGGGGATGCCACCACGATCGGTGCCGAGGCACCGAACCTGGACGAGTGGATCAAGCGCGGCCACTGACCGGCATTGATCCGCGGTGTGGGCGGCGAAGGCACGGTTTCCGTGTTTTCGCCGCCCACACCCTTGTTCAAGGAACAGGCAACCGTCGCGACCGGTGCCTTCTGCCTGGATGCCTGCGACCGGCGGATGGCCGCCTCATGATGAATCCTCCCAACTACCGAGAAGGACATAGGCAATGGACCTGATCATCACGTGGGTACTTTTTGTTGTGCTTGCGGCGGTCATTGTCCACTCCATCAGGACGGAACGGCCCACCCGCTCGGAGCCTGCACACCGTGGCGGAAAGCCGCTGCCTCGGAACCGCGTCGCGAGAGTGTTCGCGTCCTTCCAAGTCATGGCCTGGTGCTTGATCTTCTGCGCGGTGGCGTTCCTCATCTCGGCCGTCATCGGAACCGCCGACGCATTGTTCTGACCGGCAGCCGCGAGGAAGCACTTGGATCCTGGATATCGAAAGACCAGCAAATACCGTTGACCCGGGATGGCAAGGGCTTCAAACTCCCAGGTCACCGATCGTGCTGTCGTATCGCGTAGCGGACGCATCGTTCATGAGGATGCCGAACATCTCGGTAATGTAGACGGCGACGGCCGCATGCCGGGCAATCAGGTCGGCGCTTTCGCCGAGCGCCACGCGTACCGGGTCCAGCGCCTGCGTGGCAGGGTCGGCGGCAGCGGCACGAAGCAGTTTCAGGCGCTGCGCACCGGAGGTATGGCCGAGTTCGAAAAGCACCCAGTGGAACAGGTGCATCAGGGCGGTATCACGGTCAAAGCCTGCATGCGCGACCATGGAGTCTTTTTCCTCCACGGTGAGCTCGAACCCGCGGTAAAGCGCGAGGCCGAAGTCCGTGAACAGCAGCCTGCCCTCGTGCACCAGGATGTTGCCCGGATGCACATCGAAGTGCTGGAGCCCTTGCGTATCCATCCATGCCGCGGCCTCCATGAGCTGGGCGACCACGTCGGGGAAAACGCTCGCCCCGGTTCCGGCGGCCAGGCTCCTGCGCAGCCAGGCGCCCAACGTCTCCGGCACGTGCTCGAGGAAGAGCACCATACTCTTGCTTGCGTCCTTCATCGCGGTGAGTTCCCGCTGGACCTCCGGCCAATGAGTCCCCCATCGGCGCTGCGGAGCATCGCCGTCAAATTCATGCAGGTCCGATGCGGACTTCAGGTCAATGACTCTCCACTCCAGCAAAAGCGGGAAGAAGTCCGCCGCTCCATCGCGAACCCACCCGGTGGTCGCCTGGTGTGCCGCCAGCTCCCGGCCCACTCCGTGGGTCGGGCTTCCTATCCCGTAGTGGCAGGTGAAGGGAAGCCGGAGGCGGATGGCCGTGGAGGTCGGGTCCGCCTCTTCGCTGCGGGTCAGCGGGAGCTGTTTCACAAACACGGCCGTTCCGCCGATGCTGGCCGTCTTGGTGGTTCCCCCGATGCCTGTGCCAACGGGCTGTGCGGTTTCGAGGAGCCGCCGCACACCGGCATCGTCGAGGCTTGTGAGCACGTCGGAGAGCCTGCGTGCCTTGTCAATGCGTGCCGTCATGACTTCACCCTACGGGCCGGCCCCTGCCGCGCTCGGCATATCGGTGGTTCCGGCCCCGGGCGGCTGGAGCGTCAGGCTGCCACGCGCGGATCGTCGCGGTGGCGGTGCTCCCGAACGAACCGCCTCGAGTCGCCTATCGGGCATTCCGGCCGCCAAGGACACTCCTGCGGGCGCCGTGGCGCAGTGCGGACGACGTGGGGACGCAGACACATCCCCTACCGTGCTACGGCACCAGCAGCCGGCGAATGACCCTGCCCTCGGCCAGCGCGTCCAGCGCCTCGTTGATCCGGTCCAGCGGGCGGGTGTCGGTGTGCAGCAGGTGCACCGGCAGCCGGCCCTCGCGCCAAGCCCGGACGTAAAAGACGATGTCCTCGGCCGGGCGGGCGTCCCCCATGTAGGACCCCAGCAGTCGTTTTCCCGCCCCGGCGAAGCCCAGCGCCGGCACGGTCAGCTGCGCCTCCGGGTGCGGCAGCCCCACGCAGACCACCGCACCGCCGCGGGTCAGCACACCCAGGGCCTGTCCGATCACTGCCGCGGAGCCGGAGGCCTCGATCGCGACGTCGACCCCGTCGCCGGTGGCCGCGGCGACCAGGTCGCCGGCTTCCTCGGGGGTGCCGACGGCCGTGGCCCCGCAGGCCAGCGCCAGGGCGTGCTTGTCAGTGTTCGGGTCGATGGCGATGATGCTGCCGGCGCCCTGGAGCGCCGCGCCCATGACCGCCGCCAGCCCCACGGCACCCAATCCGTAGACGATCACCGATTGGCCCGCCTCGAGCCGCGCGGTGTGGCGGATCGCGCCGATGCCGGTGAGCACGGCGCAGCCGAACATGGCCGCGACCTCGTCGGGCACGTCATCGTCGATGGGCACCAGTGACTCGGCGGCCACCACCGCGTGGCTGGCAAAGGCCGATACGCCCAGGTGGTGGTTGATCCGCTCCCCGTGTGGCCCCCGCAGCAGTGCCGGGCCGTGCAGCAGGTTCCCGTCGGTGTTGCTGGCCGCGGCCCGGTGGCACAGCGCCGGGCGCCCGGCCGCGCAGGCCCGGCAATCCCCGCAGCTGGGCACGAAGACCAGCACGACCTTGGCGCCGACCTGCAGGTGGTTCACCCCCTCGCCCAGGCTGGCGACCCGGCCGACGGCCTCGTGACCCAGGGCCATGGGCAACGGCCGGGGACGGGAGCCGTTGACGACCGAGAGGTCCGAGTGGCACAGCGAGGAGAGGATGATGTCCACCCCGACCTCACCGGCGCGCGGGCGCGGGCTGTCAAGCTCCTCGATCCCCAACGGGCGGCTTTGGGCGTAGGGAACGGTCGCGCCGGCGGGCAGCTCGCGCAGGATCGCGGCGCGCATCACGCGTTCCACCCGCCGTCGAGCACGTAGGAGGCCCCGGTGACCATGGCGGCCTGCTCCGAGGCCAGGAAGGCAACGAGCGTTGCGACCTCGTGCGGTTCAACGAGCCGCTTGATCGCGTTCCTGGCGAGCATAACCGTTTCCAGCACGGCACCCTCGCCGATCCCGTGGGTGGCGGCTTGGTCCTTGAGCTGTCCTTCGACCATGGCGGTGCGCACGTAGCCGGGGTTGACGCAATTGCTGGTGACCCCGTGCGGTCCGCCCTCCCGGGCGGTGGCCTTGGAGAATCCTTCCAGCCCGTGCTTGGCCGCCACGTAGGCCGACTTGAATTCGGAGGCGCGCAGGCCGTGGATGGAGGATATGTTGATGATGCGCCCGTATCCCTGCCGGTACATGTGCGGCAGGGCCGCCCGGGTGAGCAGGAACGGGACCTCGAGCATCAGGGTGAGGATCCGGCGGAAGGCTGCGGGCTCGAAGTCCTGGATCGGGGCGATGGTTTGCACCCCGGCGTTGTTGATGAGCACGTCCACCTCCAGCCGCGGCGATTCGAGGGCGGCGGTGTCCAGGAAGTCCATTTCCCACGTTTCCCCGTTGATCTCCCGCGCCAGCGCGTCGGCCGCGGCCCCGTCGCGATCGGCAACGACCAGGTGTGCACCTTGGCCGGCCAGCGTGCGGGCCATGGCCGCGCCCAGTCCCCCGGCACCTCCGGTGACCAGGACGCGTTTGCCGGCCAGTCCGGTGAGCATGGGCGGATAGTGCGTGGGTGCCGGCATCTCGGCCATGTCGTGTACCTCCGGGGTCGGGCAATGCTCGGTGCATTAGGCCGAGTATTGCCCGGTCCCTCCCGCCACGCAATGCCCACCCGCGCACAGGGCGTGTGCGTGCGGCGCCTAGGGCTCCAGCCGCGCCGCGGCGAGCACCTGGGCCAGGTGCATGCCCCGCGCGTCGGTGCCCTCGGAAATCTGGGTGCGGCAGGAGAAGCCGTCGGCCAGCACCAGGTCCCCCTCGGCCCGCCCGCGGATCGCCGGGAAGAGCTCGCGCTCGCCGAGGGAGCGGGAGAGCTCGGCGTGCCCGGGCTCGAAGCCCCAGTTTCCGGCCAGCCCGCAGCACCCGGTGTCGATCTCCCGCTCGTCGATGCCGAGGCAGGCCAGCACCTTCGCGGTTCCGGAGTGGTCACCGAGGGAACGTTCGTGGCAGTGGACCTGGGAGACCGCCCCGGCGCCCAACGCACCGAAGGGCCAGGCGGCGCCGGGTTTGCCGTCCTCCGGCAGGTGTCCGGCGACCAGGTCGCCGAAAGGCACCACGGCGGCGGCCAGGGCGGCTGCGCGTGGGTCGTCCGGGAGCAGCTCGGTGATTTCGTGTCCCAGCATCACGGTGCAGGAGGGCTCTAGCCCGATGACCGGGTAGCCGACATCCAGCAGCGGTTCCATGACCGTCAGCGTGTGCCGGATGACCCGGCGGGCGGCCTCCAGCTGGCCGGTGGAGTGCCAGGTCAGCCCGCAGCAGACGAAGCCGTCGGGAACGATGACCGTGTAGCCCAAGGCCTCGAGCACCTCGACGGCGGCCTTGCCCGGGGAAGTGTCCAGGTGGTTGTTGAAGGAATCCGGCCAGAGCACCACGGTGGAGCCGGCGGCACCGGCCGCGGCGGTGCTCTTCGGGCGCTTGGCGAACCAGCGCTGCAGGGATTCGGGGGCGAAGGTGATCATGGTGCGGGTCGGCTCGATGCCGCCGAGCCTCTTCACCAGCTTCTCCACCGGCTTGAGCCGCAGCAGCGCGTTGGCGGCAACGGCCGCCCCGGGGACCGCATGCAGGATCCGGGTCAGGACCGGCAGCCAGCCCATGGTGTAGTGGGCCATGGGGCGCAGCCGCTTGGCGTAGAAGCGGTGCAGGAATTCGGACTTGTACGTGGCCATGTCCACGTTGACCGGGCACTCGGAGGCGCAGGCCTTGCAGGACAGGCACAAGTCCAAGGCCTCCCTGACCTCCTCGGAGCGGTAGGCAGAGGGCAGGGATTCGCCGCGGAACATTTCGGAGAGCACCCGGGCCCGTCCCCGGGTGGAGTGCACCTCATCTCCGGTGCCCTGGAAGGAAGGGCACATCGCCCCCTCGTCGGAACGGCACAGCCCCACCCCGACGCAGCGGTTCACCGCGTTGAGCAGTGATCCCTTGTCCCGGGAGAGCGCATGGACCGGCGAGAGCTCGAAGGTGCGCTGCCCGGGCCCGGGGCGCAGCCTGTCATCGATCCGCTCGGGGTCGATGAGCACCCCGGGGTTGAACAGCCCGGTGGGATCGAAGATGTTCTTGAAGTCCTTGAAGGCGCCCATCGCTGCCCCGCTGTACATGGTGCCCAGCAGTTCGGAGCGTGCGCGGCCGTCCCCGTGTTCCCCGGAGAGCGATCCGCCGTAGCGGGCCACGGTTTGTGCGGCGGCTTCCATGAAGGAGCGGAAGACCGCCACGCCTTCCTCGGTGCCCAGGCTGAAGGAGATGCGAACGTGCACGCAGCCCTCGCCGAAGTGGCCGAACGGGATTCCGCGCAGGCCGTGCGTCTCCATCAACGCGTAGAGGTCGCGCAGGTAATCGGCCAGGTGTTCGGGCGGCACCGCCGAGTCCTCCCAGGAGGGCCAGGCCTCGCCGCCGTCCGGAAGCCGGGTCACGATGCCGGCGGCCGCCTCGCGGATCCGCCACAGCGTGCGGGCCGCTGCAGGATCCGTGACGACTTCCGCGTCAATGGCGTTGACCGACTCCGCGGCCAAGCATTCGCTGGCCAGGGCCACGGCAAGGGCCCGCGCCGCCTCGGGGGTGTCCCCCGCGGTTTCGCAGAACAGCCAGCCACCTGCCCGCTCGATCCGCCCGTAGGGTCCGCCCATGCCGGGAAGGTCGGATCCGGCCAGTTCCTGTCCGGGGCGCGAGCGCAACGCGTCGAGCAGGTCCCCGCCCATGCCCTCGGCCGTGGTGATGCCGGGGCGGCGCATGGTGGCGGCCGCCGCCGCGGCGTCGAAGACCGTTGCGAAGGCTAGCACCGCCAGGGCCGTGGCCCGCGGTTTTTCCACCAGCTTCACGGTGAGCTCGGTGATGATTCCGCAGGTGCCCTCGGTCCCGGCGAAGGCGCGGGCGGTGTTGAACCCGTTTTCCGGCAGCAGGTGGTGCAGCCCGTAGCCGGAGACCTGCCGGGGGAAGCGGCCGAGCTCGGTGCGCAGCACCGAGAGGTTCGCATCGCGCAGTTTCTTCAGCCCCACATCCAGCTCATGGTCGTCGGTTCCGTTGGCGCCCAGGGTTGCGGTGGACCCGTCGGCGAACATGACCTTGACGGACTCGACGTTGTCCGCCGCGGTGCCCCAGGCCAGCGAGTGGGAGCCGCAGGCGTTGTTGGCGACCATGCCGCCGACGGTGCAGCGGCTGTGGGTGGAGGGATCGGGCCCGTAGGTCAGCCCGAACTCCGCCGCCGCGTCGCGGAGCTTGTCGCACACGACCCCGGGCTGGATGCGCGCGGTGCGTGTCTCCGGGTCGATCGACAGGATCTTGTTGAAGTAGCGCGAGGTGTCCAGCACCAAGCCCTCGCCGATCGCGTTGCCAGCCACCGAGGTTCCGCCGCCGCGACTGGTGACGGACAAACCCTCGGAGCGTGCGTAGGCCAGGGCCAGGGCGATGTCCGTCTCGCTGCGCACCTCCAGCACCGCTGCCGGGATACGCCTGAAGATCGAGGCGTCCGAGACATAGGCGGCCCGCGTTCCCATGTCGGTGCGCAAGCGCGAACGCATCTCGGCAACCGCATCAACCGTGGTGGGCATGGTTTCCATGGGAAGGACCTCTCATCCGGGGCACGTGAAGCCACAGTAGCATGTTACGTACAATTAACGATATGGTTGCTGCCAGAAGCTCCCATCCGCCCGCTTGCGCCCGAAAAATGAGAGAATCAGACCATGACCATTCCCCATTCACGCACCTTGCCCCAACTCGGGCAGTCCCTGACCGACCAGGTCATGAACCACGTGCGCCACTCCGTGGGCAGCGGGGAGATGGAAGTCGGACGGCTCTACAGCGTCTACCAGCTCGCCGAGCAGCTGGGAATCTCGCGCTCGCCGGTCCGCGACGGACTGCTGCGCCTGGAAGAGGCCGGGCTGATCGAATTCTCGCGCAACCGCGGATTCCGGGTCATCCCCACCAGCCCGCACGACGTGGCGGAAATCTTCTCGCTGCGCCTGGCCCTCGAGGTTCCGGCTGCGCTTCGAGCCGCCCATGCCAACACCCCCGCATTGGCTGCCACGTTCAACGACCTTGAGGCCCACATGCGCTCGGCCGCCGAACGCGGGTCCCTCGACGAGTTCTTCGACCTGGACCAACAGGTGCACGACACCATCCTGAGCGCCGCGGGTTCCAACCGCGGCCGCGGCATCGTGAACCGGCTGCGCGATTCCACCCGGCTGCTGGGGGTCTCAACGGCCGGGAAGGAGCGCTCACTCACCGAGATCCTGGGCGAACACGCTCCCGTCATCGAAGCCATCAAGGCCGGCAAGGGCCAGGAGGCAGCCGCCGCCATGCGCGAACACCTCACCCGCACCGGGCAGCTGCTGGTATCCCAGGCCATCACCGCCCAGCACCTCGATCTTGACCCCGACGAGCTCTGGCGGGAATACACAACCGGATACTGACCAGCGCTTATCGGACTTGGCCATGGCATACTGATGCCCATGGACGACACCACTCCCACCTCGCAAGTCCCCTCACGTGCACAGCTGACCAGGCTCCCGGTGTTCGCCGCGGTCCTGGCTGGATTGCTGCTGCTCGCCGGAATCCTGGTCTTCGCACTCGGCCCCCGGGAGGCGGACACGTTCGGCTGGTTCGCCTACGCACCCGTGGGCGAGGCCACCGGTGCGCCGGGCATGCACTTCCTGACCACGTCGCAGGTCACCGGCTGGCTCCTGCTCGCCATGGCCGTCTGCGCGTCCGCGCTCTGGGCGGGATTCATCCTGGGCCGGCGCAACCGCTGACCAACCGGGTTCCGGCTTTGCCTAGGTTTCGACCAGGTCGGCGTGGCGTCCGTATTCGGCCAGCAGGTCCTTGGTGAAGGCTTCGGTGGTGTAGCCGGGCAGCAAATCATCTGCCGCACCGACGGTGGCCGGGTCCATCTCGATCCCCATGGCCCGGTAGACGGAATCCAGCACCGCACGGATCGGTGCCGAATCCTCGATGACGAACACGCTGGAAAACAGCCAGGCCCCCGACACCACCCGCTGGGCGGTGCCCACCAGCTTGACGGGGTTCCGCGCCATGGATCCAACGCCGGGGATGCCGTGGACGCTGTAGTCGCCGGCGCAGTATTCCCCGGGGATCTCCCCCACCCGTGCATCGATCCCCGAGGCTCGCAGGGCATCGGCGTAGAGCTGGCCCAAAACCTTGAAGCGGTGCTGGTGGCCCATCATGGCCTCGACGGCCGGCTCGACGTGGTCCACGATCACCGTGCCCGAGTGGTAGGCCGCAGCCCGTCCCCCTGCCTTGCGCACCACCGGGGCAAAACCCTGCTCCAGGGATTCCGCAACGGCCCGGGCGTACCCCTCCAGTCGCACGTCGCGCTGCCCGAAGGCCACCGTCGGGTTCGGGCGGTAAATCCTCAGCGTCGCCGGCAAGCTGCCCTCGCGCACCGCGTTCAGCAGCGCGACCCCGGCCATCAGATCCGCCTCCGCGTCGCCCGACGACTCCTCAACGCGTACGTGAAGGGCGTGGTCGGCATCGGGATTCCAAAGACTCATGGGCACGATTCTAGGTCCGGATGCCCCGCAGGGAATAATGGGTGTCGTGCCGAAACAACAAACGCCCCTGATACTGCTCGGAGGGGCCTCCGGATCCGGAAAATCCTACCTGGCCCACCGCTTCGGCCGACCCCACATGGAGCTGGACAACTTCTACCGGGAGATCTCCGAGCACACCCCGGCGACGCCGTTGCCGCAGACCGGATACGGGGAAATCGACTGGGACCATCCGGGCACCTGGAACTGCGACAAAGCCGTCGATGCCTTGATTGAGTTGCTGGAATCCGGGCAGACCCAAGTCCCCAACTATTCGATCAGCACCTCCAGCTACGACGGGACGCGCGGGATCGAGCTCAATGGCGGCCCGCTGCTGTCCGAGGGGATCTTCGTGTCCGAGATCTTGGGACCACTGCAGCGCCTCGGCGTGGACGTCCAGGCGTACTACATCGAGGTCTCGCCGCTGTCCACGGCCATCCGCCGCTTCGTGCGCGACATCAAGGAGCGGCGCAAGCCGCTGGGGTTCCTGCTCAAGCGCGGCTACTCGCTGTTCCGTGCCGACCGGCAAATCCGCGGCAGGCACCTGGCCGCCGGGTTCGTCCCGATGAAGAAGAAGTCCGTCAAGGCGATGCTGGCGTCGTTGGCCGGCTAGGCGCGGGCCCGGACAAGATTGGCGAACGGCAAGCACCCGTAATGGTCCTGGAACTGCGCATGGTAGTTCGCTTGGGCTTCGTTGAGCGCCTCCGCAGGCAGTTCCTTCCATGCCACCAGCAGGGACCCCGCTTCGGCCAGCTGCCAGATCAGTCGGCCGTCCCAGTGCCCCGGCGGCTTTCCCTTTCCGAAGTCCACGAATTCCTGGATCTGGCGTCGCAGCCCGCGGTTGCCCTTGCTTCCGGGGCCGGCCTTGCCGATGAACAGCACCTCCGCATCCGCCACCCATGCGGCGGACAACTCGGCGTTGGCCAGCGAGGGGTTCTTCTTCTTGAAAACCCCTGCGGTGCTCTTGGCAAGGAACCGCGGCTCAAATCCCGCAGGACGCAACACGGCGAAGATGCCTTGGTGTTGCGGAATCCGGTTGATTTCAAGGGCCTCGATGGGCCGGAACCCTGCGAATCCATCGTCTTTGAGCGCTTTTTTGTCTAACTTCATCGGAATCCTTGGATCTGGGCGGCGGGATTGTTGTTGGCTTTTTCCCGCAGCTGCGGTGAATCGCACCTCCGATGCTACCGGGCCGGCGTGGCGCAGCACTTCCCGATGCCCGCGAGGAGGCAGAACCCCGGACCGGCCAAACCCCGCGACCGCCCGCCGCCGCCATCAAGCTTCGGACACCTAGCCCCTGCGGTCCCGTGCCATCGCCCCATCGTGCGGGTCTCCGGCCACGGCGGCCGGTTGACCTAGTCCGCTCGGATGAAAAGCCTTGGTGGTGCCACCCAGGTCCGAAGGCGGTACAGCTCCCGGCCCTTGACCAATGCCGCGGGCCGGGTTGCAATGGATGCAGGAGGCCCGGCATCCCAAGAGTCCGGACCCTGGACCCGGAGGTGGCGTGGTGCTCGCCCCAATCCTTGGAGCGCTGGCCATGCTCGCTGGCGTCCTGACGACATGGATCGTCAACACCCGCCCCGCTTCCGAGCAGGATCCCGACGCCCGGTTCTGGTACGTCTTCACCGGCGCCTGCGTGGCGGCACCGCTGGTCCTTGGTGCAACCGTGATCGACCGATGGATCGGCGTCGCAACATTGGCCGCGGTGGCAGGTACCGTCCTGGCCGCAAACAAATATTCCTGCCGCATCTTCCGGATCCGAGTGGCCGCCGAACACGAGTCGATCCTGGCGGCCGAGCACTCGGCCCTGGCCGCACGCCACGAATGGGTGCTCCGGGCCTGGAGCCGCTACGAACTGGATCCCGAGGCGGCCATCAACCATCCGTCAATGAACGATGTCTCCAAGCCGCCGACCGCGGCCCTCGTCCGTGCACTGGCTGCAGCCGAGGACATCCGCCATCACCGTCAGGAACACGCGTCGGGCGGGGCCGATGCCGACTACCGACAAGCAGTCCTCGACCTGGAAGCCGCCTTCCGGCATGCCCAACTGGCCGCTGAATGGATGCCCGGCGACGCTGCAGGCATCCCGAACAACGTCCTGCACATCGAATCGGCGGACCGGCTTCGACCTTGTTGAAAGCCCGCGCCCGGTCGTAGCATCAAGACAGGAGCGGCGATGGAATCTTTGAGCTTGGCAACCCCGTCCATCCCCCCTGCAGCCCGAAACGGTCAACACCATGAGCACCGACGCCAACCACTCCCGCCATTCCAAGGATTCACCGGCCTTCGTTCCGCTTCAGGGCAGCGAACGCGGCCCCGAGCCCGGACCCGCCGCCACGCCGGGCCTGCGCGTCCCGGCTCCCGATGGCCAGGAAATCGAGATCAGCATCTACCTGCGCCGCCGGCGGCCGGTTCCCGAACAGCATCTTCCCGGCGGCCCGCCGGACGGCGACCCCGGAACCGGCCACGGAGCAGATCCCGCGGACATCGAGCTGGCCACCCGAACCCTGAGCGCGTTGGGCGCCCGGATCATCCACGCCGATCCCCAAACGCGCTGCCTTCGAGTCGGAGGAACCACCGGGACCCTGGCGGCGATCTTCGGCACCCGGGTGGAAATCCTCCAGGGCAACGCCCCCGCACCGCGGCGCCGCCGCACCGGCGGCCTGTCCGTCCCTGCGGAGCTGGATGGAATCATCACCGCGGTGCTCGGACTCGATGACAGGCCCGCGGCCCGTCCCCGGTTTCATTTCTCCCCGGCAGCCACCCAAAGCGCCAGTTACACCCCGCTCGACTTGGCCCGCATCTACGACTTCCCCGCAGGAGCCGACGGCAACGGAACGGTGATCGCCATCGTCGAACTTGGCGGCGGCTACGGGATGGCCGACCTGCAAGCCTATTTCTCCTCCCTCGGCATCCCGGTTCCGAAGGTCACCGCCATCGGTGTCGACGGGGCCTCGAACGTGCCCGGAGCAGACCCGCAGGGCGCCGACGGAGAGGTGCTGCTGGACATCGAGGTCGCCGGGGCCCTGGCCCAGAAGGCGGAGATCAAGGTCTATTTTGCCCCCAACACCGACGCCGGGTTCATCGACGCCGTGGCCCGGGCTGCCCACGATTCCCCCACCCCGGCGGCAATCAGCATCAGCTGGGGGCAGTCAGAGGACCAATGGACGGAGCAGGCCCGCACCCAAATGGACGAGGCCTTCGTCGACGCCACGCTGCTGGGAGCCACGGTGACAGCGGCCGCGGGCGACAACGGCAGCGCAGACAACGTGCCCGACGGGAAGAACCATGCAGATTTCCCCGCCTCCAGCCCGCACGCCCTGGCATGCGGGGGCACGAGCCTGCTGGCGGATCCGCTCACCGGGAAAGCGGCCTCGGAAACGGTGTGGAACGACTCGGCGCATTCTGCCACCGGCGGCGGGGTCTCGGATGCCTTCGACGTCCCGGCATGGCAGGGCCACCTGAGCGTGGCCACCGGCACCGCACCCGCCACGGCCCTGGACGGACGCGGCATTCCGGACGTCTCCGCCGTGGCGGACCCGCGGACCGGCTACAAGGTGCGCATCGACGGCAGCGACATGGTCATCGGCGGCACCAGCGCCGTCGCACCGCTCTGGGCGGCATTGCTGGCGCGGCTGGCCGGGACCTCCGGGCACGGCGGCGGGCTGCTTCAACCGGCCCTCTATGCGGCCGCGCCCGCGGGCACCACGGGTTCCGGGTTCCGCGACATCATCGCCGGAAACAACGGAACCTACCTGGCCACGGCCGGCTGGGATGCCTGCACAGGCCTGGGGGTGCCGATCGGCACGGCCCTGGCCGTTCGGATCCGCGGTTCCGTTGCCGCTATTTCTGCACCGGGGCCGGACGCACCGTGAGGATCTGTTCACTGCGCCCGAAGGGCCCGTGCACATCGTGCAGCACCGCGCTGGTCAGCCCGATGCCATCGGTGCCGTAGGTCTGCTGGGCCTGGATCCCGAGCCACTGGCCCACCGGCCCGCGATGCATGTGGATCTGCAGGTCGACGTTCGGGAACATCCAGGATTCGGGTCCCGGTTCCACGCGGGGCGCCACTCCGTTGGCTGTGTCGACCATGCCCAGCAGCCGCACCAGGTCCGAGGTGTGCGTTCCGGCCACCATCTCGAAGTTGTTGCGCATCCACACGATGCCCCTGCCCGGGCGGTGGCCGTCCGCGCCGCGGAATTCCAGGCCCTCGATGTACCCGCCGGGCCACGGCGTCATGCCGGCGAAGGCCTCAAGCTCCTCGGGGTGCACCACCGCGGCATCCTCGGTGGCTGCCACCGCGGAACTGTCCAGTGTCGTGAGCCTCCAGCCGCGGGCGACGATGCAGGTGCGGCCGCGCGAAACCATTTCCGCCTCGATCAGCTCGATGGTCCGGCCCGGGCGGAGCATGCGGGTTTTGACCTCGAATTCCCCGCCGTGGATGATCCCGTAGATGTCCAGGGACACCCGCGCCATGCGCATGTCGCTGCGCGGGGCGAAAAGTTCCAGTTCGTGCACCAGCACCCCGGTGGCCGGGGCCATGTGCTGCTCATGCGGGTTCCAGGCGCCTTGGGCGTGCACCGTGGACCGGTAGGTGCCCTCCCCTGTTGGCTCGTAATAGAACTCGCCCACCGCGAGTTCCGGAAGGTTCTGCTCGGCAGCCGTATGCGTCATGGTCCTTGGTTCCCTTGTTCCCGTGGCGACGTCGCCACCGTGTTTCCGGGATTCAGCTTAGCCAGCAATGCGACCCGGACCACAATCCGGGCCGGGCCAGGAATCCCGGTGGCCGGCACCGCCCCCTTGGCGGGCCCCGCGCCGCCCGCATAGGGTGGGGAACAATCGTCCCGACCAGCAGGAAGAGATACCGATGGGCACTGTCGCCGAAAACATGATCGCCACCCTCAAGGCCAACGGGGTCAAACGGATCTACGGGGTGGCCGGGGACTCGCTCAACGGCCTGACCGATGCCATGCGCAAGGACGGATCCGTCTCCTGGCTCGGTGTGCGGCACGAGGAAAGCGCCGCGTTCGCCGCCGGGGCCGAGGCGGAGATGACCGGGAACCTGGCCGTGTGCGCCGGAAGCTGCGGGCCGGGAAACCTGCACCTAATCAACGGCCTCTACGACGCGAACCGCAACCGGGTCCCGGTGTTGGCCATCGCCGCCCACATCCCCAGCTCCGAGATCGGCAGCAACTACTTCCAGGAAACCCACCCGGCCGAGCTTTTCCGCGAGGCCAGCGTGTTCTGCGAGGTCGTCTCCACCCCGGACCAGATGCCGCGCCTGCTGGAAATCGCCATGCGGACCGCGATCGAGCGCCGCGGCGTGGCGGTGCTGGTGGTGCCCGGCGACGTCGCCCTGGCGCAGGCAACCGGCACCCGGACCTCCGTGATCACCGCCAGCCGCTCCGCGGTGCTCCCCCACCCCGAGGACCTGGCCCTTGCAGCCGGCCTGCTCAACGCGGGCCGGCGGGTCACCATCCTGGCCGGCGCCGGCGTGGCGGGTGCCCACGCGCAGGTCATGCAGATTGCCGACCTGCTCGGCGCTCCGGTGGTGCATGCGCTGCGCGGCAAGGAGCACATCGAGTACGACAACCCCTATGACGTCGGGATGACCGGGCTGCTCGGGTTCGCCTCCGGGTACCGGGCCATGGACGCGGCGGACACCATCCTGCTGCTGGGCACCGACTTCCCCTACCAGCAGTTCTACCCGCAGGACGCGAAGATCATCCAGGTCGATGTGCGCGGGGAGCAGCTGGGCCGGCGCACCAAGATCGACGCGGGCCTGGTCGGCACGGTGGCCGACACCCTGGAGGTCCTGGCGCCGCTGCTTGAGCGGAAGACCGACACCACGCACCTGGCCGACGCGCAGAAGCACTACCGCAAGACCCGCGAGAAGCTCGACGACCTGGCCACGCCGACGCGCAAGGGCACCAGGATCCACCCGCAATACCTGGCCCGCACCCTGGACGAGCTGGCCGACGAAGACACGGTGTTCCTGGCCGATGTCGGCTCCCCGGTCGTCTGGGCCGCCCGGTACCTCACCATGAACGGCAAGCGCCGGCTGCTCGGGTCCTTCAGCCACGGCTCCATGGCCAATTCGATCCCGCAGGCCATCGGGGTCCAGGCCACGCACCCGGAGCGGCAGGTCGTGACGCTCTCGGGCGACGGCGGACTCGCCATGCTCATGGGCGACCTGCTCACCCTGGTCCAGTCGAAGCTGCCGGTGAAGATCGTGGTCTTCAACAACTCGTCGCTGAACTTCGTGGAGCTGGAGATGAAGGCGGCCGGCTTCGTCACCTTCGCCACCGACCTCGAAAACCCGAACTTCGCCGACGTCGCCACGGCACTGGGAATCCGCGGCTTCCGGGTGGAGAATTCCAAGGACCTGCCAGGGGCGTTGCGCGAGGCGCTGGCCCATGAGGGCCCGGCCCTCATCGACGTGGTGACCGACCGGCAGGAACTGTCGATGCCGCCGGCCATCACCGCGGAGCAGGCCAAGGGCTTCGCGCTCTATGCAATCCGGACCGTGATGTCAGGCAAGGGAGACGAACTGCTGGATCTGGCTGCCACCAACTGGCGCCAGCTCTTCTAGCCCGCGGGGGCCCGGGGCGCAGCGCCGCAACCGCGTCCTCCGACTCCTGCCGAACGGGGTCGGCGTTGGCCACAAGGAGAGACCGTCCATGACGGCCCCGCGGCGGACGGGCTTACTTCGGTGCGGTGCCCGGCGGACTGCTGAGCACGGTGGGGACGTATTCGAGCAGCTGAAGCCGTCCGTCGAAGGTCCTGCTGTCCACCATCTCGAGTGCCACGTCCGGATACCCGTCATAGATGCGTTCCTTGCCGGTCCGGCCCGTGATCACCGGGAAGATGACCAACCGGAACCGGTCCACGAGGCCCGCTGCCAGTAGCGACCGGCTCAGGCTGAGGCTCCCGAGGGTGCTCATCGGTCCGTTTCCGCTCCGCTTCATCTCGGCCACGGCCTCGACCGCGTCCCCGCCCACCAGTCTCGAATTCGGCCAGTTCAGGGGTGCCCGCAGGGACGAGGAGAAGACGACTTTGGGAACCCCGGCAAGGCCCGTCAGGCTGGCGGCTTCGGTCTCGGAGAATCCGGAATCCGCGGTCGCCGCCTCCGCCGACATGGCGGACATCAGCCGGTAGGTGTTCGCCCCCAGGAGGTAGGTGTGCTGCTTCTGCCCTTCCCGTTCGAGCCAGGCGAGGTATTCCGGTGCCTCCAGGCCCCACCAACCGGGCCATCCCTCGGCGGAGGCATACCCGTCCAGGGAAATAATCAGGTCCACCATCAGCTCCGCCGCCGACGCCCCTGCCGCAGTCCCGCCCATGACGCTCTCCCCGATCCGATCGACGCATTCCTCTGCCGGCCCCTCTGCCGAGGATCTGCCGAGGACAGCCGGTTCGTTTCCGGGCTCCACCGGCACCGCGCCTGCCGGGTGCTGCATCGGTGCCCGTGCCAGCAATGCTAGGCCCGGGCCCATCGAAGTTCAATGGAAGGATCCGCCCTGGCCAGTTCCGCCAACCATCCAGGCAACCGCACCGTGAAAATCCCGCCAGGCACGGCAAGGCAGTGCTTGCCACCTAAGAAATGGTTCCCCACTAGGATGTTCTAAACATCAACCGCAGGTGGGGGACCATGAAAATCGCCTTTGCAGTGGATCTCGAGCACGATCCCGACCTCGGGCACGCACCGCTCGGGACCCGGACCGATCCGATTCCCTTCTCCTCGTTCCCGGGTTCCAGCGACTCCGACCTGCCGAGTGCCCAACGTTCCTTCCCGGCCGCCGGAACCCCGGAGGCCCTGACCCTTGAACTTTGGTGGATCCAGGGGTGCTGCCCGGTCGTCACGATCGAGTCCACCGGAACCACGGCCCCGCCGTCCCCGGAGAAAATCACGCGCGGCGAGCTCGCCGAAACCATCGCTTCCCTGCTCCAGGGAAGCGGGGCCGGAGGGATGAGGCTTCCGGACATCTTCCCCCGGTTCCCGCTCGCTGCACCGCATCGGGACGGGGCGCAGCAGGCCGACGGGGACTGTTTGTGGGACTGGGCCGGCCTTTTGGTGGATTCCCCCGCGCCGGGCCGGCCCGTCGCTTCCTTCAGCCGCATCGAATCCGCGAGCCATGAGTACCCCGCAATCCTTCGGCTCGGGCTTGAGGCCAACGTGAACCGGCTGGCCCAGGGGCTGCGCAGCTGGGCCGAGGGTCCCGCCGCTGGCGACGAGGCCGAATTCACCTTCTGGCAGGTGTCGGGAACCGCGCTGCTCCACCGAATCACCAGCACCTACGTCTCCGTCGGCACGCAGGTACCGGCGCCCGGGACGTTATCCGACCCGGTCGGGCCGCTCGTCGGGCAACTGCGCCGGCTCCATGCCGATGCCACAACCGTCATCCCCGTGCTTCAACAAGCGCTGGCGCAACAGCGGGAAGGGTCGCTCGAAGAGGAACGCGAGGCGGCGGAACGGCAGCGGCGCGCCGAAGCCGAGGCGCGCAGGGCCCGGGATGCAGCACGTGCACGGAAGGAAGAGCGGATCCACAAGCTCCGCGACCGCTTCGACCGGCAGAAGTCATACGCCTACGGTGCGATCGGACTGGTCATCTCCGTCATTGCCCTGGTCCCCACGATCGGGGCGCTGCACCCCGATTCCCTCGAAACGCCGTACGGCGGCCAGATCGCCTGGATCGCAGCGTCACTCCCCCTGTTGCTGACGTTCGTGATCAGTTTCATCATCCTGATGCGCTCACGCAGCAACCTGACCGCCGAGCTTCTCCGGCTCACCGCCGATCACCTCGAGACAAAACAGCTCGCGTCCCCAGCCGCCCCACGACAGCCCGGGCCCATCCCCGCAACGCGAACGGCCACCCACGAGCTCGGCTCCGCCGGCGGCCTTCATGCGGAGGCGGTCGTCCTGCCAGACGGCACCGCCGTGGTGCTCAAGGGCTCGCTGGCCCGGGCACGGTCGCATGCAAGCGTTTCCGTGCGAACCAACGAATTCCGCAGGGAGCTGCTCTCCTCCGGGGTCCTCGTGGCCCAGCCGGACAGCGGCTACCTGGCCTTCGCCGAGGACCACGCCTTCGTGTCGCTCGCCGCTGCCACGCGGGCCATTCGCGCCAAGGCCGTCGGCGGTCCGGCGTGGGTGCGCGTTGGCCACCACGGTCGGCCGCCGGACGGCCAAGCGTCCTGACGGCGACTCCATGCATCCCTTCCGGCCCCGGCAGGGTTCACCCCGAATCCCGGGAACCCGGCCCCCGGGCAATACCCGCCATCGACGCTCACCTGTGGACGCGGCCGCTTTGAAAACATGGCGTCCACTGGGATTCCTGCTAAATTTGCGGAATGGAAATGCGCCGGTACAGCGAGGTTGACGTCTTCTCAGCAGCACCATACCGGGGAAACCCGCTGGCCGTGGTGCATGATGCCGCAGGGCTGAGCACCAAAGACATGCAACAGTTTGCGAACTGGACCAACCTCTCCGAGACCACCTTCCTGCTCCCCCCTGAAGATCCCGAGGCCAACTACCGGGTCCGGATCTTCACCGCCAAGGAAGAACTGCCATTTGCCGGGCACCCGACACTGGGTTCGGCCAGGGCCTGGCTCGATGCCGGCGGCACCGTGCCCGCGCACGGGCTGGTTGTGCAGGAGTGCGCCGCAGGGTTGGTGCGGGTGCGTGTTGCCGAGGGGCGCATGGCATTCGAGGCTCCGCCATTGACCCGATACGCTGCCGTCACGGAAGTCGACCTCGACCGTGTTGCCAAGGCCCTGGAGATCCCGCGCGCAGACATCCTTGATTCTTCGTGGCTGGTCAACGGCCCCAGGTGGCTGGGCGTACGCCTTCGCTCCGCGGAGGCCGTGCTGGCATTGCGTCCCGATCCCGGAAAACTGGACGATCTCGAAATCGGCGTGATCGGTCCGCATGCAGCCGGGTCCGAGTCGCAATTCGAGGTGCGCGCCTTCTTTGGAGGAGAGGCGGTGTGGGAGGATCCCGTGACCGGAAGCCTGAACGCGGGCTTTGCGCAATGGCTGACCGATACGGGCATCGCTCCCCGGAACTATGTGGCCTCCCAGGGGCAGGTGCTCGGCCGCAGAGGCTTGATCCACATCAACGTCGAAGACGGTGCCATCTGGGTTGGCGGAAACGCCCGGGGCTGCATCGCCGGCACGATCGAGATCTAGAGGCCTGCAGGCGGATTCCCGGTGCACATGCGGCCTGCCCGCGATGAAGTGAATCCAGCATTCTTTGCATCCGGATGCCGCCCGGCGGGTCACTGAAACACCCCCTGCATTGCTCCCGGCCAGCCTTCCGAGCGCCTCGCCCCGAAGGCAACAGGCGATCGGGTGCCCTCAAGCCCGCGGGCTCCGGTGGCGAATCCCATGAAGCTTCCCGGGGCCCTGTGTGGGGCGCTGGCCAACGACGGCAACTTCAACATCGACGCGGTGACCGACCGGCAGGAACCCTGATGCCGACCGGCCTTCTCCGCCTCCTACCTGCACCGGATCTTCGAGCAGGCGGCGGCATGCGGCGGCGTCCCACAAAGATTCGCCCGGTGGTTCCTTGCCACGCCCCAGAAGCAACACCACTAAGCAAAAATCCGACAACAAAATCGCAACTTTGAACTGACTTGCAGTCAGTTCTATTGCGGAAAGCGCAAACCTTGGCCTAGTGTGGCAGGATGCACGAACCCGACACGCGCCCATCTGCAATTGCCGACCGTACCCGTGAGGCCATTCGCAACACCGGCCTGCCCCAGCGCGAAATATCGAAGCTGACCGGCTTCGAGGAATCCAAGCTGTCCAAGTCCCTGCGCGGGACACGGAAATTCACCAGCGAGGAAATCGTGGCGCTGGCCACCGTCACCGGCGTCACGGCCAACTGGCTGATCACCGGCTCGGACTCGGCGCCGGCACCCTCGGCGGTACCCTCGCCCGGGATACTTCCGGCCCGGCACCGGGAGGACGAAAAGCATGCCCAGCGCCGTCGCAGCATCATCAAGCGCGCCTGGTGGCTCTTCGCCCAGCAGGGCTTTGCCGCGGTCCGCATGGCCGACATCGCGAAGGATGTCGGGATCAGCACGCCGACCGTGCACTACTACTTCCCGACCAAGCAGGCACTCTTCGCCGAAACACTGCATTATTCGGTGAAGCTCGCCTACGACCGCCAGGTCGCCGAACTTCAACCCATCTCCGATCCCGTGAGCCGGCTCAAGCGGCTGATTGAACTGCAATTGCCGCTGGGCCTGGAGGGCCGCGCCGAATGGTCGATCTGGATGCAGACCTGGACCAAGCTGGCCGTCAACGAGGAGGGCCTGGACACCCACTCCGGCGGGTACCGGCGGTGGGTGACGACGGTGCGGGAAACCATCGCCAGCGGCCAGGCAACCGGTCACTTCATAGACCACGATCCGTCCACCCTCACCGCCGAACTGACCGCCATGTTTGACGGGATGGGCATCCAAGTGCTGACCGGCCAACTGACTTCGAGTCAGATGTTCGCAAATGTGTGCGGGTACATCGACAGAAACATCATCAAGAAGCAAGGAGCCACACCATGAGCCGCAAGATCATTGTCACCTGCGCCCTGACCGGCGCCGGGGACACCACCTCGCGCAGCGAGCACGTCCCGGTCACGCCGGACCAGATCGCCGCCGACGCCATCGCGGCCGCCAGGGCGGGGGCCTCCGTGGTCCACATCCACGTCAGGGACATCGCCACCGGGCAGGGCTCGCGCGACGTGGCCCTGTACCGCGAGGTGGTCCGCCAGGTGGCGGCCTCCGACGTGGACCCGGTCATCAACCTGACCGCCGGCATGGGCGGGGACCTGTTCATCGACGCGTCGAACCCCACCGTGCACCTGCCCGGAACCGACCTGGTCTCCGGACTCGAGCGACTGGCACACGTGGAGGAACTTCGCCCCGAAATCTGCACCATCGACTGCGGTTCGCTGAACTTTGGCGAAGGCTCCCAGCTCTACGTCAGCACCCCCGACATGCTGCGCGAGGGCGCGGCGCGGATCCGGGAACTGGGGGTGAAGCCGGAAATGGAAATCTTCGACACCGGCAACCTCTGGTTTGCCAACGTCATGGTCGAGGAGGGGCTCATCGCTCCCCCGCCGCTGTACCAGTTGTGCATGGGAATCCCCTACGGGGCCCCGGTCGACTCCGGCCTGCTCCAGGCCATGGTGAACATGCTGCCCGCCGGCGCCGAGTTCACCTCGTTCGCCATCGGCCGCAACCAGCTGCCCTGGGTCGCCCAATCGGTGCTGCTCGGCGGCCACGTCCGCGTCGGCCTCGAGGACAACCTCTACCTCTCGCGCGGCGTGAAGGCCACCAACGCGCAACTGACGGCGCGCGCCATCGACATCGTCGAGTCGATGGGCCACTCCGTGGCCACCCCCGACGAAGCCCGTGAAATCCTCAAGCTCGACAAGGCGGCCTAGGCATGGAAAGCAACTACCCGAAATTCACCGACATCACCACCGTGGCCTGCGTCGGCGTGGGCACCATCGGCGGCGGCTGGGCCGCCTACTTCCTCTCCCGCGGGCTGGCCGTGCGCGCCTGGGACCCCTCGCCCGACGCGGAGGCGAAACTGCGCCGGCTCATCGACGCCGCCTGGCCGGCCCTGACCGCGCTCGGCCTGGCCGGGAACGCGTCCAAGGACAACTTCACCGTCCACGCCGACCTGGCCGAGGCCCTGGAAGGCGTGGGGTTCATCCAGGAAAGCGCGCCCGAGGACCTCGCGCTGAAGCGCGACCTGCTGGCGCGCATCGCCGCGGCGGCCCCCGGGAACGTGGTCGTTGGTTCCTCCACCTCCGGCTACGGGATGACCGAAATGGCCGTCGACGCCGCCGACCCGTCCCGGCTGGTCGTTGGCCACCCGTTCAATCCTCCCTACCTGATCCCGCTGGTCGAGGTCGTTGGCGGCCGGGACACCGACGCGAGGGCCACCGCATGGGCCTCGGGCTGGTACGAGTTCATCGGCAAGTCCGTGATCACCATGGACCGCGAGGTTCCCGGATTCATTGCCAACCGGCTGCAGGAAGCCCTCTGGCGCGAGGCCCTGCACATGGTCGACAACGGCGAGGCAACCGTGGAACAGATCGACCTGGCCATCACCGACGGGCCGGGATTGCGCTGGCCGCTGCAGGGCCCCATGCTGACCTTCCACCTTGCCGGGGGCGAGGGCGGGATGGCCCACATGCTCGACCACTTCGGCCCGTCGCTGAAGTCCCCCTGGACCCGGCTCGAGGCCCCGGAGCTGACGGACAAGCTCCGCCGGGACGTGATCGACGGCTGCGACGAGGAGGCCGACGGGCGCACCATCGCCGAGCTGGTCGCCGCCCGCGATGCGGCGATCATTGCCGTGCGCCAGGCGATCGATGGCATCGGGAATCCGGGCCGGGTGCGCACCACATGAGCCTGCCCCCATACCGCTGCGCCGTGAAGCCCGAGTGGATCGACTACAACGGGCACATGTCCGAGGCCTACTATGTGTTGGCCTTCGGGGACGCGACCACCGCCGCCATGGACGCGCTGGGCATGGACGAGTCCTACCGCCGCTCCAGCGCCCGTTCGCTGTACACGGTCGAAGCGCATGTGCGCTACCTGCGGGAGGCCTCCCTCGACGAGGAGCTCGACATCACCACCGTCATCGTTGCATCGGGGGCAAAGAAGCTGCACCTGGCCCACGAAATGCGCCGAGGGGCCGAACTTATTGCTACGGAAGAAGTGCTGGGCCTGCACGTGGACCAGGGAACCGGTGGAACGGTTCCCTTCCCGGCCGACATCCTGGGGCGCATTGCCGGACACCCGCATGGGACCCCGGATTGGAGTGGCCGGTCCATCACCGCCTGAATCCTTCGCGCCCTTCACGAGAATCGAGTACGCCTTGAATTCCGCTACATCACCATTTGAACGAATGCCGGGCTCCGGGCCCGCGCCAAGCCGCCGAGCGCTTCTGGGCGGTGGAGTGGCCCTCGGACTGGGCTTGCTGCTCACCGCTTGCGGTTCGCCCGAAGCCTCTGTGCTGGAAGCCCCCGCCGGGGAACCGCTGAGGGGAGGATCGCTGCGGGTGGGCCTGGCCGGCGGCGGGGCCGCGGACACGCTTGATCCCCACTCCCCCGTCAGCACCACCGACATCGCCCGCGTGGTGAACCTGTACGAATCGCTGCTGTACCGGGATGAGGATTTCGCGCTCAAGCCCCTGCTGGCCCTTAGCGCCATCCCGGATGCCACGGCCAGGGTGTGGACCGTCGCGTTGCGGCCCGGGGTGAAGTTCCATGACGGCCGGCCCCTCACCGCCACCGACGTGGCCGCCACCTTTGCCCGGGTCACCAACCCCGAGGATCCCAAGAGCGGGGCCGCGGCCCTCTCGATCCTCGACGAGGTCAAGGTGATCGACGACCTGACCGTCGAGTTCAGGCTCAACACGCCCACCGCCACGTTCGACGATTCGCTCGGGCAGTACGCCCTGGGCATCGTCCCGGCGGACTTCGACGTGGCCCACCCCGTTGGCACCGGACCGTTCAAGGCCGGCAGCTTCGATCCCGGGCTCCGCTCGGTGTTCGTCCGCAACGCCGGATACTGGCGCGACCACCAGCCGTACCTGGACGAACTGGTCATCCTGAATTTCTCGGACGACGACGCCATGCTCAATGCCCTGCTCTCCAGCCAGGTCGATGCAATCGGCCAGATCCCGCTGGCCCTGCTGGAAGTCATCGCCGCCGACCCCCGCATCAGCATCCTGAATTCCGAGACCGGGGCCTGGCTTCCGTTCACGATGCGCATCGACAAGGCCCCCTTCGACGACGTCCGGGTGCGCCAGGCCTTCCGCCTGGCGGTGGACCGGCAACAAATGATCGAACAGGTGCTGAGCGGCAACGGGGCCCTGGGCAACGACCTCTACGCGCCATTCGACCCCGGCTACGCCGGCAACCTGCCCCAACGCACCCAGGACATCGGCAGGGCCAAGGAACTGCTTGCCGAGGCCGGGTACCCCGACGGACTGGATATCGAATTGGTGACGGCACCGATCCAGGCCGGTGCAGTGGAAGCGGCCCAGGTGTTCGCCCAGCAAGCCAAGGCGGCAGGGGTCCGGGTCAAGATCCGCAGGGTGGACACCACCACCTTCTTCGGCGACGACTACCTCTCGTGGACCTTCGCCCAGGACTTCTGGTACACGCGCAATTTCCTGCCCCAGGTCAACAGCAGTTCGCTGCCCGCCAGTCCGTTCAACGAAACGCATTGGGACGACCCGGAATTCCTGCAGCTTGTCGAGGCCGCCACCACCGAGGTCGATGAAACCAAACGCAATGCACTGATCACCCAGGCACAGGAGATCGAATACGAACGCGGCGGATACATCATCTGGGGCCACCCCAACCAGGCAGACGCCTACCAGAAATACGTGGCGGGGTTGATTCCGAACAAGACCGGCCTGGCACTGTCCGGCTTCGAGTTCCGCCGCGCGTGGATCGGAGTTACCAAGTGATCACCCGAATGATAGCCAAACGGCTGCTGGTCAGCCTGATCATCCTCTTCATTGTTTCAGTGCTGGTGTTTGTGGCAACGCTGCTGCTGCCCGGCGACCCCGCCCAGGCCATCCTGGGCCAGCAGGCCACCCCCGAACGGCTGGCCGCGCTGCGCGAGCAAATGAACCTCAACGACCCGGTCTTCGTCAGGTACTTCACCTGGCTCGGCGGCCTGTTCACCGGAAACCTCGGATATTCGGCGGCCACCGGCGGCCCGGTCACCGCGCTGCTGGCCGACCGCATCCAATCCTCGCTGGTGCTGATGGGCTTGGCCGCACTGATTTCCATTCCGGTGGGCATCATCGTGGGCACCTTCTCCGCCCTGAAGCGCGGGCGCGCTTTCGACAACGCCAGCACCGGCATTTCACTGGTGCTGGCCTCCCTGCCCGAGTTCGTGATCGGCATCGGGCTGGTGGCGTTGTTCTCGACCTCCGTGTTCAAGATCCTTCCCTCGGTGACCATGGCACCGCCCGGCGAGGCGGTGTGGAACTACCCGGTGCAGCTGGTCCTGCCGACCATCACCCTTGCCCTGGTGGTGACCCCGTACATTGTCCGGATGATGCGTGCCACCATGCTTGAGGTCCTGGATTCCGGGTTTGTGGAAATGGCACGCCTCAAGGGGGTGCCCGAGCGCCAGGTGGTCCTGCGGCACGCGGTGCCGCACGCCTTGGCCCCGGTCGCCCAGGTCATCGCGATCCAGCTGGCCTGGATGGCCGGCGGCGTGGTCGTGATCGAATTCCTCTTCAGGTACCCCGGCATCGGCCAGGCCCTGGTGGATGCGGTCGCCAACCGCGACGTGCAGGTGGTGCAGGCGCTGTCCATCCTGATCGCCGCGGCCTACATCGTGGTTAACCTGCTGGCCGATTTGGTGGGAATCTTCACGAATCCGAAACTACGCACGGAGAAAGCCGCATGAGCAACGTCGATGATGCAGTTGAACAGGGCGTTGCCGCCTCCCGCCCGCCGCGGCTCCTGGCGCGAATGATGCACCAGCGGCAGGCCAAGGTCGGCATGGTCCTGACCCTGGCCGTGCTGCTGGTCGCCCTGGCCGGCCCGCTGCTGCTGCCCTGGCTGACCGGGCACACCAGCACCGAGTTCACGGGACGCCCGTTCACGGACACCGGCGTGTTCGGCACCGACAACCTGGGCCGGGATGTGCTCTCGCGCTTCCTCGACGGCGGGTTGCGACTGATCGTCTATGCGGCGCTCGCCACCGCGCTGGGCATGGTCGTCGGGGTTGCCGTGGGCATGACCGCAGCCTATTCCCGCGGCCGGGTCGATGCACTGGTCATGCGCGGCAACGACGTGCTGCTGGCTCTGCCGCAGCTGGTCTTCGCACTGCTGGCCATCACCGTCCTGGGCCCGCAGGGCTGGGTGCTCGTGGTGGTCATCGGGATCACCCACGCCCCGCGCATTGCCCGGGTCACCCGTTCGGCCACCGCGTCGGTGATCACCGAGGACTACATCCGTGCCAGTGAGATGTACGCGGTGCCGAAGTGGAAGATCCTGCTCACCGAGGTCCTGCCCAACATCACCGGTCCATTGATGGTCGAACTCGGGTTGCGCATGACCTACTCGATCGGCTTTGTCGCCGCGCTGTCCTTCCTGGGACTGGGCATGCAACCGCCCACCGCGGACTGGGGACTGATGATCAACGAAAGCCGGATCGCACTGGTCGTCCAGCCCTGGGGCGTGCTCCTGCCCGTTGCGGCCATCGCAGTGCTGACCGTGGGAACCAACCTCCTGACCGACTCGCTCGCGCGGGCCTCGGCCAACATGAATGCGGGGAACTGAGCATGAGCACCAACACCATGGAAACCCAGGTCACCACCAGTGCACTGTGCGCCACGGACCTGCGGGTGGAAACCGATGCCGGGGTGGAAATCCTGCACGGGATCAGCTTCACCCTGCAGCCCGGGCGCATCCTGGCCCTGGTCGGCGAATCCGGCTCGGGAAAGACCACCGCGGGGCTCGCCTGCATGGGGCATTTCCGGCAGGGGCTGGCCAAGGGCACCGGGACGGTGTCCCTGGGAGGCGGGGAAGCGGGAAACATCCTGGATTTGCCGGATCACCAGTTGCGGCGCTTGCGCGGCAAGACCATCTCCTATGTGCCCCAGGACCCGGCACTGTCGCTGAACCCGTCCATGCGCATCGGCGAGCAGATTGCCGAGACCCTGCGCGTGCACCAAATCGGTGCCACCGATTCCGAACGCCGGCTGCGGGTTTCCGAAGTCCTGGCCGAGGTTGGACTGTCCAACGAACGTGCTTACCAGCGTCGCTATCCCCACCAGCTTTCGGGCGGGCAGCAGCAGCGCGTGGGCATTGCCATGGCATTCGCCTGCCGCCCGTCGGTGATTGTGCTCGACGAGCCGACCACCGGCCTGGACGTCACAACCCAGGCCGTGGTGCTGCAAACAATCGACGAACTGGCCGAACGGCACCAGGTGGCGGGGCTTTACATCACCCACGATTTGGCCGTGGTGGCGCAGATCGCCGACGAGGTCGCCGTCATGCTCTCGGGCGACATCGTTGAGCACGGGGCCACCGACCAGGTGCTCTACGCTCCGCGGCACGGCTACACCCGCAGGCTTCTTGCCGCGGTTCCCGACCTCGCCGGCAAGCGCCGCGTGGGCCAGGTGGAGGCAATCACCGGCGAACAGCCGCTGGTCGTCCCCGGCCCGCACGGGGTCCCGGACACCACCGGCGCCACATCCCTCGTTGACGATGCCAAGCTGCTGTCCGGCACCGGGCCACGGGCCACGCCCGTTGCGGCCGCGCCGCACCCGCTGATGCGCGTGCGCGACCTGTCCCTCTCATACGGGGAACACCAGGTCCTGGACGGGATCGGCTTCCAGCTGCTCGAGGGCGAGTCAATGATGCTGCTGGGCGAGTCGGGGTCCGGCAAGACCACGCTCTCGCGCTGCGTGGCGGGACTCAACGACGCCTACACCGGCTCGATAGAGCTCTTCGGCGAGGAACTGGCCACCGGCACGCGGGCACGTTCTTCCGAGGACCGGCGCCGCATCCAGTACGTCTTCCAGTCTCCGTTCTCCTCGTTGAACCCGCGCCGGACGATTGCCGAATCCGTGGGCGTCCCGTTGCAGATGTCAGGAATCGGTGACAAGCGCAAGCGCCGCGCCCTGGTGCTCGAGGCCCTGGACCAGGTGAAGCTCGGCGAACGCTTCATGGAACGCCGCCCCGGGGACCTCAGCGGCGGTGAACGCCAGCGTGCTGCAATTGCCCGCGCGCTGGTCAACGCCCCCTCGCTGCTGGTCTGCGACGAGATCACCAGCGCCCTGGATGTCTCGGTGCAGGCCTCGATACTGGATCTTTTGCGCACGCTGCAGACTGACCACAACATGTCGATGCTCTTTGTCACGCACAACATTGCCCTGGCCCGGCACATTTCCCAGCGTCTGGCGGTCCTGCAAAAGGGCAAGATCGTGGACATCGGAACCACCGACGAGGTCCTGGACAACCCGCAGCACCGCTACACGCAGGAATTGCTGGCCAACGTCCCGACGTTCAAGTAAGGAACACCATGAATGCACCACGCGAAAAGCCGTTTGCCAGCCACAACGACGGGTTGCCCCAAGCCGGGTTCGAGATGCTGTCAGGGGTCTTCGAACGGCACTTGGCGGCCGCGGACGGCGGCATGGCACTGTGCGTGTACCGCGAAGGCCGGCCTCTGGCCCGCTTCTACGGAGGCACCACCGTCAGGGACGGAGATTCCCCCGCCGCAGGCACCGGAGTGTCGCGCCCGTGGACGGAATCAACGATGGCTGTCTTGTTTTCCGGGACCAAGGGCCTGATGGCCACCATCGCCGCGATCCTGGTCGACCGCCAACTTCTGGACCCCCACGCCACCGTTGCCTCCTACTGGCCTGAATTCGCGGCGGCGGGCAAGCAGGATGCGACGGTGGCCCACGTTCTCAGCCACACCGTCGGCCTGGTCTACGTCGACCCGGACCCGGGGCTGCGCCTTCGCTACGACAACCGTGCCGTGGCCGCGGTCTTGGCAGCCCAGTCCCCCTTGTGGGAACCGGGCACCAAGGTCGCCTATCACGCTCTGACCTACGGATACCTGGTGGCGGAGCTGTTCTTCCGGGTCACGGGAAAGACCCCGGGGCAGCTCGTTCGCGAACTGCTCGCCGAACCCCTCGGCCTGGACCTGCATCTGGGGCTCCCCGAATTCCTGGACGAGCGGCTGGCAACCATTTTTCGTTCGAAAGACTACGCGATTTCCACGTTCCTCCAGGACCCGGAGCGGCGGAAGATCGTGGACCGGATGTATGCCGGCTCCCTCACCGGTGACGGGGACCCGTTCAATTCGCTGGAGATGAGACGTGCGGAGATGGCAGCCGGCGGCGGCATCGGCACCGCCGATGCGATGGCATCCCTCTATTCGCAACTGGCCGCGCCGCTTTCACCGCTGGTTTCCGCCCAGGGGCTGCACTCCTCCACGGCGACCTGGTCCGAGGGCGTGGACGCTGTCAACGACCGACCCCTGCGCTTCGGGCTTGGCTACGAGTTGGCCGATCCCTTGGGGACCTACGGTCCGGTCACCCCGGCCTTCGGCCATTCCGGGGCCGGAGGTGGGTTGCACGGAGCATGGACCGGGAAGAACATCGGCTTCTCATTCTTGACCAATGAAATGCTTGCAGAGGATCAGGACCGCCGGGCAAAGGACCTGCTGGGGGCCCTGGCCCGCACCATTTGATCCATCGAGGACTGCGCCCCTCTTGCCATGGCACACCGAGGCGCGGCGGCCGGGCGGAACCGGCCCCGCGGCAAGGATCACCGCTGTTCTAGACGGTGGCCGCTTCGGCGCGTCGAGCCGCTACGGCCGCTTCGATCTCCATCTCGATCAGCTCCGCGTTGACCTGGGCTCCCACACGCAGTCCGTCGGCGGCAGCCATGACCACTTGGGCCATGGGCTCCCTCAAGCTCCCCGCCACCCACAATCCCGGAACGGCTGTCTTGCCAAGTTCGTCGGTGGCCACATAGGTGCCGATGCCCGATGGGTGCACGGTGGCCTGCAGCCCCAACGCAGCAAGTCCCGGGATCTCAACCCCGAAACGGGGCATGATGACGAGGGCATCGACCGCCTGCTCGCTTCCGTCACGGAAGACCAGATGGGTCAGGTGGGTGCCCTCGCCGCGCACCGCGTTGATTTCCCGCGGCACGATTTCGATGCCGCGTGCTTCCAGCCGTTCCCGCTCCGCCGCCTCAAAAACACGGTCCGGTGTGGTGAACAAGGTGACCCGATCGCTCAATTGCCTGAACATCAGGGACTGGTGGACTGCAAAGGGACTGTCGAGAACCGCTATGTCCCGGTCCCTGACCTCCCAGCCGTGGCAATACGGGCAGTGCAGCGCGTTCTTGCCCCAGTACTCGGCAAGGCCCTCGACCTCGGGCAGCGTATCCCTGATCCCGGCGGCCAGTATCAATCGCCTTGCCGAAACTTCCCGCCCACTGTCGAGGGCGATGGTGAATCCCGCGTCGTCGCGCCCGAAACCCATGGCGCGGCCGTTGCGGAACTCGGTGCCGTAGGGCTCAAGTTCCTCTCGTCCCTTGCGGCGCGAACGCCCCAGCGCCTGCGCGGCGCTCAGGCCTGCCGCTCCCCCGCCGATGATTGCGACGTCGTATTCCGGTTGCATCGTGTCCATGGTTCAAACTCCTTGGCCTTGCCGCACGGCTGGTTCCGTGTGCACATTCAACGATGCCTCCGCCCTCCGCAAAAGTGCAACCTATTTTGCTGGTATGGCAAAATGGGGGCATGGAACAGGACCTCGAACGCACGCTCGCCCAGGTTGGTTCCCGCCTGCGCAGCTTGCGGCTGAACAACAAGGCCACCTTGCAGGAACTTTCGGATGAAACCGGGATCTCGGTGAGCACACTCTCGCGGCTGGAATCGGGACAACGCCGACCCACACTGGAACAGCTTCTTCCACTGGCACGCGCGCACGGAGTGCCCCTGGACGACCTGGTTGGCGCTCCGGCCACCGGGGATCCGCGCATCCACATCAAGCCGATCACCCACCACGGCATGACCATCCTGCCGTTGAGCCGCGGGTCGGGAGGCGGACTGCAGGCCTTCAAGCACCTGATCCCCGCCGGCAAGCAGGTGGCCAACCCCGAACTGCAGACCCACGAGGGCTACGAATGGTTCTATGTCCTCAGGGGCAAGCTTCGGTTGCGGCTGGGAGAGCCCCATTTGATCCTGCCCGCCGGCGAGGCAGCAGAATTCGACACGCGCACCCCGCACTGGTTTGGACGAGCGGACAACAACGCGGTGGAGTTCCTCAGCCTCTTTGGACCACAGGGAGAGCGCATGCATGTGCGCGCCCGGCCCGCCAAAAAGATTGCGGTGACTTCCTAAGGTGCTTGGACACCAATGTCTATGCAGATTGTTGCAGCACACGGCTACAAGGAAATCACCTGTCGGATCGCACCCGGCGAGACGATCCAACCCGCTATTGTGGTCTCAAACCGGCTAGTTGCCTACATCACTCTTCGCGGCTCCTCTCAAAGGGCCGTCACCCGCAGGTATCCCCTGGACTCCAGAAATTTCGATAGCTTGAACCATCAGGAAGGCGGACATGATGAGCGGAACCGAGCGACGGAGACAACTCGGCAGCAACGACGCTCCTGTTGAAGAAGAAATCGAGGAGTCTTTCAACCGAATCGTCGAAGAAGGTGCCCAACGGCTGGCAAGAACTTGGACCACGGTGTTGGTCACCGGGGCGTTTGGCGGCATGGAAGTGGGCCTGGGCGTCATGGCCTATCTGGCGGTGCTGCACGAGACCGACAACCACCTGCTGGCGGGACTTGCCTTCGGCATCGGTTTTATTGCCCTGCTTCTTGCCAAGAGCGAGCTTTTCACCGAGGGTTTCCTGGTGCCGATCGCCGCGGTTGCCGCCAAGGAGGCCAGCCTCAGCCAGCTCGCCAAGCTGTGGGGCGGAACATTGCTGATGAACCTCGTCGGGGGCTGGGCCTTCATGTGGATCGTGGTACAGGCGTTCCCGCAATGGAAACCCGAACTGGAAACCGCCGCCAGGCATTTCGTGGATGCCGGGTTCAACTGGCAGTCGGTCTGCCTGGCCGTGCTGGGCGGGAGCACCATTACGTTGATGACACGCATGCAACAAGGCACCGACTCGGATCTGGCAAAAATGGTGGTGTCCGTAGCCTGTGGTTTCCTGCTTGCCGGGCTGCAGTTGTTCCATGCCATCCTGGATTCATTGCTGATTTTCGGCGCTATCCATGCCGGGGTCCAAGTGAACTACCTGGATTGGCTGGGCTGGTTCGGCTACACGCTTCTGTTCAACGTTCTTGGCGGGCTGCTGCTGGTCACCTCGCTGCGATTGCTGCGCAACAAGGAGCTGATTCTCGAGCGCCGGGAGAACGCCCCCGAGGATCCGGATGCGGCACGGTGAGAGGGTCAAAGGAGTCGCACCTTCGCGACGTGTAAAAAGGTTCACGAAACAGCTACTTCGGCTGGCCCACTGCACCTGCAGGGGTAGCTGGCGAGGATCGTCATTCATTGCCGATGAGTAGGTGACCGAAACTTTCATTCACCGGACGACCGGTGGCTTTGCGCCTATTCGACGCTGCTCCCGAACTACGCCGCGGCGGCACCTTCATCGGGCGCGGCAGGATTTCATAATGCAAATCCCCGCGTCGCCCCGGATTGTGCCCGCTCACCAAGGCCGGGACAAAGCAAGGGCGCCAGCTTCCCGTTGCGGGAAGCTGGCGCCCTTGGGCCGAAACGGTTGCGGTGGGGCTTAGAAGTCCCAGTCCTCGTCTTCGGTGTTCACGGCCTTGCCGATTACGTAGGAGGATCCGGACCCGGAGAAGAAGTCGTGGTTCTCATCCGCATTCGGGCTCAGCGCCGAAAGGATCGCCGGGTTCACGTCGGTGACCGAGGCCGGGAACATGGCTTCGTAGCCCAGGTTCATCAGCGCCTTGTTGGCGTTGTAGTGCAGGAACTTCTTGACGTCCTCGGCCAGGCCGACACCGTCGTAGAGGTCATGCGTGTACTGGACCTCGTTCTCGTAGAGCTCGAAGAGCAGCTCGAAGGTGTAGTCCTTCAGCTCCTGCTTGCGCTCCTCGGTGACCCCCTCGAGCTCGAGGCCCTTCTGGAACTTGTAGCCGATGTAGTAGCCGTGCACGGCCTCGTCACGGATGATCAGGCGGATCAAATCTGCGGTGTTGGTCAGCTTGGCGCGCGAGGACCAGTACATCGGCAGGTAGAAGCCGGAGTAGAAGAGGAACGACTCGAGCAGCGTCGAGGCGATCTTGCGCTTGAGCGGATCCTCGCCGTAGTCGTAGCCCTCGATGATCTGGGCCTTCTTCTGCAGGTTCTCGTTCTCGGTCGACCAGCGGAACGCCTCGTCGATTTCCTTGGTGGAGGCCAGGGTCGAGAAGATCGAGGAGTAGCTCTTGGCGTGCACCGATTCCATGAAGGCAATGTTGGTGTACACGGCTTCCTCATGCGGGGTCAGCGCGTCCGGGATCAGCGAGACCGCGCCGACGGTGCCCTGCAGGGTGTCCAACAGGGTCAAGCCGGTGAAAACGCGCATGGTCAGCAGCTTCTCGGCCTCGGTCAACGTTGCCCACGACTGGACATCGTTGGACAGCGGGATCTTCTCCGGCAGCCAGAAGTTGTTGACCAAGCGGTTCCAAACCTCGACGTCCTTGTCGTCCTGGATGCGGTTCCAGTTGATCGCTTCGACGTGGCTGGCCAGCTTTAGCTTCTCAGTCATTTCCGTCCCTCTTCATACTAAAAGTTTTTGGGTTTTGCGGGTGCGCGTACGACGGCGGGTGGTTACCCGCCGTCGTACGCATTCGGTCGTCAGGTTATCGCTACCTGGCAACCTTGGGTGAATCGGCAGCTCTTAGAGTGCGCAGGAAACGCAGCCCTCGACCTCGGTGCCCTCGAGGGCCATCTGGCGCAGGCGGATGTAGTAGAGCGTCTTGATGCCCTTCTTCCATGCGTAGATCTGTGCCTTGTTGATGTCGCGGGTCGTAGCGGTGTCCTTGAAGAACAGGGTCAGGGACAGGCCCTGGTCCACGTGCTGCGTGGCAACGGCGTAGGTGTCGATGACCTTCTCGTAGCCGATTTCGTACGCATCCTGGTAGAACTCCAGGTTGTCGTTGGTCAGGTAGGGAGCCGGGTAGTACACGCGCCCGATCTTGCCTTCCTTGCGGATCTCGATCTTCGCGGCCACAGGGTGGATCGAGGAGGTCGAGTTGTTGATGTAGGAGATCGACCCGGTCGGCGGAACGGCCTGCAGGTTCTGGTTGTAGATGCCGTGCTCCATGACGGAGGCCTTCAGCGCACGCCAGTCGTCCTGCGTCGGGATGTCGATCCCGGCGAAGAGCTCGCGCACGCGCTCGGTGGCCGGAACCCATTCGGCCTCGGTGTACTTGTCGAAGTACTCGCCGGTGGCGTACTTCGAGTCGGCGAAGCCGTCGAAGGCCTCGTTCTTCTCGATGGCCAGCAGGTTCGAGGCACGCAGCGCGTGGAACACCACGGTGTAGAAGTAGATGTTGGTGAAGTCCAACCCTTCTTCCGAGCCGTAGTGGACGCGTTCGCGGGCCAGGTAGCCGTGCAGGTTCATCTGTCCCAGGCCGATGGCGTGGGTCTTGGCGTTGCCCTGGGCAATCGAGGGAACCGAGTTGATGTAGGACATGTCGGAGACGGCCGAAAGCGCGCGGATGGCGGTTTCGATCGAGGCACCGAGATTCTTGCCGTCCATCGCCTTGGCGATGTTCATCGACCCGAGGTTGCAGGAAATGTCCTTGCCAACGGTGTCGTAGCTCAGGTCTTCGTTGTACTCCGAGGCGGTCGAAACCTGCAGGATCTCCGAGCACAGGTTGCTCATCGAGATCTTGCCCTTGATCGGGTTGGCGCGGTTTACCGTGTCCTCGAACATGATGTACGGGTAACCGGACTCGAACTGGATCTCTGCCAGGGTCTGGAAGAACTCGCGGGCATTGATCTTGGTCTTCTTGATGCGGGCATCGTCGACCATCTCGTAGTACTTCTCGGTGACGAAGATGTCGCTGAAGGGCACGCCGTAGACCCGCTGGACGTCGTAAGGCGAGAACAGGTACATGTCCTCGTTCTTGCGGGCCAAATCGAAGGTGATGTCCGGAACCACGACGCCCAGGGAAAGGGTCTTGATGCGGATCTTCTCATCGGCGTTCTCGCGCTTGGTGTCCAGGAAGCGCAGGATGTCCGGGTGGTGGGCATTGAGGTAGACCGCTCCGGCACCCTGGCGTGCGCCAAGCTGGTTGGCGTAGGAGAAGCTGTCTTCGAGAAGCTTCATCACGGGGATGACCCCGGAGGACTGGTTCTCGATCTGCTTGATCGGGGCACCGTGTTCGCGGACGTTCGTCAGCGACAGGGCGACACCGCCGCCGCGCTTGGAAAGCTGCAGCGAGGAGTTGATGCCACGGGAGATCGATTCCATGTTGTCTTCGATGCGAAGCAGGAAGCAGGAAACGAGCTCGCCGCGCTGGGCCTTGCCGGCGTTCAGGAACGTCGGGGTCGCCGGCTGGAAGCGACCCTCGATGATCTCGTCGACCAGGGCGATGGCCACCTTCTCGTCGCCACGGGCCAGGTGCAGGGCAACCATGCAGACCCGGTCCTCGTAGCGTTCGAGGTAGCGCTTGCCGTCAAAGGTCTTCAAGGTGTACGACGTATAGAACTTGAAGGCGCCCAGGAAAGTCTCGAAGCGGAACTTCTTGGCGTAGGCACCGCGGTAGAGATCACGGATGAAGTTCATCGTGTACTGGTCGAGCGTCTCGCGCTCGTAGTACTCGTGCTTGACCAGGTATTCGAGCTTCTCGTCGAGGTCATGGAAGAACACGGTGTTGTTGTTCACGTGCTCCAAGAAGTACTGACGTGCTGCGGCACGGTCTGCCTCGAACTGGATGCGTCCGTCGGAACCGTACAGGTTCAACATGGCGTTCAGCTCGTGGTAACCCAGGCCCTGAAAAGCTGCGGGCAATTCCTTAGAATCTTGCTTCATTTCAGGTTCTGCGACTTTCGTGTCCAAAAGACTTCCAATCCTTCGCGAACTCGGGTCACATCTTCTGGAGTGCCCATCAGTTCAAATTTGTATAGAAGCGGAACCTTGCATTTGGCTGCGATCTTGATCGCGGCCAAGCAATAGGTGGTTCCAAAGTTGGTGTTTCCGGCACCTATTACTCCTCGTAACAGGTTTCGGTTGCGTACATCGTTGAGGAATTTTACGACCTGCGGCGGGATCGACCGCTCTCCCTTTTCGCCACCGTAGGTGGGAAGCAGAAGCACGAACGGCTCGCTCGCCACCAGGTGTGGATCGCGGTTCTTCAACGGAATGCGGGCGCAATCCAGATCAAGTTTTTCCATGAACCGGTGTGTGTAACCGGAAGCCGAGGAGAAATAGATCAAGTTGCTGTTGGTAAGTACCTCCGCCAGCACGGCGTGGTCATGCATTGGTGGTGTGGCCAACGCTGAACTAGGCATTTTTGATCGCCTCGCAATTACTCGAATCGGTAAGGCTGGGTGTGGCTGGTCAGGCTACGGACGAGGCCATTTCCTGGGCCAGTGCGTCGATCTTGTCCGGGCGGAAGCCCGACCAGTGATCGGCGTCAGTGATGACAACCGGTGCCTGCATGTAGCCCAAAGCACGAACGCGCTCCAAGGCAGCGGGATCCTGCGAAATGTCAACGCTCTGGTAAACGATGCCCTTCTTATCAAGAGCTCGGTAGGTTGCGTTGCACTGTACGCATGCTGGCTTCGTGTAAACCGTGACGGTCATGTCCGTAAATCCCCTCGTGCAAAAATCTGTGTATGTGTTGTGGCTGGTTCCCTATGCGCGCTCCCCGCGGGAGTGATGCATACGGACTTTGTGTCCCGGCGGCTACGAAGCCTTCGGGGGCGGGGATTCGTACATTTCTCCGCATTCCGGAGGTTCGCGCACTAGGCCTCACCAGCTGATTCAATACTACATCTAGTGGGGCCCCGAAGGTTAGACCCCAACATGATGTATTACACCCCTGTCATTCAACTCACCGACAGTCCACAAGCACTGTGGATAAACATCCCTCGTTAAACCGCGTGAATCCAACGAAATCGAAAATCTATCCACACCCTGTGGAGCAATCGACCAGAGATAAAAGAGTTGGCGTGTCGCTCGGCACGGCGTGTCGATCCTCAGCCGTCGAACCACAAGATATGGCGTTGCCGATTGAACGCTAGCACTACAGGTAGTGCCCTCGCCAACGCGACACCGCACTTTCCCCCACAAATGGCGTGCCGCGGATTGTGCGGCCGAAACCGAAGACCCAGGCCAGCCCCGGCGACGGCCGCCCAATCGGGCCGAGGCCTCGTCTGGCGCTGGCCGGACGAGTTTCCCGCCACCGTGGATCGGCCGCGAAGGCGGCTCGCCCGGGCCAGATAAACCCCCATGCCGCCGTCACGCGGCTCCACACCGGAAGCGCCAACCGCTTTGCGGTCTCGAACGTGACGGCGGGCCGGCTCTTCGAGTACCGGGGCTTGCCGTTGGCACTTCACCGGCGATTCGAGCCGATGCCAGGAAAGCTGCGATAGGCGACAGTCCGCAGGGATTGCTCCAGCAGAAGGCAAAACTATGCCGTTGAGGGAGCCGCCGAAAAATACGGATCCCCACCGGCAAGCGCCCTGGCGGTTGCGCTCGCTGCGGCAGTTATCGCTTCTTCGAGGCCGCACCCGTTCAGCAAGGCACCCACGGTTGTGCCCAGGAAGAAGTCTCCGGCACCCTTGGCCCGGCTTTCGACCAGTGGGGTCTTCACCAATCGTGTTCCCGCATCCGTGACCAAAAGCGTGTCCACGGTCGCGGCACCTCGCCCGGATGAGGGCGCGGCGCTGGTGACTGCAACCCATCGGAGCGTTGGGGTCAGCAGCGACCGCGCCTTTTCTTCCGGCGAGTGGCCCCCGCGTCCCTCGGTGAGCAATCCAAGCTCAAAGTTGTTGGGCGTGACCGCGCCCGCCAAGGGGATCAGGTGCTTGACATAGCCTTCCACGACCTCGGGGGCCGTGTAGAGGCCGACGTCCTCATCCCCCATGGCCGGATCCACCACCAGCTGGATGCCGGGGTTGATCTCTCGCACCCGCGAAAACCATTCGCCGATGATTCTTGCCTGGCCCGGATGCGCCAGGTATCCGACACAGACGAACTTCGCTTCCCCGAGGACCGCACGCGCCAGGAGGTCATCAAGGATCCCGCCGAGCCAGCCGTCGTCCAGCTCTCCCCCGGCCAGCGATGGATAGTGGGGCAGGTTGCTGAACATGACGGTCGGGATGCAAATGACCCGGTGCCCGGCCCGTTCAACCATCCTGCCGATCACGTTGTTTCCCACCGAGCCAAAGGCCAGTTGGGAGCTGATGACGACGGCGGCAACCGGGCGTCGGTCCAATTCGTAGGGCAGGTCCGGGCTCATGGGGCTCGCGGCCTACTGGGCGGCGGTGTGGGGCGCGGCGGGCTTCTCGCCGGCGAACCCTGGCCAGTAGTGGCTGTCGGGCAGTGCCCGGGCACCGAAGATGCCCTGGCCCACGCGGACGACTGTGGCGCCTTCCTGGATGGCGAGTTCGAAATCGCCGCTCATGCCCATGGACAGCTCTTCGATCTCCATGCCCTCCGGTGCGCTCTCGCGCAGCATGTCGCGCAGCTCCCGCAGGCGCACGAAGCATGCCCGCACCGCCTCCTTGTCGTCGCTGAACAGGGCCAGGGTCATCAGGCCCTTGACGTGGAGCCGGTCGAATTGCGGGAGCTGGTCGACGAATTCCTGCACCTCGGCCGGCGGGAGCCCGAACTTGCTTTCCTCGTTTGAGGTGTTGACCTGGACGAAAACATCGAGCTGGCGGTCCTCGGCCTCGAGCCGGCGCTGCAGTGCCGCGGCCTGGCGGATGTTGTCCAGCGCCTGGAACTCGTCGGCGAACTTCGCCACGAACTTCGCCTTGTTGGTCTGCAGGTTGCCGATGACCGAGAACTTCAATCCCGGGATGTCAGCAAGGTTCTCGGCCTTGCGCGCGGCCTCCTGGACCTTGTTCTCTCCCAGGAAATCCATTCCCGCCGCAACGGCCAGGCGCAAGCGGTCCTCGGGCACGGTCTTGCTGACCGGCAGCAGGCGGATCGAGGCGGGATCGCGCCCCGCCTTGCGAGCGGCCGCATCGATGCGGGCCCTGATGGAGGCAAGGTTGTGCTTGAAATCCTCGATGGAGCTGGCGTGGGCTGCGGCAGGTTCGGGGGTGTTCACGGGCAATGTCATGGCGGGGGCAGAGTCTTTCACGATGAGGAACTTCGGATGCTTCAACGCAGGGCCCAAGCGGGTCGATGCGCCACGGCCAACATAGCACGGCGATGCGGAGCCCCTAGTCACGGTCGGGTGAAAGTTCACTGGCGCCATACCCGGACGCATGAGGCGATGCCCGCTACCTGGTGCGGCAACCGCCGCGCCAGGTAGCGGGCATCGCGTCCCGCACCACCGATGATCCCGGACGTCAGCCCGTACTGGAACGGGAGGCCCATGAACCCCAGCCCGGGGACCTGGGTGCTGATCCCCCGGTCGTGGAAGGGATAGCCTGCCTCGTCCACTTCCAGGCCATGGATCCAGGAGAAGTCGGGCCGGTACCCCGTCGCCCAGATGATCGTGGACGCCTCGATTGCCGCCCCGTCTTGCGCCACCATCACGCCGTCGCGCACGTCGGCGATCTTTCCGGCACGGATGACCCCGGCGGAGTCGACGTCGTCCGCGCTCAGCCCGATCAGCGGTGCACCGTGGGCGAGGACCTCCTTGGCGACCTTGCGTCCCGCCGGCGTGGAACGCGTCAGGATGCGGTGGACCAGCAGCCAGTACAGCGCCGGCGCGAAATGGATAAGGGCGTCGGGCACATGGGCGGTCGGCTTCCCGCACAGCGTGACCTGCCGGCTGGCGGCCAGCTCGCAGGCGATTTGGGCCCCCGAGGTGCCGAATCCGACCACGGCAACCGGGCCTTCGGGAAGCAGCTGCGGGTTTCGGTACTCGCTCGAATGCAACTGGGTCGTGCCGGCGGAAATCCGGTCGGCAAACGCCGGGATCTTCGGAGCCTGGTGGACGCCGGTGGCCACGACCACGCGGTCCGCGGTGAAGATCCCCTCGGTGGTGTGCATCGTGAATGCCCCGTCCGCACCAAGGTCCATGCCCGTGGCGGTGGTCGAGGAACGGACCGGCATGCCAAAGGCCTGCGCGTAGGACTCCAGGTAGTCGGCGACGGCACCGGCCATGGGAAGCTCTCCGCGCCTGGCCGGGAACCGGCGCCCCGGCAGCCCGTCGTGTGCCGCGGGGGTAAAAAGTTGCAGGGAATCCCAGCGCGATCGCCAACTGCTGCCCGGTGCCGGCCCGGAATCCAGCACGACGTGGTCCTCGCCTGATTTCCCCAGTTCGCGGGCCATGGACAACCCGCAGTGGCCGGCTCCCACGATGATCGTGCGGTGGTTGTTGGTCTGGCTTTGCATGGTGGACTCCTCGGTTCCGCGCGTAGCGACCCTACGTTCATTAGAATACTCTTCCAGTCAGTGGAGCGCTATTCTTTTGTCATGGATTCCACCCCGAGGACCAAGCCCAGCCGCCGGGCGCAGCAGAGCGCCGAGACCAGTGCGTTGATCATTTCCACGGCACGCAGCCTCTTCATGGAGCAGGGCTTCGTCCCCACCACCATCGAGAAGCTGGCGCGCGAATGCGGGGTGGCTGTCCAGACCATCTACAACTCGGTGGGCACCAAGACGCAGATCCTGTCCCGGATCATCGACCAGGCGGCCTCGGGCGAACGAGCGCCGGCATCCCCGCTCGAGTTCCTCGCCGCCGAGCTGGAGCGCACCGCCACGCCCGACGACGTTGCCACGGTCTTGTCGGCGTGGTTTGCCGAAGTCAACGGGCGCATGGCCCCGGTCTACAAGGTCCTTTCCGACGCCGCTGCAGTGGATCCCGCGGCGGCGACCCTGCAGCGGGCCCGCGATGCGCAGCGCTTTGAGCGCTACCTGGCTGTGCCCGGCCTGCTGCGGGACCGCGGGGGGCTGCAAGGCGGACAACAGGACGAGGATGTCGCGGCACTGATCTGGAACACCGGGCATCCCCATGCCTACCGTTTCTTGGTCGCCGAACGGGGCTGGCCGTCGGAGCGCTACGAACGCTGGTGCCATGCGGCGCTGGCCGACGCCTTTTCCTGAACGCGCAGCGAAGACCATTCCCGCGGACACAGCAAGGCGCCGCCCTTCCCCGAGGGAAAGGACGGCGCTGGGAGTCCGCTTCCGGGTGTGGCTAGACCTTCTTGACGACGGAGGACTTCAGGTGCATCGGCCCGAAACCGTCGACCTTGCACGAGATGTCGTGGCCGTCGATGGGGTCGACCAGGCGGATGTTGCGCACCTTGGTGCCGACCTTGATGGACTGGGCCTGGCCCTTGACCTTCAGGTCCTTGACCACGGAGACGGTGTCGCCATCCGCCAGCACGTTGCCAACCGAGTCCTTGATGACCGTTTCCTGCGGCCCCTCGACGGTTTCCGCCTCGGCGGTCCACTCGTGGGCGCACTCGGGGCAGACCAGCAGGGCGCCCATTTCGTAGGTGTAGGGGCTTGAACACTGCGGGCACGATGGCAAAACGTCACTCATGGCACCCATTCTAGGCGGCGGTGACAAATCGGCGGTGCGAAGCCCGCTTCCGGGGCACGTCCGCGACCCGGAAGCGGCACACCGGCTACCCGCCTTGGGTGCCGGTGGACGCTGCCGCACGGGGCACCCGCACGGCGAACACCCCGGCAATCCCGACTGCCAACGCCAGCACCGCGGGCAGCAGGGCGCCGGGGCCCCCGAGGGAGCCGAACACCACGCTTGCCCCGGCCGAGGCCATCTCCTGCAGGTTCCCGGCGAAGACCCGCGAGCCCGCAGCGTAGGAGAGCCCGTCCAGCAGCGCGGGCACCAGCCAGAGCAGCAGCAGGCTTACCGCCCACGCCACCGCCTGCCGTGCGGTTCCGACCCCGCACCAGGCCAGGGCCGCCGCCGCCAGGATCGCAGGCAGCCACCGCGCCACGGCCAGCACCGCGGGAACCACCGGGGCCGCGGCACCCGCACCCAGGACCATCGTTAGCGCGTACAGCCACAGCTCCACCGACAACGCCGCCAGGGTCAAGCCGACCAAGGCTCCGGGGCGCCCGGCGCGGGCCACCAGGAACAACGCCACCAGCCCCAGGACAACGCCCAACGCGATGACGACCAGCACGCCGACGAAGTAGATGTTCGCCGCCATCGTGGCGCCCAAGCCGTCCCTGACCACCGCGGCGGTCTGGATTGCCGCACAGGCGATGGTCGCGAAGGCGCCAATTGCCGCATAGGCGGAGGCCGTGCCCCGCGCCGCCGCGGGTGCTGCGCGGACCGCCAGTCCGGCGACCCCCAGGCCCAGGATGACCATGGACAGGATCTGCGCGAGGAAGTACTGGCTGAATGGCAGCAGCACCCTGGGCATGTCCTCGGGCAGGGTGTCGATGGCCCACAGGTTCTGCAGCGGGAGCCGCAGGCCCGTGGCCAGCCACGGCAGCAGGCCCACGCCGACCGCGCCGATCCCCACGAAGAAGTACCACCATGTCCGGTGGCTGCTGCCGGGCCGCGGCCGGGCATACGGATTCGGGGTTGGCGTCATGGCTTGCATTCTTCCATGGGCCGGCAGGTCAAGCCGTCGGCGGCCCGGTTCGCCCCGCGACCTCAGGCGCCAAGAAGCCGGCCAACGCCCACCGCGGCACAGGCCCACAGGACACTGACGAAGGTCCCGAGGATGAACTGCTCGGCGGCGGCGTGCTGCTTGAGTTCGGAGAACCTGCCAAGCCCCTTCACCGCCAGGACCACGGCCAGGCCCTCGGGCCAGGCGGCCCAGAGCGTCGCGGCAATCGCCGCGCGTTCCAGCAGCCCGATCCACATGCCCCCGCGCAGCGGGCTGGCATCCGGGTCGTGGTCTTCGCCGGCATGGTCCCGTGCACGCTTGAACGCCGCAAGACGGAAGACGGTCTCGGTGACGGGCCCGCCGCCAAGTGTTGCCGCGGCCACGCTGGCAACGATGACCAGCTCAGGGGGTATCTGCCCAGCCCCGGGGGCGTGGTTGCCCAGCGCGGCGAGGATTCCGGCGAGCGCCAGCGCCGCCACCAGCAGGGCGCTGGTCAACGACTGCTTCAGCGGCCAGCGGAAGCCCGATGCGGCGAAATACCGCGGGGCACCCAGGGCAAGTACCGCCAGGAGCAATACCCAGGCAATCCAGTTCATGTGCGTCGTCCGCCTTCCGCGTTCAGGGCATATTCGTGCAGGGCCGCACCTGCCGCGGCGGCCAGCCGGGTGGCTTCGTACCAAAGCCCGGAGGCCAGCCGTGCCGAGACCGCCTGCTGCGAGATGCCCAGCCTGGCCGCGACCTGCTGTTGGGTCAGGCCCCGGGAGACCAATATGCCAGCTTCGGCCGACGATTCGGTGCGACGCGCGTTGACCATCGCGACCAGTTGCAGTTCGGCCTCCAGGCGTTCGGCCCCGTTCCCGGGCCCGGACAGGGCTAGGGACCCGCTGGAGCCCTTGGCGCGTTCCACGGCGTCGCGGGCGTGTTCGAAGGCGGGTCCGCGGCCGGCGCGCGTCTGTTCGGGCATCGGGGTCTCCACGGCCCCGACGCCGATCCCCACGCTCCATTCCCCCGTGCGTGCCACGTCCAGGGCCAGGGCTACCGCGGTGGCACCGTCCCGGAGCAAGCCCTGGATCTCGTCGCCGGCGGTTCGCTCGAATCCGCGCACGGCTTCGTAGTCGGTGGCCAGCCGCTGCAGCAGGGCCTCGACCTTGTCCGGTCCCGACCGGGAGCGGCGCTGGTCTATGGTGATGACGATCATTCCACAAACGTACAGACTTGTACGACTTTTTACAAGCCCCAAGGTTTGTAAGTGGACCCACAAGGCGAACGGCGAGCGCGGCGCCGCCATCCCGGCGGCATCGCCGTTGCCCCGTCCCTCCGCGGGGCATAGCATCCAAGGTGTGAGGACAATTGCGATGGACCACGAGCGCTGCGCCGGGTTCCCCGCCGGCTGCCTGGAACATCCATGCCCCGCCACCTGATCGTCCACGGCGCAGGCTCCCGGCTGTCCTGCACCGTCTCACCCGGCACCGGTCCCGAGGTGCTCTTCCTCAACGGCGCATTTTCCACCGGTCAGGATTGGAAGCAGGTCCTGCGCGACCTGTCCCCCGACTGCCACACCGTGACCTTTGACGCCCGCGGACGTGGCCGCTCGCCAAGCCACGCGGACTATTCGTTTTCCGGGGCGCTGGACGACGTGGCCAGTGTGCTCGCCGCCGCCAAGCTGCAGCACCCCATCCTGGTCGGCTGGTCGCACGGGGCCACCCTGGCCCTGCGCTACGCCGCCACGCATCCGGGCGCGATTGCCGGGATCGTGCTCATTGACGGCGCCTTCCCCGTGCGGGTCTTCCACGAAAAGGCACAAAGACGCATCCGCAGGCAGTACCGGCTGCTCAAGGCGCCGATGGCCGTGCTGGGTTCCCTGGGGATCATGTCCAAGCTGGCGCACCACCGGGCCGCCGACCTGGTCGTGGAGCTCGACGAGATCGACGCGGGGCTGCTGCCCGATTACCACTCCCTGGACTGCCCGGCGCTGATCATCGCCGGCTCGGGGCCGCACCCGGGCTCCCCCGCGGCGGAAATGCGCACAATGCGCGCCGCGGCGGCACTGGCCTGCGGGGCCAACGCGCGGGTCCGGCTGTTCTCCACCGTTCCAGCCAACCACCTGCGGATCCTGTCCAGGCATCCCACCGTCATCACCTCCGCCATCCACGCCCTGGCCTCGCGCACCTAGCCACCGCGCCCTTGGCTGCGGACCACATCCGGGCGGTGCACGGACAACCCCTTGACTTGCCGGAATTTGCGGCGACACTTTAGTCAGGAGCACCCCGGAACCACCCCCCGGCAGGGAATGGGGACCACCAACGCCGGGCACACCACCGGTTTCCGGGACACACTCGCCTGTCTCGCACCCCCGGGTGCCTTGGGGCTCACGCCATCGGCCCGATGGTGCCGTTGCGGCACCCTCCGGCATGGCGAATCGGTGCCGCGAAACCGCGGCGCATCCCGATCCGACGCCGTCCGCCCGGCTGCCGGCAGCACCACCACGCAGGGGGCCGCCACCCGCGCACCCGCCTCCCCAGGAGAACCCACCCATGGCCACCAACGGCATCTACGCCTCCGCATTGCGCTCCGCGATCGACGGCGAGGTATTCGGTTCCACCGACCCCGGGTTCGAAGCCGCCTGCCTCGGATTCAACCTGGCCCACGAGTTCCGGCCGGATATCGCGGTGCTGCCTCGCTCAAGCAGGGACGTCGCCGCCGCGGTGCGCCATGCCGCCGACCACGGGCTGGCGGTCCACGTACAGGCCACCGGCCACGGGCTGGGCACCCAGGCCCACGGCGGGATGCTCATCAACACCGCGGGGCTGCAGGAACTGGACCTGGATCCGGAGACCCGGAGCGTGCGCGTCGGGGCCGGGGTGCGCTGGAGCAAGGTCATTGCCGCAGCCGCACCGCACGGGCTGGCCCCGCTGAACGGTTCCTCCCCGGACATCGGGGTCGTCGGCTACACCATGGGCGGTGGCATGGGGCCGATGGGGCGCACCTTCGGGTTTGCCGCGGACCACGTGACCGCGCTGCGGATGGTCACCGCCTCCGGCGACACGCTCGAGGTCGATGCCGTGCGGGAACCGGAACTTTTCTGGGCGCTGCGCGGCGGCAAGTGCTCCGTCGGCATCGTCACGCAGCTGCGGTTCGACCTGCACCCGGTCGCCGAGGTCTACGGGGGCGGCATCTTCTTTGCCGGGCAGCACGCTCCGGAGCTCTTTCACGCCTTCGGCCCGTGGGCACGGTCCCTGCCCGAGTCCACGACCGCCTCCATGGCCCTGCTGCGGCTGCCCGACGCCCCGGAGTTCCCCGAACCGCTGCGCGGCAAGACCACGGTGCACCTGCGCTATGTCCACGTGGGCGGCGACCAGCAGGGCGCGGCGTTGCTCGCCCCCATGCGCGGCACCGCCGGTGCGCTGGTCGACATGGTGGCGATGATGCCGTACTCCCTGATCGGGTCAGTCCACCAGGACCCCACCGACCCGATGCCCGCCTGGGACGCCTCGCTGCTGCTGGGCTCCCTGGATGCCGGCGCGATCGACGCCCTGCTGGAAACCGCCGGGCCCCAACTCCGGATCCCGCTCATCCTGGCCGAGCTGCGCCACCTGGGCGGCGCCTTCGCCCGCCAGCCCGAGCACCCCAACGCCGTGGGCAGGCGCGATGCCGCCTTCGCGGTGAATGTGGTCGGCCCCTACGCCCCGCCGCTGCGCGAAGCGGTGGCGGCCAGCGGCCTGGCGGTGCTGGGGGCCATGGAACCGTGGTCCCACGGAGGACCCTCGATCAATTTCCGCGGCTTCTCCTGGGCCCCGCAGGATGTGCGCAAGGCTTGGGAACCCGGGCACGTCGAGCGCCTGCGCCGGGTCAAGGCCGGCTGGGACCCTGATTCGAGGTTCCGCTTCGGCTACCAGCTGGACTGAGCTCCGGGCCCCGGACCCAGGTCCCCCGCGGCGTTCCCGTCAGGCCCACGGGCGCAGCCATTGGCTTGCTGCGTCCCGAACTTCAGCAGCGACGGTGGCTTCTCCCCGGCGCGTGCGCGCTTGGATGCACCGCTTCGTGGCATACGTGGGGCGACGGGCGACGGAACCGGCAACAGCGCACCCGCCCGCCACTTCCACGGGGGACTATTTGCCCTATTGGTGTCCCCCACCCGGGCGTACGTTGGTGCCCAGCACGGCAGCACGCGTTCCCACCCCGAGGAGGCACATCATGTCAGGGGGAATTTTCCGCACGAAGACCATCGAGCAGACGATGGCCGAAACCGAGGAACCCGAACACAAGCTCAAGAAAAACCTGGGCGCACTGGATTTGATCGTCTTCGGCGTCGGGGTGAGCATCGGCGCCGGCATCTTCGTGCTCACGGGCCAGGCCGCGGCGTCCAACGCCGGGCCCGCCATCTCGATCTCCTTCCTGATCGCCGGGCTCGGCTGCGGGCTGGCAGCCCTGTGCTATGCGGAACTGGCCTCCAGCGTTCCGGCCGCCGGCAGCGCCTATACCTACACGTACGCGACCATGGGCGAACTTCTGGCCTGGATCATCGGCTGGGACCTGATCCTGGAATTCACCGTCGGGTCCGCCGCCCTGGCCACCTCCTTCAGCCAGTACCTGGGCGTGGTCCTGTCCGGCACCCCCTTCGCCATCCCCGAGGCGATCGCCACCGCGGAAAACGGCGTGCTGAACCTGCCCGCGGGACTGCTTGTCGTCGGCCTGGCCATCGTGCTGATCTCCGGGGTGAAGCTCTCCAGCCGCATCAACCAGGTCGTTACGGCCATCAAGATCCTCGTCGTGCTCGCGGTGATCATCGCCGGGGCGTTCTTCATCAACCTGGCCAACTGGTCCCCCTTCATCCCGCCGGCCGAATCCCCTGCGGCCTCCCGCGGCGGCGCACTGCACCTGCCGCTGGTGCAGAGCATCTTCGGGCTCGATCCCAGCGTCTTTGGCATCGGCGGGGTCTTCGCCGCCGCCGCCATGGTGTTCTTCGCCTTCATCGGCTTCGACGTCGTGGCAACCACGGCCGAGGAGACCCGCAACCCGCAACGCAACATGCCCATCGGCATCTTCGGCTCCCTGGCCATCGTCACTGTGCTCTACATGGCGGTGTCCCTGGTGATCACCGGCATGCAAAGCTACAAGGACATCGACCCCGACGACGGGGCACCGCTGGCCACCGCCTTCGTGAACGCCGGGCTGCCGGTGATGGGCGACCTGATCGCGATCGGCGCCTGCATCGGGCTGGTGGTGGTGTGCATGATCCTGTTCCTGGGCCAGACCCGCGTGGGCTTCGCCATGGCCCGCGACGGACTCTTCCCGGTGGCGCTGGCCAAGACCCACCCGCGCTTCGGCACCCCCTACCGGTTCACGATCCTTGCCGCCATCCCGATCGCCGTCCTGGCCACCTTCGTGCCGCTGTCCACGCTCGCGGAACTGGTCAACATCGGCACCCTGGCCGCGTTCGTGCTGGTGTCCATCGGGGTCATGGTGCTGCGCCGCACCCGCCCGGATTTGCCGCGCGCCTTCAAGGTGCCGTGGGTGCCGGTGATCCCGATCGCCTCGGTCCTCGTCTGCTTCTACCTGATGCTGAACCTGGCCCTGGAAACCTGGATCCGCTTCGTGATCTGGCTGGCCATCGGCTTCATCGTCTATTTCGCCTACTCGCGGAAGCACAGCCGGCTGAACCAACCAACCTCCGTTCCTTAAGCTTCTTCACCGGGGCACCGGGGGGCTCTCGCCGTCTCAGGAAGGCATCACGATGATGACCTTGCCCTTCGCGCGCCTGGATTCAAGGCGTTCGAAGGCGCTGGCAAAATCGTCCAAGGGGTAGGTGCTGTCGATGCCGAGCTTCAGCTTCCCCGCATCGACCAATCCGCACAGCAGCGCCAGCCCGCCGGCATCGGGCTCCATGAAGAAGAAATCATACGTGGCACCGGCCGCGGCGGCCGCCTTCCTGGCCTTGCGGCTCATGGCTGCGGCGACCGGGCGCACCAGCGCCCGGCGCAGGCCCGAGACCTCCTCCGGGATCCCCTCGGGAGTCAGCGGACCGGTGATGGACACGACCTTCCCTCCGGCCCGCACGCGGGTAAACACGTCGAGGTCCGTTTCAAGGCCAACCAGGTCCAGCACCTTGTCGAACTGCCCCGCGTAATCGGAAACCTTGGACTCGCGGTAGTTGATCACGCGATCCGCACCGGCCTGCTCGACGACCTGGCGCCCCTGCGGGGATGCGGTGGTGGTCACGTGTGCCCCGGCCAGCTTGGCCAGCTGGATCGCCAGCAGGCCCACTCCCCCTGCGCCGCCGGTGACCAGCAGCCGTTCCCCGGATTGCAGGTCCAGGTGCTTGGGGCCCAGCGCCTGCTGCGCGGTAAGGCCCGCCAGCGGCAGCGCCGCGGCATTGACCAGGGCAACGGACTTCGGCGCGCGGGCCACCAGGGCTTCGTCGATGGCCAGGTACTGGGCCAGGGCACCCAACGCAGTCTTGCCCACGCGTGAGACCACCCTGTCCCCCACCGCAAAGCGGGAGACCCCGGGACCCAGCGCGGTGACGACCCCGCTGAGTTCGTTCCCGGCGATCTTCGGGAACTTGTAGGGATGAAGCATCTTCAGGGTTCCGGCCCGCTGCATCGCGTCGACCGGGTTCAGGCCCACCGCGGCGACCTTGATGAGAACCTGGTTGGCGGCGGGCCGCGGTTCGGGCAGTTCCAGGACCGTCGTGGCGTCCGGGCCGCCGTACCTGGTGTAGGCAATGGCTTTCATGTTTTCCTCCGTCGCACCAAGGATCACTACGCTTCACGGCGAACACTTCAGGCGATCATCCGGCGGGGCAGGTGCACCTAGAATCTACACGCCCACACCGGGCAGGCCACCGTGAGCCCACTCTCAGTAACCGGCGACCCTCGGCCCCGGGAACCGGTACGGAAGTCCGCCACGTCCCGATTCCGGAGTTCGTTCTTCCGGGCTGCGGGCGGCCGAACCGGTTGCCCGCGGAGGCAACGCACGGCGGCGGTTGGCACGATTGGATGCCGGCACGCCGGCTCCCGTGGCCGACCGGTTCGACGGCAACACCGCTTCGCGGTTGAGCCCGTGTGGCGTCCGCCCCGCCGCCAAGCGGCACCAGGGATCGCCAGCAGGATTGCAGAACGCGTCTGCGGCCCCGGCCGCATCGGGACACAAAAAAGGCCTCCGACCTGAGCCGGAGACCTTTTTATTCTTGCTATCTGGTGGAGGTAAGGGGATTCGAACCCCTGACCTTCTGCATGCCATGCAGACGCGCTACCAACTGCGCCATACCCCCAGATGAGAGCCGCCCTTGCGGGCAACTCAACCATCATAGGCCACACAAAACGCGTGGCGCAAATCGAGGGACCCTAGAGCGAATCGGGGAGCGTTTCGATGTGCGACATGTCGGTGGCGGGCTCGCCGGTGGTCGGCAGCTCGATGAGCGGGCAGTCGCCCCACAGGCGCTCCAGGGCGTAGAAGACGCGGTCCTCGTTGTGCTGGACGTGGATGACCACATCCGCGTAGTCGAGCAGGACCCAGCGGCCCGCGCCACGGCCTTCGCGGCGTACCGGGCGGATGTCGAACTCCTCGGCCAGCTTGTCCTCGACCTCGTCGACGATCGCGTTGACCTGGCGCTCGGAGGAAGCCGAGGCGATCAGGAACGCGTCGGTGACACCGAGGCGCTCGGAAACGTCAAGGGCGATCAGGTTTTCGGCCTGCTTCTCGGCGGCGGCCAGTGCCGCGGCCTTGACCAGGTTGATGGAATGTTCGTGGGCGCTCATAGGGGGTTCTCCTTGAGGGAATTGTGGCGTCGCAAAAGCGCGCTAGTTGGAGTTCAGGAACATGATGAGGCCGGCCACCAGGGCCGCGCCTCCAACGGACAAGGCCGCGATGACCATCAAGTACATGTTGTTGGCACGGCGCATTCCGGCGGTCTGCACGTCCAACGGCTCGAGTCCCTGGGCGCGCACTGCACGCACGGGAGGACGAGACGTCGAGGGCCCAACATCTTCGGCGCGGGGAGCCCTGGATTCGGGTGCCGCCACCGCCTTGCCGGCGGCCGGGGCCGCGGGGGCCTTGGCCGGTGCTGCTGCGGCAGCTTGTTTCGCGGCGGGTGGCTTGGAGCCGCCAGCCGATGCCTGGGCCGGAGTAGCAGCCTTTGGCTTGTGCGCAGGTGTGACCGCCGGGGCTTTCGCTGCCGGGGTCGTCGACTGGGGCGCCCGGGGCGCCGAAGCCGGAGTCTTGGTGGCCGGGGCCGCGGTGGTTTGCGGTTCCTCGACGATGGTGCCTTGGTCGGTCATGGCGATGTTGTAGCCACGTGTCCGCGGACCGGAGATGCCGGTGTTGACCAGCTTCTTCTCGATGTCCTCTTCGACCAGGTGGTTCATGGCCCCGGTGAAGGGGTCCGAGCGGCGGGCACCGGCCCGCTGGGTGTTTTCCTCCTGCATGCGCAGGCGCTCGGCGGCGCGGCGGGAAATGATCGCGGCACGCGCGGCAAGCTCGCGCTGCTGGGCCAGGACCTCCAGGTCCACGTTGGCCAGGTCTTCCTCGGGCGCGATGAGCAGCGGTTCGCTTGGGGCCGCCCCGCCGGAGCGCTGGCGCAACGCCAGGGCTTCCTCGACGCTCATCTGCGGCGAGGGGGTTTCGGGATCGGCTGGCGGCTGGGCCGCTGCAGGCTTGGCCGGGGCCGGTTTGCCGGGTGCGGGCTTGGCCGGAGCGGGCTTGGCCGGTGCCGGCGTGGCCTTGGGTGCGGGTGCGGACTGTGCGGCGCCCGCGTCCTTCGCGGCGCCCAGGGCCTGCAGGCGCATCTGCTTGCGCGTCAGCGGTGCCGGGTCTTCGGCGGGGGCAGGGTCCTTGGGTGAAAGTTCGGAGACTTCCTGTTCCAGGCGGCGGCGGGTGCGCAGGGCCTCGCGGTCGCGGGCACGCTGCAGGGAGGTGCGCTCGGTGCGTTCCGGCATCGCGTCAACCGCACCGGTGGCGGCGCGACGGCTGCGCGCAGGTTCCGCCGGTTCCAACACGGGATTGGCCGCGGGCTTGGCGGCCACGGGCTCCCGGACGGGCGTGGCGGCAGGAGGTGCAGCAGGCGGCCTGGCGGCAGGCTTCTCGACCGGCTTCCCTGCCGGCTTGGCAACGGCGGGCTTTTCGGCCTGCTTGGCGGCAGGCTTCTCGACTATTCCGGGAGCGGGTTGCGCCGTCGGAACGGCGGCCTTGGGCACGGGAACCTCCGCCGCCGGCTTGGCTGCCGTCGGCTTCGCTGCGGCGGGCTTGGCCGCATCGGGCTTCGGTGCGGGGGGCACGGGCTTTTGGCCCGCCGCCGCCTCGCGGGCAAGCTGGGCTTCGGCCTCGGCACGTCGCTGCTCCCGCAGGGCTCGCCTGCTGAGCGCGGGCCCGGTCTCGTCGCTCATCTTGTCCATTCCCGGCCGTCTCTATTCCTGGCCGTTGCTTACTGCGTTGTTCTTGTCGTTGTACAGCTTGTACTTGGCGATGTACTGCACCACGCCGTCTGGCACCAGGTACCAGACAGGATGCGCGGTCCGCACCCGTTCACGGCAATCCGTGGAGGAAATCGCCATCGCCGGGACCTCCATCAACGACACGTCGTTGCGGTCCAGCACCGGCAACTCGTGGCCGGGCCTGGTGACCCCCACGAAATGCGCCAGCTGCCACAGCTCCTCGGCGTTCTTCCACCCCATGATCTGCGCCATGGCGTCAGCGCCGGTGATGAAGAACAGCTCCGCCTCCGGACGCTGTGCGCGCAGGTCCCGCAGGGTGTCGATGGTGTAGGTGGGGCCGGGTCGGTCGATGTCCACCCGGCTCACCGTGAAGCGGGGGTTTGCCGCCGTGGCGATCACCGTCATCAGGTAGCGGTGCTCGGCCGGGGCCACGTCGCGGTCCGACTTCTGCCACGGTTCCCCGGTGGGCACGAACACGACTTCGTCAAGGTCGAAGACCGAGGCGACTTCGCTGGCTGCCACGAGGTGCCCGTGGTGGATCGGATCGAAGGTGCCGCCCATGACGCCGAGGCGAAATGGGCGGTCCGTACGTTCGGCCTCGAGACGGCTAGTGATGGCCGTGCTTGTTGGTGTGCGTACGGTGGGTGTCCTCGGGTTCCGGCTTGACCTGGTGGCGGTTGCCCACGTTGGAGTAGGACATGGTGATCAGCAGCATCAGCATGAACAGCAGGAAGATTCCGCCGCCGACAAGCAGCGCCTGGGTCTGGGTGGTCATTCCACCGGTGGACTCGGAAGCCAGGATCGCCGCGTTCAGGGACTGGGTAAACATGTTTCTCCAGGTTGCTATGTGTGCCGGACCCGCGTAGGCGCGCACGGCACGTTGTTGTAACTATTTTGTCTCGTTAGCCTCTATCGTACCCACCTTGGCACGCGGCTACGAACGAACATGCCCATCGCCTTGCACAATCCACTTGGTCGTGGTCAGCTCGCGCAGGCCCATGGGACCGCGGGCGTGCATCTTCTGCGTCGAAATGCCGACCTCGGCACCCAGTCCCAGCTGCCCGCCATCGGTGAACCGGGTGGAGGCGTTGACGATCACCGCGGCCGAGTCGACCTCGGCGATGAAGCGCTCGGCATGGGCAAGGTTGTTGGTCAGGATCGCCTCGGTGTGACCGGTGCTGTGCGCACGGATGTGCTTGATCGCACCATCCAGGTCATCAACCACGGCCACGGCCAGGTCCAGGTCCATGTATTCGGTGTCCCAGTCCTCCTCGACGGCGTCGATGGTCGGGATTCCACCGGCCAGCGCCTTGGCGCGGGCATCGACGTGCAGGCGCACCCCGGCCTTGGCCAGCGCGGCAAGCACCTCGGGGGCCGCGGCGGCCTTTGCGTTGAGAAGCAGGGTCTCGACGGTGTTGCACACCGAGGGGCGCTGGGTCTTGGCATTGAGCAGGATCGGGGCGGCCATGGCGGCATCGGCTGACTCGTCGAGGTAGATGTGCACGTTGCCCTCACCGGTCTCGATGACCGGGACGCTGGCGGTGGTGACCACGCGCTGGATCAGCTCGCGCCCGCCGCGCGGGATCAGCACGTCGATCTTGCCGCGTGCGCCCATCATCGCGTCGGCGCCGTCGCGGCCCCAGGGATCGACCGAGGCCACGGCGTCGGCGGGCAGCCCCACCGTTTCCAGGGCGTCGCGGATCAGGGCCAGCAGCGCCTCGTTGGAGTGCGCGGCGGCGCTTCCCCCGCGCAGCAGCACGGCGTTTCCGCTCTTCAGCGCCAGCCCGGCGATGTCGACGGTGACGTTGGGGCGGGCCTCGTAGATGGCGCCGATGACGCCCATGGGCACGTGCACCTGGCGCAGCCGCAGGCCGTTGGGCAGGGTCTGGCCGCGCAGCACGGTGCCCACCGGGTCCGGCAGCCCGGCCAGTTCCTCCAGGGCGGCGATCAGCGCGTCGACGCGCGCGTCGTTCAGCCGCAGCCGGTCCAGCAGCGCCTCGGTGGTGCCGTTGGCGCGCCCGGCCTCGATGTCCTTGGCGTTGGCCTTGATCACGGCCTTGCGGTTGGAATCCAGCGAGGCTGCGATGGCCAGCAGCGCCCGGTCCTTCCAGTTGCGGTCCGCCCGGGCCAGCACGCGCGAGGCGGCGCGGGCGCGGTCGGCCAGCCTGGCCACGGCGAGGGTGGCGGCCTCGGGCCCGCCGGAGTCCTGGGCGGCATCGGTCAGGGTCAAGGCTGCATCAATGTTCTGGCTCATAATCCCTTATTCTACGGTGGATGCGCCGAAGCCCGCCCCCATGTTAAGCACGGGGACGGGCTTCGGTAGCGGCTGCGCTGCTAGACCACGACCAGGTCGTCGACGTGAACCACGGCGCGTTCGTAGGAGCTGCCCAGGTCCTCGCCGAGCTCGTGCGTGGAGCGCCCGAGCATCTTCGGCAGTTCCGCCGACGAGAAGTTGACCAGGCCGCGGGCAATGACCAGTCCGGAGCCGTCGGTGATCTCCACCGCGTCCCCGGCCTCGAAGGAGCCGTTGATCCCGGTGATCCCGGCCGGCAGCAGCGAGGCGACCCCGGAGGCCACGGCGCGCACCGCGCCCGGGTCCAGCAGCAGCCGGCCCTGGGTGGTGGCCAGGTGCGCCAACCACAGCATCCGGGTGGAACGCCGCCCGCCGCGGGCGGAGAACCAGGTTCCCACGTCGTGCCCGGCCAGCGCCGCGGCGGCGTTGGCGGTGGAGGTGACCAGGGTCGGGATGCCCGATTCGGCGCTCATGGTGGCGGCCTCGACCTTGGTGGCCATGCCCCCGGTGCCCAGTCCCGCGGATCCGGTGGACCCGATGCGCAACGCCTCAAGGTCCTCCGCGCGCTCGATCGACGGCACGCGCACTCCCCCGGCGTTCGGCGGGGCGTCGTAGACCGCGTCGATGTCCGAGAGCAGCAGCAGCGCGTCGGCCTTGACCAGGTGCGCCACCAGGGCCGCGAGCCGGTCGTTGTCCCCGAAGCGGATCTCGTGGGTGGCCACGGTGTCGTTTTCGTTCACGATCGGCACCACGCCCAGGGCCAGCAACCGGTTCAATGCGCGGAACGCGTTGGCGTATTGCTGGCGGCGGATCAGGTCGTCGGCGGTCAGCAGGACCTGGCCGACCGTGATCCCGTGGGCGGAAAACGCCTGGGTGTACTTTGCCATCAGCAGGCCCTGCCCCACCGAGGCCGCAGCCTGCTGCGTGGCCAGGTCGCGCGGCCGGCGCCCCAGGTCAAGGGGCGCCAGGCCGGCGGCGATGGCACCGGAGGAAACCAGGATCAGCTCGGTCCCGGCGGTGTTGACCGCCGCGAGGCGGTCCACCAGCGAGCTGAGGGCCTCCTCGGAGATGCCTCCGGCCAGCGTGGTCAGGGACGAGGAACCGACCTTGACCACGATGCGCGAGGCGCGGGGCAGGTCCTGGCGTTGAGTGATGCCCGAGGGCTGGTGTGTGGCGCGCACGGTTTCTCGGTTACTCCCCGGACTTGGGTAGCTGGTGCTTGTAGTTGACCGACTCCGTCCAGATTCCGGCCTTGCGCTCGGCTTCCAGGTCTTCGCGGGCGGCGGCCTTGGCGCCCTTGCGCGCCTCGTGCACCGCCTTCTTCTCGTCGCGCGAGGGGCGTGCACCGTACTCTGCCAGGCGCTCGTCCTGTCCACGGCGCGAGCCCAGAAGCTCGGCGCCTGCGGCCATGGTCGGCTCCCAGTCGAAGACCACGGCGTCGACCTCGGAGCCGATGACCACCGCATCCCCGGGCTTGGCACCGAGCTTGTACAGCTGGTTTTCGACGCCCAGCTTGGCCAGGCGGTCGGCCAGGTAGCCCACGGCCTCGTCGTTGCGGAAGTCGGTCTGCATGATCCAGCGCTGGGGCTTTTCGCCGATGACGCGGTAGAGCGGCTCGAGGTTGCGCTCTTCCTTGCGGATGACGAACCCTGCCCGGCTGGCCTTGGTGCCGCGCGGACGCAGCACCTCGACGGGAACCGGCAGCGGTGCGGCCTCGATCTTGGCGCGTGCCTCGGTGACCAGTTCGGCCATCGCGAAGGACAACTCGCGCAGGCCCTCGCGGGTCATCGCGGAGACCTCGAAGACGCGGTAGCCGCGCTTCTCCAGTTCAGGGCGCACGAATCCGGCCATGTCGCGTCCGTCGGGCATGTCGACCTTGTTCAGGGCGATCAGACGCGGGCGTTCGTTCAACGGGATGATCTGGCCGTCGGCGCCGGCGAACGAGGAGTCGACCTCGTAGGCGTCGAGTTCGGCCTGGATGATGTCCAGGTCGGAGACCGGGTCGCGGTCCGCTTCCAGTGCGCCGCAGTCAAGCACGTGCACCAGGGCGGCGCAGCGCTCGACGTGGCGCAGGAACTCCAGGCCCAGGCCGCGGCCCTCGGAGGCCCCGGGGATCAGGCCCGGGACGTCGGCCACGGTGTAGCGGGTCTCTCCGGCCTGGACGACTCCGAGGTTCGGGACCAGCGTGGTGAAGGGGTAGTCGGCGATCTTGGGGCGCGCGGCGGACAGCGCGGCGATCAGCGAGGACTTTCCGGCCGAGGGGTAGCCCACCAGGGCGACGTCGGCGACGGACTTGAGTTCCAGGACGACCTCGGCGGAGGCGCCGGGGGTGCCCAGCAGCGCGAATCCGGGGGCCTTGCGGCGCTGGCTGGACAGGCCTGCGTTGCCCAAGCCGCCCAGGCCGCCGGCGGCAATGATGTATTCGGTTCCGTCGCCGATCAGGTCGGCCAGGATCTCGCCGTCACGGGTCTTGACCACGGTGCCCTCGGGCACCGGAAGGATGAGGGTCTCGCCGTTCTTGCCGGGGCGCAGGTCTCCCTTGCCGCCCTCGCCGTTTCCGGCGTGGCGGTGCGGCGAGTGGTGGTAGGACAGCAGCGTGGTGGTCTGGGCGTCGACTCGCAGGATCACGTCTCCGCCGTTGCCGCCGCTTCCTCCGTCGGGCCCGCCCAGGGGCTTGAACTTTTCGCGTTTGATGGAGACACAGCCGTGCCCACCGGTACCACCGGAGACATGGAGGACCACTCGGTCGATGAAGGCTGCCACGGTTGAAAGCTCCTAGCAAAAAAGGGTGGCGTTCCGCGCGCTGCTCCCGGGGGCGGGAGGCGGCAAAACACAGGGGTTTTGGAAAAACACATAGAGGGTGAGCCGTGCGGCCCACCCTCTACAGTGTAATGAATGCGGTTACGCGCTTAGTTAGCCAGCGGTAACGATGTTCACGACTTTACGGCCGCGGCGAGTGCCGAATTCGACAGCTCCGGCTTCCAGTGCGAACAGGGTGTCGTCCTTGCCGATTCCCACGCCGGCGCCCGGGTGGAAGCGGGTGCCGCGCTGGCGAACGATGATTTCACCGGCGGAAACAACCTGACCACCGAAGCGCTTGACGCCCAGGTACTGGGGGTTGGAGTCGCGACCGTTGCGAGTGGAACTCGCGCCCTTCTTACTTGCCATTGAATGTGCCTACCTTCAGGTAATGAGAATTCTTGGAAACAACCGCAATTAAGCGATCGAGGTGACCTTGACCTTGGTCAACGAAGCGCGGAAACCCTGGCGCTTCTTGTAACCGGTCTTGTTCTTGTACTTCTGAATGACAATCTTCTGGCCGCGAAGATTCTCAACGACCTCAGCGGTCACCGTAACCTTGGCCAGCTCGTCGGCAGCCGAAGTTACCTTCTCGCCGTCAACCAGCAACAGGGCCGGCAGTTCAATGGAGGCGCCGGGGGCAGCCTTCAGGCGGTCAAGGGTAACGAGGTCTCCAACAGAAACCTTTTCCTGGCGGCCGCCAGCGCGGACAATTGCGTACACCACGTGGGTACTCACTTCTACTCGACGTTCAATATGTCTTGCTGCGCATCACTACCCCAAAACGAGCCTGGGGATTGCGCTGTGCTGGCACGCCGAGCGGAAGAATCCGATAGCTGGCGTTCGCACCGAGGATCTAGACTACGCTAAAAAGCGCTGCAGGGGCAAATACAGCCTGACCCCGCGAGTCGTCAAGACCCCTACTCTTTCAACTCGTTGACCGGTACCCCGACACCCAGCATAATCGGCGCATTCGCGGCGTTTAGCGGCTTTTCGGCCTTGGCTTGGTCAGCGAGCGAAGCAACATGGGATGTACCCGATGCCGCAAGCGTGTCCGATGCCACAGAAACTGCGGCGTCGGATCCACCCTGCGGGCTCGTGGCACGGCGGCTGCGCTTGACGCGCGCCACCGGCTCGAGGCCCGAAGTCTTTTTGGTTGCCGCTGCCGCAGGCTCCGCCACGGGGGCGTCGTCCGAGGCCTGGCCGGCAACACCGGAGATGACCGGTGCAGCGGCTGCGGCAGGCGCCTCGGCGGCCGGCTCGGCGGTTGCCGGTTCGGTTGCCTTGGCGCGGGCCTTGCGGCGGGTCCGCGTGCGGGCCGGGCGTGCATTGCCCGACTCGTCCTCTTCCGCTGCGTCGGAGGCCTCGGCCGGCTCGGCGGCCGGGGAGTGGTCCGGAAGCGCTGCTTCCAGGTTCTCCAGCGTCAGCGACGGGGCGGCTGCGGCGGCGGAGCCGGCACGGCGGTTGCGTCGTGCGGCGGGAACCGTCACGGACTCCCCCGCCACGGTCAGCGTGGCGCCCTCGTCCGAGGACTCGGCTTCCTCGTGCTCGTGCGCTGCGTGTGCCGCGGCGGCGATGTTGGCAAAGGCCGTGCGTGCGGCGTCGGCCTTGGCGGCGTCCTCCGGCTCCTTGGCCTCTACCGGGGTCGCGGCGGTTGCCTGCTCGGTGTGGGGCTCGTCCGAGCCGCGGTTGCGGCGTCGGCGCTCGGCACGCGAGGGCTTCTCGGCGGCGCGGTTGCTCGAGCCGTGCGGCTCGCCGGCCGAGTTGAAGGAACGGCGGTGCTCAACGGGCTCGTCGTGGGTGATCACGCCGCGGCCGTTGCAGGCCTCGCAGTTCTCGCCGAAGACTTCCAGCAAACCGGTGCCCATGCGCTTGCGCGTCATCTGCACCAGTCCAAGGCTGGTGACCTCGGCAACCTGGTGCTTGGTGCGGTCGCGGCCCAGGCACTCGACCAAGCGGCGGAGCACCAGGTCGCGGTTGGACTCGAGCACCATGTCGATGAAGTCGATGACGATGATGCCGCCGATGTCACGCAGGCGCAGCTGGCGCACGACCTCTTCGGCCGCCTCCAGGTTGTTCTTGGTGACGGTTTCCTCGAGGTTGCCGCCCGAACCGGTGTACTTGCCGGTGTTCACGTCGACCACGGTCATGGCCTCGGTGCGGTCGATGACCAGCGAGCCGCCCGAAGGCAGGAAGACCTTGCGGTCCAGGGCCTTGTGGATCTGCTCGTCGAGGCGGTAGTGGCCGAAGATGTCCTCGTCGGACTCCCACTTTTCCAGGCGCGAGACCAGGTCCGGGGCCACGTAGGTCACGTAGGCCTCGATGGTGTCCCAGGCCTCGTCGCCGGAGACGATCAGCTTGGTGAAGTCCTCGTTGAAGACGTCGCGGACCACCTTGATGGTCAAATCCGGCTCGCCGTAGAGCAGTTCCGGTGCCAGCGTCTTGGTGGACGTCGAGGCGGCCTCGATGCCTTCCCACTGGGCGCGCAGGCGGTTGATGTCGTTCATCAACTCTTCCTCGGAGGCGCCCTCGGCGGCGGTGCGCACGATGACGCCCGCGTTCTCCGGCAGGTGGTCCTTGAGGATCTTCTTCAGGCGGTTGCGCTCCACGTCCGGGAGCTTGCGCGAGATGCCCGTCATCGAGCCGCCCGGCACGTACACCAGGTAGCGGCCCGGCAGGGAGATCTGGCTGGTCAGGCGGGCGCCCTTGTGGCCGACCGGGTCCTTGGTGACCTGTACCAGCACGGTGTCCCCGGATTTCAAGGCGTGCTCGATGCGGCGCGGCTGGCCGTCCAGGCCCGCGACGTCCCAGTTGACCTCGCCGGCGTAGAGCACGGCGTTGCGTCCGCGTCCGATGTCGACGAAGGCTGCCTCCATCGACGGGAGCACGTTCTGCACCTTGCCGACGTAGACGTTGCCGATCAGGGAGTCCTGCTGGGTCTTGGAGACGAAGTGCTCGGCCAGGATGCCGTCCTCGAGGACGCCGATCTGGATGCGGTCCTCGCGCTGGCGCACGATCATCTGGCGGTCGACGGATTCGCGGCGGGCCAGGAACTCGGCCTCGGTGATGACCTGGCGGCGGCGGCCGGATTCGCGTGAATCGCGGCGGCGCTGGCGCTTGGCTTCCAGGCGGGTGGAACCGCGCACGGCGGTGACCTTGTTGGAAACGACGGGTTCCAGGGTGGCGCGCGGGGCGCGGACCCGGGTGATGGTGTTCGGCGGGTCGTTCTCCGAGCCGCCGGTCAGCTCGAGGTCGGCCTCGCCGCGGCGGCGGCGACGGCGTCGGCGGGAGACGACGCCCGACTCGTCCCCGTGCTCGTCGTCGGAATCGTGGCGGGAGCGGCGGCCGTTGCCGGCGTGGCCCTCGTCCTCGTCCTCGTCTTCGTCGCCGGCAGCCTCTGCGGCGGCCGGGAGGGTCGGTGCCTGGAAGATCAGCGAGAGTGCGGATTCGGGGATGGCGAACGGGTCGGTGACGGCGACCGGCTCGAGTTCGGCGGTTGCCTCCTCGGCCGCGTCGACTTCGCCCTCCGGGGCTTCGGCTGCGGACCGGGCCGGGGCGTCCTGGGATTCGGTGTCCTGGGTGGCGCGGGTGCCGCGTCCGCCGCGGGCCGGGCGGCGCCGTGCGGTCTTGGCTGGCTCGGCATCCTGCGCCGGTTCCTCGGTGGCTTCGGCTGCGGGCTCGATGGCGGCAGGTGCCTCGACCGCTTCGACGGAGGCTGCTTCTTCCGTGCCGGTGGCAGGGGAGGTGGCCTTGCGGCTGCGTCCGCGGGCCGGGCGCTTGGCGGCGGCCTTGGGCGCCGCTGCTTCCTCGGCGGCGGCTTCGGCCTTTTCGAGCATGGGTTCGGTCTTGGCCTCGGCGGCGGCCTGCGCCGCGGGGGCCTCGATGACGGTGTCCGGCTCGACGGCCGTGGTGCCCGGGGAGGTGACCCCGGAGGTGGCGCGGCGCGGGCCGCGGCGGGCCGGGGCCTTCACCGTTTCGGCGGCAGGCGCCTGGGCCGGTGCCTTGGCCGTTGCCTGGCCGGTGGCCGCCGCAACGACCGATTCAACGGTCGCGTCGCTGCCCTGGCGGGCAGGGGCGTTGCGGGGGGCCGAACCACGGCGGGCGGTGGCGGCGCGCGGTGAAACGTTCGCGCGCACCTTCCTGGTCGGTGCGGCTGCTGCGTCGTTGAGCTCGGCCAGGGTCATGGCCCGGCGCGGTGGCGGCGGCGAGGGTTCGTTGAAGTTTCCGCGCGGTGGGCGGGTGGTGCGGGTGCGGCCCTTGGGGCCCTGGCCCATCGCTGCCTTTGATTCGTCGCGATTCAGTGCCATGTTAAAAGAGTGCTCCTCGGCGGGTCGAACGCTCCCACAGATAGCTGCTCGCCCCTGGTTGGTTCGCTGGACCGGGCCTTGTGGCCGCGTGTCCCAGCGGAAGTCCTTTGATATGCCCGGCCCGGGTGCGCCTACCAACTATGGGGGCGCGGCATCCGTGCAAGACCAACGGCGCTTTTCCAAGCAAGCCGCTTTACGTTGCGGCGACCATATCGCGGTATTCGCTGAAGACCTTCGTATAGGCGGTCTCTTGGCAGCAGATGCATCGCAATCGGGCTTGAAAGCCTGTCGTTGGGTTGAAAGCAGACTGTGGATCCACGAACAACCACTGCAATTGTCTCATACCGACACGCCGAAGGATGCCGCCGACCCGAACATCGGCGACACGCGGCGCCCCGCGGCATTGCCCCGCCGGTTGTCCCACGCGCGGCGCGGGGCATGGGCGCGGGCGGCGGCGGCCACTAGACTTCAAGCGGGGCCAGCAACAAATCCCGGCCCGGCATGGCACGTGTGCCGGATGCCGGTGGCCGCGCCGGGGCAAGAACCACCAGCCACAAGGGAGCACCCGATGAGCAAGTCCGACACCGCAGCGCCGCCAAGCAACGAGCAGCAGCTGCCCCGCTTGGCCCAGGCACGGGGCTTCGGCCTGTTCCTGGTGCTCACCGGCGCGGTGGCCTGGATCGCCTCGGGCATCTTGGTGCTCGAGCGCATCGCCCTGTACAAGAATCCCGACTACGTCACCTCCTGCGACTTCAATCCCTGGGTCTCCTGCGGCACCGTCATGAAATCCTCCCAGGCCGCGCTGCTGGGCTTCCCCAACCCGTTTTTGGGCATCGTCGGCTTCGGCATCGTGATCACCATCGGCATGGCGCTGCTGGCCGGGGCGCGCTTTGCCCGCTGGTACTGGGTCGGCGTCCAGGTCGGGGTGTCCCTGGCGATGGTGTTCATCATCTGGCTCTGGTCCCAGGCGCTGTACGAGATCAACGCCCTGTGCCTGTACTGCATGATCGTCTGGGCGATGATGATCCCGATGTTCCTCTACACCACCGCCCGCAACATCGCCCACGGGGTGATCCCGGCATCGGTTCCGGTGCGCAAGGCCGTTGCCGAGTGGACCTGGGTCGCGGTCATCGTTCTGCTGGTGCTCACCGCGGCCAGCGTCGTGCTGCGCTTCCCCGGTGCCTTCTTTGGCGCCTGAGCCCGTGCCGGCGTCCGCGGCCACCGCGCCTGCCCGCCGATCCCCCGCGGCGGCGGCACGCTCCCGCCGCCTGGGCGCCGCCGCCTGCGTGCTGCCGGCCATTGCCCTGGGCCTGGGCGCCAGGTTCCTCGGTTCGGGGCTGGAGGCGGATTTGGCCGGCGGGGTCGTCTACGCGGTGCTGATCTATGTGCTGGCGACCTTCCTGCGCCCGCGCGCCGGGCACGTGGCCAACGCGCTGGCGGCCCTGGTCTTTTGCGTGCTCATCGAGCTGCTGCAGCTCACTGACATCCCGGCGGACCTCGCCGCACTTTTCCCTCCGGTGCGGCTGGTGCTGGGCACCACCTTCGTTCCGCTGGATCTGCTCGCCTACGGCCTCGGGACCGCGCTGGCCCTTGGCATCGATCTGGTGGCCGGAGGCCTGCTGCGCGCCCGCGGCGCCAAGGCCTGAACGGGCGCACCTACCGAAGCGTGCCATTCCAGCCGGCATCCCAGGTGGGGCCGGGCCCGGGCGTGAACCCCAGGACCCGCCCGGGCTCGATCCGGGCTCCCGCGGCATCCGGCGTGGAACAGAAATCCAGTTCCGTCCTGTCCACCAGCAGGGTCGCAACGACGCCCGCGTCCCGGGCCAGCAGCAGGCCGCCGCGTCCTTCGCGCTGCAGGGGCAGGGCGGCCGCCGCCTCCCACTCGAACCCCAGTGCCCTGACGACGTCGTCCGGGTCCATGTAGGGACAGATGGCCACGGCCCGGTCGAAGTCCTGCGCCTGCCCACAGACCTCCCCCAAGGGATGCGCTGCGAGTCGCGGAGGCCTCGATGGCCCCCAGCAACGGCCGCAGGTCCGCCTGCGGCGTTTGGGCCAGTGTGCCCTGGGCGCACCCGGCAAGCAGCAACGCGCCGGCCCCCAGGGCACCGACCACCCGAGAACCGCGGGCCGCTGCGTGCCCGCCCTGCTTCATTGGACTGTTGCCCGTCGACGGTTCCACGCCACTTCCCCTGTGGTCTTCAACCTCCCGGAATCCCCGGTTCATCTGTCCATAAGCACGAATGCGGCCGCCGAGTCGGTCCCCGCCCACGCAAAAGGGTCCGGGTCGCGGCCTTCCTTGGTGGAAGGCCGCGGGCCGGACCCCGCTGCGGCGCCGGGTCGGCGCCTCGGTACTAGGCGAACCAGATGCCGATTTCGCGTGCGGCGGACTCGACCGAGTCCGAACCGTGGACCAGGTTCTGCTGGACCTTCAGGCCCCAGTCGCGGCCCAGGTCCCCGCGGATGGTGCCCGGGGCCGCGGTGGTCGGGTCCGTGGTGCCGGCCAGCGAGCGGAAGCCGGGGATCACGTTCTGGCCCTCGGCGACGATCGCCACGAGCGGGCCCGAAAGCATGAATTCGACCAGCGGCTCGTAGAACGGCTTGCCCACGTGCTCCTCGTAGTGCGCCTCGAGCAGTTCGCGGGTGGCGGAAACCTGCTTGAGCTCGGAGATCACGTAGCCCTTGGCTTCGATGCGGGAAAGGATCTGCCCGGTCAGCTGGCGCTTGACGCCGTCGGGCTTGATCAGGATCAGGGTGCGTTCAATGGCCATGGAGGCGGCTCCTTCGTTCTGTGTGCTGCAAATGGTCGTTGGTCTTGATTCTACGGTTGGGCACCCGGTGCGCCGGGATCTTCCCGCGGGTGCGCCGCGTCCCAGGCTTCCTGCTCGCGCGCCCGGCGGGCCGTTTCCAGGTCCAGGGCCCGGCCCTTGGTGACCGCGTACCACCAGGTCGCGGCGAAGGCCGCACCGATGAAGAACATCGAGGTCAACAGGAACCCGGAGAGGATCAGCAGCAGCTGCAGCCCCCATCCGATCGCGTATCCCAGCGGTTTTTTCAGCAGCGCGCAGGTGAAGATGCACGCCAAGGCGACCACCGCGCCGATGCCGAGGACCAGCACCGGGGAGAGCGTGTCGCGGTTCAGCCCGAAGACGGCCAGCGCCACGAAGATCACCAGGAACGCCTCGAGCGTGAGCACCGTGGAGGCGAACATCACACGGGTCGAGCGCGGCTTCTTGGGCATCCCGGGGCGCCATTCGCGTTGCGCCTTGGTCATTTTCGCCATGGTTCCTACTTCCCTCCCAGCAGCATGCGGGCCTCGCCGACCAGCGTGATGGACCCGGTGACCAGCACCCCGCCGCCGAAGTCCTCGGAGGCCTCGGCGCGCCCGACGGCCCATTCCAGGGCGTCGTCAAGGCGTTCGGTCACGAAGATGTCCTCCTCGTTGAATCCGGCCTCCAGCGCCATGGCGGCCAGTTCCCCGGCGGGGATGGCGCGCGGCGAATTGGACTGGGTGATGCAGATGTCCTCGGTGAGGTCCAGGTAGTCCTCGCGCAGCTGCGCCAGCATGGCCGGGGCGTCCTTTTCGGCAAGGATCCCGATGACCAGCACCAGCGTGGAGAAGCCGAAGGACTCCTTCACCGCGGCCGCCGAGGCGCGGATGCCGTCGGGGTTGTGCCCGGCATCGAGCAGCACCGTGGGGGCCTTGCGGATGACCTCCAGGCGCCCGGGACTGGTGGCGGCGCCGAAGCCCTCCATCACCAAATCGTGGTTCAGCGCGGTTTCCCCGCCGCCGATGAACGCCTCCACCGCGGCCAGGGCGACGGCGGCGTTCTGCGCCTGGTGCCCGCCGTGCAGCGGCAGCAGGATGCCCGGGTAGCGCCCGGCCAGGCCCTGGATGTCCAGCTGCTGGCCGCCGACGGCGACCGTGCGGTTCTCGACGCCGAACTCGACGCCCTCGAAGCGGTACGGCACCTCGAGTTCGAGGGCCTTGTCCAGCAGCACCTGCGCGGCATCGGCCGGCTGCGCGGAGGAGACCAGAAACCCGCCGGGCTTGATGATCCCGGCCTTTTCCAGGGCGATCAGCTCGGTGGTGTCGCCCAGCAGGTCGGTGTGGTCCAGCGAGATCGGGGTGATGACCGAGACCTGGCCGTCGCCGACGTTGGTGGCGTCGGTGATCCCGCCCAGGCCGACCTCGATGATCGCCACGTCCACCGGGGTGTCGGCGAAGACCGCGAACCCCAGGATGGTCACGGCCTCGAAGTAGGTCAGCCGGTTCTCGCCCGCCGCGGTGAGCTCGTCGTCGACGATCTGCAGGTAGGGGCGGATCTCGTCCCAGATCCGCACGAACGTCTCATCGTCCACGGACTCGCCGTCGATCGCGATGCGCTCGGTGACCGAGACCAGGTGCGGGGAGGAATAGCGCCCGGTGCGCAGGTCGTGGGCGCGCAGCAGCGATTCGATCATCCGCGCGGTGGAAGTCTTGCCGTTGGTGCCGGTGACGTGGATGATCGGGAAGGCCTTGTTCGGCTCCCCGAGGATCTCCATGGCCCGGCGCATCGGCTCCATGCGCGGTTCGATCTTGTTCTCCGGGGCGCGGGCCAGCAGCTCGGCGTACACGCTCTCCACGGAGAACCTGTCAAAGGTGTTGCTCATGTGGTGGGTCCCATTTCCTTGTCGGCGGCTTCGGCCTCGGCCACGGTTTCGACGCTGACGGCGGGTGCCATCCCGTCGTCCCCGGTGACCAGGACCAGCCCGGTGCTGAGCGTTTCGCCCTTGATCAGTTCGGCGTTGGCGTGCAGTGCTGCGACGGTTGCGGCGTCGGCGGTGATTTCGGTGCGGATGCGGTCGCTGACCTGCAGGTCCGCGTCCTTGCGGGCGGACTGGATGGCGCGGATCATGTCCCGGGCCGTTCCCTCCGCCGCGAGCTCCGGGGTGACTTCGGTGTCAAGCACCAGGAAGCCCCCGCCGGGCAGCACCGCGGCGGCGATCTTCTCCTCGCCCTCGGTGGCTTCCACGACGGTTTCGAGCGTGTATTCGTGCTCCTCCAGGGCCAGGCCGCCGGCGGTGACCGTTCCGGCGTCGTCCACCGACCAGTCCCCGGACTTGGCGCCCTTGATCGCCAGCTGCACGTTCTTGCCCAGGCGCGGGCCGGCGGCCCGGGCGTTGACCACCAGGCGCTGGCTGATGCCGTACTCGGAGGCGTCGGCATCGGCCGCGTCGATGAGCGTGAGCGAGCGCAGGTTCAGCTCGTCGGCGATGATGCTCGCGAAGGTGCCCTCCAGCGCCGCGGCACCGGGCACCGCGACGGTCATCCCGGCCAGCGGCAGGCGCACGCGCAGGTTCGCGGCCTTGCGCAGCGAGGAGCCCACCGAGGCGATCTTGCGGGTGGTTTCCATGGCCGCGACCAACTCGTCGTTGCGGCCGAAGAGCTCCGCGTCGGGCCAGTTGGCCAGGTGCACCGAGCGCCCGCCGGTCAGGCCGCGCCAGATTTCCTCGCTCGCCAGCGGCAGCAGCGGGGCGCTGACGCGGGTCAGGGTCTCCAGTGCGGTGTACAGGGTGTCGAAGGCGCTGGTGTCCTCGTCGAAGAAGCGCTGGCGGCTCCGGCGCACGTACCAGTTGGTCAGCGTGTCCATGTATGCCCGGATGGTCTCGGCGGCGTCGGAGATGTCGTAGGCATCCAGCTTCGCGGTGGTCTCGCGGACCAGGTCCCCGGTGGCCGCGAGCATGTACGCATCCAGCGGGTCCGCGGCCGAGTAGGTCAACTTCGCCTGGTAGCCGGCGCCGTGGTTCGCGGCGTTGGTGTACAGGCAGAAGAAGTGCCAGACGTTCCACATGGGCAACAGCACCTGGCGCACGCCCTCGCGGATGCCCTGCTCGGTGACAACCAGGTTGCCGCCGCGCAGGATCGGGGAGGAGAGCAGGAACCAGCGCATCGCATCGGAGCCGTCGCGGTCCAGGACCTCGTTGACGTCCGGGTAGTTCTTCAGCGACTTGGACATCTTCTGCCCGTCACTGCCCAGCACGATGCCGTGGCTGATCACGTTCTTGTAGGCGGGACGGTCAAAGAGCGCGGTGGAGAGCACGTGCATGGTGTAGAACCAGCCGCGGGTCTGCCCGATGTACTCGACGATGAAGTCCGCCGGGTGGTGGGTGTCGAACCACTCCTTGTTCTCGAACGGGTAGTGCGCCTGGGCGTAGGGCATCGACCCGGAGTCGAACCACACATCCAGCACGTCCTCGACGCGGCGCAGCGTGCCGTTATCGGCGCAGCCCTCGTGCGCCTTGGCCAGGTCGTCGATGAACGGGCGGTGCAAATCGGGCTGTCCCTCGTGGTTCAGCGGCAGGCGCCCGAAGGCCGCCTTGATTTCCGCCAGCGAGCCGTAGACCTCGCGGTGGGTGCACTCGGCGCCGTCGCATTCCCACACCGGGATCGGGGATCCCCAGTAGCGGTTGCGGCTGATCGACCAGTCCCGGGCGTTGGCCAGCCACTTGCCGAACTGGCCGTCCTTCACGTTCTCCGGGATCCAGTTGATCTGCTGGTTCAGCTGAAGCATGCGGTCCTTGACCTTGGTGACCTCGACGTACCAGGAGGAGATCGCGCGGTAGATCAGCGGGGTGCGGCAGCGCCAGCAGTGCGGGTAGGAGTGTTCGAAGGAGGCCTGCTTGACCAGGCGCGCATCGTTCTTCAGGACGTTGGTGATGGCCTTGTTGGCCTCGAAGACCTGCACGCCGACGATTTCGGCCAGCTCCCCGCCCTTGAACAGCGGCAGGAACTTCGCGCCCTCGTCGATCGAGAGGATCACCGGGATGCCGGCGGATTCGCAGATCTTCTGGTCCTCCTCGCCGTAGGCCGGGGCCTGGTGGACGATGCCGGTGCCGTCGGTGGTGGTGACGTAGTCGGCGACCAGCAGCTGCCAGGCGTTGGCGGTCCCCCAGGTCTCGGTGTCGGTGAAGGTGTCCCAGAGCGGTGCGTACCTGATGCCCGCCAGATCCTTGCCGGTGTAGCGGCCGGTGACCGCTTCCTTCGCGGCGTCGGCGTCGGTGTAGCCCAGGTCCTTGGCGTAGGCGCCGAGCAGGTCCTCGGCCAGCATGAAGCTGCCGGTGGCGTTGGAGGCCTTCACGCCGTTTTCGCCGGCCGGCAGCACCGCGTAGACGACGTCCGGTCCCACGGCCAGGGCCAGGTTGGTCGGCAGCGTCCACGGGGTGGTGGTCCAGGCCAGAGCCTGCACGCCGGCGAGTTCCTTGGAGATCTCGGATTCACCGGCCAACAGCGGGAAGGAGACGGTGACGGTCTGGTCCTGGCGGTCCTTGTAGACGTCGTCGTCCATGCGCAGCTCGTGGTTGGACAGCGGGGTCTCGTCCTTCCAGCAGTACGGCAGCACGCGGAAGCCCTTGTAGGTCAGGCCCTTGTCGTGCAGCCGCTTGAAGGCCCAGATGACCGATTCCATGTACTCGACGTTCAGCGTCTTGTAGTCGTTCTCGAAGTCGACCCAGCGTGCCTGGCGGGTGACGTAGTCCTGCCATTCACCGGCGTACTTCATCACCGAGGTGCGGCAGGCGTCGTTGAACTTGTCGATGCCCATGGCCTCGATCTGGACCTTGTCCGTCATGCCCAGCTGCTTCATGGCCTCGAGCTCTGCAGGCAGCCCGTGGGTGTCCCAGCCGAAGCGGCGCTCCACGCGCGACCCGCGCTGGGTCTGGTAGCGGGCGACCATGTCCTTGACGTACCCGGTGAGCAGGTGGCCGTAGTGCGGCAGGCCGTTGGCGAAGGGGGGGCCGTCGTAGAAGACGAACTCGTTGGCACCGTCGACGCCGGCATCGCGGCCGTCGATGGAGGCCTGGAAGGTTTCGTCGTCCTTCCAGTAGGAAAGGACCCGTTCCTCGATCTCCGGGAAACGGGGAGAGGATGGCGTCGTGCCATGGGGGTCGGTCGAGGCCTTGGGGTAGCTGGTCATCTGCGGCAGTCCTGGTGATCGAAGGCGCGTGGGCGCTTAGGCGTTCTCCAACACAGGGACGATGGTCAAGTATGCGGATACTCCACCTCGCGGTACCACCCCGCTTGCCTTCTCCGCCCGGGATGCCCCGGGGCCGGATCGGGCCGCTCGTTGACTGCTGTGACGGGCTTACCCGCTTGGTTCTACTTGGCTTCCCCGCGTGGGCAAGGTTGCCGTTCTTCCAAGGACTCGCCGGTGATGGCCGGGTCGACGTCGTGATGCCTCCCAGTCTAGCGCCCCTGCCGCCCCATTGGGGAATCCGCCGGGGTGTTCGCCCGGGCACCGGTTCGGCACCCGCCAAAATACTTATCCACAGATCTTCGACGCTGCCCCCGCGGCCGGCGGGGGCGGGGCATGCTTGAACCATGTCCAGCACCCCAGCCCTCGCCGCCGAGGCGCTCACGACCCTCACCGGGCTCGTGCAGCACACCCCGGGAACCCCGGAAGACCCGGTCGCCACGACCGGGTCCCGGGACGGTTCGCTGCGCGCGCTGGCGCTTCTCATCCCCGTGCTCAGGTTGGCGATCGACGAGGCAGCGGCAGAGGTCGGGTCCTCCCCGGTGCGGGCCGCGGCCTTCGTGGCGCTCACCGAGGCCATCTGCCGGCAGGTAGGCTACGGCCAGTTGCTGGCGGCATCCCGAGCCGTCGACGCGCAGGTGCACACCATCACCGAGGAACCGCTCGCGCAGCTCAACGCCTGGCTTGGGGATCCCGAGGCGGCGGCCGCCAGCCCGCTGCCGGCCGATGTCCCCACGCCGGCTGGCTCCAGGCCGTACTTCCGCGAAGACGCCGACTTCCTCGAGGCACAGCTGAACCTCACGCACTTCCAGGCCCGGCACCGGGTGCAAAGCGCCGAAAACCTGCTGCCGCACACCGGATTCAACGGCACCCTCGTTCCGCCGAAGTTCCCGCTGCTGGGCCAGGTGCTCAGCGACGGCGCAGCGGACCCCAGGTCGCTGGCCACGCTGGCCAAGAAGTTCGAGAACCTCTCCCCCGCCGGCGACCTGGCGGACGACGCAGGCACCGGGCGGGCGCTGGAGGCGGAGCTGGCCGAGGCCGCGCGCACCCGCAACTCCCAGGGCACCGAAAAACTGCTCAAGGACCAGGCCAAGAGGCTCGAGGACACGGCAGCCGCGACGGCGCGCGAGCTCGTCGAAGAACTCTTTGTCGGCGCCCACTACCTGGGCCACACGCGCAAGGGCTACGAGTACAGGGTCATCACCACCGCCGAGGGCCACGAACTGCTGGCCACCGCCGCGGACATCCTCAACAGCCCGCGGACCAAGGCGGGCACCCCGGCCGAACAGGCGTCCCCGGCCGGACCTCCGATCCCCGACTGGGCCGTGGATCCCGGCACTCCGCCGGATGCACGCCCCGCCGCCGGATTCACCGACCTGGGTCAACCCGGGCAGCTGGACCCCACTGTCGAGATGCGCCCCGGCGAGACCATCGAACAGGCACTGACGCGGCAGCGGGCACGCCGCCTGCACCAGCTCATCCTTGATTCGGTGCGGATCGCGACCAGCCCGGCCGAAGCCGGTGCCCCGAAGGACCGGGCCGGCGACGGACAGATGCCCTTGGCACCGAACGTGACCCTGAATGTGACCATCGACCTGCAAACGTTCCTGGGCCAGCTCGAGGCGGCCGGGGTCACCGACCGCGGCGAAGAGATCTCGGCGGCCACCTGCCGGCGCATCGCCTGCAACGCCGGCATCATCCCAATCATCCTGAACGGGGACCGGGTGCCGCTGGAGCTGGGCCGCAGCCGAAGATACTTCAACCGGGCCCAACGCCGGGCCATCGCCGTCCGCGACAAGGGCTGCATCAACCCGGGCTGCACCATGTCCATCGGCCGGTGCGAGGCACACCACCTGGATGCATGGAATTGCGGGGGCCGCACCGACGTGTCCCGAGGGTGCCTGTTGTGTCCGCTGTGCCACCAGGCCTACCACGCGGGCAAGTTCCGGATCGAGATGATCGGCGGGCACCCGCACGTGATCCTGCCCAGATCCCGGGACCCGCTGCAGCTCCCCCGGCGGAACTGGATCTTCCATCCCGCCGCCGCACCTGCCCAGGCCGCCTGAGACTTCCGCCTTTCGGTGGCCGGCGCTGGCGGAGCGCGGCTTGGCCCGGGCTCGCGACATGGAGATTTCCCGGTGGACCGGGTTGGTGCCCGGCGCAGTGTTCCCGTTGTTGCCGCGCCTTGGGGCGGTCGCCCGCTTCCGCCGGCGCAGGAAGAACCCGTCGACGAACGCCGCGGGGCCCGGCCGCTAGGCAAGCACGGTGTGCTCGACCTTCCAGGCCGTCAGCCGCGGGTACACCCAGAAGCTGTAGATGCCCAGGGTGATGATTCACAACAGGAACCACTTGATCCACAGACCGAAGATGCCCCACCCGGTACCGGTGAATTGCAGCGGCCTCCCGAGCAGCAGCGTGTTGTTGGCGCGCCAGCGTTCCACCAGCACCACGGCAAAGGGGTAGCAGATCCCCAACGTCAGCACCGTGATGAGCATCCCGAGCAGCTGGGTGCCGAACCAGGTTGCGGCCCCGCCGCGGAAAACGAAGATCGGTGCGCCCGGCGGAATGCTGCCCAATGCGGCGAGGCCCGGTCCCGGTTGGCTGTTTCCACTGGTGTACATGCCCATGATGCTTCTCCCCCTGGTTGGTGCACGGGTTCGGGACGGATGCCGGAAGTGCCGTGGCGGTCCTTGGAGCGAACCCGTGAGCCCCGACGTTTTACGTGCAAGACGGCCGGGGCCGGGGACGCCGCGGGACCGGACACCTGGTTCGCCACCCCTATTGGGTGCGGGCGCCGGCGGTCTGCTCCGCCGTGCGCGAGACGGCGACCATCTCCTTGCGATCCACGACCTTGATGCGTTCGCGCACCACGGGACCTGCCGGGGTGGGTGCCGGGGCGGCCGCGGCACCGAGGCCCTGCTCGTGGGCATCCAGCGCGAGCCAGCCGTCCCAGCCGGTGTAGGCGACGCCCTTGGCCTCAAGCAGGGCCGGCACGGCCTCGGGTGCCGGGTTCGCGGCCACCGGCAGCTGGTTCAGGTCCGCGAGCAGGTGGGCGATGGTTTCGGCGGCGTCGGACTTGGTGTGCCCGATCAGCCCGACCGGGCCGCGCTTGATCCAGCCGGTCGCGTAGAGCCCGGGGACCTGGGTGCCGGCGGCGTCCAGCACCTTGCCCTCGAGGTTCGGCACGGTGCCGGTGCGCCCGTCGTATTCGATCTCCGGCAGCGCCGAGCCGAAGTAGCCGATGGCCCGGTAGACGGCCTGGACGGGGTAGTCGACGAGCTCGCCGGTGCCGCGCGCGTTCCCGGTGCCGTCGAGTTCCTGGCGCTCGAACCTGATGCCGGCGACCTTGCCGTCGGTCCCGGTGACCTCCACCGGGGAATGCAGGAAGTGCAGGTGCAGGCGGCGGCGCGGGCGCCCGGATGCGGTGGCGGCGCCGGCCTGGCCGCGTTCCTCGCGTTCCTCCTGCTCGATCAGCCAGTTGGCCAGCGTGCCGACCATCGTCTTGACCTGGTTGTTGGACTTGATCAGGGCGTCGGAGGCCGCGTCGAACTCGAAGTCCTCCGGGTAGAGCACGATGTCCACGTCCCGGCTGTGGCTCAGCTCGCGCAGCTCCAACGGGGTGAACTTCACCTGGGCAGGTCCCCGGCGGCCGAAGACGTGCACGTCGGTGACCGGCGAAGCAGCCAGGCCGCGGTAGACGTTCTGGGGGATCTCGGTGACCAGCAGGTCCTCGGCGTGCTTGGAGAGCACGCGGGCCACGTCCAGGGCCACGTTGCCGTTGCCCAGCACCGCGATGTCCGTGGCCTCAAGCGGCCAGCTGCGCGGCACATCCGGGTGCCCGTCGTACCAGGAGACGAAGTCCGCGCCGCCGTGGGAGCCCTCCAGCTCGATGCCCGGGATGTTCAGGTCCGCGTCGTTGACGGCGCCGGTGGCGAAGATGACCGCGTCGTAGTGCTCGCGCAGCTCCGCGATCGACAGGTCGGTGCCGTAGTCGACGTTGCCGAAGAAGCGGATGTCCCCGCGGTCCAGCACCTTGTGCAGCGCCTTGACGATGCCCTTGATGCGCGGGTGGTCCGGGGCGACGCCGTAGCGGATCAGACCGTACGGTGCCGGGTAGCGGTCGAAGAGGTCGATGGCGAGCTCGAAACCGCGCTCGGCCTTGGTGAGGATGTCCGCGGCGTAGACGCCGGCGGGGCCCGCGCCGATGATGGCCACGCGCAGCGGGCGCGAAGCGAAGGCGGCGGGGGTCGGGACGGGCGTCGCGACGGGGGCCGGCGTGTTTTTTTCGGTCATGGGGGGTCCTCCTGGGCGTGTATTTGGGGGTGTAGCTGGATGCGTGGCGTGCGGGGTGTGCTCGGCCGGCAACTCAGCCGGCGGGCAGCAACTGCCGGGTGTTCGCGGCCGGGGCCAGGGCCGCTGCGGCGTGCGGGCTGATGCGCACCACGTCGCCGATGACGATCACCGCCGGGTTGGCCACGCCGATCCGCGCCGCGGTGGCGGCAATGGCATCGAGCCGGTCGATGGTGATGCGCTGGTCCGGGCACCAGCCGCGCTCGATGACCGCGACCGGGGTGTCGGGCCGCAGCCCGCGGTCCAGCAGCGTGGCGGTGTTGCGTGCCAGCCGGGCCACGCCCATCAGCAGCACCAGGGTGTGGTCGGGGCGGGCCGGCAGTTCGGAGAGCTCCTCGTGCCCGGTGGCCATCGAAAATCCGGTGGCCACCCCGCGGTGGGTGACGGGGATCCCGGCGGCGGCCGGGACCGAGATGGCGCTGGTGACCCCGGGGACGACGGACACCTCGACGCCGTTTTCGCGGCAGTATGCGGCTTCCTCGCCGCCGCGGCCCAGCACGAACGGGTCCCCGCCCTTGAGCCGGACCACTCGGTTGCCCGCCCGGGCCTCGGCGACCAGCACCGCGTTGATTTGGTCCTGCGTGGCCAGGTGGTCGCCGGGGGCCTTGCCGACCTCGATGACGCGCACGGACGGGTCGAGTTCGCCCAGCAGCCCGCGCGGGCCCAGCCGGTCGGCGACCACCACGTCGGCGGCGGCCAGCAGCCGGCGCCCGGCGACGGTGATCAGCCCGGGATCGCCCGGGCCTCCCCCGACCAGGGCCACGGAGCCGGGCCCGGAGCGGCGGCGGCGCAGCGGCAGCAGCCCGGTGTCCGCGGCCAGCGCGATGGCGTTGCGCAGCCCGGCGGCCCGGCGCGGGTCCCCGCCGGCGCTCACCGCCACGGTGGTTCCCTCCCCGGTCCGGGCGACGGCGGGGGTCCAGGCGCTGGAGGCGGCGTGGTCCGAGGCGTTGACGCACCAGGTCTGCCGGGCGTCGGCATCGGCCGCGACCCGCGCGTCGAGCACCTTGTTCCCGGTGGCGGTGTGGGCCAGCCACATGCCCGACAGGTCCCCCGGCTCGTAGCCGCGCCGGCGCCAGCGCAGCTTCCCGGCGGCCGCGGCCTCGGCGATCGGCCCGACGGCCTCCGGGGCGATGACGGTGATCCTCGCGCCGGCCTCGAGCAGCTGGGCGATGCGTCGTGCCGCCACCTTTCCGGCGCCGACGCAGAGCACGTCCTTGCCGGAAAGGCGCAGCGCCAGCGGGTGGATGGGTGCCTGGCGGGTTGTGGTGGACTGGCTCATGCTCGGCTCCTGGGGGTGGCGGGTGGCGGTGGGTCGGCGGCGCGGGGCCGGTGGATGGGTCGTTTGGCGGTTCATCGGCCGGCTCCGGGCGCCAGGCCGCGGCGGTGCAGCAGCCGCCGCTCCAGCGGGGTGAAGACCAGCAGTTCGACGGCGATGCCCACGGCGAGGATGGCCAGGATGGCGGCGACGACCACGGCCATCTGCGACAGGTCGCGGCCCTGCTGCAGCAGCGAGCCCAGGCCGAAGCCGATGGACCCGCCGACCGCGATGATCTCCGCGGCCATCAGCGAGCGCCAGGAAAACGCCCAGCCCTGCTTGAGCCCGGCCAGGTATCCGGGCAGCGCCGCCGGCAGCACAATGCGCAGCAGTTGCTGGGTGCGCGAAGCGCCCAGCACGGTGCCGAGCCGGCGGTATTGCGGCGGGACCATGTCCACGCCGGACAGGAACCCGTTGGCGATGGAGGGGGTGGCGCCCATCAGCACCACGAAGAAGACCGTGGCGTCGGTCAGGCCGAACCAGATGATCGCCGCCGGAACCCAGGCGACGGACGGGAGCACCTGCAGGCCGGAAACCAGCGGTCCCAGGCCGCGGCGCAGGGTGGTGGAGGCCGAGAGCAGCAGCCCCAGCGGCGTGCCGATGGCCAGGGCCAGCGCGAAGCCGAGCACCCCGCGCTGCAGCGAGGTGGCCACGGCCTCGGCCAGCCGGCCGTCGGCCGCCAGCGCCCCGGCGGTGCCCAGCACCTCGAGCGGGCCGGGGAACAGGTCCGTGCGCGGGGAACCGAACCAGGCGGCCAGCTGCCACAGGCTCAGCAGGGCCGCGAGGGTGCCCAAGGGCAGCAGGATCCGCCCGGCCGCCGGCCGGGAGGCGGCGGGGGCGTCCTGCAGGTTGTCCAGGCCGGCCTCGAGCTCGCCGAGGGAATCCGTGGTGGCCTGGGATCCCGGGCCCGCGGGCAGCGCCGCCGGGTCCGGGTCCGGAGCGGGGTTCGCGGCGCGGGCGGTGGCCCGTTCACGGGCAATGGCGGTGGCTGAAGTCATGCTAGTTGGCATGGTGGCGGATCTCCTCGCGTAGCCTCTGGGTGATGTCGCCGGTCAAGGCGGCCTGCGCGGCCGGGTCGGTGCGCACGTGCCCGGGGATCTTCCACTCGGCGGCGATCCGCCCGGGACGGGAGGAAAGCAGCAGCACCCGCTGGCCCAGGCGCACGGCCTCGCGGACGTTGTGGGTCACGAAGAGCACGGTGCGCCGGTGGGCGCGCCAGATCCGTTCGAGTTCCTCGTGCAACAGGTCCCGGGTGATCGCGTCCAGCGCCGCGAACGGCTCGTCCATCAGCAGCACCGGACGGTCCTGGCCCAGGGCACGGGCCAGCGAGGCGCGCTGGCGCATGCCGCCGGAGAGCTCGTGCGGGCGCTTGTCCCCGGCATCGGCCAGGTGGACCAGCTCCAGCAGCTCCCCGGCCCGCGCCCGGCGTGCGTTGCGCGGGATTCCGCGCAGTTCCAGGGCCAGTTCGATGTTGGCGCGGGCCGTGAGCCAGGGCAGCAGGGCAGCGTCCTGGAACATGAACGCCGCGCCTCCCGCCGGGACGCTCACGGATCCGGCCGATGGCGGCTCGAGCCCGGCGATGACGTTGAGCAGCGTGGACTTCCCGCAGCCCGAGGCACCCAGCACCGCGACGAATTCGCCCGTCACGATGGTGGTGGTGATGCCGGAGAGCACCGGGGCCGCGCCGTAGTCCTTGGAGAGGTTCTCGATGGCGATGCTCATGCGCCGGCCCCGACCTGGGTGGTGCTGGCGGCGCGGGCCGCCTCCAGGAACGAGGTGTCCACGAGCCCGTCCAGGCTCGCCGGTTCGGCAAGCGACGCGGCGACGGCGTTTTCCAGCAGCCGCGGGTAGGCCCCGGCCAGCGGATCCGCGGTGAATTCCAGCTTTCCCAGCGCGCGGGCCAGCACGTCGGTAGCCAGCGGGGCACCGGCGGTCTCGGCGAGCCGCGCGTTCAGCACCGCCAGCACGTCGGCTTCCCTGGCGGTGTTGATCCAGTCAAGCGCCGCCAGGTGGCCGCGCAGCAGGGCCTCGACGGTGCGGGGGTGGCGGGCGGCGAAGTCCGGGGACACCGCGAGCACCGTGGTCGGGAACAGCCCCGGCGCACCGGTCTCGGTCCCGTCCCACAGCTCCGCCTCGTCGAGGAGCACCATCGCGCCGGCCTCGAGCACCAGCCGGGAGGCCCACGGCTCGGGCAGCCAGGCCCCGTCGATCTTTCCGGCGCGGAAAAGTTCCAGGCTCTGGGCGTTGGACGTGGGGGTGATGGCCACCGCCCCGCCGCGCAGGTCGGTTTCCAGCCCCTGGGCAGCCAGCCAGGTGCGCAGTGCGACGTCCTGGGTGCCGCCGAGCTGCGGGGTGGCCAGGGTGGTGCCGCGCAGCGCCGCGGCCTCGGCGATGCCGGCGCGGACCACCAGCTGCGCTCCGCCCGCCGCGGCACCGGCCAGCACGCGCAGCCCCGCGCCCCCGCTGGAGGCAAAGGCGGCGATCGCGGGATTCGGCCCCAGGTAGGCGGCATCGATGGCCCCGGCGTTCAGCGCCTCGACGGCGGCGGGACCGGCGCCGAAGACGCTGGTGGCCAGGCTCGTGCCGGAGCCCCCGAGCTCGGCGGCGAACAGCCCCTTGGCGGTGCCGACGAGCGCCGGCGCGTGGGTGAGGTTGGCGAAGAAGCCCAGCCGCAGCGTGGCCGCGGGCCCGGTGGGTGCGGTGCCGGCCGTTCCCGGGCGCGGCACCGTGGTGGTGGCGGCGGCGCCGAGCACCAGCAGGCCCAGCAGCCCGGTGCCGCCGGCGAGCAGCGCCCGCCTCCCGGGGCCGCGCTGCGGCCCGTCGGCGGTGTACCGGATGGTGTCCATGGGAGGTGTCCTTGTCTGTGGGTGCGGCATGGGGGTGGTACGGCATGTGTGCTGCGGCGGGGACGGTGCCCCGCCCGGGGGTTCGCCGCTAGGCGGCGGAGTTGCGCTCTGCGATGAGTCCGGCGGCCAGCGTATTGCCGTCCTGCGGGTCGATCACCAAAAACGCCCCGGTGCGGTGGTGGCGCGCGTACGGCTCGGTGGGAAGTTCGGCGGCCAGGCGCAGCACCACGGTGCCGATGTCGTTCAGTTCCAGGCTGGCGGCGGGCAGCAGCCCGAAGTCCTCCAGGTCCAGCCGGCCCTCGATGGCGGTGACCTTCGCCCGCACCGTGGCCGTGCCGTGCTTGATGAGCACCGCGGCCCCGGGGCGCAGCGGGGCCGGCGAGAGCCAGCACAGCTGGGCCAGCAGGTCCGCGGAGGAATCGGGCAGCGTGCCGGCGGCGGCGATGGTGTCCCCGCGGGCGATGTCCAGCTCGTCGGCAAGCCGCAGCGCCACCGACGCGGGTGCCGTGGCGGTATCGAGCCGGACCCCGGCGGCGTCGATCCCGGTGACGGTGGTTTCCCGGCGCGGGGCGCCCGGGGACGCCACGGTGACCCGGTCCCCCACGGCGATGGTTCCGGCGGCAATGGACCCGGCGTAGGCGCGGTAGTCGCGGAACGCCTCGGCATCCAGGCCCGGGGCCAGCGCGCCTTGGGGGCGCAGCACCAGCTGGACCGGGAAGCGGAAGTCCTCGGCCGCGGCGGCCGCCTCGTCGCGGGTTGGCAGGGATTCTAGCAGCCCCAGCAGCGTTTCCCCGGTGTACCAGGGGGTGTGTGCGGAGCGCTCCACCACGTTGTCCCCGCGCAAGGCGGAGACCGGCAGGACGTGCGGGGTAGGCAGGCCCAGCCCGGCGGCCACCCGTGCCACGTCGGCGGCGATGTCCGCGAAGCGCTGCCCGTCGTAGCCGATCAAATCGATCTTGTTCACCGCGATGACCACGTTGGGCACACGCAGCAGGCCGATGACGCCCAGGTGGCGGCGGGTCTGCTCGAGCACCCCCTTGCGGGCGTCGATCAGCACGATGGCCGCGTCGGCGGTGGAGGCGCCGGTGACGGTGTTGCGCGTGTACTGCACGTGTCCGGGGCAGTCGGCCAGCACGAAGGAGCGCTCACCGGCGCTGAAGTAGCGGTAGGCCACGTCGATGGTGATGCCCTGTTCGCGTTCGGCGCGTAGCCCGTCGGTCAGCAGCGCCAGATCCAGGGTGCCGTCCCCGCCGCCGAAGCCGGTCTCCGCGGAGGTGCGGGCCAGGGTCTCAAGGGTGTCGGCGAGGACCACCTTGGCATCGTGCAGCAGCCGGCCGACGAGCGTGGACTTGCCGTCGTCCACGGAGCCGGCCGTGGCGAAACGGAAGAGCCCGCGGGTGCCCAGCGCCGGTGCGGCATGGCCACGTGCGGCCTCGTCACATGCGGCGGTGTCCGCGGCGGTGTCCAGGTTCGTGGTGCTCATTAGAAATACCCGTCCTTCTTGCGGTCTTCCATGGCCGCCTCGGAGATGCGGTCGTCCGCGCGGGTGGCCCCGCGTTCGGTGATGGTGGTGGTGGCGACCTCGGCGATGACCTTCGCGACCGTGTCGGCCTCGGAGAGCACCGCCCCGGTGCAGGACATGTCCCCCACGGTGCGGTAGCGCACCCTGCGGCGCACCGTGGGCACCCCGTCGCCGGGCCGGCTGAATTCGCCGGTGGCCCGCCACATGCCCGAATGCTCGAAGACCTCGCGCTCGTGGGCGTAGTAGAGCGGGGGCAGCGCGATGTTTTCGCGTTCGATGTAGCGCCAGATGTCCAGCTCGGTCCAGTTGCTGATCGGGAAGGCGCGCACGTGCGCACCCGGGGTGTGGCGCCCGTTGTACAGGTTCCACAGTTCGGGGCGCTGGTTGCGCGGGTCCCACTGGCCGAACTCGTCGCGCAGCGACAGGATGCGTTCCTTGGCCCGGGCCTTGTCCTCGTCGCGGCGCCCGCCGCCGAAGAGCACGTCAAACCTGTTGGCGTCGATGGCGTCGAGCAGCGGGGTGGTCTGCAGCGGGTTGCGGGTGCCGTCGGCACGCTCGGTGAGCCGGCCGTCGTCGATGTAGTCCTGCACGCTGGCCACGACCAGGCGCAGGCCCAGCCGCTCGACCGTGGCGTCCCGGAACGCGACGACCTCTTCGAAGTTGTGGCCGGTGTCCACGTGCAGCACCGGGAAGGGCACGGTGCCTGGCCAGAACGCCTTGGTGGCCAGGTGCAGCATCACCACCGAGTCCTTGCCTCCGGAAAACAGCATCGCGGGGCGCTCGAACTCGGCGACGACCTCGCGCAGGATGTGGATGGATTCGGCCTCGAGCGCATCGAGCACGTCGGTCTCGTGCGTGCTGCCGGGTGTGCCGGGTGCGGCGGGGACCGGCCGCGCGGGGGCGGGGGCGGTGGTGCTCATCTCTGGCTCCTTCGCGGGTGGGTTGTGGCGGGCATGCGGCGCGGTGCCGCTGCTGCGGGGCTCATCGGTGGATGCCGCATTCGGTCTTGGCGACCCCGGCCCAGCGGCCGGCGCGCGGGTCTTGCCCCTCGGCCACCGGACGGGTGCACGGGGCGCAGCCGATCGACGGGTAGCCGTTGGACAGCAGCAGGTTCACCGGGACGCTGTGCACGGTGGCGTGGGAAATCAGCTGATCGAAGCTCCATCCGGCCAGCGGGTTGACCTTGACCAGCCCGTGCGCCGCATCCCAGGTGACCAGCGGGGTGTTGGTGCGGGTGGGGGCCTCCTCACGGCGGACCCCGGTGAACCAGAGCCGGTAGCCGGACAGCGCCTTCGCCAGCGGCTCCATCTTGCGCAGCCGGCAACAGGTGCCCGGGTCGCGTTCGTGCAGCCGGGGCCCGAGCTCGGCGTCCTGCTGGGCGACGGTGCGCTCCGGGAGCACGTCGACGATCCGCACGTCCAGGGAGGACGCGACCTCGTGGCGCGTCGCATGGGTCTCGGCGAAGTGGTAGCCGGTCTCCAGGAAGAGCACGTCGACCCCGGGCAGCTGCTCGGCGACCACCGCGGGAAGCACTGCGTCGGCCATCGAGCAGGCGACGGCGACCTCGGCGGTCGCGAAGTTCGCCGCCACCCAGGCGATGACCTCGGCGGCCGACGCGTCGAAGCCCAGCTGCGCGGCGCCGGCCTCGGCCAGCGCCCGGTCGGCATCCTTCCGATCAGCATTGACCGTATCGGCGGCGCTCACAGGACGTCCTCGTCCGCGGCGCGGTGCGACCACGCGGCGAAGGACTCGTCTTCGTCGCTGGAGGCCGAGTAGTTCTCCAGCACCCGCTCGATGTAGTCCGGCAGCTGGTCGGCGGTGATCCGCAGCCCACGCACGGTGCGGCCCAGCCCGGCCTCGCCGCGTTCGGTCGAGGCCAGTCCCCCGCCCAGGTGCACCTGGAAGCCGGGGGCCTGCCCGCCGTGCCCATCGGGCAGCAGCTGGCCCTTCAGGCCGATGTCCGCGGTCTGGATGCGGGCGCAGGAGTTCGGGCAGCCGTTCACGTGCAGGCTCAGCGAGGGCGGCAGCCGCACCGCGGACTTGGCCGCGAAGCGGGTCTCGAGCTCGGCGACCGCGGCAATGGTCGTGTCCTTGGTGTCGACGATCGCGAGCTTGCAGTATTCGATGCCGGTGCAGGCGATCGCGGAGCGGCGGAAGATGCTCGGCGTGGTTTCCAGGCCCAGCGCATCCAGTTCCGCGGCGGCCGCGGCCACCGATCCGGCCGGGATGTCCAGCGCGAGCAGCTTCTGGTGCGGGGTGGTGCGCAGCCGCTTCGAGCCGTGGCGCTCGAGCAGGTCCGCCAACTCCAGCAGCAGCGTGCCGGAGAGCCGCCCGGCATTCGGGGACGCGCCGATGTAGTGGCGCCCGTCGTTCTGCTCGTGGATCCCCACGTGGTCCCCGGGCGTCGTGGGCTTGGCCGGGGCCGGGCCGTCGGGCAGCGAGTAGCCCAGGTACTCGGTCTCCAGCACCTCGCGGAAGCGCGCCGGGCCCCAGTCGTTCATCAGGTACTTCAGCCGCGCCTTGTTGCGCAGCCGCCGGTAGCCGTAGTCGCGGAAGATCGAGACCACGCCCAGCCAAACCTCGGCGGCGCGCTCCTCGGACACGAACGCGCCCAGGCGCTCGGCCAGCCGCGCGCTGGTGGACAGGCCGCCGCCGACCCACAGGTCGTAGCCGGGCCCGTGCTCGGGGTGGCGCACCCCGACGAGGGAAATGTCGTTGATCTCGTGCACCACGTCCTGGGACGGGTGCCCGGTGATCGCGGTCTTGAACTTGCGCGGCAGGTTCGCCAGCTCCGGGTCGCCGATGAAGCGCTCCCGGATCTGAGCGATGACCGGGGTCGGGTCCAGGATCTCGTCCTTGGCGATCCCCGCGACCGGGGAGCCGAGGATGACCCGCGGCACGTCCCCGCAGGCCTCGGTGGTGTCCAGGCCCACGGCCTCGAGCCGGCGCCAGATCTCCGGGACGTCCACCACGTCGATCCAGTGCAGCTGGATGTTCTGCCGGTCGGTGACGTCCGCGGTGTCGCGGGCGAAGTCGCGGGAGATCTGCCCGATGGTGCGCAGCTGGTCGGTGCTCAGCGTGCCGCCGTCGATGCGCACGCGCAGCATGAAGTAGCGGTCCTCGAGCTCGTGCGGCTCCAGGGTGGCGGTGCGCCCTCCGTCGATGCCGGGCTTGCGCTGGGTGTAGAGGCCCCACCAGCGGAAGCGGCCGTGCAGGTCGGTGGGGTCGATGGAGTCGAAGCCGCCCTGGGCGTAGATGGTTTCGATGCGTTCGCGCACGTTCAGCCCGTTGTCGTCCGCCTTGACCGCCTCGTTGGCGTTCAGCGGGGCGGGCCCATCGATCTTCCACTGTCCGTGCGGCTTGGCCGCCGGGCGGGCCGGGCGGACTGGCCGGGCGGTGCCGGTGCTTGCCGGGGTGTCGGTTGCCTGTGTCATGGCTACGACAGTAGGGCGGGCCGGAGGCGGCCCGCCAGCGGCCCCCGACCCGAAACGTCATGCCGTAACGCGGCGACCTATTCGGTGCCGGAGGGCCCCTTCGCTAGCGCTTCGGAGAGTCTTCCGGCGACACATTTAGCGATTGTGACGCCCGGCAGCAGCGCCGCCGTCACCTGGTCGGCGCCGGCTCCGGCCAGCCGGTCGTGGAAGAATCCGGGGGCCAGCAGGAAGGCGGCGACGCCCACTCGCTTGGCGCCCGCGGCACGTGCCGCAGCCACCGCGTCGGGCACCGACGGATCGGCGGCCGAGCAATAGGCCACCGCTACCTCCTGGCCCAGTTCCTCGGCCAGTGCCGCGGCCATCCGGGCCGCCTGCCGCTGCCCGGCCTCGAGGCGCGTGCCTGCTGCGGCCAGCACCACCGCGTCCCCGGGGCGGTGTCCGGACTCGGCCAGCCGCGCCGCCAGCACCCCGGCCAGGCGCGGGTCGGGGCCCATGGGGCCGGCCACGAGGGTGTGCGGCCGGGCGGCCGCCGCCTCGGCGATGTCCACCGAGGTGTGGAAACCCTCGGAGAGCAGCAGGGGTGCGACGATGGCTGCCTCGCCGGGCGGCAGGGCGGCGAGCACCGATTCAAGCCGGGGTTCCTGCACATCGACGTAGGCCTCGTGGACCACCGCGTCGATGCCGTCTGCGGAAAGCACGGCGGCTAGGTCCCCGCGCAGCCCGTTCACGAGCCGGCGGCCTTCGGGGTTGTCGGTGCCGTGGGCGCAGGCCACCACATGCAGCGGCCGTGTCCCGCCGCCGGCGGCCTGGCTCACGCCTGGCCGCGGATCAGCTTGTGGGCAGCGGCCTGCGCGACGGGGCGGACAACGATCTCGTCGAGGTTCACGTGGTGCGGGGCGTTGACGGCGTAGGAGACGATGTCGGCCACGTCCCCGGCGGTCAGCGGCTTGGCCACCCCGGCGTAGGGCTTTTGGGCCAACTCGCGGTCCCCGCCCATCCGGCGCAGGGCGAATTCCTCGGTCTGCACCAGGCCGGGCAGCACCTCGATGACCCGGATGTTGTACTCGACTTCCTCCAGGCGCAGGGCCTGGGTGAGCGCGCGCTGCGCGGCCTTCGCGGCGTTATAGCCGGATCCTCCCTCGTAGCTGACCAGCCCGGCGGTCGAGGTCAGGTTGAGCACCGTGCCCTCGCCGTGTGCCCGGAGCATCGGCAGGAAGGCGCGGGTGATCTTCATGGTGCCCATGACGTTGGCCTGGAGCATGAAGTCCCAGTCCTCGTTCTTGGCCTCGGCCAGGTAATCGGCGCCGCGGGCGCCGCCGGCGATGTTGACCAGGGTGTCGATGCCGCCGGCGGCCTCGACGACGGCCAGCAACGCCGCTACCTGGGCGTCGTCGGTGATGTCGGCGGCGACGGGGATCGCGCCGGTCTCCTGCGCGAGCTTCGCCAGCCGGTCGGCGCGCCGGGCCACGGCAAAGACCTTCCACCCCGCCGCTGCCAGGGTGCGCGCGGCGGCCTCCCCTATTCCGCTGGAGGCTCCGGTGACGACGGCTGCATGCTGGGGGTGTGGATTCGTTGGCAACATGGACAAATCCTAACCAGCGGGGGCACCTGCCCCCAACCACGATGTCGTTTCATGGCTCCGGGGCCCACCGCATGGCGGCAAGGGCCACGGCCTCAGGATTCCTGCTGCACCTCGGTCAGGAAATCGAAGAGCACCACCGCTTGGTTGTGCACGGTGTCGCGGGCTCCGTAGACCAGCACGACGTCGTCTTCCTTCCGGGCGATCTCCAGCAGCCGCTCGGCACCCTCGGCGGCGGATCCCACCTCCAGCTCCTGGCGGTAGTGGTCGCTGAACTCGGTGAACCGCTCGGCCTTGTGGCGGAAGGCCACGCGCAGCTGGGGCGAGGGGGCCACGTCCTTGGCCCAGTCGTCGATCGCCGCTCGTTCCTTGCTCAGTCCCCGCGGCCAGAGCCGGTCCACCAGGACCCGGTAGCCGCCGTCGGCAGGTTCGTACGCACGCAACAATCGAAAACTTCCCATGCCTCAATTTTAGGCCTGTTTAGGCACTTCTTCCAGAGGAACGGCGTCTCTCGGCTTCGGCAGTGGATCCCTGGGTGAAGGCGTATTTTTGGATGGCAACCGCGGCCGCACCGGTGGCCCACTGGTCGAACTCCGGGGACAGGACCGCAATGCGCACCTCTGAGGCCTCGGGGTCCCGGTCCGCGGCCAACGCGGCGCGCACGGACTGCTCGTACCTGTTGAACAGCTCGATGCCTTCCCCACCCAGCACCACCACATTTACCATGGTCAGGTTCGCGGCGGCGGCAAGGAAACGCCCCAGTGCCAGCGCGGCGGCCTGAAGCACCGACTGGGCCACCTTGTTGCCCGCAGCGGCAAGCTCGAAGGCCTCCCCGTAGCCGACCTCGCGAAGCAGTGCAGTGGAAATCTGCGCACAGATGCTGGGAATCGTGAGCATCGCCGTGGAACAGCCGCGGTGGCCCTCCAGACACAGAGGTCCGTTCGGGTCGAGGGGGAAATGTCCGCCCAGCCCCAAACCCGTATCCCGGCCGCGCATTACCTGCTGGTGGATGGCCAACCCGTAGCCGACGCCCGCGCCAACGGTGATAACCGCAAAATCCGCTGCCTCGCGGCCCACGCCAAACCACTGCTCGGCGGCAACCAATGCCGTCACGTCGTTTTCGACCAACACCGGCAGCTCGGTGCGCTCTTGCAGCAGTTCGCCTAGCGGGACATTGCGCCAGCCCAGGAATGGGGCCCGTGCGATGACCGTTCCGTTGGAGACCTGGCCACCGATGGAAATGCCCACCCCCGAGAGCGGCCGACCGCCCAGCTCCCGGAGATCCCCAATCAGCCCCACCAAGACCTCAAGCACGTCCGCTACATCCCGGCTCGGCAGCTCGCGCGCGGCGCTGGCCCGGGACTTGGCACGCAGGTCGGTGAGCACCCCCTGTGCCATCTGGCCGGTGATCTTGATGCCGACAAAAAAGCTGGATTCCTGCCGTATATCGAGCAGCCGCACGGGGCGCCCCACGCTTCCGTCCAAGACCAGGTCGCTTTCGCCCACAATTCCCGCGTCCAGCAGCGGCTTGCTCAGCCGGGTCAGGCTGGCGGCACTGAGCTTCAGCCGCTGGGAGAGCTCACCGCGTGAACTGGGCCCATGAATTAAAATGGCCCGCGCAACTTCCAGCTCTGGTTCACTGAGCAGCGGCACCTTTGCGGCAGACGGCGCAGAAGTGCCGCAGCGCTTGGAGAATGACTCACTGCTTGTCGTGGCTTCGATTGACATGCGATCAGTTTATTTCATTTCGGTCATAAATATCGACCCAACCCGCCACGGATGAGCAGAAAGGGCAGCCGGAAGGTCCCCACCCATTGTGGATGTGGCGCTTGACACACTCATTAGTTTTGGAGTAAAAATATTCAATGACCTCAACAGCCCACCCCATCGCGCCATACCACCAGCTGCACCGCGGCGGTACCTCCGTTCTCATCGATGCAACCACCCCGGGGTTTCCAACGATCATCCACTGGGGCCCGGACACCGGCGAGCTCGATGAGAGCGAAATGCGGGATCTGGCGAGCGCGGCACGCCCGCAGCGCGTTTCTGGAGGGATCGACGAACCTGCCCGATTGGACATATTCCCGCAGGAACGTTTCGGATGGCAGCACGGCCCGGCGCTCGAAGGACACCGTACCTCCCGTTCGTGGTCCACCGCATTGGCCACCAGCGGGATTCGGTCAGACCAACATTCCCTGACCATCAGTGCCGCCGACCCAGTGGCCGGCCTCGAACTCGTTACCGAGCTTCGGCTCAGTGCCAACGGGGTGTTCTCCCAGCGGCACACCCTAAAGAACTCCGGCCCAGGAGCCTACCTGGTCAACAGGCTCGCGACCGTGTTCCCCCTGCCGCACACCGCAACCACTATCCAGGACAGCACCGGCCGCCATCTCAAGGAACGCAGCGCTCAGCGCCGCCCTCTGACGGTCGGCTCGCATGTGCGCGAATCCCGGCGCGGCCGCCCCGGCGCCGACGCCAGCCTTCTCATGCTGGTTGGAGAGGCGCATTTCGGACACCGCAAGGGTCTGGTCCACGGCGTTCATCTGGCCTGGAGCGGCAACCACAAGCTGAGCGCCGAACGGACCATCACTTCAGACAACTTCATCACCGGCGGGGAATTGCTGCTGCCAGGGGAACTGAACCTGGAACCGGGCTCCAGCTACAGCACCCCATGGGCCCTCGGCTCCTGGGGGCATGGAACCGACCAGCTGTCGGCCCGCTTCCACCGAGACCTGCGGGCCCGGCCGCAGCACCCCCGCAAGCCGCGGCCCGTCACCCTCAACACTTGGGAAGCGGTGTACTTCGACCACGACCTGCAGACCCTCAAGGAACTGGCCGACAGGGCCGCCACCGTGGGGGTCGAACGCTTCGTGCTCGACGACGGCTGGTTCAATGGTCGCCGCGACGACACCGCCGGACTCGGCGACTGGTTTGTCGACCCGGGCATCTGGCCGGAGGGCCTGTCCCCGCTTACCGACCATGTGACGGGGCTTGGCATGGAATTTGGCCTGTGGTTCGAGCCCGAAATGGTCAATCCGGACAGCGATCTGGCACGCAGCCATCCCGACTGGATCCTGCAGGATGCCGGCCGCTGGCCGGTGGCCGCGCGCCAGCAGCAGGTCCTCAACCTTTCACATCCCGATTGCTACGCCTACCTCCTGGAACGCATCGACAGCCTGCTCACGCAGTACCCCATCGGCTACATCAAATGGGACCACAACCGCGACCTGCTCGAGGCATCCCACGCGCACAGCGGAACCGCCGCGGTCCGCGAAACCACGCTTGCGCTCTACCGGCTGCTCGCCGAACTCAAAGCCCGGCACCCGGGACTTGAAATCGAAAGCTGCGCATCCGGCGGCGCCCGCGTCGACCTCGGCATCCTCGAACACACCGACCGCATCTGGACCTCCGACTGCATCGATCCGATCGAGCGCCTGGACAACCAGGAAAACACCAACCTGCTGATCCCCTACGAACTCATGGGTGCCCACATCGGCGGGCCCCGCTCCCACTCCACCGGGCGCAGGCACGACCTGGGCTTCATGGCACGCACCGCGATCTTCGGCCATTTTGGTATCGAATGGAACATCGCCCGGATCGACGATTCCCTGGGCACCGAGCTCGCACAGTGGGTGGACTTTCACAAGGAAAACCGCGCACTGTTCCACAGCGGGGACAGCGTCCACGCGGATCATCCCGACACCGCCATCGACATCCGCGGTGTGGTTGCCGCCGATGCCACGCGTGCCGTCTTCGCCTTCACACTGCGCGAGGCCTCGCTCACCTACCCGGCCGGACGTTTCACCCTGCCGGGATTGAACCCCGAGGCCAGGTATCGGGTGCGACTGAGCGAACCGCTGAACGATGCGGTGGGCAATGGCCAGTCCACGCTTTCCTGGACGCAAACCCCGCACGTCCTCAGCGGTGCCACCCTTGGAACGATGGGCCTGCAGTCCCCCGTCCTGTTCCCCGAGCAATCGGTACTGATCATGCTTGACCGGACCGATGGCTAAGGAGCAACCGTGAACACCAAAAAAACCCGCTCGAATACATGGCGACGCGTCGCCGGCGCCTGCCTGACGGTGGCGCTTGGAACCTCCCTGGCTGCCTGCGCCCCGGCAGACGAGGGCCGCGTGACGCTGGACTTCTTCCAGTTCAAACCCGAGGCCGTCACCGAATTCCAGGCCCTGGTCGCCGAATTCGAGACACGGAACCCGGATGTCGACGTGGTCATCAATGCCGTTCCCGACCCGGACACTGCCATCCGCACCCTGCTCGTCAAGGGCAAAACCCCCGACGTGCTCACGCTCAACGGCAACGGGAATTTCGCGGACCTGGCTGCGTCCTGCGTATTTGCGGACCTTTCGGCATTTCCCTCAGCCTCCCGGGTCAAACCCGAGGTCCAGGATATCCTCAACTCCTTGGGAACCTGCCACGGCAGCGAGACCAACGGCCTGCCCTTTGCAAACAACGCCAGCGCGATCCTTTACAACCCCGACATCTTCGCCGAATACAACGTCGAGGTTCCGAGTACCTGGGATGAGCTCATTGCCGCGGCGGAAACCTTCAAGGACAACGGGGTGGCGCCATTCCACCTGACGCTCAAGGATGCATGGACTGTCCTGCCCACCTATGTGAACCTTGCCGGAAATCTCAAACCGGCAGGATTCTTCGAAGACATCCGCTCAGCCTCGTGGAACCCGCAGACCGGGACACACGGTTTCGCAGCAGACGGGACGGAGGCCGCCGAGAAGCTCAAGCAGCTCTTCGGCTACCGCCAGCCCGGTGCCGACAGCGACGGCTACAACGACGGGAACGCCGCCTTCGCCGCGGGAAAATCGGCCATGTATCTTCAGGGCAGCTTCGCGATTCCCGCTATCAGGGCCGCAAACCCCGAGGCAAGGATCGCTTCGTTCCCGTACCCGACCACCAACGACCCGGCCGAAACAACCCTGGTCACGGGCGTCGACGTCACGCTTGCGATGGGACGAGACACCAAGCATCCGAAGGAGGCAGCGGCATTCATCGAGTTCCTGATGAGCAGCGAGGCGATGAAAAAGTACGCCGAGGCGCAATCCGCTCTCGTGCCGCTCAAGGATACCGGGTCCACAACGGATCCAGCCCTGGCCGGAGTCCAGGACATTTTCGAGGAGGGCAGGGTGATCGGCTATTTCGACCACCAGATCCCCACCAGCATTCCGTTCACTGCAATGTTGCAGCAGTTCATGCTTGACGGCGACACCGCTGCGTTCCTCGACCGGGCAGACCGCGAATTTGCGAAGGCCGCCGCCCGCACCTCAACGAAGAAAGGGGAATGACCATGGGCGCACCACGCCTCGCCACGGGCCCCACCAGGAACAAGCTGCGCAGTGAAACCGTGAATCGAACGTTCTACTGGATGGTGATCCCTGCCCTCCTGCTCTTCGTCGTGCTTCACACCATTCCGGCACTGACCGGAATCTTCTACAGCTTCACAAACTACGCGGGATACGGCGAATGGGATTTTGTCGGCATCGGGAACTACGTGAATCTATTCAGGGACGACAGGATACTTTCCTCATACGGGTTCACCTTCCTCTTCGCGGCCACCACCACGATCGTGGTGAACGTCGGCGCACTGTTCATTGCCCTGCTGCTGAATGCGAAAATCAAATTCCAGACGGCGTTCCGCGGAATCTTCTTCATCCCCAACGTGCTTTCGGTACTGATCGTCGGATACGTCTTCAATTACCTGCTCTCCAACAACCTTCCGCTCGTTGGACAGGCGTTGGGCATCGAGTGGCTTTCCTCTTCAATTCTCACAAACCCCGATCTTGCGTGGTTGGGCATCGTGGGGGTGACGGCCTGGCAGTCGATCGCCTTCAGTGTGATCATCTACCTGGCGGGACTGCAAACGGTTCCGGCGGAACTCTACGAAGCCGCAAGCATCGATGGGGCGACCCACTGGCGGCAATTCACCTCCATTACATTTCCCATGATTTCCGCGTTCTTCACGATCAACATGGTGCTCGCACTCAAGGGACTGCTGCAGGCCTTCGACCAGATCGTTGCACTGACAGGCGGCGGACCAGGCACCAGCACGGAATCGGTGGCCATGGTCATCTACCGGGGCGGATTCCAGGGCGGGGAATACGGCTACCAAATGGCCAACTCCGTTGTTTACCTGATCGTCATCGTGGTCCTTTCGCTGCTGCAGATGCGGACCCTACAACGCAAGGAAGCCGATTTCTCGTGAGTACACAAGCCATGACCAAGCATTCCGTGAGCGGCGAACCGGTTTCCAGCTCAACGTCACCGCACGGTCCGGTGAAGAAGCGAAGAATTTCCAATGTCAATGTTCCTGTCACCGTTCTGGTGGCCGTGCTCTCGCTGACAGTCCTCATACCGTTGTACTTCACCGTGGTAACCGCATTGAAGTCTCCGGACCAGCTCGGCGGAACCGGATTCGAGCTGCCCACCAGCCTCCACCCGGAGAACTTCTCCAAGGCCTGGGAGCTCACCAATTTCCCCAACGCGCTGCTGACCTCGGGAATCGTCACGGCTGCGGCCGTGGTCCTGACGATCATCACCAATTCCATGGTTGCGTACTCCGTCGCCCGAAACATGCACCGGCCGTTCTTCAAGGCCCTGTACTACTTCTTTATCGCCGCACTCTTTGTTCCCTTCCCCATCATCATGCTGCCGGTGACCAAGGAAACCGCACTGCTGGGCCTCGACAATCCGGTCGGCTTGTTCCTCCTATATACCGTGTACGGGCTCAGCTTCAACGTCTTCGTCTACACGGCGTTCATCAAGTCGATCCCGCCGGAACTCGAGGAGGCGGCAATCATGGACGGTGCCAGCCACTGGACGACCTTTTGGAAAGTCATCTTCCCGCTGTTGACCCCCATGAATGCGACCGTCGGAATCCTCACCTGCCTCTGGGCCTGGAACGACTTCCTGTTGCCCTTGGTGATCCTTTCCGATCCCGCCACCCGCACCCTCCCCCTGGTCCAGTACATTTTCCAGAGCCAATTCAATACCGACTATTCCACCGCTTTCGCCTCGTACCTGATGGCGATGGCACCACTACTCCTGGTCTACCTATTTGCACAACGCTGGGTTATTTCCGGTGTCATGAGAGGATCCATCAAATAATGAACGAACACGTTGCAACCGCCGCACTAGACGCCAATTGGTGGCGCCAGGCCGCCGTCTACCAGATCTACCCGCGCAGCTTCGCCGACGCCACCGGCGACGGACTGGGCGATTTGCCCGGGGTGACCTCGCGCATGGGCTATCTCGCGGAGCTGGGCATCGACGCCATCTGGCTCTCGCCGTTCTACCCCTCTGCCCTGGCCGACGGCGGGTACGACGTGGACGACTACCGCAACGTGGACCCGCGACTGGGGACCCTGGAGGACTTCGACGCCATGGTCGCGGCCGCCCATGCTGCCAACATCAAGGTCATCGCCGACGTGGTGCCCAACCATTCCTCCAACCGCCACGAGTGGTTCACCGCCGCCCTTGCGGCAGCCCCCGGCTCCCCCGAACGGGCCCGCTACCACTTCCTCGACGGACTGGGTGAGAACGGCGAACTTCCGCCCTCGGACTGGCCTTCGCACTTCGGCGGGCCGGCCTGGACCCGGGTCACCGAAACCACCGGGGCCAACGCCGGGGCGCCGGGGCAGTGGTACCTGCACCTGTTCGCCTCCGAACAGCCGGACCTGAACTGGGACAACCCGGAGGTGCGCGAGGACTTCCACACCACGCTGCGCTTTTGGGCGGACCGCGGCGTGGATGGCTTCCGCGTCGACGTGGCGCACGCGCTGGCCAAGGACATGACCCTGCCGCTGCGCTCCAAGCCCTCGCTGGAGATCACGGTCGACGACGGCACCGACGCGCTCTTTGACCGCGACGAGGTCCACGAGATCTTCGCCGGCTGGCGCGAGGTGCTCAACGAATACGACCCGCCGCGCATCGCCGTGGCCGAGGCCTGGGTGCCTTTCACCCACCGGCGCCTGCTGTACGCACGGCCCAGCGGGCTCGGGCAGGCGTTCAACTTTGACCTTTTGCAGGCGCCCTTCGCGGCCGCCGAGTTCCGCGACATCGTGGCCCGCTGCCTGGAGGAGGCCCAGGCCTCCGGCGCATCCTCCACCTGGGTGTTCTCCAACCACGACGTGGTGCGCCACGCCTCGCGCTACTCCCTGCCCGACGGCACCGACGCCGCAGCCCAGGACGCATGGCTGCTCTCCGGCGGCCGGGAACCCGCGGCCGACCAGGCACGCGGGCTACGCCGGGCCCGGGCCGCCACGCTGTTCATGCTGGGGCTGCCCGGCTCCGCCTACCTATACCAGGGCGAGGAACTTGGGCTCTTCGAGGCCGCCGATCTGCCGCTGGATGCGCTGCAGGACCCCACCTGGTTCCGCACCGGAAAGAGGTCCAAGGGCCGCGACGGCTGCCGTGTGCCGCTTCCCTGGAACTCCGCCGCGGAGCACCTCGGGTTCGGCGGTGTGCCGTGGCTGCCGCAGCCCGGGTGGTTTGCCGCCCACGCCGTCGACGCCCAGGACTGCGTGCAGGATTCCACCCTGGAGTTCTACCGCAGCGCGCTGGCCTGGCGCCGCACCCTGCAAACCACCGAGGCCCTGCACTGGGTTTCGGCGCCCGATGCCAGGCTCGCGCACTACCGCCGGCCCAACGGCTGGGAGGTGCTCACCAACTTCGACACCGCGCCGGTGGACCTGCCCGCCGGGCTCGACGCGGCGCGGATCGTCGTTGCAAGCGGCGCAATCACGCGGGGCCAGGCACTCGTTCCGGGGGAAACCACCCTCTGGATCGCCCCGTAACGCACGGCGGCGGGCTCCCGGCCGTTCCCGAACAGGCGCAGCGGGGCCGCACGCGGCAGCTGCCGCGTGCGCCCCCGCTGCGCCTGTGGCGGGCATCAACATGGCACGACTGGGGGTAATGCCCGCAATCATGGGAGAATGGGCAGCATGGCTGAAGACACCTTGGGCACAGACACGCCCGTCATCGTTTCCGTTCCCGACAAGCCCGTTCTTGAGGGCCTGGAGGAACGCCTTGGCGCCCGCTGGCGCGAACAAGGCACCTACAAATTCAACGCAGAGACCACGCGCGAGCAGGTCTACTCGATCGACACTCCCCCGCCGACGGCCTCGGGCTCGCTGCACGTGGGACACATGTTCTCCTACACGCAGACCGACGTGCTGGCCCGATACCAGCGCATGCGCGGCAAGAACGTGTTCTACCCGATGGGCTGGGACGACAACGGCCTGCCCACCGAGCGCCGCGTGCAGAACTACTACGGCGTGCGCTGCGACCCGACCCACTCCTACATCGAGGGCTACCGTCCCCCGGCGACCCCGGCGAAGAACCAGCGCGACTGGGACGTCGTGAGCCGCAAGAACTTCATCGAGCTCTGCGAGGAACTCGCGGTCGAGGACGAGAAGGTCTTCGAGCACCTCTTCTCCACCCTGGGCCTGTCCGTGGACTGGGACCTGACCTACCGCACCATCGACGACGTGTCCCGTGCCGTCTCGCAGCGCGGCTTCCTGGCCAACCTGAACGCCGGCGATGCGTACATGGCCGAGGCTCCCACCCTCTGGGACGTCACCTTCCGCACCGCCGTGGCCCAGGCCGAGCTCGAGGACCGGGAAATGCCCGGCGCCTACTACCGCTACCCGTTCACCGCCGAGGACGGCACCCAGGTCTTCATCGAGACCACCCGCCCCGAGCTGCTGGCGGCCTGTGCCGGACTGGTCGCGAATCCCGAGGACGAACGCTACAAGCCGCTCTTCGGCAAGACCGTCACCTCCCCGCTGTTCGATGTGCCCGTCACTGTCTACCCGCACGCCCTGGCCAAGATCGACAAGGGCTCGGGCATCGCGATGGTGTGCACCTTCGGCGACTTGAACGACGTGACCTGGTGGCGCGAACTGCAGCTGCCCACCCGCACCATCATCGGCCGCGACGGCCGCGTCATCGCCGAGACCCCGGAGTGGATCACCACGCAGGCCGGGGCCGAGGCCTACGCCGCGATCGCCGGCAAGACGGTGTTCTCCGCCAAGGAGGGCGTCGTTGAGCTGCTTTCCGCCGCGAACCTGCTCGACGGTGAGCCGAAGAAGATCACCCACCCGGTGAACTTCTTCGAAAAAGGCGACAAGCCCCTGGAGATCATCTCCTCGCGCCAGTGGTACATCCGCAACGGCGGGCGCGACGAGGCACGCCGCACGCGCCTGATCGAGCGCGGCAAGCAGATCGAGTTCCACCCCGCGTTCATGCGCTCGCGCTACGAGAACTGGATCTCGGGGCTGAACGGCGACTGGCTGGTCTCCCGCCAGCGCTTCTTCGGCGTCCCGGTTCCCGTCTGGTACCCGCTGGATGCCTCCGGCGAGCCCGACTACGAGCACCCGATCCTGCCCACCGATGAGATGCTGCCGGTCGACCCGGCGGCGGACACCGCCCCGGGCTACGAGGAAGCGGCGCGCAACACCCCCGGCGGCTTCATCGGGGATGCCGATGTGCTCGACACCTGGGCCACCAGCTCACTGACCCCGCAGATCGTGGGCCGCTGGAGCCGCGATGAGGACTTCTTCAACAAGGTCTTCCCGTTCGACCTGCGCCCGCAGGGCCACGACATCATCCGCACCTGGCTCTTCTCCTCCACCGTGCGCGCCGACGCGCTGCACGACGTCGCCCCGTGGAAGCACGCGGCGATCTCCGGCTGGATCCTTGACCCGGACCGCAAGAAGATGTCCAAGTCCAAGGGCAACGTCGTGGTTCCCACCGACGTGCTCAACGACTACGGCTCCGACGCCGTGCGCTACTGGGCCGCCAGCGCCAAGCTGGGTGCCGACACCGCGTACGAGATCAACCAGATGAAGATCGGCCGCCGCCTGGCGATCAAGATCCTCAACGCCTCGAAGTTCGTGCTGAACCTCGGCGCCACCGAAGCCAACGTCATCTCCGGGGACGCCGCGGTGGTCACCAACGGCCTGGACAAGTCCGTGCTGGCCCGCCTGTCCCAGGTCATCGACGACGCCACCCGCGCCTTCGATGCCTATGACTACGCCCGCGCGCTGGACATCACCGAGTCGTTCTTCTGGTCGTTCACCGACGACTACGTCGAGCTGATCAAGGACCGTGCCTACGGTGCCCGCGGCGAGGCCGAGCAGGCCTCGGTGCTGACCACCCTGGCCACCACGCTGGATGCGGTTCTGCGCTTGTTCGCCCCGTTCCTGCCGTTCGCGACCGAAGAGGTCTGGGGCTGGTGGCGTGCCGGTTCGGTGCACACCGCGCAGTGGCCCGGAACGGCCCACCTGGCCGGTGCCATCGAGGGCGCCAACACCGCGGTGCTCCCGGTGGTCGGCGAGGCGCTGTCGGGCATCCGCAAGGCCAAGTCCGAGGCCAAGGTCAAGCAGCGCACCGAGGTGCTCTCCGGGGTGATCTCCGCACCGGAGGCCACCCTGGAGCTGCTGCGGGCCGGGCTGGGCGACCTGCTCGCCGCCGGCAACGCACACGATGTGGAGCTGGTGGCCGCCGAGGGCGACCTGGTCGTCAGCGACGTGGTGCTGGCCCCGGCCGAGGACACCGTCCAGGCCTAGCAAGCGTCCGTTGCCGCGACAGGCAACACACAACGAGGGCGTCGTTCCCATCCCCGCGGGGAGTGGAACGGCGCCCTCGTCGTATCATCCGTCGAAGCAGCGCTTCCCCTGCGTTCGGTCACGCCAGCTGGTGGCGGACAGAGGGGAAGCCCCTTCGGCTGACAAAACTACTGTCGGAGGGGCTTCGACTCGGTGTTGGTTCTCGTACAGCGTTGACTTTGAGAACCGGACAAAATCCTCGTTGCGCGGGTCTTGCTGCATCGCTGTTACAGCCGGGCTAGAAGAGATTCCAATAGTCCGTCACCACGAATTCGGTTTTTGTTCGGCATCATTCCGGTAGTGATGCGTATCTCTTTTATACGCGCCGGCCCCTTAACGGGCAAGGGGCCCGGGAAAACTCTGTGGTTTTCCCGGGCCCCTCGCATCGAATGTTGGCGCTTTAGGCCATTGACACGTTTTTGCCGCCGGCCGCTTCGAGGTCAAACTGCGGGTTTTCGGTCCGGGACCGCTTGATCTCGAAGAAGTACGGGAACGAGGCCAGGGTGACCGCGGCGTCAAAGAGCTTTCCGGCCTCCTCGCCCACGGGGATCCGGGTGATGACCGGTCCGAAGAATGCGGTGCCGTTCAGTGCGATGACGGGGGTGCCGACGTCCTGGCCCACGCGGGAAATCCCGTCGTTGTGGCTGGCCTTGAGTGCCTCGTCGAACTCGGTGCCGGTGGCGGCGTCGGCCAGTTCCGGCTCGAGTCCGGCCGTGGCCAGGGCGCGGGAAATGACCTCGCTGTAGTCTTCGACCTTTTCGTAGTGCAGCAGCTCGCCCATGGCAGTGTAGAGATCGCCCAGCACCGCGTCGCCGTGCTTCTGTGCGGCAGCGATCAGCACGCGCACCGGTCCCCAGCCCTTGGCCACGAATTCGCGGTAGTGCTCGCTCAGGTCCTCACGGCCGTCGTTGAGCACCGAGAGCGACATGACGTGCCACGCCACCTCGATGTCGCGCACCTTCTCGACCTCGAGCACCCAACGGGACGTCGCCCAGGCAAAGGGGCAGGCCGGATCGAACCAAAAATCAACGTGCGTCTTCTCGGACAACGTACTTCTCCTTCAGTTGGATAACAGGGCAATCGGGACGCCGCGCTTCACGGTGGCGTCCAACTGCATGGCTAGGCGGACTTCTTGCCGCGTTTGTCGGCGACCTGCGCGGAGATCAAGGTGGGTTCGGCCCCGTTGAGCACCACGTCGGCGGTGATGACGACCTCGGCGACATCGTCGCGGCTCGGCATCTCGAACATGGTGGAGCTCAGGGTTTCTTCCAGGATGGCGCGCAGCCCGCGGGCACCGGTGTCCCGGGCAAGTGCGAGGTCCGCAATGGCCTCCAGCGCGCCCAGCTCGAAGGACAATTCCACCCCGTCCATGCGGAACATCTTCTGGTACTGCTTGATCAGCGCGTTCTTCGGCTCGGACAAGATCTTGATCAGCGCCTCGCGGTCGAGCTTTTCCACGGTGCTGATCACCGGCAGGCGGCCGATGAACTCGGGAATGAGCCCGAACTTCAGCAGGTCCTCGGGACGCACATCCGAGTAGGAGGCTTCCTCGGACTTCAGTGCCGAGAGCGGGGCGCCGAATCCGATGCCCTTGCGTCCGGCGCGGGAGGAAATGATTTCCTCGAGCCCGGCGAAGGCGCCGGCGACGATGAACAGCACATTGGTGGTGTCCAGCTGGATGAACTCCTGGTGCGGGTGCTTGCGTCCGCCCTGCGGCGGTACCGCGGCGACCGTGCCCTCGAGGATCTTGAGCAGCGCCTGCTGCACGCCCTCGCCCGAGACATCCCGGGTGATCGAGGGGTTTTCGCTCTTGCGGGAGATCTTGTCGATCTCGTCGATGTAGATGATGCCTTGCTCGGCCTTCTTGACGTCGTAGTCGGCGGCCTGGATGAGCTTGAGCAGGATGTTCTCGACGTCCTCTCCCACGTAGCCGGCCTCGGTGAGCGCGGTGGCATCGGCGACGGCGAAGGGGACGTTCAGGCGGCGGGCCAGCGTCTGGGCCAGGTAGGTCTTGCCGCAGCCGGTGGGGCCGATCAGCAGGATGTTGGACTTGGCCACCTCGACCTCGTCGAGGGAGTTGGCGTCGGAGAGCGTCGAGACGGACTTGGCCGCGGCCCCGCCCTGGATGCGCTTGTAGTGGTTGTAGACCGCCACCGCGAGCGAGCGCTTGGCGCCCTCCTGCCCGATGACGTATTCCTGCAGCGAGTCGAAGATTTCCTTCGGCTTGGGCAGCTCGAAGGCAACGCCCTCTTCGACCTCGGCGAGCTCTTCCTCGATGATCTCGTTGCAGAGCTCGATGCATTCGGTGCAGATGTAGACGCCGTGGCCGGCGATCAGTTTGCGAACCTGCTTCTGGCTCTTGCCGCAGAAGGAACACTTGAGCAGATCAGACCCTTCACCCATGCGTGCCATCGTGTTGGTCCCCTATCTGGTACCGGTAAGACCGGCCCGAGAGACCGGAAGTGCTTAACTGTCTTAACTCTATGACAGAGCGCCGTCAGAATGGACGAACGGGCGGCCCTTGGTGCGCATATTTCGCGCCGCGACGCGGGCCGCCCGTTCGTCAAGTCCCGTCTTTAGCGGGTGATGGTGCCCTGGGGCTTGATCTTGCGCGGGGACAGGACCTCGTCGATCAGGCCGTATTCCTTGGCCTCGGCCGCGGTCATGTACAGGTCGCGCTCGATGTCGTTGCCGACCTCTTCCGCGGTCTTGTTGCTGTGCCCGGCGAGCGTGTTTTCCAGCCAGGAGCGCATGCGCATGACCTCTTCGGCCTGGATCTGCAGGTCCGAGGCGGTGCCGCGTTCGCCGCCGCCCATGGCCGGCTGGTGGATCAGCACGCGGGCATTGGGCAGCGCCAGGCGCTTGCCCGGGGTTCCGCCGGCAAGCAGCACCGCAGCGGCGCTGGCTGCCTGGCCCAGGCACACGGTCTGGACCTCGGGGCGGATGAACTGCATGGTGTCGTAGATCGCGGTCATCGCGGTGAAGGAACCACCGGGCGAGTTGATGTACAAGGTGATGTCGCGTTCCGGGTCCATGGACTCGAGGACCAGCAGCTGCGCCATGACATCGTCGGCCGATGCGTCGTCCACCTGTGTGCCAAGGAAGATGATGCGGTCTTCGAAGAGCTTCGCGTACGGGTCCTGGCGCTTGAACCCGTACGGGGTGCGCTCTTCGAACTGCGGAAGGATGTAGCGTGCCGAGGGCGTTTCGCCGGAGGTGGCATGCGGGGTGAAATTCATCGTTTCTCCTGGGAAATCAGTTAGGTCTGCCGGGTTCCGTCGCGTTACTTCGCGACCCCGCCGCCACCGGAGACGATGCCGGAGGACTGGGCGATGTGGTCAAAGAAGCCGTACTCGAGGCCTTCAGCGGCGGTGAACCACTTGTCGCGCTCGTTGTCCTTGAGGATGGTCTCAACGGTCTGGCCGGTCTGCTGCGCGGTCAGCTCGCTCATGACCTTCTTCATGTGAAGGATCAGTTCGGCCTGGATGCGGATGTCCGAGGCGGTGCCGCCGATGCCGCCGGAAGGCTGGTGCATCAGGATGCGGGCGTTCGGGGTTGCGTAACGCTTGCCCGGGGTGCCGGAAGACAGCAGGAACTGGCCCATGGAAGCTGCCAGGCCGGTGGCGACGGTGACGACATCGTTGGGGATGTACTGCATGGTGTCGTAGATGGCCATGCCGGCGGTGATCGATCCACCCGGGGAGTTGATGTACAGCCAGATGTCCTTGTCCGAGTCCTCGGCCGAGAGCAGGAGCAGCTGGGAGCAGATGGCGTTTGCGTTCGCATCGCTCACCTCGGTGCCGAGCCAGATGATGCGCTCCTTGAGGAGCCGGTTGTAGATGTAGTCCTCACGCTGGGCCGGATCTACCGAAGCCATTGTGGGAGTGCGGGAGTCACTGGACATGTTCTGATACCTCTCCGTGATGCCGTGGCCCGATGTTCTGTCCGTCGGGCCATTGGCTCTTTACTTCCTTGAACATTACTGCCTTGGCCAGTGACTTTGGCAGTGCAGGGGCAACTGTTCGCTGTCGGCGCATGGTCGCCGCCGCAGGCATCGCCGTCGGCTTAAAAGAGGGGTTAAAACACGCGTGGAGCCACCCTTGACGGGTGGCTCCACGCGTGGAAGTCAATGCCGCACGAGGCGGCGCCGGACTACTTGGCCGATGCTGCCGAAGCCGACGAGGCCGAGGAAGCGGACGATGCGGAAGAGGCCGACGATGCGGACTCGCCCTCTTCTTCACCCTCGGCGCTGACGAACGAGGACAGGTCCACGACGTTGCCGTTGGTGTCGGTGACGACAGCCAGCTCCAGGACCTTTGCAAGTGCCTTGCGGCGGCGGACTTCGCCAACCAGCATCGGGACCTGGCCGGCGCCGTCGAGCATCTGCGCGAACTGGTTCGGGTCCATGCCGTACTGGCCGGCGGTCTGGACGATGTAGTCGATCAGTTCGGACTGGGCAACGCCAATCTTCTCTGCTTCGGCCACGGCGTCGAGCACGATCTCGTTCTTGAAGGCCTTGGCGGTGTTCTCGCTGACCTCTGCACGGTGCTCTTCGGTGTCGTGCTCTTCACCTTCGGTGTGCGAGCCCTGCTCGAAGTGCTGCTCAACCTGCTCGGTGATGACGGATTCCGGAACCGGAACCTCGACGAGCTCCATGAGCTTGTCCAGGACCAGGTCGCGGGCGGCGACGCCCTGCTCCATGACCTTGGACTCGGCTGCGTCCTTCGCGAGGGATTCGCGCAGCTCGTCCATGGTGTCGAATTCGGAAGCCAACTGGGCAAAGTCGTCGTTGGCCTCGGGAAGCTCGCGCTCCTTGACGGCGGTGACGGTGACCTTGACCTGTGCGGCGGCACCTGCGTGCTCACCGCCGGCCAGCTTGGTCTCAAAGGTGGCGTCTTCGCCTGCGGACAGGCCGGTGACCGCCTCGTCCATGCCCTCGAGCATGGTGCCGGTGCCAACCTGGTAGGACAGGCCGGTGGCCGAGTCGACCTCTTCACCGTCGACCGAAGCGGTCAGGTCAAGGGTGATGAAGTCCTGGTCGGCGGCCGGGCGCTCGATGGCCTTGAGCGTGCCGAAGCGGCCGCGCAGGTCATCCAGTGCCTTCTCGATGTCGGCTTCGCCGGCTTCGGTGGCGTCAACGGTGACTTCCAGGCCCTTGTACTCCGGCAGTTCGATGCTCGGGCGGATGTCGATCTCGACCTGGAAGGCCAGCTGGCCTTCACCTTCGGTCTCGGCCGACGGGGTCTCGGTGATTTCCACCTCGGGGCGCGAGAGCGGAACGATGTCGTTCTCGGTCACGGCGGCCTGGTAGTAGGTGTTCATGCC
>NZ_MOLR01000013.1:0-167599 GCF_001863355.1 Arthrobacter sp. UCD-GKA | reverse complement strand
CGGGTCGGTGCCCGGCCAGGGCGGGAACAAACTGGGAAAAGCGGTCCTCACATAGCTTCCGGAAGCCCAAGGCGTTGAGGAAGCCGGCCAGCATTCCCAGCCCTGCGTGGGACACCAGTGCCTGGGCAGTCAGGGATGCCGGAATGACAGGGAAAACTGCGGTAGAATTGAGCACTGAAAAGGTGACCCTTTCAACTGGTGGATATGAGGCTTAGACACTTCCATTTTCCCAGTTCAGGTCACCTTTTCCTCGTTAAAGACGGTTAATGACTTCCTACCTCATGAAACCGCTGGGTTAATTGGCTGTGGGGCCCGGCATCGGCCGGGCCCCACGCGAAGCAGGAATCAGTCAGGAGGTGCGAAGCTACTTCACCAGGTAGCCGCGCAGGTCGTCGAGCACGATCGAGGCACCAGTCGGGCCCAGGCCCAGGAACCAGACGTCGTCGTTCACCCGCTGCACGTTCCCGGCCTTGACGGCCTCGAGCTTGTCCCAGATCGGGCCCTCGAGCGCGGCCTTCTCGCCGGTGGCTTCCGGGGTGCCGTAGGAAGTGTAGAAGATCCAGTCCGAATCGGCCTCGGCCAGGTTCTCGGCGGAAATCTCCTTGGCGAGGTCCTCGATGTCCTGGTTGGCCGGGCGGGAGAACCCTGCGTCGTCCAGGATGACGCCGATCAGCGAGGCATTGCCGTACAGCCGGATCTTCTCGGGCATGAAGCGCAGCAGGGAGATCTTCGGATCGCCCTCAACGTCCTTGTTCAACGCCGTGGCCTTGTCCTGGTAGGCATTGAGCACCTCGACGGCCTTGGTCTCCTCACCGAGCGCGGCGGCGGCCAGCCGGAAGTTTTCCTTCCACGGGAAGCCCGGGCGGATCGAGAAGACGGTCGGGGCGATCTGCGAAAGCTGCGGGTAGAGCTTGTCGGCGCGCAGTTGCGAGCCGATGATCAAGTCCGGCTTCAGGGCCGCGACGGCCTCCAGGTTCAGTTCCTGGATGGTGCCCACGGTCTTGGCGTCCTTGACCGCGTCGGCCAGGTAGCTGGGGATCGAGTTGGCGCCCTCGGTGGAGGGGATGCCGACCGGCGTGAGCCCCAAGGACAGCACGGCGTCGAGTTCGCCGGTGTCCAGCACCACGACGCGCTCGGGCTTCTTGGCGATCTCGGTGGTGCCGTTGGCATGGGTCAGCGTGCGCGGGAAGACGCCCGGGGCCGCATTGGCGCCGAACTTGGCGGTGGCCTCGTCCGCGGTGGAGAAGCGCTCCCCGCCGACGGCGACATCGGAGTTGCCCGGTGCGGTGTCGGTGGAGCCTCCGGCTGCGCAGCCCGCGGTCAGGGCGATCAGGAACAGGGCGGCTGCTGCCTTGGCGGCGCCGAAACGGGGCCGAAGGCTAGAAGAAATCAATTTCACTACGCAAACGTATCCTATTGATGTTGCCCGTGCCTAAGCGGTGTTGTCCGAGGGGGACGTCGACGCGGTAGTGTTGAACGGTTCGAAGCTAAGGAGACGATGCGTGGCCAGTCCCACCCCCGCTGCGGTGAACCCCGAAAACGCCCCAGCCAGCGCCGAAAAAGCAGCCTGTGGCCGTTCGACGGCGACCATGGAACCGCTGCTGCCCGCGAAGATTCCGGGCGCGCTTGCGCGTCGCACGGGCGTTTTGCTGTGTTTCGCATTGTTGCTGGTGCTGCTGGCGTTCTTCTCCCTGGCCGTGGGTTCCAAGCACATCGAACTGGCCGCGGTGTGGCAGGCCCTGCTGGACCCCGACGGTTCCGCCGACCACGCCATCATCCGCGACTCCCGCCTCCCGCGCGCCGTCCTGGGCGTCCTGGCCGGAAGCGCGCTGGGCATCGCCGGGGCGCTGGTCCAATCCATGACCCGAAACGCCCTGGCCGAGCCGGGGATCCTGGGCGTGAACGCCGGTGCCTCGCTGGCGATTGTCATTGCCGTGGGCACCTTCGGGATCAACGGGTTCAACGGCTACGTCTGGTTCGCCTTCGGCGGGGCGGTGTTGGCCACCGGCGCCGTGTACCTGGTGGGCATGGCCGGGGCCCGTTCCAGCGACCCGGTGCGGCTGGTGCTGGCCGGGGTGGCCCTGGGGGCGGTGCTCTCCGGGATCGGCACGGCCCTGGCCCTGGTGCACCCCTCGGCCTTCGACCAGCTGCGGGCCTGGACCATCGGCTCCCTGGMGGGCCGCTCCGCGGACGTGCTGGCCCCGCTGGGAATTGCGGTGATGGCGGGCGTGGTGCTGGCCGGCCTCGCAGGCCGCTCGCTCAACGCACTGGCGCTGGGGGACGACACCGCCCTGGCCCTGGGCTACAGGGTGGGACGGGCCCGCGTGCTGATCTTGCTGGCCGTCACGGTGCTGGCAGGTGCTGCCACCGCGGCGGTGGGCGCGATCAGCTTCCTGGGCTTGATGGCCCCGCACCTGGCCCGCCGCTTTTCCGGGCCCGACGCCCGCTGGATGCTGGCCTACACCGCGGTGCTCGCCCCGATCATCCTGCTGCTGGCCGACGTGCTGGGCCGGGTCGTCATCCCCGGGGAACTCGAGGCCGGGGTGGTCTGCGCGTTCGTGGGCGCCCCGGTGCTGGTCCTGCTGGCCCGCCGCAAGAAGCCGGTCGCCGTATGAGCGCCGGGCCCCAAGCCCCGGCGGCCGCCCGGGCCAGGCGCCTGGGCCGCGAGACCGCGCTGTGCCTGCTGCTCTCGGGATTGGCCGTGCTCTTCGCCCTGCTGGCCATCGGCAGCGGCGACTACCCCATGGGCCCGGGAAAGGTCCTCAACGTCATCCTCGGCGGAGGGGAGGGGCTGGAGGGCACCATCGTGTTCCAGTGGCGTGCCCCGCGTGCCGTGGCCGCACTGGCCTTCGGCGCCGCACTGGGCGTGGCCGGCGCGGTGTTCCAGTCGCTGACCCGCAACCCGCTGGGCTCCCCGGACATCATCGGCTTTTCCACCGGCGCCTACACCGGGGCGCTGCTGGCACTGACCCTGGCCGGCGGCAGCTTCCTGGCCATCTCGCTCGGTGCGCTCGCCGGGGGCCTGCTCACCGCCCTGGCGGTGTACTTCCTGGCCTGGCGGAGCGGCTCCCACGGCTTCCGGCTGATCCTGGTGGGCATCGGCATCTCGGCGATGCTCGCGGCCCTGAACCAGTGGCTGGTGCTGCGCGCGGAGATCGAGGTGGCCATGGCCGCGGCGGTGTGGGGAGCAGGAACCCTCAACGGGGTCGGCTGGCCGGTGCTCGTCCCGGCGCTGATCGCCATCGTCCCGGTCCTGGGACTGGTCCTGGCCGGCGGGACGACGCTGAACATGCTGGAGATGGGGGACGACACAGCCACCGCGCTGGGCGTGCGCGTGGAACCGGCACGCCTGGCGATGGTGGTGCTGGCCGTGCTGCTGACCGCCGCCACCACCGCGGTTGCCGGGCCCATCGCCTTTGTGGCGCTGGTGGCCCCGCAACTGGCCAAGCGGCTGAACCGCGCCGCTGGCATGCGCCTGGCACCGGCCGCCTGCATGGGTGCGCTGCTGCTGGCCGCCAGCGACCTGGTGGCCCAGCGGCTCTTCGCCCCGGTGCAGCTGCCGGTGGGCGTGGTGACCGTGAGCGTCGGCGGGATCTACCTGATCTGGCTGCTGGCCCGCGAGGGACGTGCCGCCAAGCGGACCTAGCCCGCGGTGGCGCGCAGCCAGGCCGCGGCGTTGGCGCCCAGCAGGCCCGTCGCGGCCAGCGCGGGCCCGTCGGCGGCTGAAAAGAGCAGCGGCTCGCCCGCGGGCAGTGGCACCGGGGACCCGGAGAGGTTCAGCACGTTGATGGTGGATCCGTTGCGGATGGCCAGCACCCCGGGCAGCTGCGGGTTCGCGTAGAAGGCCAGCGATCCGAGCCCCAGATCCAGCTCGCTGCGCAGCGCCAGGGCCCGGCGGTACAGGTTCAGCGTGGAATCCGGGTCGTCCTCCTGCAGGTCGCGGGAGAACCCGGCCCAGCCTTCCGGCTGCGGCAGCCAGGAGTTCCCGGTGGGGGAGAACCCGCAGGCCGGGGCGTCGTGCACCCAGGGGATCGGCACGCGGCAGCCGTCGCGGCCGATGCGCTGCCCGTGGCTGCGCAGGAAGGTGGGGTCCTGGCGGTAGGCGTCTTCCAGCGTGGTGTGGTCGCCCAGCCCCAGTTCCTCGCCCTGGTACAGGTAGGCGCCCCCGGGCAGCCCGAGCATGAAGACCGTCGCGGCACGCGCCCGGGTCCGGCCAAGCACGGCGTCGGGCTGCGGGTCGCGCGGGCCGATCCCGTCACCCAGGTCCATGGCGCGGCCGTCGTATCCGAAGCGGGTGGCATGGCGGGAGACGTCGTGGTTGGACAGCACCCAGGTGGTCGGCGCATCCACGGCGTCGAAGGCGGCCAGCGAGTCGCCGATGACCTCGGCCAGGGCGTCGCGGTCCCACAGGGTGCGCAGGAAATCGAAGTTGAAGGACTGGTGCATCTGGCCCGGGGCCACCCAGTCGGCCAGGCGGGTCAGCGGGCGCACGTTGGCCTCCGAGCAGAGCACCGGCTCCCCGGGGTACTGCTCGCAGATCTCCCGCCAGCGGGCGAAGACCCGGTGCAGCTCGGGCTGCCCGAACATGGGCGCGTCGGCGAAGGGGAATCCGGGCCTCGGGGTGCCGTCCGGGGCCCCGCCCCAGTCGGGCAGCCCGTCCTTCTTGAACATCGCGTGGGCGACGTCGATCCGGAAACCCCCTGCCCCGGCGTCCAGCCAGAAGCGCAGGGTTTGCTCGAACTCTTCCTGCACCGCGGGGTTGCGCCAGTTGAAGTCGGGCTGGGTCGCGTCGAAGAGGTGGAAGTAGTACTGGCCCGGCGTGCCGTCGGCCTCGGTGACCCGCTTCCAGCCGGAGCCGCCGAAGAGCGAAGACCAGTTGTTCGGCGGGGTGTTCCCTCCCTCGCCGCGCCCGTCGGCAAAGTGGAACATGGCCCGCTCCGGGGAGCCGGGACCGGCGGCCAGGGCCGCGGCGAACAAGGCGTGCTCGTTGGAACAGTGGTTGGGGACGATGTCGATGATGATGCGGATGCCGAAGGACTTGGCGGCACTGATCAGGGTCTTGGCATCCTCCATGGTGCCGAAGAGCGGGTCGACTCCCCGGTAGTCGGACACGTCGTAGCCGGCGTCCCTTTGCGGGGAGGGGAAGAAGGGGGAGAGCCAGATGGCGTCCACGCCCAGGGTGGCGATCTTGGGCAGCTCGGCGGTGATCCCGGCCAGGTCGCCCATGCCGGACCCGGTGGAGTCCTTGAAGGAGCGCGGGTAGACCTGGTAGATCACCGCACGGCGCCACCACAGCTCGCCCGCCGATGGTTCGTGCAGCACCGGCTGCAGCGCATAGGGAGGAAGGGCTTCGTTCTGGGCATCCGACGCGCTGGCGGCGTCCACGGGTAGCGACATGGTTCCAGCCTATCCATTCGGCGGTGGAATCGGTGGGGCGCCGGCGGTGCGTTACCGGCCGGCCGGGGGCGCGGTGGAGGTGCGCAGCACGAACTCGGTGGGGAAGAATTCGTCGGCCTGCGGCTCGCCGGAGCCGCCCTCGCCGAGCAGCCCCATGATGCGGGCCACCGCCGCCTCGCCCTGTGCGGCGGGGTGCTGGGCGATGGTGGTCAACCCGTACAGTTCCCCCAGCTCGTGCCCGTCGATCCCGATGACCGAGAAGTCCCCGGGCAGCGACAATCCCAGGTCACGGGCCGCCATGAGGGCGCCGAAGGCCATCTCGTCCGAGGCGCAGAGCAGCGCGGTGGGCCGCCCGCGCGGGTTGGACAGCAGGCTGCGGACCTTTTGGTAGGCCCCGGCGGTGGTGAAGTCAGCGTCCAGCAGCCACTGCGGGTTCACGGTGATCTCCGCCTGGTCCAGGGCGTATTCGAACCCGTCCAGGCGCGCGCCGGGAAGCTTGAAGTCCACGTTGAACACGTCGGCGCCGCCCAGGAAGGCGATGTCCGTGTGTCCCAGGGACACCAGGTGCTCGGTGGCCAGGGAGGCGATGTTGAAGTCGTCCACGCGGATGGTCGACACCTCGGGAAGCAATCCGCCCAGGGCCACCAGCGGCTTGCCGACCGCGCGCAGCTGGTGCAGCTCCGGTGCGGTGAGCTTGAGGGTCACGGTGATGACCGCGTCCAGGCGCTGGCGCATCAACAGGTCCTGGAAGACCGCGTCGCGGTGCCGCTGCTCCCCGCTGGTGTTGTACAGGGTCAGGTCGTAACCGCGTTCGTTGAGTTCCTGCGTGGCGCCCTGCAGCACGTTGGCGAAGTACCAGCGCGAGATGGTGGGCACCACGATGCCGATGTTGCGGCTGCGCCCCGAGGCCAGCGAGGAGGCGTTGTAGGACAGCACGTAGCCCAGTTCCTTGGCCGCCTTCGCGACGGACTCCCGGGAGGCAGCCGAGACCTTCCCCTTCCCGGACAGGGCACGGGAGACCGTGGCGACCGAGACCCCGGCACGAAGTGCGACGTCCTTGATGCTTGCCATGTTGTTCGGCTTCCTTGTCCTGGGTAGCGGGTGACGGCCGGAGTGCGCGGTGCTAGGCGGTGCCCGGGCGCAGCCAGAGGGCCGCATCCGGGTTCAGCACCAGGGAGCCGCCGCCGGCCGGCGCAGCCCCGAGCGCCGTGGACGAGCTGGCCAGCAGCACTTCCCCGGCCGGCACCACAACGGGGACCGGGCCCAGGTTCAGCAGCACCAGCACCCCGGAGTTCCCGAAGCCCAGCAGCCGCCCGCCGGCGGTGTCTTCAAGCCAGTTTAGGTTGCCCAGCCCCAGGTCGTGGGATCCGCGCAGCGCCAGCGCCTTGCGGTAGAGGTTCAGCGTGGAATCCGGATCGGATTCCTGGGCCTGCCGGGTCAGCGATTCCCAGCCCGCGGGCTGCGGCAGCCATCCGGTGTCGGCGGCGCTGAAGCCCAGCGATCGGGTCGAATCGTTCCAGGGCAGCGGGACCCGGCAGCCGTCGCGGCCCAGGCGCTCGCCGTTGGTGCGCGCATAGGTGGGGTCCTGGCGGTATTCGTGGGGGAGTTCGGTGTGGTCGCCCAGGCCCAGTTCCTCGCCCTGGTAGAGGTATGCACCCCCGGGCAGCCCCAGCATGAACAGCGTCGCGGCACGCGCCCGCGCCAATCCGAGCACCGGATCGGGCTGCATATCCTCCGGGCCCAGGCCGTCGCCCGGGCGCACCGCCGGGGTGGGCGCGCCGAGCCGGGTCGCATGGCGGGGCACATCGTGGTTGGACAGCACCCAGGTGCTCGGCGCCCCGACCGCGTCGAAGGCCTGCAGTGAACGGGTGATGATGGCCTTGAGTGCGCCCGCATCCCAGTCGGTGTGCAGGAAGGGGAAGTTGAACGACTGGTGCATCTCATCCGGGCGCACCCAGTCGGCCATGGCCTCGATCGGATGGACGTTGGCCTCGGCGCACAGCACGCGCTCGCCGGGGTATTGGTCGCAGATCGCCCGCCAGCGGCGGAAGACCTCGTGCACGGCGGGCTGGCCGAACATCGGTGCGTCGGCGAACGGGTGGCCGGGGGTGTCGGCGCCGTCGGCCCGGCCATGCCAGTCGGGCAACCCGGCCGCCTTGACCAGGGCGTGGGCGACGTCCACGCGGAACCCGCCCGCGCCGCGGTCCAGCCAGAAGCGCAGGACCGATTCGAATTCGTCGCCCACCGCCGGGTTGTCCCAGTTGAAGTCGGGCTGGGAGGAATCGAAGAGGTGCAGGTAGTACTGGCCTTCGCTGCCGTCGGGTTCGGTGACGCGGGTCCAGGCGGAGCCGCCGAAGTGGGACTGCCAGTTGTTGGGAGGCAACCGGCCCTCCTCCCCGAGTCCGTCGCGGAAGATGAAGATGTCCCGGGCCGCCGAGCCGGCGGGGGAGGCCAGGGCTTCGCGGAACAGGGCATGTTGGTCCGAGCAGTGGTTGGGCACGATGTCGACCAGGATCTTGACCTCGAGCCGGTTGGCCTCGGCGATGAGCTCGTCGAAGTCCTCCAGCGTCCCGAAGAGCGGGTCGACGGCGCGGTAGTCGGAGACGTCGTAGCCGGCGTCCTTCTGCGGGGAGGCAAAGAACGGGGAGAGCCAGACGGCGTCCACGCCCAGGGATGCGACGTGGTGCAGTTCGGTGGTGATGCCGCGCAGGTCGCCGATCCCGTTGCCCGTGGTGTCGCGGAAGGAACGTGGGTAGATCTGGTAAATGACCGAGCGGCGCCACCACTGCGTGCCGCCCGAAGGTGCATGGGTGGCCTCCTCGAACCGGGCCGGGGCGGCGGGCTGGGGGATCGCGGGGAGCTCTTCGGTCTGTGACATGCGCTCCAGCATAACGGCTCAGGAGCCAAGAATGGAAGCGTTTCCATTCGACCTCTGGGCAAGCAAGGAACGATCGGACCGTTGCCGAAAAGTTACCGATTGCGCACCGCGAGCCAAAAAACCCAGTAAACAAGCTGGTTCACCGACGCCCCAGCGGGTCGGGCGGGGCGGTGTCCGGAATTGTGATCTGGACGACACGAGTGGAAGCGTTTACACTAAATCTCACGCCACCTGCGCCGAACGTTCCACCGGGCGCCCAACACTCGAAAGAGGAACCATCATGACGGGAAACAAGACCCCCGGTGCACGCCTGACGCGACGCACCTTCACCCTGGGCGCCGTCGGGGCGCTCTCCGCCCTGGCGCTCACCGCCTGCGGAGGCTCCGGCACCCCGGCGGCCAGCTCGAGCCCGGCGGCCTCCCCCGCCGCCGCGACCAGCGCCCCGGCCACCGGCACCAGCCTGACCATGTGGGTCGATGCCGAACGCTCGCCGGCCCTGAAGGACATCGTTGCCAAGTTCAAGGCGGAGAAGGGCATCGACGTCAAGCTCGTCGTCAAGGACTTCGCCGCGGTCCGCGACGATTTCATCACCCAGGCGCCCACCGGCAAGGGCCCGGACGTGCTGGTTGGCCCGCATGACTGGCTGGGCAAGCTCGTGCAGAACGGCGTCGTGGCCCCGGTGCAGCTCGGCGACAAGGCCAAGGACTTCGCCGAGAGCTCCATCAAGGCCGTGACCTACGACGGCCAGACCTACGCGGTACCGTACTCCATCGAGAACGTTGCCCTGATCCGCAACACCAAGCTCGCCCCCGAGGCCAAGACCACGTTGGACGAGGTCCTCGCCGAGGGCAAGAAGGCCGTGGCCGCCGGGGACGCCAAGTTCCCGTTCCTGGTCGGGCTCGATCCCAAGCAGGCCGACCCGTACCACCTCTACCCGCTGCAGACCTCCATGGGGGCCCCGGTCTTTGCGCAAAACGCCGACGGCAGCTACGACGCCAGCCAGCTGACCCTGGGCAACGAGGGCGGAAAGGAGTTCGCACAGCTGCTCTCCGACCTGGGCGACAAGGGCTCCAAGGTCCTGAACTCCAACATCACCGGCGACATCGCCAAGGAGAAGTTCCTGGCCGGGGAATCCCCGTACTTCCTCACCGGCCCGTGGAACGTCCCGGACATCGCCGCCAAGGGCATCAAGTTCGCCGTCGACCCGCTGCCCACCGCCGGGGACAAGCCCGCCCAGCCCTTCATCGGCGTGAACGGCTTCTTCATCTCCGCCAAGTCCACCAACGCCCTGGCCGCCAACGAGTTCGTGGTCAACTACCTCAGCCAGCCCGAGGCCCAGGACGAACTGTTCAAGGTCGGCGGACGCCCGCCGGCGCTGACCGCCTCCTTCGAGAAGGCCTCCAGCGACCCGGTCGTCAAGGCCTTCGGCGAGATCGGCGCCAACGGCGTGCCGATGCCGGCGGTTCCGGCCATGGACGCCGTCTGGGCCGACTGGGGCGGCACCGAGCTGAACCTCATCAAGGGCAAGGAAGCGGACCCGGCGGCAGCCTGGACGAAGATGGCAGCCAACATCGAAAAGAAGATCGCCGGCAGCAAGTAGCCGCACGCAACACCACCGGTTCCCGCCGGGCCCGGTGCGCGACAGCCGCGCACCGGGCCCGGCGGGGGAACCTCCCACACCATCGCCGCCCGAGCGGTCGAGCGCACCAGGAAAGATAGCCGGACCATGGTAGAAATCGAAGAAAAGCCCAAGGTGTCCGAGGCACCGACGGGAGGGCGGAAACCGTCGCGGCACGGCCGCGGGCCCGACTCCCTCGGCGGCATCCTCGCCAAGATCATCCTGCTGGGCGTCACCGACGCCGTGGCTGCCTTCGTGCTCTTCCAGCTGGCCCTTTCCGCCGAATGGCTGGTCTTCGGCATCTCCCTGCTCACCACCCTGGCCATCAACTGGATCTACCTGCGCCGCGGCGGGCTCCCGGCGAAGTACCTGGCCCCCGGGGTCATCTTCCTGATGGTCTTCCAGGTCTTCGTGATGATCTTCTCCACCTATATCGCGTTCACCAACTACGGCGACGGGCACAACTCCTCCAAGGACGACGCGATCGCCTCGATCCAGCTCTCGGCCTCCGAACGCGTCCCGAACTCCCCGCAATTCCCCACCTCCGTGCTGGAAAAAAACGGCAGCTTCTTCCTGCTGGTCACCACCCCGGAAGGCGAGGCGAAACTCGGCGGCGCCGCGGAACCGCTGCATACAGTCACACCCTCCACCACGGGCCCCACCGGGGCGGCCACCGGGGTGGAAGGCTACGGCACCCTGGACTTTGCCACGCTGCTGCAGCACCAGGCGGAGATCACCTCGCTGAGCGTGCCGCTCAGCGCCAACCCCGAGGACGGATCGCTGAAGACTGCGGACGGGTCGACCTCCTACGTCTACACGCCCAAGCTCAAGTACGACGCGAACGCCGACACCTTCACCGACACGGCCACCGGCGTCGTCTACTCCGACGACGGGCGCGGCTCCTTCGTGGCCGCCGACGGCACGCAGCTCAACACCGGGTGGAAGGTCAACGTGGGGCTGGAAAACTTCGAGCGCGCGTTCACCGACCCGAACCTGCAGGGCCCGCTGCTGAAGGTCATCGCCTGGACCTTCGGGTTCGCGATCCTCTCGGTGGCCACCACCTTCGCCCTCGGGCTCTTTTTGGCCATCACCTTCAACAAGGCGGACCTGAAGGGCAAGAAGCTCTACCGGATCCTCATGATCCTGCCCTACGCCTTCCCCGCCTTCCTCTCCGGACTGGTGTGGTCCGGGCTGCTGAACCCGGAGTTCGGGTTCATCAACAACGCGCTGCTGGGCGGGGCCCAGATACCCTGGCTCACCGATCCGGTGCTCTCCAAGGTCTCGGTGCTCATGGTGAACCTGTGGCTGGGCTACCCGTACATGTTCCTGGTGTGCACCGGGGCCCTGCAGTCGCTGCCCGAGGACGTCGACGAGGCGGCCCGCATGGACGGGGCCGGGGCGTGGAAGATCTTCACCGCCATCAAGCTGCCGTTGCTGCTGGTGTCCCTGGCGCCGCTGCTGATCGCCTCCTTCGCCTTCAACTTCAACAACTTCAACGTCATCTTCATGCTTACCGGCGGCGGCCCGCGCTTCGACGGCACGACCTTCGACATCGGTTCCACCGACATCCTGATCACCATGGTCTACAAGATCGCCTTCGGCACCGGAACGGGCCGCGACTACGGACTGGCCAGCGCCCTGGCCATCTTGATCTTCATCATCGTCGCCGCGGTGTCGGCACTGAGTTTCAAAAAGACCAAGGCCCTGGAGGACCTGAACTGATGAGCACCCTGACAACCCAGGCAACCGCAAGCACGGTGCCGGCAGGCAAGGCCCCCTTCGGCCAATGGTTCAAGGCCACCGGCTGGCGCCACCTGGTCGCCATCGCCGCCACGGCCTTCTCCGTCTTCCCGCTGCTCTACGTGCTTTCTGCGGCACTGAACCCCACCGGAACCATGGCCGGGTCCAGCAGCCTGTTCACCGAGTTCGGCACCGGGAACTTCACCGAGCTCTTCGCCAACCAGGAGCGGCCCTTTGGCCGCTGGTTCGTCAACACCCTGGTCATCGGGACCGTCACCTCCGCCGCCACGGTGTTCCTCGGCGCCATGGCCGCCTACGCGTTCTCCCGCATGCGCTTCACCGGCCGCCGCGTCGGGCTGCTGACGCTGTTGCTGCTGCAGATGTTCCCGCAGCTGCTCACCGTGGTGGCGATCTTCCTGTTGCTGAACTTCATCGGCGACATCATCCCGGCCCTGGGCCTGGGCTCGCAGCTCGGGCTGATCATGGTGTACCTGGGCGGGGCGCTGGGCGTGAACACCTACCTGATGTACGGCTTCTTCAACACGGTGCCGACCTCGCTGGACGAAGCCGCGCGCATCGACGGCGCCAGCCACGTGCAGGTGTTCTTCAGGATCATCATGCCGCTGGTCACCCCGATCCTCGCCGTCGTGGGCCTGCTGGCCTTCATCGGGATATCCTCCGAGTTCGTGATCGCCTCCGTGGTGCTCACCGACCCCGACTCGCAGACCCTGGCCGTGGGACTGTACTCCTACGTGGCCCAGCAGCGCAGCGAGAACTGGGGCGTGTTCGCCGCCGGCGCCGTGATTGCCGCGGTCCCGGTCATGACACTGTTCCTGTTCCTGCAGCGCTACATCACCTCCGGCCTGACCGCCGGGGGCGTGAAGGGCTAAGGGCACGATGCCCGGCGAACGGATGAGCGGGATCGATGCGGACCTGGCCCTGCAGCCGCACCACGACGGGTCACCCGCATACGTGTCGGGCCCCGCGGAGCCGCGGCTGGGCGAGGTGCTGCGGGTGCGGCTCCGGGTTCCGGCGGGTGCCGGGGCGCCGGCGGCCGTGTGGCTGCGCAGCCTGCGGGACGGCGAACCGCACCTGGAACCGGCCGGCCTGGCCACCGGAGATGGCACCCACAGCTTCTTCGAGGCCCCGCTGCCGCTGGTGAACCCGGTGCAGCGCTACCGCTGGTACCTCCGGTACTCGGGCGAAGCGGGGAAGGCGGACTACCGGTGGTTCAACGCCGCCGGCCTGCATCGGCGCGACGTCCCCGATGCCTTCGACTTCCGGATCCACGCCGGTTCCCCCACCCCGGACTGGATCAAGGAATCGGTCATGTACCAGGTGTTCCCCGACAGGTTCGCGAACTCGGGAACCGTCAAGCCCCGGGCCGGATGGATGGTGTCCTGCGACTGGGACACCCCGGTCCAGGGCACCGGGGAAGCGGCCGGCCGCCAGTTCTACGGCGGGGACCTTCCCGGAATCCAGGCGCACCTCGGGCACCTGGGCGACCTGGGTGCCACCATCCTCTACCTGACGCCCATCTTCCCCGCGGCCTCCAACCACCGCTACGACGCTTCCTCGTTCGACGAGGTCGACCCGCTGCTCGGCGGGGACGGCGCACTGGTCGCGCTGGTCGAAGCGGCCCATGCCCGCGGCCTGCGCGTGGTCGGCGACCTGACCACCAACCACACCGGGGCCGGGCACCACTGGTTCGTCGATGCATACCGGAACCCCGCGGCGCCCACGGGAGAATACTACTACTTCAACCAGGATCGCACCGGGTACGAGGCCTGGCTGGGGGTGCCCTCGTTGCCGAAGCTGAACTGGAACTCCGCGGCCCTGCGTGAGCGCTTCATCCTGGCCGAGGACTCGGTGGCCGTGCGCTGGCTCAAGGCGCCGTTCAACCTCGATGGCTGGCGCATCGACGTGGGCAACATGACCGGGCGGCGCGGGAGCGAGGACCTGAACCAAGAGGTCGCACGGATGCTGCGCCAACGCGTCGAGGAAGTGAAGCCCGGTGCCATGCTGTTGGCGGAATCGACCTCAGACGCCGCCCCCGATGTGCCCGGGGACGGTTGGCAGGGTGTGGTGAGCTACAGCAATTTCACCCGCCCGCTGTGGCAGTGGCTGGCCAGGGAAGAGCCGCCGGAGCAGAACGGATGGTTCTTCGGGCTGCCGCAGCCCGGTCCGGCGCGCATCGACGCGGCCGACTTCGTGGCGACGCATCGGGAAATGTCGGCCGGTTTCAACTGGGAGGTGCGGCTTGCCAACGCCAACGCCCTGGACACGCACGACACCGCCCGTGCCGCCAGCCACATGATCGACGGAGGGCAGGAGCTCGCCGCATGCGTGCAGTTCGCCTTCCCGGGGATCCCCTTGGTCTTTGCCGGGGACGAGTTCGGGTTGCTCGGGTTCAACGGCGAGGACTCGCGCACCCCCATGCCCTGGGGCGCACCCGAAAAGTGGGGCAAGGACCTGCGCCGGCTCTATGCCGACCTGGCGGCGCTGCGCGCCGGGAACCGCGCACTGATTGACGGTTCGCTGCGCTGGATCGCCGCGGAAGGGAACCTGCTGGCCTGGGTCCGTGAACATTCCACAGGTTCGGTGCTCTGCGTGGTGGTCCGGGGCCCGGTCGTGGAAACCAGCCTGGGCAATGCGGTCCATCTGTCCGGTGAACCGGGAAACGCGCTGCTGGCGCTCGGCAACGCCGTGGAAGTGAAGGTGGATGAAACCGGGGAGGTCCTCGTCAAAGCCAGCGGTCCAGGGGTTTCATTCCACCTGGCCAAGGAGGCGGGTGCGTGGAGCCAACCGGCGCGAGCCGAATCCGTCATCCCGGAAGCCTGAAACGCGGCTGCCCAGGGACCGCCACCGCGAGCAGGGGAAACGACCGGCGTTTCGCTTCGCGCAGCCCCTTGTCCACCTAGGCGCCTCCCCTGGCATTTGGTCTCCATCGAGCCCGAATTGCTTCAAGATCGGCATCCGGGCCGAGCTGGCCCAATGCCTGTCCAAGGGCCCGCCCAGGCCCTGCCAGGCCTTCGGCCCGTAGCCGGTCATTGGCAGGACAAGGTTTTCGACAAAGCTCCTGGTCGAACGATCACCTATATTTTGATCTTCGGACAGCGGGTAAACCAGCCTCACGGTTCCGGCCCGGCTACGCTCGCGGCGACTGCTCGTCCGGGCCCAACACCAGCCGGGCCTCGTCACGGCGGTGGCGCAGCACCGCCTCCACGTAGGATGCGACAGCCTCCTCCATCGGAACGTTGGAACCGCGGGCCTCGGAAATGTACCAGCGGTGCTCGAGGACCTCGTGCACGATCTGCGCCGGTTCCAGCTTGCCGTGGAACTCGCGGGGGATCGCCCCGGTGATCCGGTCAAAGACATCGGTGACCCAATGGGCCGCAGTGAGCTCTTCATCAAGGTCCGGGTGCTTCTTGGCCCGGTAGGCGTCCATGTCGTTGAGCAGCCGGCGGGCCTGGCCCTCCTCCACGTCAAGCCCGGTGAGCCGCAAGAGGCGGCGGGCGTGGTGCCCGGCGTCGACGACCTTGGGCTGGATGACCAGCTGGCCGCCGTCGGGGGAGGTCTTGAGGCTGATCTCCTCCACGTCGAAGCCCAGTTCGTTGAGCCGGCGGATGCGCTCGTCGACCCTCCAGCGTTCGGACAGGTCGAAGGATTCCTTGTCGTTCAGCTCGGCCCAGAGCCCGCGGTAGGAATGCAGGATGTCCTCGCTGGTGGCCACCGGATCCACGGTGTCCTCGATCAGCCCGGCCTCCATGAGATCCATGAGCTCACCGGCAATGTTGACCCGGGCAATCTCCAGGTCGTACTCGCGCTGCCCCGAGGACAGCTCCGGATACAGCTCGCCGGTCTCGGCGTCCACCAGGTATGCGGCGAAGGAACCGGCATCGCGGCGGAAGAGGGTGTTGGACAGGGACACGTCGCCCCAGTAGAAACCGATCAGGTGCAACCGGACCAGCAACAGCGCCTGGGCATCGATGAGCCGGGTGAGGGTGTCGCGGCGCAGCTTCTGCGAGAACAGGGCACGGTAGGGCAGGGAGTATTTCAGGTGCCGGGTGACCAGCACCGGGTCCAGGTCGTTGCCCCCGGCGTCCTTGCGCCCGGTGATCACCGCGACCGGTTCCACGCAGGGGGCGGCCAACCGGCGCAGCTTGCGCAGCATGTGGTACTCGTGCCGGGCCACGTGTTCGCCGGTTTCCTTGATGGCGATGACCGCTCCGCCCATCATGGCGAAGCGCACCACATGCCGGGAGATTCCGCGCGGCAGCGGGGCCAGGGTGTCGGCCGGCCAGTCCTCCAGCGGGAGCTGCCACGGCAAATCCAGCAGGCCGGGGTCGGCAGTGGCCGCGGTGATCGACAGCGAGCCGGACACAGCCGGGGTCGAGGAATTCCCGCGCGGCAGCTTGCCGGACTGGGCATGGTTGGTGGGTTCGTCGTGCCAATTGGCGGTGTGGCGGATCATGGCGTGGATGCCGTTTCTTGCTGCGGTGGGGAGGGGGGAAATGATGGAGATGCAAAGGCGGCCGTACCCAGCGCTGGGCTGAATACGGCCGCCATTGGCCGTCGTCGTGAAAAACCACGACGACAGGCAGGGAGGTCTAGGCCTCGCTGGCCACCTGTGCGTGAGCCCCGCTGCTGGCCGGCTCGGCCAGGCGTTCGCCGGAGGCGGTGTCGAAGAGGTGGACGTGTCCGACCTTCGGCAGCACGTGGATGGTTTCGCCCTTGAACGGGGGCTTGCGGCCGTCGACGCGCACGACCATCTGGTATTCGGTGCCGCCCACAAAGGTGTGTCCGTAGACGTAGGCGTCGGCGCCGAGTTCCTCGACGACGTCGACCTCGACCGAGAGGCCTTCGTCCGCACCGACCTGGTCCAGATCCTCGGGACGCACGCCCAAGGTCACCGAGTTGCCGGTTGCGGCCTGCAACGTTGCCGAAGCGACCGGGTAGATGGTGCCGCCGAAGGCGACACCGCCGTCGGCCACCGGAAGCTCCAACAGGTTCATGGCAGGGGAACCGATGAAGCCGGCGACGAAGACGTTCTGCGGAGTGTCATAGAGTTCGCGCGGGGTGCCGACCTGCTGCAGCAGGCCGTCCTTGAGGACTGCGACGCGGTCGCCCATGGTCAGTGCCTCGACCTGGTCGTGGGTCACGTATACCGTGGTGACGCCCAGACGGCGGGTCAGCGACGCGATCTGCGTGCGGGTCTGCACACGGAGCTTGGCATCGAGGTTCGACAGCGGCTCATCCATGAGGAAGACCTGCGGGCTGCGCACGATGGCCCGGCCCATGGCAACACGCTGGCGCTGGCCGCCGGAAAGAGCCTTCGGCTTGCGGTCCAGGTAGTCCTCGAGGTCAAGAAGCTTTGCCGCTTCCTGCACGCGGCGTGCGCGCTCCTCCTTGTCGATGCCCGCGATCTTCAGGGCAAAGCCCATGTTGTCGCCCACGGTCATGTGCGGGTAGAGCGCATAGTTCTGGAAGACCATGGCGATGTCTCGGTCCTTGGGCGGAACGTTGGTGACATCGCGGTCGCCGATGAGGATGCGTCCGGAGTTGATGTCTTCAAGGCCGGCGAGCATGCGCAGGGTGGTGGACTTTCCGCAGCCGGAGGGTCCGACAAGAACCAGGAATTCGCCATCGGCGATCTCCAGGGAAATCTTGTCAACGCTGGGCTTGGTGGCACCCGGGTAGGTTCGGGTGGCTTGGTCAAAAGTTACAGATGCCATGGGGCAGCAATCCTTTCACGGGCAGGTACGTGCCCGACGATCCGTAGTGAATGGAATCACAAGCTTCTCATATCAAGGATGGATTCCAAAAGGGCAGGCAATTCCCCGGGCCCATTAAGTCGGAATTGTGCCCTGGATTTCCCGGACCCGATTTTTACCCCGATATCCCCGGGGCGCAACGCGGCAAAGGCGTCCTCGTCCGTGACATCGTCTCCGGCAAAGAACACGGTGGAGGCGTCGGCGACCTCGCGCAGCCAGTTCAGGCCGTCGCCCTTGGTGCCCACCAGCACACTGGCTTCCAGCACGGCCTTGCCGTCCAGGGCCTGCAGGTTCTCGATTCCGTCCAGTTGCTCTTGGGCGGCGCGCAGCGCCGCGGTGGCAACCTCGGGTGCGGCCTGCCGCACGTGCAAGACGATCGAGGCGGGCTTGTATTCAAGGGTGGTGCCCGGATTGGCTGCGCTGATGGCTTCCAGTATCCCGGTGGCCTTGGCCAAGGCGGCGGTTTGCGAGCCGCTGAGATCAATGTGTTCGTCCTCGGCGCCGAAGATTTCCGGTGCCCAGCGTTCGGTGCCGTGGCTGCCAACCAACAAGGTTTGCTCGGGCGGTCTGCCCACGGCGCGCAGCGAGGCCAGGTCGCGGCCGGAGATCAGCGCGGTGACGGTGTTCTCCAGGGCGGCCAGCTTGGCCAGGGCCTCGGAGGCGGCAGGCAACGGACGCGCGTCCTCGGGACGGTCGACCAAGGGCGCCAAGGTGCCGTCGAAGTCCAGGGCAACGAGCAGGATCGGGGTGTCGACCAGGGATTCGATGGCATCGGCGAGATCGGGAGTGATGGGACCCATAGTTAACCAGCTGATCCTTTCAGGCAGTTGAAGCGGGCATGGAACGAACGCCCGGGCCGGGGCAGGTTTCCCGGCTTGGCCCATGGCAATGGGTGCAAATGCAATGCGCGGGTGCTACGGGGATAATTCCCGATGTGCACCCGCGCCAAGACATCTTCAAGCCTAGACCAGCGTGTCCACCGGCAGCGGGGAGGCCAGCGAGGAGAGGAACGTCTGGGACCAGCGGGCCACGTCGTGGTCGCGCAGGTGCCGGCGCATGCGGCGCATCCGACGCGCCGAGTCCTGCGGATCCATCAGCAGGGCGCGCATGATCCCGGACTTCATGCCGTCGATGTCGTGCGGGTTCACCAACACGGACTGGGTCAGTTGGTCCGCTGCACCGGTGAATTCGGAGAGCACCAGCATGCCGGTGTCATCGGTGTGGGCCGCCACGAACTCCTTGGCCACCAGGTTCATGCCGTCGCGCAGCGAGGTCACGAGCATGATGTCGGCGGCCAGGTACAGGGCAATCATTTCGCGCATCGGGTACGAATGGTGCAGGTAGCGGATGGCCGTGTGCTCCATGGTGTCGTGCTCGCCGTTGAGGTTGCCGACCATGAGCTCGACCTGGTCCTTGAGCTGTTGGTAGCGCTCGACATTCTCGCGGCTGGGGCTGGCAACCTGCACGAGGCAAGCCTCGCCGACCGTGATGTCCCCGTCGGCCAACAGCTCGCCGTAGGCCTTGAGCCGGTGGCGGATGCCCTTGGTGTAATCGAGCCGGTCCACGCCCAGAAGGATGGTCTTCGGGTTGCCCAGTTCCTGGCGGATCTGCTTTGCCCGGGCGATGATCTCCGGATCGTGCGCGAGCTCCGCGACCTGCTGGGTGTCGATGGAGATCGGGTGCGCCTCGGCGCGGCAGATGTTGGAGCTGGAGCCACTGGCTTCGGGCGATGCCGGCGGGATCGCCAGCGAGCCCTTGACCGTGCGGTCAGTGTAGCGGCGCATGCAGCGCAGGAAGTTGCTGGCATCGGCGGTGCGCTGGAAACCCACGACATCGGCGCCGGCCAGCCCTTCGAGGATCTGCTTGCGCCAGGGAAGCTGGGAGAAGATCCCGGGGGACGGGAATGGAATGTGGTTGAAGAAGCCGATGCGCAAGTCCGGGCGCGCCTCGCGCAGGAGCTTGGGCACGAGCTGCAGCTGGTAGTCCTGCACCCAGACCGTTGCACCTTGGGCGGCAATCCTTGCCGTGGCGTCGGCGAAGCGCTTGTTGACCTTTTTGTAGTTGTCCCACCAGGTTCGGTGGAATTCTGGCGGCACGATCACGTCGTGATAGAGCGGCCAGAGAGTCGAGTTCGAGAATCCCTCGTAGTAGAGTTCCAGGTCCTCCTCGTCCAGCGGGACGGGGATGAGGTGGATCCGGTCGTTTTCGAATGGCTTGAGTTCCTCGTCGGTGGCTCCGTGCCAGCCGACCCAGGCKCCGTCCGATTCCTGCATGACCGGGGCGATGGCGGTTACCAGGCCTCCGGGGGATCGGCGCCACGACAGCTCGCCGTCTTCGCCTTCCACCCGGTCCACTGGAAGTCGATTGGCCACCACGATGAAGTCGTAGCTTTGTTTCTCGCTACCGGATTTATATTCGGTCTTCTTATCCGTTTGCATGTTGACCCTCCGTTCTAATACTCAAGATTGATCTTGAGCTTAGGGTAACTACGTGATGTAAGCGACACGGCGGCGCTAAGCTACGCGACCCCCGTACCCTAAACTGGTTTGGTCGGGGGGGTACCATTTCAATCTTAAAGGACGTTTTGACCTATGGCATCGAATAGCCAGCGGCCGAGCAAGGCCGAGCGGACCGCAAGCGCGCGCGAGCAGGCACAGAAAATGCACGCGGCACAAGAAGCTGCTGACAAGCGCAAATCCCTGTTCATCAAGTTGGGCGTCCTAGTGGCGGTGCTTGCCGTGATTGCGTTGGTCGTGGCCCTCGTCCTGCAGAAGAACTCGGGCACTGTTGCCGACACCGGCGCGGTGCCGAAGGGCGGCAACGCGGCAGGCGGTATTACGCTAACCTCCGACAAGACCCTTGCCGATACTTCCGGACTCAGCGTCGACATCAACAAGGTGGGCACGGCTCCGGCCCAAGGCGCGACGCCGACTCCGCGGGATTACAAGGCGGCGCCCAAGGGCGAACCGATCAACATGCTGCTGTATGTCGATGTCAACTGCGTGCACTGCGCCGACTTCGAGACCCAGTACGCGGACCAGATCAGCACCTGGCTTGCCGCAGGCGATGTGACTGTGGAGTACCGCAACGTCGCCTTCCTCGATGCGGGATCGCCGACCAATTTCTCCTCGCGCGGAGCCAACGCACTGGCCTGCGTGGCGGATGCGGCTCCGGCCTCGTACCTTCCGTTCTCCAAGGCAATGTTTGCGCACTACCCTGAGGGCGAAATGAAGAACAAGCAGCTGATCCAGCTGGCCAAGGACAACGGTGCCGATGTTGCCAGCTGCATCAATGAAGGCACCTTCCGCCCGTTCGCGAAGTTCACCGATGCGGCCGCCCGCGTGGATGCCATTGGCGGCACCCCGAGCGTGTTCATCCAGGGCAAGCTCTGGGATCCGAACGCCGAGCCCGACTTCGTTGCCGTCGTCGACGCCGCAATCAAGGCGAAMAAGTAGCAACGTAGTTCCAGCATGAAGTTGGGTGGTTCGCAGTGTGCAGGTGAACCACCCAACCGATGGAGCCGGGGCCGGCGGCTTTCACGCTGCCGGTTTCATCCTGCCGATGAATGTCGGTTACGCTAGTTCCTGCACTTGGGTCGTGTTCACACGGACCCGGGCAGCACGCCTCCTTAGCTCAGTTGGCCAGAGCATCGCTCTTGTAAAGCGAGGGTCGCCGGTTCGAATCCGGCAGGGGGCTCCACACCGCAGGCCCTACTTCCTTTCACATGAAGGGAGGTAGGGCCTTTCGCATTCAATTTCGGCCGCTGGTCGACACCCGCGAGTGGGTGTGGCCCCAGATTACGTGACTTGTCGAAGCTGGTAGTGCTCTAATTGCTCTATTTCATGGGCAGCGTCCCCGCGAACGCCCAATGGAGCGGAGAACCAACGCCAACGGAAGCGCGACCTTCCGTATGGTCCTGAAATAGCCAAAACTGACCAAAACCGCCGTTAGTGGCTGTGTTTGTTGGCCGTAAACAGTCGTATATGGCTGCCGTCCTTTCAGCGAATCCTCGGCAAAATCTGATCTTGAAATACGCGGAGAAACACCACTAAAACCTGCTGCAGTGGCTGGTGGCTTGTCATACGCAAAAACCTGACGTTCGATCAGGTTTTTCTATTTTCTGAACAACTCGGCAATCTCGGCCGGTCTTTTTATGCCCACGTTCATTCCTGGCTCTGTAGCGAATCTGATCCGGTCACCGTCCGCCCCTCAAGCTGGAAGTTACTCGGGGGAGGATGCGTTTTGGAGATCCTGGCAGAAGCTGCAGGGAACCTGTTCATATCTACTCTCGCAAATACAGCCCGTCACTTTGTAACGAGCTGTTTCCCTTGCTCTCAGATCGCGTGAACACTCGCATTGTTTGTGTGGCCACGGCGAAGAACAAACGGAGGAGGTATGTGAAATGACAATTTACTGATGCGCAGGGAGCAATCTGACCAAAGTCAGGTCAATCAGACCCAGAAATAGTCGTTTTTAGCAACACAATTGGCATCTAGGTGCAATGTGTCCCAGCCAAGGGTATTTCGGTGGCGAGGATCCAGTGCGGCTTCTCCACATTCGATCCAGAATGCACGCTCCCAGTCACTCAGGGCATCGAGGGTTCCCATACAGCCTCCGCCGCAGATCAAATTCGGCAGTTGTGGAAGTACCATTTATCGCTCCCAAGAGCGCAACTCTTTCGCGACAGAATGACCCCGCATAAAGTCCAATGGTGGGTGCAGGTTCTTTTGCCATAAACTTGGCTTTCGTCATCTGGCCGTCGCCATTCATTTGAACACAAGGCTGACCTCGGCAAACCCCACATTGCTATCAATCGTGACGAATAATCTCGAGCCAACGGGACGATCAACAATCTCTACCATCGACTGCAAGTTAACTCATGAAATGCCCCGCGCGACGTGATAGCCGCCAAATGGGGCTGGCACGCTGCACGGAGCATTTCGAAGGCAAGCTTTTCCATGTCTTTGCGGAGATATCCGAGACGACCTATGCGGATCATTCCGCTTGAGCATACGGGGGGGGTAGCTGACCTACAGGTTATCTTCAGGGCAATCATGATTTCTTGGATTCGCAGGGGACACAGCACGTTCCGTTGCGGAGTCCGGTGGAAGCTCCGGCTAGCGGGCGCCGTTCGGGAACATGGAGCGATCGAAGCCGGCCGTGGCCATGGCCGTCGCAGAATCTACGGCGCCCCACGACCTGAGTGAACTCAGCCTGCTGTGCTTATAAGCCGCTTATTGTTTCCTGAGTGGTGAAATGGGGGAACCTTCCGTATGTGTAGCGAGTAGGTCGGCGGTTTGTGCTGATTCATTTGACATGGTGAAACCGCGCTTCAACGCGTCTTCACGGTCCATCGACAGCAAATCGATGCCCTTGGTTTCCTTCATGGTCATTAGGGTCGCAAGGCCGAGAATGCCAATGGCGATCATGTAGAAGGCCGGGGCCATGATATTTCCGGTTTCTGAAATGATCCAGGTCAGGACGAGGGGGACAGTTCCAACGAAGATGGCGGCGGTGACGCTGTAAGCGATTGACAGTCCGGATTGACGGGTTCGGGTGGGGAAGATCTCTGCAACGGTGACAGCGTGGACGCCCAGGACGATGGCCAGGATTACACCCAATCCGATAGTGCTCACCGTGCCAGCCCACGGGGTCTCCAACTGCATGATGGCGAAGAGTGGGTAGGAGCAAACGATCATCAGAACCGCGGAACTAACCATCAGCGGTTTGCGTCCGATGCGGTCGGACCAGGCACCGAAAAGAGGTACGAGGACCAACGCAGTAATGGAAGCAACAGTTGAGAGCAGTGCGGCCGACTCGACGCTCATACCAACAAATTCTTCTTGGTATGTCAACAGGTAGACAAGGACGATATAGAAGGCGACGTTCATCATGATCTCGATGCCGCTGGTCTGCAACAGCTGTTTCCAGTTGTTCGTGAAGACCTCCTTGAGCGGGCTTTGGGCAACATGTTCCAACTTTTCCAAGGCTTTGAACTCCGGAGTGTCTTCAACCTTTGCCCGGATGTAGAAGCCGATGATGCCTAAGGGAGCGGTCAAAATGAACGGAATACGCCAACCCCAGTCTTGTACGGCTTCCGGCCCTAGAACCTTGTTCATTAGCAGGACCACCAGTGAAGCGCCGAGGAAGCCCAGTAGGCTGCCAACTTCGAGCCAGCTGACGCCGAAACCTCGATGTTTGGTCGGTGATGCTTCTGCTAGGAACGCTGCTGCGCTGCCAAATTCTCCGCCTGCGGCTAACCCTTGAACCATGCGGGCCGCAATCAGGAGACCCGGGGCCCAAAGGCCGATCGAGTTATAGCTCGGTAGTAGTCCCACCACGAGGGTGGCCACGGACATGGAGATAATGACCATGGATAGTGTCCGCTTACGGCCAAACTTGTCGCCGATGTATCCGAAGAGCAGCGCTCCCAAGGGACGGACCCCGAACGAGACGGCAAAGACGGCAAAGACTGCCAGCAGGCCTGCTGTCTTGTCCTGCTGGGGGAAAAAGACATGGGCGATTGTGGAAGCCATATAGGCATAGATCGCCCAGTCGAACCAGTGGACAAGTACACCGATGGAACCGGCGGCCACGGACTTGCGCAGGCTCTTCTGCTCGATCTCGGGGGAAGCTGGAATACTCACGGAGGCTCCTTCGTGTGAAGTAAACAAGGGGATGAACCAAGTATGGTGATGCCACTCACATGTGTCTAATAGTTGTTTCTTCTAACCTGTATCTAATTTACAGATGCCAAATTTCGGGCTCAGATGTAATTTGCGAGGTGCCGGTGGCAGCCACAGTAAATCGCGTGGCAATTCATTTTTCAGACTGGGCGGAGTCCAAGGAGGTGACCGATTCCCGAGGACGCGACCACGTTTGAGGCCGACGCCTGGGCCGGTGTGGCCGCTTTAGGGGAGTCGATGAGGTGAGGGTTTCCGTGATGATCCTAATTGGTTCACCTTTGCGGCGGGTCTTCGACGGATCGTCGGACTCGGGGCCCTCCGTGCGCATGGCAAGAGGCGTCTGGCGGACAAGGGCAATCCGCTTCTAGGATTCAAGCAAGCAGTGACAGTTCCCGCAGGTTGCATCAGCTGAGGGGCGTGGGGGTATATTGCGATTCGCCCGGTTAGTTTTCGTAGGGTAGGCCAGCAGCGCCGGGAAGGGCGCCGAGTGCCGAAAATAAATTTGGCGTGGACAGCTGATGAAGCAGTTGAGGTGCATCCACGTTCATGCAGACACCGCTGTCCACTATCGGTCGAGGGCCATGCCGTACCGAAACGTGGCCCGGATTCCAAGGTGATGGAAGCCCTACACCCCTTGGGGATCCCCTCCCTGGGTGGGAGATGGCGACAAAGGGCATAGGGCTTTGGTCATTTTGTCGCTGTAGTGGCGTTGGTGGGCTCCTAGGCGTTCAAACCACCTGGGGAACCGCAGAGATTTCTTCGAAGGACCTGATGGATAGTTCGGACGCCGTCAGGCCCGGGACCAGTGGCGCATCGGCCATATGGTCAAGGTAGCTGCGCTGAATCATGATTTGTTCCGCCAGGTATTTGGCATCGTGCCATACCCCCCAGATGAAACTAGATCCTCGGTGTGTCTGCCACGGCAAGCCCAAGAAGTAGATGCCACTCTCCGGGGAAACGCCCCGCTGGTGCTTGGGCCTTCCGTTGTCATCGACGGCATCATCCGGTAGCCAGCTGTAGTCAACAGCAAAACCGGTCGCCCAGACGATCGATGTGACTCCAGCGGCAGCGAGGTCGAGTTCAAAGATTGGGTTCGTGACGTCGAATGGATCATCGCCCAGAACGCGGGCTTCTGGTTCTTCAGGGAATTCCAGGCCGTTGCGGGTGATGTAGGCGTCGGCTTCATCAAGTACCGACAAATAGTTTGCGTCGCCGTTGGCAATGTTCCGCGCCAGATCCGGGGCGAACCCCATAGTTCCGTTCTCGTATGAATCGGTGCGGCCTACGAGCTTAATGCCGCTGGCGGCTAGGGCGCGGAAATCAACGGTGTGCCCGCCCTCAGCGCCGCTCACTGCGATGGTGACATGTTCGGCGCCCTTGGGCGGCGCGGAAGCAGACCACTTGTCCAGGACTCCGAGCCACCAGCAGAAGTCCTTGCCGCGGTACTGGCGTGGCGGGCGGTCGTGCGGCCCGACCGAAAGTGTGACTTGGCGGCCCGAGCGGCGGAGTTCCGCGGCAATCTGCACGCCCGAAGATCCTGCTCCCACGACCATAACGCCGCCTTCCGGCAACTGCTGCGGATTTCGGTATGAACTGGAATGAATCTGCACCAGACCTTCGTTGTCCGGGACGACCGCTGGAATCAGCGGGCGTTGGAACGGGCCGGTCGCGGCCACGACGTAGCGGGCGTTGACGGTGCCCTCGGACGTTTTCACCTGAAAGCCTGGTTTGCCAACATTCTTGCGGACGGAAGTGACTTCGACGCCGCAGCGGATCGGTGCCCCGAATTTTTCGGCGTAGGCGGTGAAGTAGTCCGCCATGTTGTCTTTCGGCGCGAAAGCGTCGGCGTCAACGTTGGCGATTTCCATGCCGGGGAAGCGATCATGCCAGGCCGGCCCATTGGCCACCAAAGAATCCCATCGTCCCGAGCGCCACTGCTCGGCGATGCGCTTCCGCTCCAATACGAGGTGCGGGACTCCGCGCGCCGTCAGATGCTCACTCATCGCCACACCGGCCTGGCCCGCGCCGACGATCAAGACTTCAGTCTCATTGTTCGACATTCCAACCTCCAAGTTATAGATAATCTGAATTGATGTGACGATGCACCATTCGGGTGCTTGGAGCGCCCTTTGTGGTGGGATCCGTCGTTCATCTGGTTACCTTTACAAAACAGTGTTTTTCGTCATCTTTCAAACATTTGTTCTCGACCAACTGCATCAGTTTTCTAGATGCACCTGGGTGTGCGTAGGATCAGCTGATCAGTACACGTACCGAATGGTTGATATGGCAGCTTCTGTTGCTGGTGCCCCGGGACGCCCTGAACGTTTTGACAGGCACCGGTATCCGTCGGCTCGCAGCCGACAGTTGGGTCCCTTGCGGGATGTCACCGGAACCCCCTCCCCGGCGACTCATGTCTTCCGTCCTGATCCGCAGCTACGGCGCCAAAACCGGGTGTGGGACGCCAGCCAAGGCCGATGGCGAGAGCAAGTCGTCGAGGCGATCCGCCTCGAGGAGGCCGTATTCGATCACAAGGTCCCTGATGCCGCGTCCGGTGGCCAATGACTCCTTGGCAAGTTTGGCTGCATTCGAGTAGCCGATGAATGGCGCCATTCCGGTAACGACGCTGACCGATTCAGCCATGCGTCGGGCCAGCACCGGTTCGTTGGCCTCTATGCCATCAACACATTTGGTTCGGAGTATCCGGCAAGCGGAGGTTAGCCATTCCATGGATTCGAGCAAGCAGTCGGCCATGACGGGTTCGAAGGCGTTCAGCTGAAGTTGACCGCCTTCGACTGCCATGGTGACCGTAGCATCGGCACCGACGACGCGGAATGCTACCTGGTTCACCATCTCTGGGATCACCGGGTTGACCTTTCCGGGCATGATCGAGGACCCGGCCTGGACGGCAGGCAGGAAGATCTCATTGAAGCCTGCTTGCGGGCCCGAGGAGAGCAACCGCAGGTCGTTACAGATCTTCGAGAGTTTGACGGCCGAACGTTTGAGTACCCCTGAGAGCAGCATGAACACCCCGGTATCTGATGTGGCCTCGACCAAGTCGAGGGCGGAAACAAGGTCTAGCCCGGTCAGTTCGTTTAACTCCCGGGTGACCAGTGCGCGGTACTCGGGATGGGCAGTGATACCGGTGCCTATTGCAGTGGCTCCGAGGTTGATTTCCTTCAGGTGCGGGCCGAGCTCGGACATCCGGGCCAGGTCTTCGCGAAGGGTTTCGGCGAAAGCTCCGAATTCTTGGCCCAGGGTCATGGGAACTGCGTCCTGCAGCTGGGTTCGACCAATCTTGACGATCCCGGCGAACTCTCGGGATTTTGCCGCGAAAGAATCAACCAGCAACTGGTGTTCCCGACCATAGTCCAGTAATGCGGATTGCAAGGAAATCTTCACTGCGGTGGGATAGGTGTCATTGGTGCTTTGGCCCCGGTTGACGTGGTCGATCGGGTCCAGTTCAGCGTAGTCGCCCTTGTCGAACCCGAGGATCTCCAAAGCTCGGTTGGCAATGACCTCGTTGACATTCATGTTGGTGCTGGTGCCTGCGCCGCCTTGAATCCGGTCAACGGGAAATTCGGCGTCGAAGTTTCCGTCACGGACTTCCAATGCGGCCTGTTCAATGGCCCGCGAACGTACCGGATCAAGCAGGCCGAGGGCGGTGTTCGCCCGAGCAGCCGCACACTTGACCGAGCCGAAGGCCCAGATCAGCGAGCGCATGGTGCCCACCGGCCGACCACTGACCGGGAAGTTCTCCACGGCCCGCAGGGTGCTTATGCCCCAGTAGGCGCTGGAGGGTACTGCCCGTTCACCCAGCGAATCCCGTTCCAGACGAGTGGGTGCGGCTTCGGTTCCGCTCGGTTCGAGAAGCATCGATGTCTTGTCTGACATGTCTTGTTCACATACTCCTTTCGGTGTCTGGGACACCAACGTAATCCAGCGCGGTCAGGGCCAACGCGGCGGCCCCATCATGGATGGCCTGGTTAGCTGCGTTCCCGATGCAGTGTGCGGCAAATTCGGGTTGGTGGTTGGCGGCGGGGAAGCAGCCGAGCCCGATATAAGGGTGGATGGCCGGAACAATCTGGGAGACGTTGCCCATGTCGGTGGATGCGCGGTTCATGGTGGCCTGCTCCGGTGGCGCATCGAAGGTTCGCCCCAGTGATCGTGCGTGGCTCGTATAGATCTCCAAGGCGCGCTCATCGGTGCGGAACTCGGAATAGGGCTCGGACTCGGGGGTGATCTCCAGCTTGCAACCCGTGGCCAGAGCCCCTGCCTCGAAGCACTTGTTCACCCGCTCGTTCAGCGGTTCCAGCTCGGCCAAGGTTTCGGCGCGGACGTACCAACGGCCCCGCGTGGTCTCGGGGATGGCATTGGGGGCTTCCCCTCCACGGGTCTGTACACCGTGGACCCGCGTTTCTTTGGGCAGTTGCTGACGCAGTAGGCCGATGGCCATTTGCGCTATGAGGAAGGCGTCGTTGGCGTTGACCCCTTGATCCGGGTATGCGGCGGCGTGGGCCGACTTTCCGTGGTATTCCACGTGCTGGTGGGCGACGGCGAAGGGGTTTGCCACGGCGGAGTCGACGGGACTGGGATGTACCATCATCGCCAAGTCGAGGCCAACGAAGGCACCCTTCTTGAGCATTTCGATTTTTCCTCCCCCACCTTCTTCGGCGGGGGTTCCGTATAGCTCGATGCGCAGGTCGTATTCGTCGGCGAACCCGGCCAAAGCACATGCCGCTCCGACGGAGGCCGCGGAGATGATGTTGTGGCCACAAGCATGCCCCAGCCCGGGCAGCGCGTCGTATTCGGCCATCAAGCCGATCCGCCTAGACCCGCGACCCAACACAGCGCGGATGGCCGTAGGGAACCCGAGATACTCCCGTTCGACGGTGAATCCGCGGGCTTCGAGGAAGTCGGCAGTCCAAGCGGCGGCCTGGTACTCTTCCCAGCCGAGTTCAGGGTTGGCGTGGATGGTCTCGGAGAATGCCACCAGTGCGTCGTGCTCCAGACTGACGGATTCCATGACCCGCTCACGTATTGTCCCTGCGGTGGGTGGCGCTGGCACGTGAATCGCCGTCGACCTATCGTTCATCGCCAGGTACTCCATATCCCTCTGAGGCCTGCGGGTCGAGTCCTCGGGTCACGTAGGCGTCCCGCTGCGGCAACCAGATCTCAAGCAGCTTGCCGAGCTCGGTGATTGGGTCCTCGTGCCAGTCGATGCGCAGGTCGGTGTCGCGCCAGCCATGCCCGGATACCACCGATAGGCCGGCCGAATGTACCGGTCCCGCCTCACCTCCAGCTGCAATTGCCCCCTTCAGCCCCGCGAGCAGCCGCTGCTCGAGTTCGCCGTCAGTGGTATCGAATGCGTCGCATGCAGCCTGCAAGACGCCGGGGTCGGCCAGCATGTTGCCTGCTCCAACGCAGGAAGGGCCACTGCCCTGACCAAAGACCCCCAGAGTCCGCGAACCGCTGTAGACGGCGGAACCGCTCCGGGAATCCAACACGACGAGCTGCCGGAAGTCGATGTTTTCGGCCGAGCCAACAACCCCGTCCAAGGCCTGCTGGGCGGTGTCTCCTGCTTCGAGGCGATCGAGTAAAGCTGAACCGAGCCGTGGATCGGTGATGTTCTGTGAGCTGACGGCACCGACGCCGTCGCGCAGGTGGATACACCTGGCCGCCACGGCGGGAGACGAAGACGAGACTGCCAAGCCGAATCGACCGTTGCCATCGGTGCCTGCGATGCTGAAGGTCATTTCTACTCTCCTGAAAGGACAGCAGTGGCATCGATTTCCACGAGCCATTCGGGGCGGGCCAGCGCGGAGACGACCAGGCCTGTTGAGACGGGGAAGACACCCTTGAGCCAGCGACCCATCGTCCGGTACACGGTCTCGCGGTAGCGCGGGTCGACAAGGTAGACGGTCACCTTGACGATGTCCTCCAATGTGCCTCCAGCCTCTTCCAGCAACATTTTAATGTTGGCCATGGCCTTTTCGGTTTGTGCCTCCACATCGCCGATGCCTACCGATTCGCGAGTATCCAAATCCTGTCCGATCTGTCCGCGCAGGTATACGACCCCGCCGGCAACGACTGCCTGGCAGAGATCGTTGTCCAGGTTCTGCTCCGGGTAGGTTTCCTTGGTGTTGAAGGTACGAATGCGGGTGTGCTTCATTTGGTCTTCCTTACTTATGACAGGGATTGGATAGGGAGGAAAGGTCGGTCAATAGCGGAAACGAATCTGATTGCTCTGTTGGGCATTCCTGGCCGGCTCAAAAGCTCCAACCGGACTCAGACTGGGTGAGGAAACCTGGCGGGCGAATGCGGTGTCTCCGCTTTGTATCGGGGTGCATTCTGAGGGGCCTGCTGTTGAGGCGGGTCTGGCCCCGGTGGCCGCAGGGCAGACGCCGTTGCCAAATGAGGTCAGCTCGGATGCAAAAGTGGTGGGCATGGGTTCCTCATCGCGGGGCCACGGATTTGCCGCTGTCAGATTCAGTGCGGCGTCTGACTACAGCATCTAATGGGCAACCAAATCTGTCCAACAGTTTTTTCTGAGATGAATCATCTGATAAACAGATGTAGTGGACTAGGCTCGTTGAATGGATGTCACCTTAACCCAATTGCGGTATTTCAGTGAGGCCGCGGCACGGTTGTCGATGACCGGTGCTGCCGAGCGATTGAACGTTGCACAGTCGGCAGTTTCCAGTGCAGTCGCCCAGCTCGAACGTCAGATTGGCTCGCAGTTCTTTATCCGCCAGCGCTCCAAGGGCCTGATGCTGACACCTGCTGGCGAATCTTTTCTGCGGGGCGCAAATGCGGTTCTTGCCCATGTCGAGGAAACTGTAGACCAGGCTCGCGGGGAACAGACGAGCATAGCTGGACGGATGCGGCTGGCATGTTTCAGCACCTTGGCCCCGTTTCTACTTCCGGGAGTGTTAAGTCGGTTGCGGGCTGACCACCCGGAGCTGGAGCTGGAAGTGGTGGAAGCCGATGCGGCGGGATGCTCGGCCGCTCTTCTCAGCGGACAGGTGGATTTGGCGTTGTGCTACGATCTCGGGCTTCCCGACGAGGTCGCCGCCACCGCGGTGCATAGCGCACGCCCCTATTTGGCGTTGCCCCCGAACCATCGGTTTGCCCAGCGCGAGGAAGTGGCGCTGGCGGAGATGCGTGATGAGCCGTTCGTGTTGCTGGATCTTCCCCATACCAGGGAACTTATGCTCTCGATCCTTTCGGAGGCTGGCCTGGAACCTAACGTGCGTTTTCAGTCTGGAAGTTATGAGACGGTGCGTACCTTTGTCGCCAACGGGCATGGGTATTCGATCCTGCATCAGCGGCCCCAGCACGATTTCACCTATGACGGCGGGAAGGTTGCGCCCGTGGCTATCAAGGAACGGGTACCTGAACTGCAGACAGTGATCGCTCGTTTGCGCACCCAACGCCCGACAGCGAGGATGAAGGCCGTTGCCCAAGCAGTGCGCAAGCAGGTTGTTAGTCTGACAGCCGAGACACCGGGGGACGACTGAACAGAGAAGAAACCGGGGAAGCCGAATTGTCCAATGTGGCAGAAGCAGTGAAAGTTGTAGAACCATAGCCGCGTCAAGCAAGCAGAGTGAGTGCGAAGCAGAATTGGGAAAACGCGATCGCGGCAATCCCGAATCGCCAGCTGCAGCAACGGTTCAATTCAAGGATCAGGTGATGAGCGCGGAACCAAACGACTACTTCATCCGTCGAAGCAGTGGTTCGAGAACTGGTTTCTTCTCGGCGATCMCGAATGTTTCTCTGAGARCCTCACCCGGAGCCCGAGCTTGAGAATCTTGATTGCCTTTGACGGAAACAACGGAAATTGTCCGAGAGTGGAAGCCCATGTCACAAGGCTCACTAGACCATCTCGTTGGACGATATGACTCCACCATGCCATCCTGCCCAAGCGAGCGCCAACCTGGTCGATTCGTGGTGGCGGTCCGCATCGCGGCATCCTTGGCATGAATGAACCGCCGCGGCATCGCCGGATCTATGAGGAGACTGGACTGCACTCGGGGCATCCGGCGCGACCGGCTCGGCCGGAGACATGGCCGACGCCGCGCATTGGCTGACTATACCGCCGTCCATGCGCTTTTCCGGGCTCTCGGCAGGGCCTAGCCAAGGGCCGGCATCTTTTCCCGAGGCAGTCCGCGCTACCGCGATGAGCCGCAGCGCTGTACTTATACGCACCATCAGGGCCGCAGGTACGCACCTTCCGGGGCCAGGACGATCTCAGTGATCTGTTGGATGGGACTCCCGATTCGCAGGCGTCCCCCACCGCATGGAATACCCCCCCCGATGGATCTCAACGAAGATCCGAACGACCACGTTCATGGCCAGGCCTTGTGCATCTTGTTGTCCGCAGCTCAGTCGGTGCCGAGTTGCTCCAGCTCTCCCGGAGGAAGTGCGAGCGTATACGTCCAAGCCGCGGCGATGAAGGCCAGCACGAACGCCACCATGGAAACACCGATCGCATCCCCGGCAACTTCCTCAGCGGCGAGGCGAACAGTAGCCAGCATCGTTGCCAGTGCGATGCCGGCGACCCCGTATCCGAGGGACACGATGCCGACGGCAATCATTTTTTCGGTCTGGTACCAGTGACCGGCTTTCAAGAAACCGTRGGCCGTGGCCCCGCCGATCGCGAACGCACCGGCGGAAACCGCTGCGATGATCGCCAGGACGAGCGTGGTCGAGCTGTACCCGATGCCGTCGGGTCCCGCATGCCTGGCAATGTACTGCGGCATCGAGCCGAACAGAAACAGGTGGAGGGCGGTGACCGCGGCTAGGGTCCACGCCGGTGCTGCCACCAGAAGCCGGAACACCTTCTTGCCGGCCAGCAGGCCGTTGGTTGGTGCAGTTCCGGATTCCCCGGTCATCACATTCCGCTCTTTCCCGGAGCCTCCCGGAACGGTTGCCGGATCATAGTTGTTGTATCTGTCATTGTGGCAGGGAACCAGAGTCAAGCCGGGCCAGGACGGGGTTTTCCTGGTGGCCTACCCGAGGATCTTCATTTCTGCCAAGGCCCTTGCCACTGCAGCCCGCCCGTTGCCATCCAATCCCCGGACGGGAGCGGGCAGGTTGCCCGCGGAAACCAGGCAGAGGTCCTCGGCCACGGCAGAGGCGACCCGGTAGCTTCCAAACCGGGCCATGAGCTGCCACAAGGGTTCCAATTCCAGTGAAAGGGAACGCGCGAAATCCGCGTTGCCGGCAGTTGCCGCACGGGTGATCGCCAGGCACTGCTCGGGTAGGATCCCGGCAATGACGCTGTACCAGGCATCGCAACCGGCAAGAAGACCGGCTGCGGCGGCACCGTCGCCGCTGACACCGATGGTGACATTCCCGGGAACCAGGGCCCGGAGCGAGGAGACACGTTGCACCGCTTCGGCCGGGTTGGCCGGCACCGGCGGAATCTTGATCGATGCAACGCCGGGCAGCTGCGCAATCCGCGCGTGAAGCTCGTCGCTGAAGACCACGCGCGTGGTCGTCGGGTTGTCATAAACGACCAGCGGAACCGAGAGGTTCGCCGAGACATCCTCGTACAGGCCGAAGACCTCGTCATCGGTCAGGGGCTGGTAGCTCATCGGGGCCAGCAGGACGGCGGATGCGCCGCGATCCTGGGCATCTTCGACGTGGCGCAGGACATCCCGCGTGCGCAGGGCACCCACACCGGCGAGCACCGGGATGCTTCCGGCGCCGGCCACGGCCAGTTCCACGGCGCGGGCGCGTTCGGCCCGGTCCAGGTAGGCATAGCTGCCGGTGGAACCGAGGACACAGATGGAATCAACGCCCGCGGCTGCGACCCGTGCGACGAGACGCTCGAAGGAGGGCTCGTCAATGCCGTCATGGGCGAGCGGGGTCAGCGGAAAGGCACTGAGACCGGTGAGAATCGGTGATGGCTTCATGGTCACCGAGGATATAGCAATTTTTCCCGGATGGCCGTTGGCACGCAGGTCCGCGCGCGTTAGGCTGGGCGGATGAGCGAGCGGACGCGGCGCTTGGCCGCCCTGGGACTGGACTACCTGGTCATCCTGGCCTGGATGATCGTCCTGGGCCTGGTCACCGCGATCATCTTCCTGMCCCGCGGCGAGCTGCCCGACACGCTGGGCAAGTTCGGTCCGATCGGCAGCGAGATCCTGTATTTTCTGCTGCTGACCTTCGTGGTCGGCATCTACCTCTACAAGACCGAGTCCGGCCCGCACCGCAGCACCTGGGGCAAGCGCCGGATGGGACTGGAGGTCACCGGCCTTGACGGCTCGGTGCCTAAGCCGACGAAGATCCTGCTGCGCACCATCGTGAAGCTCCTGCCGTGGGAAACGGCCCACTTCTTCATCTGGCAGTTGATGGGTGTCGTCTACCGAGACGGCAACGAGGCCACTCCCCGGGCTTGGATCTTTGTGGGGATGCATACGGCGACGGCAGCTGCCATCGTTTACATCGTGATGGTGCTGGCCACGGGGCGCGGTCCGCACGACCTGGCCGCGGGCACCAGGGTCCGCTTGCGTGCGGTGCCCGCTTCCTGAAGTCCCGGGTCAGGTCCCGAGCGTGGAGCCGCGCACCATGAGCGTGCTCTCGAGGGTGACCTGTTGCGTTTGAAGTTCCTCGCCGTCAATCAGCCGCAGCAGCTGCTCGGCGGCCCTCCGGCCCAGCAGCTCGCCGGGCAGGTTCACGCTGGTCAGGGACGGGGAGCTGGTTCTCGAGTAGGGCAGGTCGTCGAAGCCTGTCACGGCGAGTTCGCCGGGGATCGAGATCCCCGCGGCGCGCGCCTCCTGCAGGATTCCGTAGGCGTGGGTGTCGGTGGCGCAGACGACCGCGGTGACCCCGGCCTTTTTCCATCGGGGCCAGGCCTCGGCAAACGCATCGGCGGCCAGCCCCACGTTGATGGTGGTGGCGGCCAGTGCGCCGGCGGGGATTTCCATGCCGAGTTCGGCAGCGGTTTCAAGGAAAGCGGTGCGGCGCAGCTCGAAGGTGGCGGTGCCGGTGGTGCCGTCGAGGTATGCGACCTTCCGGTGGCCGGCCGCGGCCAGGTGCCCGGCCACCAGTCGCGCGCCGTGGGCGACATCGAGGTTCACCGCCGGGACCTCCGGGCCGAAGCCGGGTGCGTCGAGCAGCACCAGCGGGCCGGGGGCCGAAAGCTCCTCGAGGAACGACAGTTCGGGAGCGTCGACCAGCAGGCCGGCCGGGCGCAGGCCCAGCAGCCGGCGGGTGTCATCGGCGCTGGGCAGCTGGCCGGCGTCGGTGACGGAGAGCAGCAACTGGTACTTGGAACCCAGCGCGGAGCGCACCCCGGCAATGACCGTGGCAAAGAACGGGTTGGAGATGTCCGGTGCCACCATGATCACGGTGTTGCTTACGCCCCTGGCCAGCGAACTTCCGATGCCGTCCACCACGTAGCCCAGGGCGCGGATGGCCTCGCGGACCTTGGCCTCGTTGGTGGCCGAGACCCGGCCGCTGGCCTTGCCGTTGGCAACCAGAGACACCGTCGCGGTGGAAACCCCCGCACGCTCGGCCACCATGGCGGCCGTGACCCGTCGCCGGCTCGGTGGGGTGGGCCGCGGCTTTTGGGTCGAATGCATGGCTTTTATCTTAGTCGAGGACCGGGCTCCGCGAACCGATTGGCGTCAAGCGTTTGACTAGGGTATTTCCCGGCGGGTAGTTAAGCGTTTGACGCGCGGGTGCCAAAGGTGCCAGAATTCCGGTGAAACAGCATTTCCTGTCCACGGCCGCAAAACCGCGGGCAGGAGTATCCCCGAAGATGTGGAGAACGACAATGGGTGCACCCATCGCTACAACCGAGCCGCGGAAGATCATCCTGGACTGCGATCCGGGACATGACGACGCCGTTGCCATCCTGCTGGCGCACGGCAGCCCCGCCATCGAGCTGCTTGCCGTCACCACCGTGGTCGGCAACCAGACCCTGGCCAAGGTCACCAAGAACGCCCTGTCGGTGGGAACCATCGCGGGCATCACCGGCGTTCCCTTCGCCGCAGGCTGCGACCGCCCGCTGGTGCGCACCATCGAAAACGCCCCCGACATCCACGGCGAATCCGGCATGGACGGGCCCCTGCAGCCCGAATCGGCCATCGAGCTGGATCCCCGCCACGCGGTCGACCTGATCATCGACACGATCATGGCCCACGAGCCGGGCACCGTCACCTTGGTCCCCACCGGCGGGCTGACCAACATCGCCATGGCCGCCCGCAAGGAGCCGCGCATCGTGGAGCGCGTGAAGGAAGTCGTGTTGATGGGCGGCGGCTACCACGTCGGCAACTGGAGCGCCGTGGCCGAATTCAACATCATCATCGACCCCGAGGCCGCGCACATCGTCTTCAACGAGAAGTGGCCGGTCGTCATGGTCGGGCTCGACCTGACCCACCAGGCGCTTGCCACCGACGAGGTCGTCGCGCGGATCGAGGCAGTGGGCACCGGCCCGGCCAAGTTCGTGCGCGAACTCATGGACTTCTTCAAGGCCACCTACAAGGACGCCCAGGGCTTCGACTTCCCGCCGGTCCACGACCCCTGCGCCGTCGCGTACGTCATCGACCCGACCATCGTCACCACCCGCAAGGTGCCCGTGGACATCGAGCTTGCCGGCACCTTGACCCTGGGCATGACGGTCGCCGACTTCCGCGCCCCGGCCCCGGCCGACTGCCACACCTCGGTGGCCGTGGACCTTGACCACGAGCGCTTCTGGAACCTCGTGACCGACGCCCTGGTGCGCATCGGCGACGTAGAGCTCGCAAGCGCATGAGCACCCTGACCGAGAAAGCCACCGGCACCCGCGGTGGCGCGGTGGCACTGACCGCCGCCCTGCTCACCGCCTGCGTGGCGTTCCAGCTCAATGCCTCCATGCTCAGCCCCGCGCTGGTGACCATGGGCGAGGAACTGGGCACCGACCAGGCCGCCATCGGCCTGTCCCAGACCTGGTTCTTCACCACCGCCGCGCTGTTCTCCCTGTTCCTGCCCCGGCTTTCGGACGTCGTGGGCCGCAAGCGCATCCTGGTCATCATGATGCTGCTGACCGCGGTCGGCTCCGTCGTCGCGGCACTGGCCCCGAACATCGGCTGGCTCTTCGCCGGGCGCATCATCCAGGGCATCTCCGGGCCCACGGTCCCGCTGGCCCTGCTGATGCTGCGCAGTGCCGTGCCCAACCCGCGCCGCTACGGAACCCTGATGGGCCTGGTCCTCGCCGTCAACGGCGGGGTCGCCGGCGTCGATTCCTTCCTCGGCGGATACCTGGCCGAGAACCACGGCTTCCGCTCGATCTTCTGGTTCATGGTCGTCCTGGCGGTGCTGGCCGCCGCAGCGGTGGCCCTGCTGACCCGCGAGTCCAAGCCGCAGGCCGGCACCAAGATGGACTGGCTCGGGGTGTTCTTCATCGTCGTGGCCGTCGGCGCGCTGCTGACCGCGCTGAACGAGGCAGCCAAGCTGGTCTCGGGCATCGACCCGGCCACCGTCATCCTGTCGCTGGTCCTGCTGGCCGTGTCAGCCGCGGCGTTCTACGGCTTCTGGTCCACCGAGAAGCGCGTGGCCGAACCCATGGTGCAGCTCGAGCACCTGCGCCAGCGTGCCACCTGGGCACCGCTGCTGACCACGGTGCTGACCATGACCGGCATCTTCGCGGTCATCAACGGCATCGTCCCGGCCTACGTGCAGGCAGCCGGTCCCGGCTTCGGCGTCGGCCCCACGCAGACCGCGCTGCTGATCCTGACCCCGTACGCGCTGCTGGGCTGGATCTTCGGACCCGTCAGCGGACGCCTGGCCCCGGTCTGGGGTTACACCTTGGTGCTGCGCATCGGCATGCTCGGCTCGGTGGTAGCGCTGCTGGTCATCGTGTTCTTCGGCATGGATTCGCTGCCCCTGATGGTTGCCGGCACCGCGCTGCTGGGCATCATGTATGCAGGAACCGCCAACATCATGCTCAACGGCCTGGGCGTGGTGCTCTCGCCCAAGGGCAACCCCGGCTTCCTGCCGGGCATGAACGCCGGGGCCTTCAACCTGGGCGCCGGGCTGAGCTTCCTTGTGCTCCCGGCAGTGCTTGTGGGAACCTCGTCCCTGGGCGACCGCGCTTCCTACGTCACCGTGGTGGTGGTCGGCCTGCTCATCACCGTGGCCGCCTTCGCCGCCTCGTTGCTGATCCCCAAGCCCGTCGACGCAGAGGAGAAGTAGTTGGATACCCAAGCCCCGGAGCACCAGCCCGGCAAGATCGTGGTGGTCGGCTCGCTGAACGCGGACCTGACCATCTACACCGAGCGCCTGCCGGCCCCGGGGGAGACCCTGCACGGTACGGGCTTCACCGTGAACCCCGGCGGCAAGAGCGCCAACCAGGCCGTTGCCGCCGGCAAGCTCGGGGCGGACGTGTCCCTGGTGGGCGCCGTGGGCCGGGACGCCAATGGCACCATGCTGCTCGAGTCCTGCACCGAGGCCGGCGTGGACATGTCGCACGTGCGCCGGGTGCCGGGCGTGGAGACCGGGGTCGCGGTGGTGACCGTGGATGCCGCCGCGGAGAACACCATTGTGATTTCCGCCGGCGCCAACGGGACCCTGTCCCCGGAAGACGTCGCGGCCGCCGGCTCCGCCTTCGAGAATGCTGCGGTGCTCTGCCTGTGCCTGGAGGTGGGCCTGGACACCGTCGAGGCCGCTGCCCGGGCCGGAGCGGACGCCGGGGCCACGGTGCTGCTGAACCTCTCCCCGTACGCACCCATCCGCCCGGGCCTCGCGGCCCTTTCCGACGTCTTGCTGGTCAACGCGCACGAGGCCTCCCAGTTCCTGGACGGGGAGCAAATCCCGGGCCCCGATGCCGAGGCCCCGGCCTGGGAACCGGTATTGGAGCACCTGGTGGCCCGCGGGCTGCCCAGCGCCGTGGTGACCCTCGGTGCCGAAGGCTCGGTGGTGCTGGATTCCAGGGCGGAAGCGGGCAAGCGCATCGTGCGCATCGCCCCGACCCGCGTGGACGCGGTGGACACCACCGGTGCCGGCGACGCCTTCACCGGCGGGCTGGCCGCACGCCTGGCCGCCGGCGACCCGCTGGCCGAGGCAGCCGCCTTCGCCTCGGTGGGCGCCGCACTGGCGGCCACCAAGAAGGGCACGCAGGCCGCCTACCCGGCTGCCGCCGAGGTGTTCGCCAGGCTCAACGCCTAGCCGATTCCCGGCCCGTTGCCAGGCCCGTTCCCGATCCCCCGGGGACGGGCCGCCACCCAAGCGCCAGGTCCCTCCCGGTCCCTTCCCCGGGAGGGACCTGGCGCTGGTGCGTTGCGGCAGGGGTTTGGTCCAGGACCAGCGTCTAGGTGTCAGGTCCGTCCGCGTAGTGCAGGACCAGGGCGACCGGGCGCCGGGTGACCGATCCGGGCACTTCCAGCTCGTGGGTCATCACGCCCATGTCCGCGGAGCATGGCCCCTTGTTTCTTGGCAACACCAGCTCCAGCCGGCCAGCAACAGGGCAGCCAGCAGGACCGAAACCTGCCCTGCGCCGCGCAGTGGCTTCTTCATGGGGGCGCCGCCTTTCCTGGAGACTGCTCAGCGCAGCGGCATCGCCGTGCCTTCCAGGGTGATCGTGCCGCGCCCGCGCACGCCCTGGAAGCTGTATTCGCCCCAGCGTACCGATTGCGACTGCTGGTGCCCCACGGCATTCCAGTCCCAGCCGAGTACCGCGGGGGAATCGTGGCCGCATTGCGGCGGATAGGACTCCATGACGGTCGTGCAGTACACCGGACCGCTGCCGTCATCCAGCACCATGCCGGCGAAGGCCCGGTCGGGCGCGGGTGAAAGCGCGAGGAGCAGCGCGAGGACAGCAAGCACCAGCGCCACCGGCGTCATCACGTAGCGCTCCGGCTTGGACCGGGAGATCGCATTCATCGCCACACCGAGGGCCAGGTAGGCGAACACGACCCAGATGCCGACCCGGGAGAACCCTGCGGGAAACAACTCGATGGCGCCCGTCCGGTCCAGGGCGAGCAACGCGATGAACCCGTAGACCAGCACGGAGAACGCCGAAGCGATCCGGAGGGGAACCGGCAGCGAGTCCGGATGCCGCCCGCCCCACGCGAACCGGCCCCACGGGGCGCCGAACGCCAGTGCCAGCTGGAAGAGGACCAGCAGGGCGAGCACTGCGGTGAATACGATGGCGATGGTCATGTCCCGAAGCCTACTCGGCTCCGGCACCTGGGGATATCGCGAGGCGGCCGCTGATCCTGGCGGGAGTGTGAGCCGCGCCCGGAACCGGGAAAAACGGGTACAGGCACGGATGTTTCACGCCGAACCCGCGGCGTACCGTAGCTGCCATGAGCCAGACACCAGCCAGCCCCCGGGGTGCAGGAACCGCGCCGGAAGCGGCACGCCGCACCTACCTCTTCGCGCTCAAGGACGCGGGCGGCACCGTTCCGCCGGAGCTCGGAGTCGTCCGGCGGCTGGCCCGCCGCGGGCACGAGGTCGTGCTGCTTGCCGACGATTCCATGGAAGACCAGTCTGCCGGGGCCGGGGCCTCGTTCCGTTCCTGGACCGATGGCCACACCGGAGAGGTCCGCGACTGGGCGCTGCGCAGCCCGATGGCACTGGCCCGGGACATGTTCGAAAACATGATCGGGCTCCCGGCCCCGCAGCAGGCCCGCGACACCGCGGAGGCCATCGACGAGGTGCGGCCGGACCTGGTGCTGGCTTCGTTCTTCGCCTTCGGCGCCATGGTGGGGGCCGAGGCGCGCGGGGTTCCCTTCGACGTCCTGATGTCCAACACCTACCCGCTGCCCGCCAGGGGCATGCCGCAGGTCGGCACCGGCTTCACCCCGGCGAAGGGGCCGCTGGGTGCACTGCGTGACCGGATGACGTCCTTTGGCACCACCAAGCTGGCCAACAGGTTCGCTCTGGGCCCGTTGAACGCATTGCGTGCCGAACACGGGCTGGCCCCGGTGGAGAACACGTGGGCCCAGGTGCATCGCGCCAGGCGCCAGCTGATCCTCACCTCCTCGGCCTTCGACTTCCCCGCCGAGCTTCCGGACAATGCCCGCTACGTGGGGCCGATCCTCGATGATCCTGCCTGGACCTCCAACGCCCCGTGGGCGCCGCCCGCAGGCGAGGCGCCGCTGGTGCTGGTGGCCATGTCCTCGACGTTCCAGAACCATGTGCAGTGCATGCAGCGGATTGTGGACGCGCTCGGGAGCCTGCCGGTGCGCGGGCTGGTGACCACCGGCCCCGCGGTCGACCCCGGACAGATCCATGCGCCGGCCAATGTGGCGGTGGTGGCCGCCGCACCCCACCACCAGGCCATGGCCCGGGCCAGCCTGGTCATCACCCATGGAGGGCACGGCACCGTGGTCAAGGCGCTGGCGGCGGGGGTGCCGCTGGTCATCCTGCATCACGGCCGTGACCAGTCCGGAAACGCCATCCGCGTCACCTCGCGGGGCGCCGGCGTCGCGGTGTCCCGCCTTGCCTCGGCCGGCACCATCGCCAGGGCTATCACCAGGGTCTCGGAAAACGACGACTACCGCCTCTGCGCCCGGCGGCTCGGCGTGGCCATCGCCCGGGATGCGGCCGACGAGTCGCTCCTGCTCGAGCAACTGGAATGGTGAATGCCCTTGGCCGCGAGGTGATGGTGCCGCGTTCAACGGACCACAGGCTTGTTTATTTAGTACAAATATGCGACAATTAGAGACCTCCTCAAGGGTTGCTAGAAGAGCGTGAGCAGTCGAATTGATTCGTACCGCCGCTCAAAATCCCATGCGGACCCAGGGGAGGTTCGGACGGTGGTCCCGGGATGCATTGGTCAAGGCCGGATGCAGCGCTGATGGCAATGCCAACTTATCCCGAGCTCCGCAAACGGCCGCCTGGATCGGACAACACCGGGGGTGTGCCGTGCGATTCGATGAGGCAAGCCTGTCGGAATTCATTGCCGGCACGTTTCGCTCGCGCATCGATGCGGGTCATCGAGGGCGCGTAGCGGCCAGGCAAGTTGCAGGCTTGGCCACTTGACGAAGACTGTCCGAAACGCAGGAACGCCCCTCCAGCGGTGTCGGGGCATGCAGCAGAAACAAAGCAAGAAACGGAACGGGCCCAGGGCTTGACGCCTCCCGGCGACGAGCACGGCACTTCCGGCGGTTGATAAGAGATGGGGCATGAGCCCGTCAAATCGCCGCACTGTCATGAAAGGACGAATCATAATGACACCAGGTCATGAAGCACTCATCATTACGGCCTTCACGATGATCGGACTACTGAGCGTACTGACCTTTGCGATGGTCGCTCGTTACCGCAAGGCGCACAACGCGCATGAGGAACCGGGCGCCGAGCAGGTCGCATAGCTTCGTGGTTGGCCCGGGAATGAACGGCCCGGGCCAATGCACGGTACAAACGGGTGTGCCCGCCACTTCAGTGGCGGGCACACCTGTTTTGCGTTGGGTCGCGCAAGAATGCCTGCCCGGGTGCCCGTGAAATGCTCAATCGGTCGGTGATAGCTTGGTGGTGTGGCGTGAGGTTGCCCGAATACCGCCAGCGCCCAGCACGATCAATGCATGATCCACACCGTCCACCGACAGGTCACGCTCGCAATGTTCAATATCCGTGAATACCAACCGGCAGACGAACGCGGCTGGCTCGAGTGCAGGTTGCTCAGCTTCCTGGACAGCAACTACTACGACGACGTCCGCACCGACCGCACCGACCGCAGCGACATCGAGGCACCGAACCTGAGCCTGGTGGCAGAGGGCAACGGCACGATCGTGGGCCTGATCGACATCGAGTTGGACGGCGATGCGGCAACCATCGATTCCATCGCCGTGCACCCCGGCGCCCGGCAGCAGGGGATGGCGTCGGCGCTGCTGGACGAGGCCCTGGCTCGCCTCCCCTCCGGCACCAGGACCCTTGATGCCTGGACGCGGGAGGATGCCGCGGCAAACGGCTGGTACCAACGCAACGGCTTTGAAGAAGCCTACCGATACCTGCACGTGTACAAGGGCTACAGTGAACCGAATGACGGGTTCCAATGCCCGGAGGGCTTGTCCCGGCCCGTGCTGGCCTTCATGCATGCAGACATCAAGGACGAGGAGAGCATGCGCCGGGCCTTCAAGCGGGTGTATGTGTGCCGGCAAGTGCGGCGGCTCGGGCCGGCCTGATTGCTGTCCCGGCCAACGGCCGTGGGAATGGCCCGAAACCTAGCCCTTGGCCGCCCATCGGCCGAAAACGGGTTCGAGGAGCACGCGCATGATGCCCGGCAGGTTCTGGCCGTAACGGGCAAAGACCGCGTCCCGGTCCGCGAACCTGCCCAGCGACCGATCGACCTGGGCCAGGTCGGCGGGCATGCAGGATCCCTCGGCGCAGCCGCTTGACACCCAGTGGGCGGACCCGGTGGCAATGGCATCGAAGAGGGTCTCGGCGCCCTGGTTTGCGAAAGCCTGGGCAGGGTTCTTGGCATCCGCCTCGAAGAGATCCGAGAGATTCACCCACCCGGAATCGAGCCTGAAATCCGGCCAGGCGACAAGGATGCGCGTCGGGACCGCGCGGCGCAAATACCTGAACCGCGGATGCCAAAACGATCCATGGATCAGCAGGGCCTCCGAGCGGGTGGCGAGTCCCGCTCCTCTGGCCAACGCCTCCAGCAAAGCGATGCGCTGCGAACACGAACCTCGTCCCTTGGCCAGCGTGGCCGAGGCCGGCTGGGTTTCGTTGAGCGAATACACGGGACGGATCCGCTGCTGGATCCACCGGTGGGCCTCGCGCAGGAACTCCAGGTCGCTGCCGGTGCTGGCACGTAGCCGGGCCCCGAGCTCCAGCAGCACCGGGTCGCCGCCGTCCAGGATCGGGGTGAAGTCGGTCGTGCCGGCCACCGGATCGCCGGAGACGGCGTCTGCGCGGCGCAACCGGGCTGTCGTGGTCAGTGTGCAGGTCATGGGACCGAGTCTGCCACGCCAACGGATCAGGAATCGAGCAGCAGCGCCAGGCCACCGGATCCAACAAACACCCAACCGGCGACCACCAGGATTCCGCTGGCGGACATGGTCCAGATCATTTTCTGCTTCTCGGTCATCCTGCAATGCAATCCGGCGACCGGCTTTCACCTGCCGGTCACCGCAAAATCGGGTCGGCTCACCGAGCGTTGGAACCGTTGGCGCCATGCGGGCGCAAAACGGACCAAATGTGATGCAGCCAAGGGCTAAAGTGGCGCAGATGACACGAAGCTGGTGTGTCGCAACTCCTCGGAAAGGGCAACCGTGCACGATCGGATCCACTACTCCAAGTTCCTTGACCTCCGCATGTCGGCCGAGCAAGCCGCAGACCTGGTGAAGCCGGGCATGACGGTGGCCATGAGCGGGTTCACCGGCGCGGGATACCCCAAGGCCGTCCCGGGCGCGCTCGCCACGCTCATGGAAAAGGAACAGGCCGCGGGGAAGCCGTTCAAGATCAACGTGCTGACCGGCGCCTCCACCGCCCCGGAGCTCGACGGGGTGCTGGCGCGCGCCGGCGGCATGGAGCTGCGCCTGCCCTACATGTCCGACCCCGAGCTGCGCCGCCGCATCAACGCCGGCGAAATGGAATACATGGACATCCACCTGTCCCATGTGGCCCAGCACGCCTGGTTCGGCTTCTACGGCAAGATCGACCTGGCCATCATCGAGGTCGTCGGCGTGACCGAGGACGGACGATTGATCCCTTCCTCCTCGGTGGGCAACAACAAGACCTGGCTGGACATGGCCGACAAGGTCATCATCGAGGTCAACACCCAGCAGTCCGCCGCCATGGAGGGCATGCACGACATCTACTACGGCACCGCGCTGCCCCCGCACCGCAAGCCGATCGAAATGACCACCGCCGACCAGCGGATCGGCGAGCCCTACCTGCGGGTGGACCCGGCCAAGGTCGTCGCCGTCGTGGAAACCGACGCCCCGGACCGGTTGAGCCCGTTCGCACCGGTTGACGAGACCTCCAAGCAGATCGCGGACCACCTGCTGGACTTCCTGGACCACGAGATCCGCGCGGGTCGGCTGACCGACAAGCTGCTGCCGCTGCAGTCCGGAGTCGGGAACATTGCCAACGCCGTGCTCGCCGGCCTGGCCCGCGGCGGCTACAAGGGCCTGCAGGCCTACACAGAGGTCATCCAGGACGGCATGCTGTCCCTGCTCAAGGACGGGACGATCGGTTTCGCCTCCGCAACCTCCTTCTCCCTGTCCTCCGACGGCATCGACGAGTTCAACAAACATGTCGACTTCTACCGCGAGCGCATCCTGCTGCGCCCGCAGGAGATCTCCAACCACCCCGAACTCGTGCGCCGGCTGGGCTGCATCGCGCTGAACGGAATGATCGAGGCCGACATCTACGGCAACGTGAACTCGACCAACGTCGTCGGATCGCACGTCATGAACGGCATCGGCGGCTCCGGTGACTTCGCCCGCAACGGCTACCTCTCGGTGTTCATGTCCCCGTCCACCGCCAAGGGCGGGAAGATTTCCGGCATCGTGCCGATGGCCAGCCACGTTGACCACACCGAGCACGACACCATGATCCTGATTACCGAGCGCGGCCTTGCCGACCTGCGCGGGCGCTCGCCCAAGCAGCGCGCCCAGGTGGTCATCGACAATTGCGCCCACCCGGAGTACCGCCCGATGCTGCAGGACTACTTCGACCGCGCCAAGGTTTCCAGCTACGGCAAGCACACCCCGCACCTTTTGGGGGAGGCGCTGTCCTGGCACCAGCGCTACATCGACACCGGCGACATGCGCCCCGGGGCCGCACGGGCATAGTCCCTTTGCATCGCCTTCGCCCGATATTTCCTAGGCGGGTACCGCGTTGTCCTGGTCCGGCCCGAGGGACAGCGGCCGCTGCGGGGACGCAGCGTGCGGCAGGACGGTGTTGGGCTGGGCCGGGACCAGCGGGTCCMGGCCCATGCCCGTGCGGTACCAGGACGACTCGGTGGACACCCAGATGGTCATGGGCAGCCCGGTGACGCAGCCGGTGTACTCGCGTTCCGGCGTCCATCGGGCGGAGCGCTCGTAGTAGCCCCACGAAGCCTGGTTGCGGTTGTCGATGACGGTGATCGGGGTGCCGCCCATGGACAGCGCATAGGTCAGCCGGGCCTCGGCCATGTACTGGCGGATGCCCAGCCGGCGGTAGGCGGGGTGCACGAACATGCCGCCGAGCTCCATGGGGCTGGGCGCCATGGTCGGTGCGGTCACGGAGGTGTGCACGATTCCAACACCCACCCGGGTGCCCTCGTGCAGCGCGGTGACCACGAACCTTGCCTGGTCCATGCGTTCGTGCCAGCGGGCATCGGGGTTCAGGGTGAGTGCGGACAGGGCATCTCGTTCGGCGCCGGTGGGCGCGCAATAGGACAGGGAATACTCAATGATGGGAAGCACTGGGAGCGGTCCTCTAGGAAAAATAGAGCGAACAAAAGAAGTGGTTCCCGGAATTACGCCGGGCCGGTTCTTTGGCCGGTAGGGGACCGCTGCCGGCGGTTCCCGGCAGCTTCCTTGTAGGGCCCAGTTTGGGCGTCGAAGGATTCGACAGTGAAATTATTACCCGCCGGAAGCCTCGTTGTAAACACTGCTTTCGAGCGACTCGCCGGACACCCGGAAACTTCCCTCGCGCGGAACCGGACCAGGGGCCAAAATAGCCCGGAATACCGCGGTTTTTTGCGACGTAGCGGGGGTGTGGATTCACCAACAATTAACCTTCGGGTTTCACGCCCGGGCGTGGCCGAAAATAGGGGTGCGGCGGGCACCGGCTCCGGGTCCAGTGCGAAGCCCGGTAAAGGGATCTGTGCATTCGATTTGGTGTGTGCCGCAGTGCTCGGCTAATCTTGCTAGGTACTCCTTCGGGAGTTGCGTGACGGTTCTTTAGCTCAGTTGGTTAGAGCGCTCGCTTCACACGCGAGAGGTCAGCAGTTCGAGTCTGCTAAGAACCACCAAACGAAAAGAGCCCCGGATTTCCGGGGCTCTTTTCGTTAATCGGGCCTGCTTACCGCCGAAGTTACTGCCATCGGCCCGCGTCTACTTGTCGCTGAGCATTTCCAGGACCAACGGCTTGACCTTGGTGCCGAGCAGCTCGATGCTTCGCATCATGGTCTCGTGCGGCAGCGAGCCGGCCGAATACTTGATGTCGACGCGCGAGAGTCCCAGCCCCTGCGCGAAGCGGGCGATCTTCCGGGCCACAGTCTCGGGGCTGCCGGCAAGCATCGATCCATCGGGTCCGGTGGAGGCCTCGAAGCGCATGCGGCTTGCCGGCGGCCAGCCGCGCTCGGCACCCAACCGGTCCATGGTGGTCTTGTAGTGCGGCCACAACAGGTCCATGGCTTCCTTGTCGGTGTCGGCGACAAGGCCGTGGAAGTGCGCGCCGATCTTCTGCGGCTGGTGGCCGAACTCCTCCAGCGAGCGCTTGTAGAGCCGGGTCAGCGGTTCGAAGGCCATGGGCTGTCCGCCGATGATGGCCAGGAACAGCGGCAGTCCGTGCTTAGCCGCCCGCACCACCGATTCGGGGCTTCCGCCCACACCCACCCAGGCATCCAGCGTGCCCCGCTCGATGGGCGGGTAGACCGCCTGGTTGCGCAGTGCCGAGCGGGTCTGGCCGGACCAGCTGACCGGTTCGCCCTTGCGCAGCTTTGCGAACAGGGCGAGCTTCTCCTCGAAGAGCAGCTCGTAGTCGGTGAGCTCGTAGCCGAAGAGCGGGAAGGACTCGATGAAGGAGCCGCGTCCCAAGATGGCTTCGGCCCGGCCGTTTGACAGGCCGTCGAGGGTGGCGAAACGTTCGTAAACGCGCACCGGGTCATCCGAGCTCAGCACCGTCACCGCGGTGCCGAGGCGGATCTTCTCGGTCACCGAGGCGATGGCTCCCAGCACCACCTCGGGTGCCGAGATCGAGTAGTCGTCGCGGTGGTGTTCGCCCACCCCGAAGAAGTCGAGCCCTGCGGCTTCGGCGGCCCGGGCCTCGGCGACCACGTTGCGCAACACCTGTGCCGCGTGCAGCGGCACGCCATTGGCATCGACGGTGATGTCGCCGAAGGTCTCGATCCCGATCTCAAGAGGCTGAACGTTGCCAGTGGAATTACTCATGATCTCCCGTGTTTCTTCCGACAGAATTTATATGCGTTTGCATTCAAAGTGGCTCAACGCGGGAGGTCCTGCGGTTATTCCCGCAGCTGTATCGCCGGTATCAAACGAAGCCGCATTTGCCGGGCGCGCGGCGGGTGGATCGCTGGGCAATAAAGCGGCTGTATGGTGGGTGGGAACAAGCGCAATTGACAGGAGAAAGCGTGTCTTCAGGTAAGGGACCGGACACCACCACGACGGAGTCCCCGGGCGAGGATCCCAACCCGCAGGTCTCGAGCATTCGACGTGTCCAGACGCGGGAAATGGTCCACATTACCCAGGCCTTGAAGGACGCTGCCGCGCACGCGCAAAGCGCCCCCGGAATCCCGCACGCCGCCGTGCCGAAAGACGCGGCAGTGCCAGCGAAGCCCTCCGCCGCGTCCGCAGACAGATCCGAGGGGAAGCCGGCCGCCAAGCGCCCGGGAAGCCCGCGGCCGCCGCGGCCCGCAAAGCCGGCTCGGCCCGCCCGCAGGCAGCGGCCCACCACGCTGGCCCAGGACGCCATCAACGCCAAGACCGGACAGGTGGGCGTGACCTTCACCGGTGCCCCGTCGTTGCCTCCACGGGCCAACCCGGCGGCCCGGCGCATGATTTCGCGCCTGCTGGCCTCCGACACCCCTCCCACCCAGGCGTTCAACATCGTGGAGCGGCTCAAGGGCACCCCCTATGCCAACCCGAAGGTGAATGCCGCCCAGGACGCCTCGGCGCGCAAGACCCTCGAATTCGCCCTGGACCTGGCCGAGACCATGTTCCGCTACGGGGCAGGTGCCCTGGAGGTGGAAACCAGCGTCATCGCGGTGACCGCTGCCCTGGGGCTGAGCCACACCGACGTGGACATCACCAACCAGTCCATCCACCTGAATTTCTCCCCACCCGAGGGCGAGTCGTACTCGATGCTGCGCGTGGTGCGCTCCTGGACCAGCAACTTTGCCGGCCTGGCGCAGGTGCACCGGCTGGTCTCGGACATCGTTGCCGGCGGCGTGACCAGGCAGCAGTCGGTGGACCGGCTGCGGGAGGTCTCGCGCAAGCCCAAGCCGTTCCCGCGCTGGATGATCGCCTCGGCGGCCGGAGCCTTTGCCGCTTTCTTCGTGGTCTTCATCGGCGGCTCGCTGATGGGTGCAGCCCTGGCCTTCGTCTCCTCGGTGGCCGTCGGGCAGCTCCTCAAGTATGCCGCGCGCTGGCGGGTCCCCGAGTTCTTCTCGGTCGCCACTGCCACGTTCGTGATCACGGCCATCGCCGTGCTTTTCCATGCGCTGCATGCACCCATCGACGCGGCGCTGGTGGTCGCCGGCGGCATCCTGCTGCTGTTGCCTTCCTCCCGGTTCGTCTCGGCCCTGCAGGATGCGATCAACGGGTTCCCCGTCACCGCCGCCGGGCGCTTCTTCTCCGCGGGGCTGACCTATGCCGCGATCCTGACCGGGATCATGGCCGCACTGGTCTCCGGGCAGCTGTTGGGCGCCCCGATGCTGGATGTCAGCGCCATCGACCCGATCGCCTACCCCGGATGGCTGCTGGCCGTCCTGGTGGTGGTGGCCGTCATCGCCGGCGCGATCACCGAGCAGTCCGAGCCCAAGCTCCTGCTGCCCACCGGGGCCATTGCCCTGCTGGGCTACCTGATCCTGTTGGGCATCCAGGCCCTGGGCGTGGGGGAGCGGGCGTCACCGGCCGTCGCGGCGACCTTTGTCGGCATGGCCGGGCGCTGGGTGGCCTACAAGATGCGCGCCCCGCAGCTGGTGCTCGCGGCCCCCGCGATCGTGTTCCTGCTGCCCGGCCTGATGATCTTCCGCTCCATGTACGGGATCGTCTTTGACGTCGCGGATATGTCCTCGGCCATGGTGGAGATGTTTTCCGCCTTCACCATCATGATGGCGATTGCCGGCGGGGTGGTGTTCGGCGACACGCTCGCCCGCCCGCTGATCGGCGCCGAGGCGCTCGCCGAGCGCCGCAACATCCGCCGCCGCTAGGATCGGGGCGCCGCCATCGGCAGGGCCCAGTCGATGGGCGCCCCTCCGGCTTCCACCAGCAGCGCGTTGGCCCGGGTGAAGGGCTTGGACCCGAAGAACCCGCGCCGCGCCGACAACGGCGAGGGATGTGCCGAGGCGATGATCGGGATCGGGGCCAGCGCCGGGGCCAGGGCCTGGGCATCCTTGCCCCACAGGACCGCCACCAACGGACCGCCGCGCGCGGCCAGCGCCGCCATCGCCGCATCGGTCACCGCCTCCCAACCCAGCTTCCGGTGCGACCCGGCCGCGGAGGCACCCACGGTTAGCACCCTGTTCAGCAGCACCACGCCCTGGTCTGCCCATGCGGAAAGATCCCCGTGCGACGGGATCGGCACGCCGGTGTCCTCGTGCAGCTCGATGTAGATGTTCTTCAGGCTGCGCGGCAACGGGTGCACCTGAGGCAGCGCGGCAAAGCTCAGGCCCATGGAATGCCCCGGCGTGGGATAGGGGTCCTGTCCCATGACCAGCACCCGGGCTTCGGCCAGCGGTCGCTTGAAGGCCCGCAGGATGTTCCCCGGAGCCGGCAGGATGCGCTCGCCGGAGGCTCGCCTGGCCTCCAGCACCCGGGCGATTCCAACCAGCGTGCCCTCCACCGGGGCCAGCGCCTGCGCCCAGTCCTCGGCCACGAATCCTCCGGCCACGGCGGGTGCAAGCCCGTTGGCAAAGGGGAAGGGGGCGGTGTCGACGGCCGGGGCGGGGAGCTCGAACAGGGGTGTTTCGTGCGTGTCCATGGGATCCATTGTGGGCAGATGGCGGCCCGGTTGGACAGCCGAAGTGTCGGGCAGACGCGTTAGAATAATTACAGTTGAGGCAGATTGCCCGGTCGTTCGCCGTGTACCGGGAACTGGATTGTTGAGGGAAGTGCAATGTCATCCGAGGCACTTGGGCTCGAGTTTGAGCTTGATGAATCCAGCGAGCTGGATGAGCGTTCCCAGCGGATTCTCGCGCTGGAACGCCAGTGGTGGAAGTATGCCGGAGCCAAGGAACAAGCCATCGCAGAGATGTTTTCCATCTCGCCAACCAACTACTACCAGTTGTTGAATACGCTGATCGACACGGACGCGGCGCTGGCCCATGACCCCATGCTGGTCAAGCGATTGCGTAGACTACGAACGACGAGGCATCGCGCTCGGTCGGCGAAACGGCTCGAATCCGAGGCATGAATGCAACGCACGTCGGGCGTTTCGGGGCCCGGAGGCGCTTGTGTTCCTGCACCCGCGCATGCCCACATTGCACGACACATCACCGAGGACGGGCATGACCAACTATCCGCGCGATGAATTTGATCGCGTCCCTGAGTTCAGCAACCGTAGCGGCTCGCACCGCGAAAACGGCTGGGCTGCCGCCGCATCCGTGGGCGGAGCCCGATCCGGGCTGCGCTGGCTGATGGTCTTCGGGGCGCTTGCCCTGGTGGTGGGACTCTTCTCCTTCATGGTCCTGCCCAAGCTCATGGGCACCTCGAACGACCCCGCACCGGTGGCCGCGAGCTCCTCGGACTCGACTTCGGCCCCGGCTTCCTCCGACGCCTCCGAATCGCCGTCCGCCACCGAGGATCCCAGCGAAACGCCCTCCGAAAGCGGCTCCACGGACCCCGGCGAGTCGACCGCGGCCTCCGAATCCACCGATGCCAGCGCAAGCGGGTTGCCGGAGGATGTCGACACGACCATGGTCATGGGTGTCTACAACGGGGCAAAGGTCGGCGGCCTTGCCGGCCAGGCCCGCACCGAGCTCTTGAACGCCGGGTTCAGCAATGTCTCGGCATCGAACTGGACCAAGAAGGTCACCTACTCCACGGTCTACTACCGCTCCGAGACCCAGCGGGCCACGGCTGAAGCGGCGGCCGGGGAACTGGGCATCACCTCGATCATGCAGAGCGCAAACATCCCGGGCAATATCGCCATCGTGCTGGGAAGCAACTACCGCTAGGCCGAAGCGTGGCGAACTACGCTGTCGGCAAAGACCCACAGCTTGCACTCCGGGTGGTTGAGTGCCAAGATTTGTATTAGCACTCACACGTCCCGACTGCTAATTCGATCGAAGTTTCGACCGGATCCGTGCGGTTTCGGGATGTTGTTTGAGTGAGTCCTTGACCAAGGCAGCGAGAAGCTTTTGCGATCGTCCCATGACATCGTGGATTCTTCGTCCGTCGCGGGCGTTGCCTCAGGTCGTAGATACGCATGAACGTCCCGAAAGGACATAAGCCGCTATGGCCAAAATCATTGCATTTGACGAGGAAGCACGCCGAGGCCTTGAGCGCGGCCTGAACATCCTGGCCGACGCCGTCAAGGTCACCCTTGGCCCGCGTGGTCGCAACGTCGTTCTGGAAAAGAAGTGGGGCGCCCCCACGATCACCAACGACGGTGTCTCCATTGCCAAGGAGATCGAGCTCGAAGACCCGTACGAGAAGATCGGTGCCGAGCTCGTCAAGGAAGTTGCCAAGAAGACCGATGACGTCGCAGGCGACGGCACCACCACCGCAACCGTCCTGGCCCAGGCCCTGGTCAAGGAAGGCCTGCGCAACGTTGCTGCCGGCGCCGACCCGCTGTCCCTGAAGCGCGGCATCGAGAAGGCAGTCGACGCGGTCACCGCCGAGCTGCTGGCCTCCGCCAAGGAAATCGAGACCAAGGAGCAGATCGCTGCCACCGCATCGATCTCCGCCGGCGACAACGAAATCGGCGCCCTGATCGCCGAGGCACTGGACAAGGTCGGCAAGGAAGGTGTCATCACCGTCGAGGAGTCGAACACCTTCGGCCTCGAGCTTGAGCTCACCGAGGGCATGCGCTTCGACAAGGGCTACATCTCGGCCTACTTCGTCACCGACAACGAGCGCCAGGAAACGGTCCTTGAAGATCCGTACATCCTGATTGCCAACTCGAAGATCACCAATGTCAAGGACATGGTTTCGATCCTTGAGAAGGTCATGCAGTCGAACAAGCCGCTGCTGATCATCGCCGAGGACATCGAGGGCGAAGCCCTTGCAACCCTGATCGTGAACAAGATCCGCGGCCTGTTCAAGTCCGTCGCCGTCAAGGCACCGGGCTTCGGCGACCGCCGCAAGGCCATGCTGGCCGACATTGCCATCCTCACCGGTGGCCAGGTCATCTCCGAGGAAATCGGCCTGAAGCTCGAAAACGCCACCATCGACCTGCTGGGCTCCGCCCGCAAGGTTGTTGTCACCAAGGACGAGACCACCATCGTCGAGGGTGCGGGCGACGCCGAGGAGATCGCCGGTCGCGTGAACCAGATTCGCGCCGAGATCGAGAACTCCGATTCGGACTACGACCGCGAGAAGCTGCAGGAGCGCCTGGCCAAGCTGGCCGGCGGCGTTGCAGTCATCAAGGCCGGTGCCGCAACCGAGGTTGAGCTCAAGGAGCGCAAGCACCGCATCGAAGACGCTGTGCGCAACGCCAAGGCAGCAGTCGAGGAAGGCATCGTCGCCGGTGGCGGCGTGGCCCTCATCCAGGCCGGTGCCATCGCATTCGCCAAGCTGAAGCTCGAAGGCGACGAGGCAACCGGTGCAAACATCGTGCGCGTTGCCATCGAAGCCCCGCTGAAGCAGATCGCCTTCAACGCCGGCCTTGAGCCGGGCGTCGTTGCCGACAAGGTCAAGGGACTGCCCGCAGGCCACGGCCTGAATGCAGCAACCGGCGAATACGTCGACCTGCTGGCAGCCGGCGTGAACGACCCGGTCAAGGTGACCCGTTCTGCACTGCAGAATGCCGCCTCGATCGCCGGCCTGTTCCTCACCACCGAAGCCGTTGTCGCTGACAAGCCGGTTCCGGCCGGCGCAGCAGCACCGGGTGGCGACGACATGGGTGGCATGGGCGGCATGGGCGGATTCTAATCCCCCTGGCACACACCGCGCCTAGCGCGTAGGCTTCACCAGCCAAAACTACGGGCCGCTTTCCCGGCGGTGGACCTCATCCCTTGCGGAGGAGGTTCGCCGCACGGGAGGGCGGCCCGCGGCGTTAACGCGTTGACCGCAGGGGATGTTCGATGGCGCCGGATACGACGGCTCCACGATGCGGCCGAAACGTTCCAGGTGTCCCCGGACGATGCCTGGAGCACCCGGAACTCGGCCGTCGGCCCGGAGCTGGTCTGCCACAATGGCCTCGCCCCGGGTGCGGATGTTCGTGGACGGGCACGGGGAACACCGGGCGCGGGCCACGGGGTTCGTGAAGGAACATGAAACCCTTTGGGCCCAAGCCCTGCGTGCGTAGCCCGCTTCCGGTATTTCGGCCCGAGCCTATCGAGCCAGGGGCTCCAGCTCCGCAAGCTCGGATTCCAGGTTGGCCCGGGCCTGTTCCTCCCACAATTCCCGGCCCCGGTTACTGGAGTACAACGACCCACCCTCCAACAACCCACGCAGGATCGAGGCACGTCCGCGGGCAAAGTCGGCATCCGGGACGTGGGCGTATTCGCGGCGCACCGCCGCGGTGTACCGGCGGTAGGCCGAATCACTGCGTGCCAGCACCTCCAGGTCCGCGTCGCAGAGCAGCGCCCCGGCATGGTCCCCGGGCGCGGGCTTGTGGGTCGTGGTCAGCAGGACGAGTCGAACCACCTCGTCCACCACCTCTGCGGCAACGCCAACGCCCGGCAGCAGTTCCGCGGCCAGCGCGGCGGAATCCTGCTCGTCGGTTGCGGCGCCCCGGTACACGGCGTCGTGGAACCAGGCGGCCAGGTATACGGGCAGGTGAGCGGCCTCCTGCCGGTGCGGACCGGCCAGGGTGTCCAGGGATACGAGCACCGCCACCAGGTGCGCACGGTCGTGGTAGACCCGCTGTTGCTCGGACCAGCGAGCCAGCAGTTCCCGTCCCAGTCCCGGCGCGCCCAGACCCAGCGACTCCCAGCGGGCCAGCAGCACCGCGTCGAGGCGTTCGGGACGCTCCCTGGCGCGCACCCGCAGCCCGGAGGCTATCAGCCGGCGCACCAGCTCGGTGGCCGGGAGCGGGAGCGCGCCGGCCGCGACCAGGTCGGCGTAGCGACTTTGCGGCACGTCGTAGTGGTCGCGGTCGAAGGCGCGCTCCGGCAGGTCGTGGGCCCGGGCAAAGCCATGGAGCTCGCCGAGGGACGCATCGGAGACCAGGTGGGAAAAGAACGTTCCGTGGGCCGGCCACGACGGGGGATCAATGAGGATGGACACGTCCCCAGAGTAATACGCGCCCGGGCCACGCACCGGCTCCGACCCCGAGGGCTTCAGTAGGTGAACAGGGAGGCGTTGGCGGCCTCGGCCTCGTCGTATTGCACCGAGGCGCGGTTCAGCGCGGTGCCGATGGAGGACAGCGATTCCTCCACGCGTGCCTGGGTGTTGCGCCAGTCGGCGACCACGGACTGGAAATTTGCCGAGGCCGCACCCTGCCAGGTGCCCTGCAGGTCCTGCAGCGAGGAGGTCAACGAATTCACCTCCGCCCGAACGCGCTCGATGGTGGCATGCAGGTTCGTGGACCGGGCCTGCATCTCGTTGGTGTTGGCGGCAAACGTGCTCATGTTGCTTTTCACTCCCGTGCATTGGGTTCTGTGGCGCCGAGCCGTGCAAACGGGGTTCGCCCCCGCCCGGTTCCCGGCGGGAAGCGCGCCGGTGTGTTCGCTGCGTGCTTCCGTATTCAGGCTAGAAGCGGCACACCCCGCTGCGGGCAAGGCCGCAACGGGGTGTGGATAACGCGTGGGGAGCGTGGACCTAGTCCTCCTCGTCGTCCTCGGGGTCTTCCTCGGGAGCGACGTAGGGCAGGTGGATCGACATGGTCGCCCCGCCGCCGGGGGTGTCGCTGAGCCTGATGGACCCGTCGTGCTGTGCTGCGATCGCCGCGACGATGGCCAGGCCCAGCCCGGTGCCGCCGGTCTCGCGCTGCCGGGAGGAGTCGGCGCGGTAGAAGCGCTCGAACACCCGTCCGGCGTCCTCTTCCGAGATGCCCGGCCCGTGGTCGCGGATCTCCAGCACCGCATCGGACCGTCCGTCGATGACGGGCTTGACGCCGACGGCGATCTCGATGTCCGTGCCCTCCGGGGTGTAGCGCAGGGCGTTGGTCATCAAATTGGCCACGATCTGGCGCAGCCGGGCTTCGTCCCCGGAAGTGGGCGCCGGTTGCGGTGCCCCGCCGTCCAGGCCGATCAGCCGCACCTTGCGGTCCACGGCGTTGACCCGGGTGTCCTCGGCGGCGTCACCGGCCAGCAGCAGCAGGTCGATGGGCTTGCGCTCCAGCGGGCGCTGCTCGTCGAGCCGCGCCAGGGTCAGCAGGTCCTCGACCAGCTGGGCCATGCGCTTGGATTCGGCCTCGATGCGCCCCATGGCGGTGCGCAGCATTTCCGGGTCGTTCAGCCCGCCCTGCCGGTAGAACTCCGAGTAGCCCTGGATGGTCACCAGCGGTGTGCGCAGTTCGTGCGAGGCGTCCTGGATGAAGCGGCGCATCTTGCGTTCCGAGGCGGCCCGCCCGCGGAAGGCGTGCTCGATGTGCGCCAGCATCGCGTTCAGCGAGCGCGAGAGCCGCCCGACCTCGGTCTCCGGCGGATAGTCCTCCACGCGCCGGGAGAGGTCTCCGGCGGCAATGGCAGCAGCGGTGCGTTCGACACGCAGCAGCGGCAGCAGGGCCCGGGTGGTGATGCCGTAGGCGATCATCGACATCAGCAGCGTGGCGAGCATGCCGGTGGACATCACCAGCATCGTGGCCTTGGTTACGGTGTCCTGCACCGAGGTCATCGGCAGCGCATAGATCAGGTCGTAGTCGGTGCGCGGCAGATCCACGATGCGCACCCGCCAGCCGGCCGATCCGAGGTTGGTTCCGCGCACCGTCAGCGATGCGGCGGGATCCTCGCGCAGCCGGTCAAGGGCCTGGGTGTCGAGGTCAGGGGCGTCCAGCGGCTTGTTGTCCGCGGCCGCCTTGCGCGGCATGGTGTAGAGGATGGCCCCGGACTCGTTGCGCAAGTCCCCGTAGAACCGGGCAAGCCCGTTGGACTTGGGGTTGATTGAGGCGATGCCCGCATAGTCGTTGAGCATCGTGGCGGTGATCGTGGCGGTGTTGGACTTCAGGTCCGTGTCCAGCTGCGCGGTCAGCATCAGCCGCAGCGACTGGGCCGAACCGACGGCCGTGACCACGATTCCCAGGATCATCAACGAACTCATGAGCGCTACGAGCTTGGTGCGCAGCGACACCTGTCGCCAGAACCTGCGGGCGCTTTCCACGTGGGGGAACCGGTCTTTCGTCTTAGCGGCGGTCGGCGGTTCGCATCAGGTAGCCGACACCGCGCTTGGTCTGGATGAGCGAGGGCCACTCGGGGCGCGAATCGATCTTGCGGCGCAGGTAGGAAATGTAGGACTCCACGATCGAGGCGTCCCCGTTGAAGTCGTATTCCCAGACGTGGTCGAGGATCTGCGCCTTGGAGAGCACCCGGTTGGGGTTCATCATCAGGTAGCGCAGCAGCTTGAACTCGGTGGGGGAGAGCTCGATGACCTCGCCGGAGCGGCGAACCTCGTGCGCGTCGTCGTCGAGCTCGAGGTCGTCGACGCGGATGACCGCGCTGTCCTCCTCCGCCGGCTGGGTGCGGCGCAGCACGGCGCGTATGCGGGCCACGACCTCGTCGAGGCTGAACGGCTTGGTGACGTAGTCGTCCCCGCCCACGGTCAGCCCGGTGACCTTGTCCTCGGTGTCGTCGCGTGCGGTGAGGAACAGCACGGGGAAGTGCTTGCCTGCGGCGCGCAGGCGGCGGGTGATGGTGAAGCCGTCCATGTCCGGGAGCATCACATCGAGCACCGCAAGGTCCGGGGTCTCTGCCTCCACGGCAGCCAGGGCCTCGCGGCCGTTTGCTGCCGCCACCACCTCGAAGCCTGCAAAGCGCAGGGAGGTGGAAAGCAATTCGCGGATGTTTGGTTCGTCGTCGACGACCAGGAGCTTTGCTTCGGGGGTTTTGGCATTCATGGGTACCAGTCTGCAACCGCTATCTGTAAGAACCCTGTGTGTTCGTTGTGCATGCAAGGGCGCTTGGCAGCACGAACGCCGCCAAGGTGCCCGGAACTTGCCGGAGACGGGCCCCGGGAAGCAACCTCGGGGAGGCTAACGGGAGCGGCGGCGCTCGCGGAAGTTCAGGACCAGGACCACCATGAGCAGGATGAAGGCCAACGGCAAGCCGTAGAGCGCAACGGCGAGCAATGCGGGCGCCGGGGCCGCCTGCACCATGTACTGGATCAGGATGACGGCCAGGGCGGCCAGCGAGACGATGGCGATGCCTCCGGCCAGGAAGGTCAGGATGCGCTGGGAAGCCGGGGTCGGGGCGGTGGTGTTCACCCCTTAAAACTACCGCGCACCGGGCAAAGAGCCACATCGGGAACCGGCCCCGGGCCATGGAAGGGGGCAAGCCGCTGATGTCGTACCCTAGAAGATATAGACTTCCCCGGACGCAAGAGCCCGCCCACAAGCCCCATCGGGGCCGGGTTGCGTGGTTTCGCGCCGGGAGATCGCCAGAAATGGGAACGCGGAACGGTTTTCGACCCCCGTGGTTGGCCCATTGTGACCCAAGGACGAGGTAGCTAGACGTGCCAACCGGCAAAGTGAAATGGTACGAACCCTCCAAGGGGTTCGGGTTCCTGGTAACCGACGAGGGCCAGGAAGTGTATTTGAACGCCTCGGCGCTGCCCGCGGGCGTGACCGAGCTGCGCGCAGGCACACGCATGGAATTCGGCATTGCCGAGGGACGCAAGGGCGCGCAGGCGCTTAGCGTGCGCATCCTTGACGATGCACCCTCGGTGGCCCGTGCCAAGCGCAAGCCGGCCGTTGACACCGCAGTGCTGATCGAGGACCTCATCAAGGTGCTCGACTCGGTCTCCAACGGGTTGCGCCACGGCCGCTACCCGGAAAAAGCCCATGGCGCCAAGATCGCAGCCGTGCTGCGCGCCGTAGCCGACGACTTGGACGCCTGATCACATGGCACGCAAACCGATAATGGACACAACCCTGGCGAAGGCCGTTGACCAGGCACGCGCAGCGCTGCTGGAGATCACCGACGAATCGATGATCGGCGAACACCTCGAGGCGGTCAACGACGGCGAACGCCTGGTGACCCACCGCTTCGAGGCGCTGCGCATCGGCTACGAGGGCTGGTGCTGGTTCGCGACGCTGACCCGCATCCCGCGCGCCCAGGCCAAGGACATCACGGTGTGCGAGGTCGGGATCCTTCCCGGCGAGGACGCACTGTTGGCCCCGGCTTGGGTGCCCTGGGCCGAACGTGTCCGCCCGGAGGAAATGGACGCCGAGCGTCGCGCCGCCGAAGAGGCCGCTGCCGCGGAAGCCGGCGTCGAGGCCCCGGGCCAGGAATCCGGCGAGGCCGATGCCGATGCTCCCACGGACGGCGAGGTGGCGGCGCCCGAGGGCACCGAAGCGCAGGATTCCGAAGACCCGGACGCCAAGTAGTCGAATAGGCACCCGGGGGACTAGTCTCCTGGAGTGTCGAAGGGGGCTGGCGGTGACCGAATGGTCACTGCCAGCCCCCTTTCCCGTGCCCGGTTTGCCCTCCGGCAATGCGGTCAACGGCGAAAAGGCGGCGCCCCGGCACGTGGTGTTGGCCCGTGCCGGGGCGCCGCCCGTATGCCTTGCGAAGTCGCTAGCTGTTCTTCAGCACGTACTCGATGCACTTGAGCAGCGAAGAGACGTCCTCTGGCTCGATGGCAACGAACGTCGCCACGCGCAGCTGGTTGCGACCCAGCTTGCGGTACGGCTCCACGTCGACCACGCCGTTGGCGCGCAGCGTCTTGGCCACCGCGGCGGCATCGATCGAATCGTCGAAGTCGATGGTGGCGATGACGTTGGAGCGGTCCCCGGGTGCGGCGACGTACGGGGTGGCAACCTCGGAGGCCTCGGCCCAGTCGTAGATGCGGGAAGCCGAGTCGGCCGTGCGCGCTGCGGCGAACTTCAGGCCGCCATTGGCATTGAGCCACTGCACCTGGGCGTTGAGCGAAACCAGGGTGGACAGGGCCGGGGTGTTGTAGGTCTGGTTCAGGCGCGAGTTGTCGATCGCCGTCTTCAGGTTCAGGAAGTCGGGGATCCAGCGTCCCGAGGCGGCAATTTCCTCGGCGCGGGCAATTGCCGCCGGGGAGAAGAGTGCAATCCACAGGCCGCCGTCGGAGGCGAAGTTCTTCTGCGGGGCAAAGTAGTAGACATCGGCCTGCGAGACGTCCACGTCCAGTCCGCCGGCGGCGGAGGTCGCGTCGATGACGACCAGGGCGCCCTCGTCGGCACCCTCAACCCGGTGCACCGGGGCGGCAACGCCCGTGGAGGTCTCGTTTTGTGGCCAAGCGTATACGTCCACGCCCACCTCGGCTACGGGAACCGGACGGGAACCGGGCTCGGAGGTGATGATCGAAGAGGGCTCCAGGAACGGGGCCTTGTTGGTCGCGGCGGCGAACTTCGAGCCGAACTCGCCGAAGGACAGGTGCTGGGCCTTGGTGCGGACCAGGCCGAAGGCCGCGATGTCCCAGAACGCGGTGGATCCGCCTACGCCGAGGACCACTTCGTAGTCGGCCGGGGCGTTGAAGAAGGACTTGAGGCCCTCCTGGATCTCGCGGACCAGGTTCTTCACGGGAGCCTGGCGGTGCGAGGTGCCCAGAAGCTGCGTACCTGCGTCGAGCAGTGCCTGGACCTGCTCGGGGCGGACCTTGGAAGGTCCGGCACCGAATCGGCCGTCCACGGGCAAGAGGTCTTGGGGAATAGTCAGGCCGGTGCTCATGTTGCTCCTCATAAGGGGGGTTTTACGCTTTGACACCCTCGCATCCGCTGTCTGATGCGATTCGGGGATGCCCAGTTGTTCAATAATCCCGCACTCGGACGCCCAATGCGTAATAGCGAGTCGGAAATGTGAACGCAGGTAGAGTGGGAAGCGTAGTGATCTCTTGTAAAAATCAACCCATGCGGGAGCTGCAAACGTGTCAGACCTGATCGATACCACCGAAATGTACCTGCGCACCATCCTGGAACTCCAGGAGGAGGGCATCATTGCCCTGCGCGCACGTATTGCCGAGCGCCTGGGGCACTCCGGGCCCACGGTTTCGCAAACGGTGGCCCGCATGGAGCGCGACGGGCTGGTCGTGGTCACCACCGACCGGCACCTCGAACTGACAGAGCTTGGCGCGGAAGTCGCCACAGGTGTGATGCGCAAGCACCGCCTGGCCGAGCGCCTGCTGGCCGACGTGATCGGCCTGGAGTGGGAGTATGTCCATGAGGAAGCCTGCCGCTGGGAGCACGTGATGAGCGAGCGCGTGGAGCAGCGGCTGTACAAGTTGCTGGGCCAGCCGGCGGCTTCCCCGTACGGAAACCCGATCCCGGGGCTCGAGGCGCTGGGCGGGCCCGGATTGACCGAGATCTCCGTGAGTGTCCAAAATCTCGATTCGGCACTGCTGGACGGAAACGTGGGCCCGGTCCGCATCGAACGCCTGGCCGAAACCATCCAGGTGGAACCCGAGCTGCTGGTGCAGCTCGATGAGGGCGGCATCCGCCCGGGGGCCCTAGTCACGCTCGAAAGGGCCGGGGAGTACGTGGTGGTGCGGGTCGAGGGCATCGAGGGCGCACTGGAGCTTCCGACCGAGGTCAGCGCCCATGTGTTTGTCCGCCGCATGGATTGATAACGGAATTGTAACTTTGGCATAAACCCCGGTAGGGTTTCTCGTTGGGTTGCACTTAGGCAATCCAGTCCTGATCCGGTTCGCATAACCCTACCGGCGGATCCAGGAGCAAGAATGCCCGGTAGGGGCGGAGGACCCATTTCAACCGTTCCTGGCCATTGGCCACGGATCTTGGGGTGAAGTTGAGTCCGCCTAGGTGGGCTCGGCCGAGTTGATCTCATGACTCGAATCCGACAGCTAACTTCGCAGGCGATATATGAGAGGTTGACATTTGACTCAGCAGCACACCTCCGGCCGCCGTCGTGCGTCCGGACCCGTTGATGCTTTGCCTGCTGAAGGCTCCTTGGAGCAGATCGTAGACACCGCCCTGAGCGGTGAAAACACTTCCCGACGTCCCGGCCGCCGCGCACTGAGCGTGGTCCCGGAAGCCGTCGAGGCAACTGGTTCCCTGCAGTACATCGGCCGACGCTTCGATGCGGGCCTGCGGTACGGCGCATCCCCGGACGCAGCAGCCATTGCCGCCACCGAGATCCCCGTGGCCCTGGCCGCCCCTGCGGCACCGGTGGCCGCCCCGGCCGAAGCCGACGAGCTGGACAACGTCATCAAGTTCGCTCCCCGGCCGCAGCGCTCCCGCATGGGGTTCACGCACAAGATTGCCGCGGTTGCCGCCGTTTCGGGCCTGGCCTTCGCCGCAGCATCCCCCGGGCAGGAGCCCGAGGGCGCCGTCGCCGACGCCCAGCGCGTTGCCCAATCGGTCGTGGTTGATGTCCAGGCCCCGACCGGTGACGAGGTCAAGATCGAACGGGCCTCGCTGACCAGCGAATTCACCAAGGAAGACAAGCTGGCCACGGTCATGACGGCCGCCGGCGGCGATGTCACCAAGATCGCCACGAGCGGTGTACTGGCCCAGCCGGTCGACAGCATTCGATTGACTTCGCGCTTCGGCCACCGCAAGAATCCGACCGGCCCCGGCTACATGAACCACAACGGGCTGGACTACGCGGTTCCGATGGGTACGCCGATCAAGGCCGCAGCCGCCGGCACCGTCGTGCAGGCAGCCTGGGCGGGCCACTCCGGCTTCCGCGTGGAGATCGACCACGGGAACGGCTTGCACACCAGCTACAACCACAACTCGTCCTTGAAGGTCGCCGTGGGGCAAAAGGTCAAGCGTGGAGAAGTTGTCTCGCTCAGTGGCAGCACGGGTAACTCAACCGGCCCCCACCTGCACCTCGAGGTCATCGTCAACGGCAAGTGGGTAAACCCCGAGGGCTGGTTATAACGGCAATTGTCACCGTTCCGTGACCGGAACGTGACTTTTGGATTCGCTTCATATATTCTAAGTAAGTGCTCAGGGACCAACCCTGATCACCGCCGCGGGAAGTGCCGAGCACTGCCAGCCCACGGTGTCCGTTCAAAAACTCGTTTGGCAGTGGCGGGGGACCCACTTTCGGTTTCCACACCAGGAAGCCTTGGGGTTAAGTAGTTCGGCCTGGCGGCCGGATTGCCGAGTGACTCCCACTCGAACCCGACAGCTCACCTCGCAGGCATCAGGAGAGGCATTACTACGTGACTACACGTCAAGCATTGGGCCGCCACCGCGCGACCCCGGTTCGGACCAACCCGCTAGAATCCATCTCGAAGGCCGTAGCCTCGAACGCTGGATCGGTTGGCCGCCAAGCCGCAGTCATTGCAGCCGCATCAGGTCTCGTTTTGACCTTGGGCGTTCCCGCAGCCCAGGGCAACGTATCCCGCGAAGCAAGCGCCGTCCCCGTTGAAGGCCTTTCCGCAGAGCGCGTAGCCGTCAAAGCCGTCTCGGTCTCGACCGAACGCGCCAAGGACCTGAACATCGAGCGCGCAGCGTTCACCTCCAAGCCGGCTCCGGCTCCCGTCGTGATCGCCGTGGCCAACGAGGTCACCCCGCGCTCCACCACTTCCTCGACGCGTTCCAGCAATGCCGACGCCTTTGCACCGGTAACCCGCTCGAACCGCGGCACCACCGAATCCACCTCCTCGGCCCCCAAGGTCAAGAGCGACTCGGTCAACACCGCCAACCTCTCCGGCATCGCGGCAACCGCTGCCAAGTACGTGGGCGTTCCCTATGTATGGGGCGGCAACACCCCGTCGGGCTGGGATTGCTCCGGCTTCGTCAAGTACGTCTACGCACAGCACGGCATCAACATCGCCCGCGGCACCTCGGCCATCCGTGGCTCGGGCCAGTTCGTTCGCACCTCCAGCCCGAAGCCGGGCGACCTGGTGTTCCAGAACGGTGGCGGCCACGTCGGCATCTACCTCGGTGGCGGCAAGATGATCGGTGCACAGAACCCGACCGTCGACACGATCCTTCACGACGTCTCCCGCAACCCGCTCTACGGTTACTACACCCTCAAGGGCTAAGCTCAAGCGTTCCAAGGCCCCCGGGCGATCCGCAAGGATCGACGGGGGCCTTGTCTGTTAATCCCCCCAACAGGGCGTGCGTCCGGGACGGCAGGTGCGGCCCGTGGCGCCCGATGCCCACGGGAACGGCCGAAACGCCCCTCCAGGGGGTGTACCGCGGGAAAATTTCCGGTGGATTTTTTAACCAGTTGCCGACAAATGCGAGCAAAACAGTCATCCATTGTCTTAGGCTAGGGCACAGGAGCCAAAGCCGAGTGCCGCGTGCGCCACCGTGAGGGATTTCCGTCGTGGACGGGTCCCTCTGTTGCGCCGGGTCAGGATCAGAGGATGCGCACATGCGAACCCTTGTACTGAATGCAGGATTTGAACCGCTGGCGGTCATTACCTTCCGCCGGGCACTTCTCCTTGTCCTCACCGGAAAGGCCACCGTCCTTGCCGATGACGACCGGGACCCGGTCGTCGGGGTCAACCATGTGGTGCCCAGGCCCACGGTGATCCTGCTGAACCGCTACATCCGCCTGCCGTACCGCTCCGTCGTCAATGTCTCGCGCCGCGGGGTGCTGCGCCGCGACGGGCACCGCTGCGCGTACTGCGGACGAAGCGCCAACACGATCGACCACATCGTGCCGCGGAGCCGCGGCGGCGAGGATTCATGGGAGAATTTAGTAGCGGCATGCCAAGGCTGCAACAGCGCCAAGGGAGACCGGACGCTGGCACAGCTGGGCTGGAAGCTGCGGTTCGCCCCGAGCCGACCGCGAGGCGCCCAATGGTTCATCACCGAACTGGAACGCCCCGCAGAGGCTTGGAGTCCCTTTTTACGGAGTGCAGCATGAAATTCGATGCGATCATCGTGGCCGGTGGCCGTGGGTCCCGGCTCGGCGGGGTCAGCAAGCCCCTTCTTGAACACCGCGGCGAGACGTTGCTGGAGCATTCGCTCAACGCCGTCCGTGATGCCCAGGCCATCGCCGTGGTCGGCGCCCATGCCCTGGCCGAAGCCGTCACCCGGTACATGGACTGTGCCCCGGACCACCAGCGCGTGGTCATCACCCGCGAGTATCCAACCTTTGCGGGCCCCGCCGCGGCGGTCGCCGCCGGACGGGCCGCCCTGGACGACGGACCAGACGACGAAAGCGCGCAGCGCGAAAACGAGGCTTCCGAGCTGACAATCGTGCTGGCCTCCGACCTCCTGGATCCGGGCCCGGTGGTCGCGGCACTGCTGGCCGCCACCGACAACCCGGTTCAGGGAACCGAGGCATGGGTGCCCCAGGATGCCTCAGGGGTGCTGCAGACGCTCTCCTGCGCTGTCCTCACCTCCTCCCTGCGCGAAGCCATCAGCCGGGCCTCCGAACCCCGAGGAAGTCTCGAGAATGCGTCAATGATGCGTCTGCTTGCTACAGTGCAGATGGAACGACTGAAGCTTCCCGACGCGGACTTCAGCGACATCGATACGCCCGGGGATGCCGGGCGGCACGGGATAGCGGTGGCCAACGGCCACTGACAAGGAGAATGCATCATGCCGGAAGCCCAGCTCGATCAATGGATCAGGGAACTCCTGGCGGCGTATGAACTCAACGACACCGAAATCGACATCGACCAGGTGCTCTCGCTGGCCGGCGTTGCCGCGCACACCATCGTCCGCCCCGCCGCCCCGCTGACCACCTACGTGGCCGGTTATGTGGCAGGCCTTGCCGTGGGCAGCGGCCGGGCCGGCACGAAACCGGCGATGGAGTCGGCAGACTCCCTGGCACGGACAGTGCTGGCCGCACGCCCCGCCTCCACCGACGACGCCTGAGCCGTGCCGCGTTGAAAGACCAATCCTGGGACGGCGCCCGCACCGAGGCCCACCGGCTGGGCACCCGGATCGCCGCCGCGCCCCAAACGGTTCCCCTGCACCTTGCCGCAGGACGGATCCTCGCCGCCGACCTGGTGACCGCCTACCCGATGCCGCATTGCGCGACCTCCGCCATGGACGGATACGCGGTCAACGGCACTGGGCCCTGGCAGCTGCTCAGGRCGCTGGCCGGCAACCCGGGCGCGGGCGAAAACCTGGTGCTTGGTTCCTCAGAAGCCACCGCGGTGGTCACCGGGTCGCTGGTTCCCGAGGGCACCACAGCCATCCTGCGCGTCGAGCACTCCCGGCTGGAAGGCGGGCTGCTCCACGGCGACCGCCAACTGCGCCTCGGGGCCGACATCCGCCCCGCCGGAACCGAAGCCGCCAAGGGCGAGCTGCTGGCCCGGTCCGGAACCCCCCTGCGGGCAGGGGTGATCGCCACGGCGGCGGTCTCGGGCCACGACGAACTCCTGGTTGCGGCAACCCCCTCGGTGCACCTGGTGTTCACGGGCGACGAAGTCATCGCCGTGGGGCACCCGGCCCCCGGACAGGTCCGCGACGGGTTCTCCCCGGTGCTGCCCCAGGTCGTGGCCGCCCTGGGCGGCACTGTCGGCAGCGCGGTGCGCATCGGGGACAGCCTCGAAGCCACGGTGGCGGCGATCGACTCGGCACCGGCCCGGGCGGCGAACATCATCGTCACCACCGGCGGCACCGGGTTCTCCGATCGGGACTTCGTGCGCGCCGCGGTTCGCGAAGTGGGCGGAACGGAAGTGGTCCCCTCCATCGCCATGCGCCCCGGCCACCCCTCGATGCTTTCGACACTGCCCGGAAACCGGCTGTTGGTCGCCCTGCCCGGAAACCCGCTGGCCGCGCTCATGGCCGTCGCCACGCTGCTGGACCCGCTGCTGCGCGGGGCCACCGGGTGCGAAACGGCCAGGCTGCGCTCCGCGACCTGCGCCGCGGACTTCGCCCCGCTGCCCGGGCGCACCCGCCTGGTCCCGGCCCGCTGGGTCCCCGGAGCCGCCGGCCCCGACGCCCTGGCCCCGGCCGAGCATGTCTCCCCGGCGATGCTGCGCGGGCTGGCCGCGGCCGATGCGATCCTGGTGGTCGGGCCGGACGGGGCGATTGCCGGTGCACCGGCTTCCTACCTTCGGTTACCGTGGTAGCCGGACATGAAAACACCTAAGACCAACAGCCAAGGCCGGAAGGGCAAGAGAAGGACATGGGACGGAAAATAGTCCGCAGGCGCATCACCAGGGCAACCCTGGACGGGGCCCGGATAGCCCGCGAGGAAAAGCTGGCCGTCGAGGAACCGCTGGAAATACGCTTCAACGGCACCTCCTTCACCACCTCCATGCGCACCCCGGGCGACGACTTCGACATGGTTGCAGGGTTCCTGCTGGCCGAGGGCCTCATCAGCCGCACCGAACACCTGGTGTCCATGCGCTATTGCGCGGGCACCGACGAGGACGGCAACCAAACCTTCAACGTCATCGACGTGCAGCTTGGTTTCGGGGCCCAGGCCCCTGACATGTCCGCGGCACGGAACGTGGTGACATCCTCGGCCTGCGGGATCTGCGGGACCAACTCCATCGACGAGGTCACCAAGAAATCCTCCTACCCGCTGGATCCGGCCCGCGGGCACCTGCCGGTCCAGACGCTGTTGAAGATGCCCGACACCCTGCGGGACGCACAGGAACTGTTCTCCGCCACCGGCGGAGTGCACGCCGCGGGCCTGTTCACCACAGCCGGGGAACTGCTGGTGCTGCGCGAGGACGTCGGGCGGCACAACGCCGTGGACAAGGTCGTCGGGGCTGCGCTGCGCGAGCATAAGTTACCGCTTCATGACTGTGTCCTGCAGGTCTCCGGGCGGGCCTCTTTCGAACTGGTGCAGAAGGCCGCGATGGCCGGGATCCCGGTGCTGTCGGCCGTCAGTGCCCCCTCTTCGCTGGCAGTGGAATTGGCCGACGAAACCGGGTTGACGCTTGCGGCATTCTCCCGGGGTAGTACGGTAAACATAYATACGCATGCCGACAGGGTTGGATCCGGTTCCTAGGAACCATCCAGCACCGGGTTTCCCCTTCAGCGCACGCGAGCGGCCACGGTCCGCGAAACCGTTGTTGAACGTGGAGGATACATGCATCGGCCAGCCCCAACGCAGGACATCAATGAAGACGACCTGGTAGTCACCGAGCCCAAGCGCAGTGCGGCCGGAGTCGAGGCCGTGATGGTCTCGATGAAGCGCGGTTTCGCCGAGGCAGGAGTGAGCCGGACCCTCCGTTCGATGCTGCGCATCAACCAGCGCGGAGGCTTCGACTGCCCGGGCTGCGCGTGGCCCGAGTCCATCACCGGTGCCCGCAAGCCGGCCGAGTTCTGCGAGAACGGCGCCAAGGCCATTGCCGAGGAAGCCAGCGCCCGCACCGTGACCCCCGAATGGTGGGCCAAGCACCCCATCAACGTGCTGCGCGAGAAGACCGAGTACTGGCTCGGCTCCCAGGGCCGCATCACCGAGCCCATGATCATCCGCGAGGGCGAAAGCCACTACACCCCGATCACCTGGGCCCAGGCCTTCGCGACCATCGGCGAGCACGTCAGGGCGACCACCCCGGAGCGGTGCGTCTTCTACACCTCCGGGCGCACGGCCAACGAGACCGCGTTCATGTACCAGTTGATGGCCCGGTCCCTGGGCACCAACAACCTGCCGGACTGCTCGAACATGTGCCACGAATCCTCGGGCTCCGCGCTGAACCCCACCATCGGCATCGGCAAGGGCACCGTCTCGCTGGAGGACTTCGAGCACGCCGAACTGATCTTCGTCATCGGCCAGAACCCCGGAACCAACCACCCCCGGATGCTCTCGGCCCTGGCCGATGCACGCAAGCGCGGGGCGCACATCGTCGCGGTGAACCCGTTGCCGGAAGCCGGCTTCTTCGGGTTCAAGGACCCGCAGGCCGTGCGGGGCATGCTCGGCAAGTCCGATGACATCAGCGACCACTTCCTGCAGATCAAGGTCGGCGGGGACCTGGCCCTCTTCCAGGCCTTCGGCCACCTGCTCTTCGAGGCCGAGGCCAAGAACCCCGGCACCGTGGTGGACAAGGCCTTCGTCGACTCGGTGACCGACGGCTTTGACGCCTACAAGGAAGCCCGCGCCACCCTGGATTGGGAGGCCACCGAGGAAGCCACGGGGCTGACCCGCGCCGAGATCACCACGGTGGCCAACCTGCTGATCAAGTCCAAGGCCTCCATCTTCTGCTGGGCGCTGGGATTGACCCAGCAGCCGCACTCGGTGCCGACGCTGAAGGAAATCATCAACCTGCTGCTGCTGCAGGGCAACTTCGGCAAGCCCGGCGCCGGTGCCTGCCCGGTGCGCGGGCACTCCAACGTCCAGGGCGACCGGACCATGGGCATCTGGGAGAAGCCCGGCGAGGGGCTGCTGGCTGCCCTGGATGAGGAGTTCAAGATCGACTCCCCGCGGGCCCACGGCTTCGACTCCACCGAGGCGCTGGTGGCCTTCGAAAACGACACCGTCGACGTGTTCGTCTCCATGGGCGGGAACTTCGCCCTGGCGAACTCGGAAACCGAGGCCCTGGAGGCCGGCATGCAGCGGGCCAAGCTGACCGTGCACATCTCCACCAAGCCCAACCGCTCCCACGTGGTGCACGGGCAGACCTCGCTGATCCTGCCCACCCTGGGACGCACCGATCGCGACGACAAGCACCCCGGCGGACCGCAGTTCCTCTCCGTGGAGGACTCCATGTCCGTCATCCACTCCACGCAGGGCCGGCTCAAGCCGGTCTCCGAGCACCTGCTGGCCGAGCCGGTCATCGTCGCGCGGATGGCCACCGCCATCCTGGGCGAGGACCACGTGGTGGACTGGAAGGCCATGGCCGACGACTACGACGTCATCCGCGACCACATCTCCCGGGTGCTGCCGGGCTTCGAGGACTTCAACCGCCGGGTCCGCGGGCGCAACGGCTTCGTGCTGCCCAACCCGCCGCGCGACACCCGTTCCTTCGCCACCGACATCGGCAAGGGCAAGTTCACGGTCTCGCCCTTCGAGGCTCTTTCGGCCCCGGAGGGGCACCTGATCCTGCAGACCATGCGGTCCCACGACCAGTACAACACCACGTTCTACGGGCTCGATGACAGGTACCGCGGCATCAAGAACGGGCGCCGGGTCATCCTGATCAACCCGGAGGACCTGGCCGAGCTGGGCCTTGAAGACAAGTCGCTGGTCGATGTGATCTCCACCTTCGGCGGGACCGAGCGCCGCGCCAACCGCTTCCGGCTGGTTTCCTACCCGACGGCCAAGGGCTGCGCCGCTGCCTACTTCCCTGAAGCGAACGCGCTGGTGCACCGGGACCTGGTGGCCCGCGAGTCCAACACCCCGGGCTTCAAGGCCATCACGGTGCGCTTCGTGCCGCACACCCGCGAGGCCGCGCGGATGTTCGACGAGGACGCCGTAGCGGTCGGTTAGGCCGCACCGGCAATCCCATTCATTGGGCATGTTGGCCCCGTGCCGGCCCGGTGAGGGATAGGCTGGGCGGTTCATCGAGCCGTCCAGCCCCAAGATCCAAAGGTACCGCCTTGTCCCCCAGGTTTTCCCCGCGCACGATCATGGTTGTCGGCGTCCTGCTGGCCGTGCTGGCGGGCCACGCAATGCCCCTGCAGGCCCGCATCAACGGGGAAATGGGGATTCGGCTCCAGGACGCGGTCGCGGCCGCGCTGGTGAGCATGGTGGTGGCCTTGGCGGTCATCCTCGCCGTCACCGTCGGCACCGCCGGCGGGCGCCGGGGCCTGGACCGCCTGCGCACCGAAACCCGCGCGGGATCCATCGGCTGGTGGAACTACCTGGCCGGGGTCATGGGTGCGGTCTTCGTGGTGGTGATGGCGGCCACCGCTCCAATCGTCGGGTTGGCCATCTACACCGTGGTCGTGGTCGCGGGCCAGACGCTGTCCGGATTGATGGTCGACCGCCTCGGACTGGGGCCGGGAGGCCGGCGCAGGATCACCGCGGTCCGGGGACTCGGGGTGCTGCTGGCCATCGCCGGGGTGCTGGTGGCGGTGTCCCCGCGGCTGTCCGGGCTGGCCGACCCCGCCGCCCTGGTGGTGCCCATCCTGGCGGTGTTTGCCTCGGGCATCATCATGAGCCTCCAGCACGGTTTCAACGGGACCGTGGCCGCGCGTGCGGGTTCCCCGCTGCCCGGGACCCTGGTGAACTACCTCCTCGGGGCGGCCGTCCTGCTGGCGGTATGGCTGGTGAAGCTGGCCCTCGGCGGCCACGTCCCGGTGCTGCCCCACGAGCCGTGGCTGTATGTGGCCGGGGCGCTGGGGACCGGGAACCTGATCCTTTCGGCCATCCTGACGCGGCATATCGGGATCCTGGTCACCGGGCTGGGCATGATTGCCGGCCAGCTGATCGGGGCGTTGCTGCTTGACCTGCTGCTGCCCGCCGAGGGCACCGCCATCTACGTGCAGACGGTCGTGGGGATCGCGATCGTGCTGGCCGCCATGTTCCTGGCCGCCCTGGGCCCGAGCCGGCCGCGGGCCGGCCGGGGTGCCGGTGGCGAACAGGGGAAGAAAAGCGGGGCAGAATCGGTTGCAACCACAGTCGGCGGTTCGCCTGCCGACTAGTATCGGCCAGTGGCATGCATCCGGGGTCCCCGCTGCGTGCCTGTTGGCCCCGTCTGCATGAAAAGAGCACCACATGAGCATGGAAAACGCGGCCTGGCATTCGCTGTGGCGGATGTCCGGCGACAAGGGCAAGGCCTACGCGGACACGACCCCGCGGCGGGTGCTGTCCTTTGCGGCGAGCTACAAGAACAGGTTGCTGGTCTTCGTGCTCTTCTCGGTGTTCTCCGCGGTGCTGGCGGTGATCACCCCGGTGCTGGCCGGGCGCGTGGTCGATGCCATCGTGGCCCAGACCGGGGTCCAGGTGGTGCTGAAGCTGGCCGGGATCATCGCGATCGTGGCCGTCGCCGATGCCGTCGTCTCGCTGGTGGTGCGCTGGTATTCCTCGCGCCTGGGCGAGGGAATCATCTTCGATCTGCGCACCGCGGTCTTTGACCACGTGCAGAAGATGCCCGTGGCCTTCTTCACCCGCACCCGCACCGGCGCGCTGGTCAGCCGGCTGAACAACGACGTGATCGGCGCACAGTCCGCCTTCGCCGGCACGCTCTCGGGCCTGGTGTCCAACACCGTGGCCCTGCTGCTCACCGCCGGGGTCATGTTCTCCACCTCCTGGCAGGTCACCGCGCTGGCGCTGGTGCTGCTGCCGATCTTCCTGCTCCCGGCACGGCACTTCGGCAAGTCAATCGCGCTGCTGCGCCGGGAATCGGCCGACCTGAACGCCTCCATGGGCACCCAGATGACCGAGCGCTTCTCCGCCCCCGGCGCCACCTTGATCAAGCTCTTTGGCCGCCCGGCCGAGGAATCGGCGCAATTCGGGCTGCGCGCCGGACGGGTGCGGGACATCGGGGTGAAGATGGCTATGCGCCAGTTCTTCTTCGTCGCCATGCTCACCCTGGTCGCCGCCCTGGCTCTGGCCCTGGTCTACGGGCTCGGCGGGGTCTACGCCATGCGCGGGGAACTGGCCGCCGGCGACGTGGTGGTCCTGGGCATGCTGCTGACCCGGCTCTATGCCCCGCTGACAGCCCTGGCCAACGCCCGCGTGGAGATCACCAGCGCGCTGGTCAGCTTCGACCGCGTCTTTGAGATCCTCGACCTCGAGCCGCTGATCCACGATGCACCCGATGCCCGGGTGCTGGATGCCGGACCGGTGTCGGTGAAGTTCACCAACGTCTCCTTCGCCTACCCCAGCGCCGAGAAGGTGTCCCTCGCCTCGCTGGAGGACGTCTCGGTGCTCGACACCCGGGGAGGGGAAACGGTGCTGCACGGCATCGACTTCGAAATCCCGGCAGGGTCCACGGTGGCCCTGGTTGGTTCCTCGGGCGCCGGCAAGTCCACCATCGCCTCGCTGCTGGCGCGGCTCTACGACGTGGATTCGGGCAGCGTGCAGCTGGCCGGCGTCGACATCCGCAAGCTCAAGCTCGACTCGCTGCGCTCCACGGTCTCGATGGTCACCCAGGACGGGCACCTCTTCCATGAGACCATCGGGTCGAACCTGCGCCTGGCAAAGCCCGAGGCCAGCGACGCGGAGATCTGGCAGGCCCTGGAAAGGGCACGCTTGGAACCGACCATCTCGGCGCTGCCCGACGGGCTGGACACCGTGGTGGGGGAGCGCGGCTACCGGCTCTCGGGCGGGGAACGCCAGCGCATGACCATCGCCCGGCTGCTGCTGGCCGCCCCGCAGGTGGTCATCCTGGACGAAGCCACCGCGGCGCTGGATTCCGCCAACGAGGCCGCCGTGCAGGCGGCACTGGCCGAGGCCCTGCAGAACCGCACCGCGCTGGTGATCGCCCACCGGCTCTCCACCATCCGCTCGGCGGACTTGATCCTGGTCATCGAGGACGGGCGGGTCGCCGAGCGCGGCACCCACGCCGAGCTCATGGCCGTGCGCGGGCGCTACGCCGAGCTGCACGACACCCAGTTCGCGCAGTGATCGCCGGGCTCAGCGGCCCAGCAGTCCCGGCAGCACCTTGTCCCGCAGCAGCGGGGCGATGTCGCCGCGGGTGAGCGCTGCCGCCGGGTCGATCCAGAGCATCTGTTCGATCTCGGCCTGGACCTTGGGCGTGTCGGAAGTGCATGCCCCGAAGAGGTGCGCATGGATATCGGTGTCGGTCTCATTGGCCGCCGGGCCCTTCCACAGGCCCATGGAATCGACCTGGCCAGGGGCGAAGGCCAGCCCCAGTTCCTCCTGGACTTCGCGCAATACCGCGGCCATCGGGCTTTCGCCGGGTTCGAGCTTGCCACCGGGCTGCATGAACATCACGGTGCCCTGTTTACGCACCAAGAGGATGCGTCCGGAGGGGTCGAGCAATTGCAGGGCGGCGATGGTAAGAATCTTTGGCACAACTTGAGCTTAACAACCATTCAAAGCACAGGTGGGGGTGATAACGTGCTTTGTGGACAGGCCTCGGCGCGCGTTTTTCCATTTAACGGTGGATACTGGAGTCAATTCGGCCAGGCGCCACGTCCGACGAACCGGCCTAGTCATTGGGGACTAACGGTTCGGGCAAGGCCAACGGGGGATCAAATGTGGATCTACAAATGGAGAATTGATGCAGCGGGGCACCAACTTAGGTCGACTCGGGGATTTTAATCAGGCGGTCATCTTTGAATCGATCCGCCGTGCAGCCGACGGGGTCAGTCGCGTAGAGCTCGCCGGCTCCACCGGGCTTTCCGGTTCCCGAGAAAACCATCGAGACCATGGCACAGACCGTGGACGAGATCATCTCCGAATCCGGCGTGCCGCGCAGCAACGTGCTTGGCGTGGGCGTGGTGGTCCCCGGACCGCTGGATCCCGTGCGCGGGGTCATGATCGACCCGCCGTTGCTCGACGGCTGGAAAGACGTCGACATGGTCGAACCGCTGCACCGGATGCTCAAGCTCGACGTGGTCATCGAAAAAGACACCATTGCCGCCTCCATCGCCGAGCAGTGGAAGGGCAACGACGCCGAACGGGACAACTTCGTCACGATGTATGTGGGTGCCGGAATCGGCGCAGGCATGGTCCTGAACGGGGAAATCCACCGCGGCATCAGCAACAACGCCGGCGAGATCGGGCACTACTCCACCGGTGTCGTTTCCCAGGAATGCGAGATCTGCGGCCGCAACGACTGCCTGCACGCCTCCTTGTCGTTCAACCTGATCGCGCAGCGTGCCCGCGCACGAGGGCTGGGCCTCACGGTGCCCGACGACGGCACCGCGGAACAGCGTGCTGCAGGCATGAACGAAATCGTGGCGCTGGCGAAGTCCGGCAATGAAACCGCCGTGGAACTGATCCGCGAATGCATGGGACACGTCGGCCAGGTCGCCGGACAGCTGTGCAACACCCTGGACGTAGGCCTGGTGGTCCTTGCCGGGCCATTGTGGTCCGAGGTCGGCCAGTGGTGCCTGGAAGACGTGCGGGCAATCATCAACGAACGCTTCAGCTCCAAGAACGTCCATGCGGTCGAGGTCCGATCCTCGACCTTGGGCCATGAAGTGGGTGCGATTGGCGGTGCCTGCGTCGTCATGGACGAGAGCCTCTCGCCCAAGGCCGCCGCGCTGTTGTTGCGCTAAACGGTCATATATTGCGTCGATGGGTCGTCGGATGTGACTATCTGACGACCCATTGTCTTACTACTGATGGGTCGGTTGACAATCTATCTCTAATGGATTTAGATGACCGGTAAGAGTTGGTTGCAACCGAGCTGCCCACCGTTGTTTGTGTGACAGTCTTGATTTTCCGCAAAGCTAACGCGTGGGGGAACGGCAGGTCGGCTGCTGGGGACCCGGCTCTTAACGCCGTCGACCGGTGCCGTGGGATGTAATGGGAGTTATCCCACGGTTTCACCGGTCGGCGGCACCTTTTTCTTAACGCCGGATTGTGTGGCACGGCCCGAAACCACACGGGGCGATGTATGCCATGACGACCACGGMCTGCATGTGCCTAACCCAGGAAACCGGGCATCGGCGGGGCCGTCAGGCACGTGCCACTTGGTCAACCTGCGGCGGGGCCCAGGTGTCCGGGCACGCCCGAATCAGGGCCAACGGCAAGAGCGCGACCTGCAGGTTTGCAGGTCGCGCTCTTGGTTGGTGCCCCTGACCGGAATTGAACCGATGGCCTACTCTTTAGGAGAGAGTCGCTCTATCCAACTGAGCTACAGGGGCGCGTTTCGCCAAAAAACGATCCGGGTCAATACTAACGGTATTTGGCGAAGCTTGGTCAATGTGGCGCAGCGCGCCGCCCGGCGGCCGCGAACTTCCAGGCCCTAGAGCAGGCCCTTCTTGGACAATTCCCACTTTTCGCGGAACGTGCGCACAAACGAAGCGATGAGCACACCGAAGAGGATTGCCGCGGTGGCAAAGAGCAGGATCCAGCGGGTGGTGGTCAGCGTTGAGGCCAGGGTCACGGCGGCCGGGTCCAGTGCACCGGTGAACAAGGCATCGATGGCACGGTTCTCCCACAGGTCGACGACCGCGAAGAGCATGGGCACCGCCCACAGGAGCCAGCGGCCCATGCCGCGGGAGGTGTTGATGTTCACCGCCAGCATGGTGACCAGCGCCAGGAAGAGCGGGAAGAGCAGGCCAGCGGTCTTGTGCACGTAGTTCAACTGTCCGACGGCGTCCGCATCCATGGCCTGGCGCAACGCCTCGACGTGCCCCGCGGAGTAGCCGCCGATCATCTGGTCCGGCATGGCCAACTCGTTGGACAGATCCGTCATCTGGTTAAGCACGAGCAGGTGGTAGTACCAAAATAGGAAGAGCACCACGACGAACCCGGCAACCAGGATCAGGCTCCCGTTGCTGGCAGCCTTCTCCGGGGAGCGCTGAGTCGAGGGGTTGGGAGCCGGTGCTGCCGGGGCGGGACGGTTGTACTGCTTCTTTTTCTTCTTTGACTTGGCCATGACCCCAATTATGCCGCCTAATGATCGGGGCCAGGCCAACGGGTGGGCGCACCGCCGTAGACTGGGGCCATCATGGATTTTCTTTTCGATGACTTCGTCGCGCCCGCCCAAGCCCCGCCCCTCCCAGATGCCCAGGCGCTGCTTGCCGGGCTGAACCCCCAGCAGGAGCAGGCCGTCAAGCACGCCGGGTCCCCGCTGCTGATCGTTGCCGGTGCCGGCTCCGGCAAGACGCGCGTACTCTCGCACCGCATGGCCTACCTGCTGGCCACCGGGAGGGCGCGACCGCACGAGATCCTGGCCATCACCTTCACCAACAAGGCCGCAGCCGAGATGCGTGAACGCATCTCGGCGCTGGTGGGCGAGGACGTGGCGAAGAAGATGTGGGTGTCCACCTTCCACTCCTCGTGCGTGCGGATCCTGCGCCGCGAGGCGGCCTCGGTGGGACTGAAGTCCAGCTTCTCCATCTACGACTCCGCCGATTCCCTGCGCCTGATCACGCTGGTGTCCAAGGGCCTGGAACTGGACCCCAAGAGGTTCACGCCCAAGTCCATGGCGCACAAGATCTCCGCGCTGAAGAACGAGCTCATCGACGACGAGCAATATGCGGCTACCGTTGCCTCCAACGACCCGTTCGCCTCGGCGGTCTCGCAGGTCTACCGGGGCTACACCGAGCGGCTTCGCGCGGCCAACGCCCTGGACTTCGATGACCTCATTGCCCACGTGGTCAACATCTTCCGTGCCTTCCCGGCGGTGGCGGACAACTACCGCCGGCGCTTCCGCCACGTCATGGTCGACGAGTACCAGGACACCAACCATGCCCAGTACGCCCTGGTGCGCGAGCTGACCGGGCCCGACGGCCCGACCCCGGGCGGGGAACTGACCGTGGTGGGCGACTCCGACCAGTCGATCTACGCCTTCCGCGGGGCCGACATCCGCAACATCGTCGAGTTCGCCAAGGACTACCCGGACGCGGTCACCATCAAGCTCGAGCAGAACTACCGCTCCACCCAGACCATCCTTTCGGCCGCCAACGAGGTCATCAAGCGCAACCCGGACCGACCCGAGAAGAGGCTGTGGACCGCCGAGGGCGACGGCGAGAAGATCATCGGCTACGTGGGGGAGTCGGAGTCGGACGAGGCCCGGTGGATCGCCGAGGAGATCCTGCGCCTGAACGACGAGGAGTCCATCCGTCCCGGCGACGTTGCCATCTTCTACCGCACCAACGCGCAGTCCCGTTCCCTCGAGGAGCAGTTGATCCGCGTGGACTTGAAGTACAAGGTCATTGGCGGAACCCGCTTCTACGACCGCAAGGAAGTCAAGGACGCCCTGGCCTACCTGCGGGTGCTGGTGAACCCGGAGGACGACATCAACGTGCGCCGGATCCTCAACGAGCCCAAGCGCGGCATCGGGGACCGGGCCGAATACTCGGTGGCCGCGCTGGCCGAACGCGAGCGGATCTCCTTCATGGAGGCGCTGCGCCGGGCCGATGACGCACCCGGGCTGGGAACCCGCGGCCAGAACATGGTCGGGGCGTTCGTGAAGATCATGGACGACCTGGCCGTGGTCGCCGACGGGTCCGGCCCGGCCGAGGCGCTCGAGGCGGTGCTGGAGCAGACCGGCTACCTGGAGATGCTGCGTTCCTCCAACGACCCCCAGGACGAGTCCCGCGTGGAGAACCTTGCCGAGCTGGTGGCGGTGGTCCGGGACTTCATGAAGGAGAACCCCGAGGGCACGCTCACCGACTTCCTCGAGCGCGTGGCGCTGGTGGCGGACGCCGACTCGATCCCCGACGCGCCCTCCGACGCGGAGGGCGTGGACATGGCCCACCGTGAGGGAATGGTCACGTTGATGACGCTGCACACGGCCAAGGGCCTGGAATTCCCCGTGGTCTTCCTCACCGGCATGGAGCACGGCATCTTCCCGCACCAGCGGTCCCTGACCGATGAAAAGGAGCTGGCCGAGGAACGCCGGCTGGCCTACGTGGGGCTCACCCGGGCCCGCCAGCGCCTGTACCTGACCCGCGCCGAGTACCGCAGCCTGTGGGGCCAGTCGCAGTACAACCCCGCCAGCCAGTTCCTCGAGGAAATCCCGGAAACCCTGGTCGAGTGGAAGCGCGAGGGCACCAAGCGTTCCAGCTTCGAGTCCTTTGGCGGGAGCAGCAACTTCGCCACCAGCCGCTACGAGTCGGGCTCCTACTGGGGTGCCGGCACCGGATCCGGTGGCGGGGGCAGGCTCTCCGGCGCCCCGGAAATCCACACGCTGAGCACCGCGCCCACGGCGCGGGCCAAGGGCCGGGTGCAGCCGAACAAGGAAATCATTTCCCTGTCGGTGGGGGACAAGGTCAGCCATGGCACCTTCGGCAAGGGCGTGGTCCTGGCCCTGGAAGGCGCCGGGGACAAGACCGTGGCCAAGGTGAAGTTCGCGGACGCGGAGAAACGGCTATTGCTGCGATACGCCCCGCTGGCCAAGCTTGACTAGCTACGTTGCCGAGCAAGAGGATGCCCCCGCGAACGCCATGTTTGCGGGGGCTGTGGCGGGTGTCACGGCACCTTGGGCTCTACCGTTTGTAGAACTGTGCCATTGGGCGCCAAGGCGCTAGGCTGTGGGATGGAGCCTGCCCTGTTTCCAGGATGGACTCTCCCCCTCAAAGCATGGATCCGTGTTTACGGAGCCGTGCCTTGAGTCAGCATAGACTTCGACAAGAAGGACACAAGCCCGTGGACCTGTATGAATACCAGGCGCGCGATATGTTCGAGTCGCACGGTGTACCCGTGCTGGCCGGCATCGTTGCCTACACACCTGAAGAAGCCAAGGCCGCTGCCGAGAAAATCGGTGGCGTCGTGGTCGTTAAAGCCCAGGTAAAGGTCGGAGGCCGCGGCAAGGCCGGTGGCGTGAAGGTCGCAAAGACCGCCGACGAGGCGTTCAAGTACGCATCCGACATTCTCGGCATGGACATCAAGGGCCACACCGTGAACAAGGTCATGATCGCCCAGGGCGCCGACATCGCCGAGGAGTTCTACTTCTCCGTGCTGCTGGATCGCGCGAACCGCAACTACCTGGCCATGTGCTCGGTTGAAGGCGGCATGGAAATCGAGGAACTCGCCGTTGAGCGTCCCGAGGCCCTGGCCCGCATCGCCGTTGACCCGGCCGTGGGCATCGACCAGGCCAAGGCCGACGAGATCGTTGCCGCAGCAGGCTTCGCGCCGGAGCTGACCGAAAAGGTCGCCGCGGCAATCCTGAAGCTGTGGGACGTCTTCAAGAAGGAAGACGCAACCCTGGTCGAGGTCAACCCGCTGGTTCGCACCGGCGCCGGCGACATCGTTGCACTGGACGGCAAGGTCTCCATCGACGAGAACGCCGAATTCCGCAACCCGCACCACGTCGAGCTCGAAGACAAGGACGCAGCGGATCCGCTCGAGGCCAAGGCCAAGGCGATGGACCTGAACTACGTCAAGCTGGACGGCGAAGTGGGCATCATCGGCAACGGTGCAGGCCTGGTCATGTCGACCCTGGACGTCGTTGCCTATGCCGGCGAAAACCACGGCAACGTGAAGCCCGCCAACTTCCTGGACATCGGCGGCGGAGCCTCCGCCGAGGTCATGGCCGCAGGCCTTGACGTCATCCTGAACGACGAGCAGGTCAAGTCGGTCTTCGTGAACGTCTTCGGTGGCATCACCGCGTGTGACGCCGTTGCCAAGGGCATCGTCGGTGCACTGGCCGAGCTCGGTTCCGCAGCCAACAAGCCTCTGGTCGTGCGCCTGGACGGCAACAACGTCGAAGAGGGCCGCCGCATTCTTGCCGAGGCCAACCACCCGTTGGTCACCCTGGCAGCAACCATGGACGAGGGCGCCGACAAGGCCGCCGAGCTCGCCAACGCAGCGAAGTAAGTAGGGATACGCGAACATGAGCATTTACCTTAACAAGGATTCCAAGGTCATCGTTCAGGGCATCACCGGTGGCGAGGGTACCAAGCACACCGCCCTGATGCTGAAGGCCGGCACCAACATCGTCGGTGGCGTCAACGCCCGCAAGGCCGGCACCACTGTGCTGCACGGCGACAAGGAAATCAAGGTCTTCGGCGCAGTGGCGGAAGCCATCGCCGAAACCGGTGCAGACGTTTCCATCGTCTTCGTGCCGCCTGCCTTCACCAAGGATGCAGTCGTCGAGGCCATCGAGGCAGGCATCGGCCTGGTCGTTGTCATCACCGAGGGCGTTCCGGTACAGGACTCGGCCGAGTTCWGGGCCCTGGCCCAGTCCAAGGTCGACGCCGACGGCAACCAGGTCACCCGCATCATCGGCCCGAACTGCCCCGGCATCATCACCCCGGGCGAGGCACTGGTCGGCATCACGCCGAACAACATCACCCAGAAGGGCCCGATCGGCTTGGTCTCCAAGTCCGGCACCCTGACCTACCAGATGATGTACGAACTGCGCGACCTGGGCTTCTCCACCGCCATCGGCATCGGCGGCGACCCGGTCATCGGGACCACCCACATCGACGCCCTGGCTGCGTTCGAGGCGGACCCGGAGACCAAGGCCATCGTCATGATCGGCGAAATCGGCGGCGACGCCGAAGAGCGTGCCGCCGAGTACATCAAGGCCCACGTCACCAAGCCGGTCGTCGGCTACGTGGCAGGCTTCACCGCTCCCGAGGGCAAGACCATGGGCCACGCTGGCGCCATCGTCTCGGGCTCGGCCGGTACGGCACAGGCCAAGCAGGAAGCACTCGAGGCTGCCGGCGTAAAGGTCGGCAAGACCCCGTCGGAAACCGCAACGCTGCTGCGCGAAGTTTACGCCGCCCTCTAAGGCACAATCAGCATCCGCCGACGGCGGTCGACCCCCGGTAACCCGGGAGGCCGACCGCCGTCGGTCTTTAAGCGCAGCCCGTCCCGGAACGGCCGATCCCCGCGGTGCGGGAGTACCGCTTGTGGGGAGCGCCGGGGCAATGACTAGGATGCGGGGACGAAAGCGTTCCCGGCATCGAAAGGCAGGCTGCTTCGCGTCATGAAACGTTCCCTCACGCGGATCCCCGCAGCGCTCGCTCAACTGAACTTCAAGCCATTCCCGAAACCGGGCAGAAACCCTGCGGCAGGGGCACTCACCATGGACGACCTGCGGCTGCTGGCCAGGCGCCGCACACCCACCGCGGCCTTCGACTATGCCGACGGCGGCTCCTATTCCGAGGAGACGCTGGACCGCAACTACCGCGCGTACCGGAACGTGGAGCTTGTCCCGGGGATCTTGCGCGACGTGAGTCTGGTGGACCCGGGCACAACCGTGGCCGGGACGAAATTCTCGTTGCCCGTGGGCATCGCCCCCACGGGGCTGACCCGTCTGATGCACGCGGACGGCGAACGCGCGGGGGCCGCGGCCGCCGCCAAATACAACATTCCCTTCACCCTGGCCACCATGGGCACTATGTCCATCGAGGAAACCGCCGCCGCGGCGCCGTTGGGAACCCGTTGGTTCCAGCTGTACCTGCGGCAGGACCGCGCCCTGTCCCTGGAGATGATGCGCAGGGCCCGGGCCGCCGGCTACGACGCGCTGGTCCTGACGGTGGACACCGCCGTCACCTCGACGCGCGTGCGCGATGCACGCAACGGCATGACCCTGCCGCCGACGCTCGGCGTGCGGACCATGCTCGATGCCCTCCGACGCCCGGGGTGGTGCCTGGACTTCCTCACCACGCCGCCGCTGGAATTCGCGAACTTTGCCGATGACCCGGGAAACGTCAGCGCACAGTTCAACACCATGTTCGACGCCTCACTGAGCTTTGCCGACCTGGGCTGGGTCAGGGAGGCCTGGCCGGGCACCCTGATCGTCAAGGGCGTCCAAGGGCCGGAGGACGCACTGGAGTGCTTCGGACACGGCGCCGACGGCGTGGTGGTCTCCAACCACGGAGGACGCCAACTGGACAGGGCGCCGGTGCCGTTGATGCAGTTGCCGGCCATCCGCGCCGCCGTCGGGCCGGAGAAGCTCCTCATTGCGGATTCGGGAATCATGAGTGGCGGCGACGTGGTGGCGGCGCTGGCGGCCGGCGCAAACTTCACGCTCATCGGCAGGGCCTACCTCTACGGACTGATGGCCGGGGGACAGGCCGGGGTTGAGCGCACCCTGGAGATCCTCGAGCGGGAGATCCGGCAAACCATGGCGCTGCTGGGCGTGCGTACCCTTGATGAGCTTGGCCCCCGGCACGTGCGCCTTGGCACAGCGGACGCGTAGGGGGATGACCCCTTCCAAACGCAAAATCGTGCGTTGTTTCCCCGCATCAGGGGGAACAACGCACGATTTTCGCGTGCCTGCGGCGCGTTGGCGGATCAGGCCGCGGTGATCTTCACCGGAATGGACTTCCAGCCGCGCAGCGTGGTGTGCAGGAACTGCTCGGGTTCGGCGGTGAGCTCCACGAACTTCACGCGCTTGGCGAACTCGGTGAGCAGCACCTCCATTTCCAGGCGGGAGAGCGGTTGTCCGACGCATTGGTGGATGCCCATGCCGAAAGCCAGGTGCCCGCCGGCGGACCTGGTGATGTCGTACTCGTCGGCCCTCGGACCCCAACGTTCGGCGTCGCGGTTGGCCGAGCCGACGAAAACCGCGACCTTGGTGTCCGCCGGCAGTTCCACCCCGCCCAGCACAGTGTCCCGCGAGGTGGTGCGGTAGAAGGACTGGAACGGGGACTCGTAGCGGAAGGCCTCGTCGATGGCGAACTTCACCAGCTTCGGGCTCTGGTGGACCTTGGCGTATTCGCCGGGGTTGGAAACCAGGGCCAGCAACGTGGCACCCAGGGAGAAGATGGTGGTGTCCAGCCCGGCCGACAGCATCGCCCTGACCAGCAACGCGGCCTGGTCCGCGCTGATCTCCCCGCGGTCGGCGTACTCCCAGATCTGCGCGCCGAGCGAACCGGGGGACAGGTTCTCACGGGCCGTATTGGCCATGGCCCAGTCGTTCATCCCGGATCCGGCCGCGAAGTGTTCGCGGGCCAGTGCAGTGTCGGGACCGAACGTGGAGAAGTTCGCCGCACCCAGCGCCGGCAGGTTCTCGGCCCGGCCCTCGCGCGGGATGCCGACGGCGTCGCCGAAGGCACGCAGCGGGAAGACCTCGGCCATGTCCTTGATCAGGTCGAAGCTGCGGGCCTCCAGCAGGGAATCGACCAGTTCGGTGGCGTAGGACTCAAAGCCGGCGCGCAGCGAGCGGACCCCGCGCGGGGAAATGACCCCGGCCATGGCATGACGCATGTCGGTGTGGATCGGCGGGTCGGACTCCATGATGCCCTGGGCTCGCCAGCTGGGTTCGTGGTGCAGGTTTTTCGGTCCGGCCCCGGCCCCGGAGATGTAGGTGCGGTAGTCGTCCAGGACCTCCTTGCATTCGGCGAAACGCGTGACCGCGTGCAGGGAATGCTCCTGCATCATGACCACCGGGCCCGCGGCGCGCATCTTCGCGAACAGCGGGTACGGGTCGGCCAGGTGCTCCGGCGCGTAGGGGTCTTGCGTGAAGACCGGGACCGTCGATGCGGCAAGGACGGATTCCATGGGTGCCTCCTGCGGGTAGGGGTGAATGACACCCAACCTAGCGAGGCGCGGGAATGCGAGTTAATCCGATTCCCATTATGCGAGAATCAAGATTGTCCTACCCGGATGAACCATGGAACATCTATCCCGTGGCGCCGGAATGTGCGGACCATCACATTCGATTGGGGGAAGGGAGCGAACATGTCATCCTCGTTTGAGCGCGGGCTGAAAATTCTGGCGGAGATCACCGCCAGCGGCGAGACCACGGTCGATGCCGTGTCCCTCAGGCTGGGCATTCCCTCCAGCTCCGCATATCGGTACTTCAAGGTCCTGCGCGAGCAGGAGTTCGTGTCCGAGGAGGACGGGCGCTATCGCCCGGGCCGTGTGCTGCTGCACATGTCCGGACAGCACCTGGCCCAGTCCTACCTGGCCGAGGTCGGCAACGCGGTGTTGCGTTCGATCGTCGAGAAGGTCGGTGAAACAGCGGTGATGATCGTGCGCATCGGGGACCACGCGATGTGCCTGCGCCGTGCTGAACCGGACAAATCGCTGAAGTACACGTTCGCGATCAACGAATTGCTGCCCCTCCACGCCGGGGCCGGGCAACGCATGATGCTCGCCTGGGCGCCCCCGGAGGTTGTGCGCCAGGTCCTCGCCGGACCGATGACGCGCTTCACCCCCAACACCCTGGGCCCGGAACAAATCCTGTCCAGCATCCCGCAGATCCGCTCCTCCGGGGTTGTCCTCTCCAGGGGCGAGCTCGACGAGGGATCGGTGTCCGTCGCCATCCCGGTGTTCAGCCGCGGCGAAGTGGTCTGCTCGTTGAACGTGGCCGGCCCCGAGGGCCGCTGCGGATCCAAGCTGTGGATCGCTTCGACGCTGAAGGTCATGCGCGACGCGGCCGCAAACCTCACAGACTTGCTGCAAGCCAGCACCCCGAACAAATCAACCAGGGAGACCCTTGATGACTACAGCAGTATTGCCTGAGACCGCACCGGTGCGGATCGGTATCCACCGCACGACCCTTGAGGACCTGATCCAGGTCGCCCGCCACCGCCGCCCGGTGGTCATCGATGAGGCGGTCTTCGCGGTCATGGAACCGTCCCGAAACTGGCTGCAGGGCGTCGTGGATTCGATGGGCCCGGGCAAGGACACCCCGCCGATCTACTCCATCAATACCGGCTTCGGTTCCCTGGCGGGACGCCGCGCCTTCGCCGAACCGGCCGACGCCGCCGAGCTCTCGCGCCGCCTGGTGCTTTCCAACGCCGCCGGCGTGGGCCGCTACGTCGACGAGGAAGTGGTCCGCGCGACCATGCTCATCCGTATCGTTTCGCTCACCCAGGGCTTCTCCGGCATCCGCCCGGAAATCGTCACCACGCTCGTGGACATGCTCAACGCCGGGGTCTGCCCGGCCATCCCCGAGTATGGGTCGCTAGGTGCCTCCGGGGACCTGATCCCGCTGGCCCACGTGGCCATCGTGATGTCCCGCCCGCACACCGGCGAGGATATCGAACTGGACTCGGGCGAGGCGATGCTCGAGGGCAAGGTCGTCTCCGGGATCAAGGCCATGGCAGCGGCCCGGATCGAACGCCTGCCGCTGGGGGCCAAGGACGGGCTGGCACTGCTCAACGGCACTTCCTTCTCCGCCGCCCAGGCAGCACTGGCCCTCTATGACGCGCAGAACCTGCTCGAGACCGCACAGATCACCGCCGCCATGAGCATCGAGGCGCTGATGGGCTTCGGGGACGCATTCATCGACGAACTGCACCAGGCCCGCGGCCAGCGCGGCCAGATCGAGGTGGCCGCCCGCATCCGCGAATTGCTCGCCGGCTCCACCCTGATCGACGGAAACGCCACCACCGACCCGGTACGCCAGCCACCGCAGGACGCCTACTCGCTGCGCTGCGTCCCGCAGGTCTTCGGCCCCATCAAGGACACGCTGGCCTTCGCCGCCGGCATCCTGGAAAACGAGATCAACGCGGCCACCGACAACCCGCTGATCTTCCCCTCGCTGCCCGACACCCGAAAGCTCAAGGCCGTGTCGGGAGGCAACTTCCACGCCGAATACGTGGCCTTCGCCGCCGACTTCATCTCGATCGCGGTCACCGAGATCGGCTCCATCACCGAGCGCCGGCTCTTCCGCCTGGATGACGGCACACTGAACCGCGGGCTTCCGGACATGCTCATCGACTCCGAGCAGACCGGCATGGACTGCGGCTACATGCTCCCGCAGTACCTGGCCGCGGCACTGGTCTCCGATTGCAAGACCCTCGCCCACCCGGACTCGGTGGATTCCATCCCGACCTGCGCCAACCAGGAAGACCACGTGTCGATGGCGAACAACGCCGGACGCCACACCCGGCAGATCGTGGCGAACATCGAATCGGTGGTCGGCATCGAACTGCTCATGGCCTCCCAGGCCCTCGAACTGCGCCTAGGGCTCGAAGCCACCGCAGATGCCCGCCTGAGCCCGGCAGCCGCCGCGGCACTGGCCCTGGTCCGCGGCACGTCCTCGGACGACGGGCGGCCCATCGACCACATCCGCGCCGACGTCGTCATGTACCCCAGGATCCGCAAGGCACTGGAACTGGTCCATGACGGAACCGTGGTAGACGCGGTCAACCAGGCGCTCGCCGGCTGACGCCGGAAGCACGCCACCGAACAAAAACCCACACCGGTCCACCGGCACCTTGCCGGTGGGTTGGATCGGTGCACCCAAAAACATCCCGCCAAAGACGACGGGACCCCTGAAAAGAAGTTCCACGAGCAGCAAGCACAAGGGAGTTCGCATCATGAAGAACACGAATCGCACCATCCGTTCCACCGCCCTCGGCGCCCTGGCCATTGCCGCCCTGCTTGGCGTCAGCGCCTGCGGCGGAGCAGCCGACGCCGAGAAGCCCGTCGCCACCGACACCTCGGCCCCGCTGTTCAAGGAACTGCCCCAGAAGGTCCAGGAATCCGGGACCATCAATGTGGCCAGCAACGTGGAATACCCGCCGTTCGAGTCCTACGACACCGACGGCACCACCATCATCGGCATCGACCGCGAGATCGCCGACGCGTTGGAAAAGCAGCTCGGGGTCACCATGGACTTCGACAACATCTCCTTCGATGCGATCATCCCCGGGCTTTCCTCCGCCCGCTACGACATGGCGATGTCGGCGATGTCGGACACCGTTGAACGCCAGAAGGCCGTGAACTTCCTGGACTACTTCTCCGCCGGCGGCGGGGTCATGACCTCGACCGCCAACGCCGAGAAGCTCAAGACGCTCGATGACCTGTGTGGTGCCCACGTCGGCATCGTCAAGGGAACCACCGAGGACGCCGACGCCGCAGGTGCCTCCAAGAAGTGTGAGGAAGCGGGCAAGGAAAAGGTCGAAGTCACCATCTTCGCCGGGCAGAACCAGGCCGTGCTGGCCCTGCAGTCCAACCGCGTGGATGCCTTCCTGGTTGATTCGACCTCGGGTTCGGTCATCGCCGCAGAATCCAAGGGTGCGCTGGCGATGGGCGAGCGCTACCAGGACCTGGCCTTCGGCATCGTCTTCCCCAAGGACCAGGAACAGCTGATGGGTGCCATCCAGAAGGGATTGGAGGCCATCAAGGCCGACGGGACCTACGACAAGATCCTGGCCGACTACGACATGGCCGACCACTCCATGGAAACCTTTGAGGTCAACGGGGTCAAGGAATGACCCAGGTGGCAGCCGTCGCCGAACGCCGACGCAACGAGGAACCCGATCTGAGGGTCGTTCCGGCCCGCTTCGTGGGTCGCTGGGTGGCGGCCGTGGCCGTGGTGGGCATCCTGGCGATGGCCATCTACGCGATGTTCACCAACGAGCGTTTCCACTGGGATGTGGTCGGCGAGTACCTCTTCGCCGCACCGGTGCTCTCGGGCCTGGCCAAGACGCTGATGCTCACCGGGATCTCGATGCTCATCGGCGTCCTGCTGGGCATCGTGGTGGCGGTGTGCCGGCTCTCGAGCAACCCGATCCTGTCCTCGGCCGCCTGGGCATACTCGTGGTTCTTCCGCGGCACCCCGCTGATGGTGCAGCTGCTGTTCTGGTTCTTCCTGGCGGCGCTGATCCCCACCATCGTGCTCGGCGTCCCGTTCGGGCCCGAGCTGCTGAGCATTGACACGAACTCGGTCATTTCCCCGTTCACCGCGGCCCTGCTGGGCCTGAGCCTGAACGAGGGTGCCTACATGGGCGAGATCGTGCGCTCCGGGATCCGGGCCATTCCGCCGGGGCAGACCGAGGCCGCCAAGGCCATCGGCATGTCCCGCCTGCAGACCATGCGCCGGGTCGTGCTGCCGCAGGCCATGCGGGTGATCATCCCGCCGACCGGCAATGAGACCATCGGCATGCTCAAGTACACCTCGCTGGTCATCGTGATCGGCTACTCGGAGTTGCTCACCAGCGTCTCGATCATCTACTCGCGCAACTTCCAGACCATTCCGCTGCTGATCGTCGCGGCGATCTGGTACCTGGCGGTCACCGCGGTGTTCTCGGTCGGACAGCACTTCATTGAACGGCACTTCGAACGCGGTTTCACCCCGATGAAGGGCAAGAAGCCGCCCACCCCGGGAACCGCCGCGGCCGGGGTTCCGTCCGCCGCAGAGCCCGCCGCGGCCCAGGCCAACGAACCGGAATTGGAGCCCACCAAATGAGCGAACCCATGCTGCGGGCACGCAACGTCCACAAGTCCTTCGGACACCTGGAAATCCTCAAGGGCATCTCCCTGGAGGTACAGGCCGGGCAGGTCGCGTGCCTGCTGGGCCCCTCGGGCTCGGGCAAGTCGACGTTCCTGCGCTGCATCAACCACCTCGAGAAGATCAACGACGGGGAATTGTGGGTGGCCGGGGAACGCATCGGCTACCGCCGTTCCGGCAACAAGCTGCACGAACTGAAGGAAAACCAGACGGCGAAGCAGCGCGCGGCAGTGGGCATGGTCYTCCAGCAGTTCAACCTGTTCCCGCACCGCACGGCCCTGGAGAACGTCATCGAGGGACCGGTCGTGGTGCAGAAGCGCAACAAAGCCCAGGCGCTGCGCGAGGGCATGGAGCTGCTGGACCGCGTCGGGCTGGCCGACAAGTACAAGCACTACCCCGCCCAGCTCTCCGGAGGCCAGCAGCAGCGCGTGGCGATCGCCCGTGCGCTGGCCCTGAAGCCGCGACTGATGCTCTTCGACGAGCCGACCAGCGCGCTGGACCCGGAACTTGTCGGGGAAGTGCTGGACGTGATGGGTTCGCTGGCCGCCTCCGGCATGACCATGATCGTGGTCACCCACGAAATGGGCTTCGCCAAGGAGGTCGGCGACGTCGTGCACTTCATGGCCGACGGGCAATTGGTCGAATCAGGCAGCCCGACCCAGGTTTTGGAGAATCCGCGTGAACCACGCACCCAGGCGTTCCTATCCAAGGTCCTGGCCTAGCCCGCCCGGGCACATCACCAAGACAACCCCCTGAACGGAGCAATACAGATGAGCATGCATACCGGCATGTGCGCCGGCCCGGTGCCGCGCGCGATCGTGGCCACGCTGCCGAGGTACTCGCGGGCAGCGGGCCTGGACACCGTGCGCTGGGTGGGGTCCTCGAACGAATCGTGCACCGCCCCGTCCCCGGCGGCCGTTGCCGCGATGGCCGCCGCCGCGGCCGGCGCCAACCGCTACCCGGGCATCGCCGGGGACAAGCTGGTCGCGGCAATCGCTTCCGGGCTGGACCTGGACCCGGGACAGATAGTGGTGGGCGGCGGTTCCCTGGCCCTGCTGGGACAGGTGCTCGATGCCTACGCACCGGCCGGATCCACCGTGGTGCATGCCTGGCGCAGCTACGAGGCGTACCCGATACTCATTGCCCTGGCCGGCTCCGAATCGCTGCCCGTGCCCCTGGACCCGGCCCACCGGCACGACCTGGACGCCATGGGCAAGGCGGTTACCGGAAAGACCTGCATGGTGCTGCTGTGCAACCCGAACAACCCCACCGGCACCGTGCTGGGGAATGCGGAGCTCACGGCATTCCTGGACCGCATGCCGCGGCACGTGCTGGTGGTGCTCGACGAGGCCTACCGGGAGTTCGCCGAAAACGAAACCGACTCGCGGCACCTGCTGGAGTCCCACCCGAACCTGGTCATCCTGCGGACCTTCTCCAAGGCCTACTCACTGGCCGGGGCCCGGGCCGGCTACCTGCTCACCGGCATGGGAATCGCGGCGAACATCCGTGCCGTGGCCCCGCCTTTCGGGCTCAGTTCGCTGGCCGAGGCCGGCGCGGTCGCGGCCTGGTCCGACACCGCCCACCTGGCCGCCACGGTGTCCGGGGTCGTGGCCGAGCGCGCGTACCTGCACGAGGGGTTGCTTGCCCGCGGCCTGCCGGTCCCGCCCAGCGGCGGGAACTTCTTGTGGATCCCCGCCGGACCGCGCTCGCTGGAGCTGGAGGCCGCCTGCGTGGCCCGCGGCGTCTCGGTGCGCGCCTTCCCCGGCTCGGGGGTGCGGGTGACCATCTCCGTGCGCGAGGCCTCCGACGCGGTGCTGGACGCCGTCGACTCGCTGGATCCATCCCTGCCGGGCATCCCGGTTTTGCATAGCGCGGCATCGTCCGCGGAAACACACCACAGCACTGGAGGTGCATCGCGACCATGACCATCGACACCGGACTGGATCCTAATTCCAAGGCCCTTCTGGGCATCGGGACGGACGGCTTCTTCGAGGTGGAGGTCGCCGAGATCCGCACCGAATCCTCTGGCGTGCTCTCCCTGCACCTGGCGCACCCGGCGGCCCTGCCGCTGCCGGGCTGGACCCCGGGATCGCACATCGACGTGCTGCTGCCCAACGGGTTGCTGCGCCAGTACTCGCTGTGTTCCGAGGCCGGGGCCCGGCGCTGGCGGCTGGGGGTGCTGCGCGAGCCGGCGGGCCGCGGCGGCTCCGCCTACGTGCACGACGACCTGCGGCCCGGTGCCCGGGTCAAGGTCCGGGAACCGCGCAACAACTTCGGGCTGCAGCCGGCCCCGGAATACCTGTTCATTGCCGGGGGCATCGGGATCACCCCGATCCTGCCGATGCTCGCCGCGGCCGAGGAATCCGGGATCCCGTGGCGAATGGTCTACCTGGGCCGGAGCCTGGAATCGATGGCGTTCACCGCCGAGCTGGCCCGCTACGGGGACAAGGTGCATGTGCATGCCGACGACACCGCCGGTCTCTACCCGCTGAAGGAGCTGCTGGGGGACGCGGAGGCAGCGTTCCACACCTATGCCTGTGGCCCGGGCCCGCTGCTGGACTTCATTGCTTCACTGGCCGCCGGTTGGGAGGACAAGACCCGGTTCCACTCCGAGCGGTTCGTGGCCGACCCGGCCGCCACCGCCCCGGCGGACGGGGACCACGAGTTCACCGTGGAAACCACCGACGGCGTGACGGTGCAGGTGCCGGTGGGCACCAGCATCCTGGACGCGCTCGCGGAGGCCGGGGTGCCGGTGCTGAACTCGTGCCGAGAGGGCATTTGCGGGACCTGCGAGACCCCGGTGGTCTCGGGGGATATCGATCACCGGGACTCGCTGCTGTCCGAGGAGGAACGCCAGACGGGGGATACCATGATGATCTGCGTGTCTCGGTGCAAGGGGTTGCGCATGATCCTGGACATCTAGCGAGGCATCGCGCGGCCGGGGTTCCAGAACGGCCCGGGCGTCCTGGAACTTCAGGCGCGCAGGCGGAAAAACGAGTCCCCGACCAGCTCGTGCGCCCCGGGAACCAGCACCACCAGCAGCTCGGGGTTGAACTGGACCTCGACGGGCCCGCGGCCGTCCAATGCGGCCGAAAGCCTTTGCGGGGCGAGTGCCTCGAGGACCCATTCGCCGGGCCCGGAACCCACATGCAGCAGGCTGGTGTCGTCGTCGATGTCGAGCCACGCGGTGATCCAGTCCCCGGCAAAGCGCGGCAGGGGATTGGCGGGCGAAGCGGTGGCCAGGCTGGGGCTGTACATGATGCACACGTCCTTGATATTCGTTGTCCTTGCCCCTGCGTGCGGGATGCGCGAAAGGGCCGCTTCGTCATCCGAACCACCCACCGTGCAACTATGGGGTTGGTATCTGTTTAGGTCGGAGCCTTGCCTTGCGGCAGCCAGAATTCGTGAAGCTGTTTCAACCATACGTTGAATCGGGGACACCTTGCCACCACGGGTCAAGGGGAGCAACACGGGGTCATATGTCCCGGGAGCCCGGCGCATGGAGCGTTTTGCGGCTCCGTGTCCAACGAACGGGCATAGGCTGGGAAGCGAAAACACCAATCCCAGCCTGCGGAGGCAACCATGCGCGCCACACTGATCCACGGACCGCGGGACATCCGCGTCGAGGACTGCCCCGATCCCGTCCTGCTCGCCGACACCGACGCCATCGTGAAGGTCGGCGCGGCCTGCGTATGCGGCTCGGACCTGTGGCCCTACCGCGGCATCAACCCGACCCCGGAGCCCCGGCGCATCGGCCACGAGTTCATTGGAACCGTGACGGCGCTCGGGAGCAAGGTCGCCACCTTGAAGGTCGGCGACTTCGTGGTGGCCCCCTGGGCCAATAGCTGCGGCACCTGCCCGCCGTGCCGCAACGGCGTCCAGGTAGCCTGCGAGCACCGGGCGTCCTGGGGCGGGAACGACGAGAACGGGTTGCCGGTGGACGGCGGACAGGGCGAGGCGGTGCGGGTCCCCAACGCCGACGGCACCCTGGTTCCTGTCCCGGGCGTCACCGATCCGGACGAGGCGCTGTCCAAGTCGCTGCTGGCGCTCTCGGATGTGATGGGCACCGGACACCACGCCGCGCTGGGAGCCAGGGTGGCACCCGGGCGCAGTGTCGTCGTCGTTGGCGACGGCGCCGTGGGCCTGTGCGGGGTGCTTGCCGCCAAGCGCCTGGGGGCGACGCGCATCATCGCGATGTCCCGGCACGCCGACCGGGCGGCGCTGGCCCGCGAATTCGGGGCCACCGATGTGGTTGCCGAGCGGGGGGCCGAGGCCGCCGTGAAGGTGCGCGAACTGCTCGGGGGAGTGCTGGCGGATTCGGTGCTCGAATGCGTGGGCACCGCCGAGGCCATGGACCAGGCACTGCGCTGCACCAGGCCCGGCGGCTCGCTGGGCTTCGTGGGAGTTCCGCACGGCCAGGACGGGCTGCCGATCTCGGTGCTGTTCTCCAAGAACATCTCGGTCGCCGGCGGTGCCGCCAGCACCCGGGCGTACCTGCCCGAGCTGCTCGAGGATGTGCTGGCCGGCACGATCAACCCCGGCCTGGTCTTCGACACCGTCATGGGCCTTGAGCAGGTGCCCGAGGCCTACCGGGCCATGGACGAGCGACGTTCGATCAAGGTCATGCTCAAGCTTGGCTGATGCACCCTCCCGCCGTGCGGCCCGGCAGCCCCCCGGACCACACGTCGGAAGGTTTTTTCCCTAGTCCCGTGCGCCGCGCAATTCAAGGGCGACGGGCCTCGGGACTTGTCATCGTGACCATTTTGTGACCTTTGCGGCGTGCGTTATCGTTGGTGGCGATGCCAGCTTTTACCCAAAACCCCGTCCGAGGATCGTCCACCGCCGCAAGCGAACCCGTCTTCGTGGACCCCTCCGGCAGGCGCCTGCAGCGGCTCAAGAAAGCCGGGGTGGTGGTCGCGGGCCTGATGGCGCTGTACGTGGCACTGCTCCTGGTCGCCTTCCTGGGCGGCTCCACGACCGCGGCACCAAGGCTGCCCGCTTCGGGGGGACAGCCAGCGGTCGCGGCCGGGCCCGAAGCCTCGACGAAACCGCGGCCAACACCAACCCCGGCATCCGAACGCGCCGAGGAACCGCCCGTGGCGGCACCCGATGCGCCCGCCGGCACCGAGGCGGCCACAAGCACCCCTGAAGAAACCGCGCCCACCGCCGCGCCTCCTTCCGCAACCGAATCCGCTGCCCCCTCCAGCTCGGCCGTTCCCCGTGAAACCACGGCCCCGCAAGCGGCACCGAGCACAGCTCCCGCGAGTGCCGCACCGAGCCCCGGCAGCGAGCCGACCACCCCGGGAAAGAGCCAGGACGCACCGGGCCGCAACGCAACCGCTCCCGGGCAGGACGGCACCGGCCCGGCCAAGCCCACCCGGGAAACCCTTCCGTGAGCCGCGGACGCCGGGCGGCCCGCACCGGCGGCATCGCGGCGCACTGGTTCCTCATGGTTGTCGTCGTCCTGACGCTGGGGCTGTCGCTGGCCATCCAGGGGTACATGAACCACCTGGCAGGCATCGGCGACGGCCCCGCGCCCGTGAGCCGCGCCGCCGGGGACGTCCCGGCGGCAGTCCGGGACGGTGGCCCGGTCATTGATGCCCGCGGGCAGGATGTCCGCACGGCCGGCCCCTCCGACCGCACCGTGGCGCTGACCTTCGACGACGGGCCCGACCCGGCCTGGACCCCGAAGATCCTCGATGTCCTGCGGGAGCACGGGGTCCATGCCACCTTCTTCGTCACCGGTACCTCGGCGATCCGGCATCCCGAGCTGCTGCGGCGCATGGCCGCCGAGGGCCACGAGATCGGCATCCAGACCCTCACGCACGCCGACCTCTCTGGGGCCCCCTCGTGGCGGCGCGAGCTCGAGATCCGGGGTGCCCAAAAGGTCGTCGCGGGGATCACCGGCCAATCGCCGTCGCTGCTGCGCCCGCCCCACAGCTCGGGGAACGCGTCCACGACGAACGGACAGTGGTCGGCCATGCAGACGGCAGCGGACGAGGGCTTCCTGACCGTGCTGAGCACGCTCAACAGCGCCGACGAGCGCGCCCCCGGCGCCAAGGTGATCACCGGCCAATTGCTGCTGCACGGGGCCGGGGGCCAGGTGGTGCTGATGCACGACGGCGGGGGGAACCGTTCGCAGACCGTGGAGGCGCTGTCCGCGGCGCTGGGGAAGCAGGACGGGCCCGGCCACCGTTTCACCACGGTCGGCGACTCGATCGGCGTGGACAGCACCCGGCAGGCGTCCGCCGCCGATTCCTTGATCGGGACCGCATTCGTCTTCGGTGTCCGCTTCACCGATGCCGTCGCCACGGCCATCTCCTGGGGCCTGGTCGCGGCCGGGACCGTGACTCTGGGGCGGGCGGTGCTGGTGATGGTGGTTGCCTTCCGGCACAGCCGGGCCGTGCGGCGCAGCCGCGAGGCCGAGCGCGGCCGGGCCTGGTTCACCTCGCCGATGCGCACCGAGGTCCTCGACCCGGTCAGCGTGATCGTCCCCGCCTACAACGAATCGGCCGGCATCGAGGCGGCCGTGCGGTCCATCGCCGCCTCGACCCATCCGGTGCAGGTCATCGTGGTCGACGACGGTTCAACGGACGGCACCGCCGACATCGTCGAGGCGCTCGGGCTGCCCGGCGTCGAGGTCATCCGCAAGGAGAACGGCGGGAAGCCCTCGGCGCTGAACGCCGGGATCGCCGCGGCCCGCCACGACCTGGTGGTGATGGTCGACGGGGACACCGTCTTCGAACCCGACACCGTCCACGTGCTGATCCAGCGCTTTTCCGATCCGCGGGTCGGCGCCATCTCGGGCAACACCAAGATCGCCAACCGCGGCGGCATCCTCGGTGCGTGGCAGCACATCGAATACGTCGTCGGCTTCAACCTGGACCGGCGCCTGTTCGACGTCGCCGAATGCATGCCCACGGTTCCCGGGGCGATCGGCGCCTTCCGCCGCGAGGCCCTGGCCCGGGTGGGCGGGGTCAGCGGCGACACCCTCGCCGAGGACACCGACCTGACCATGGCCCTGTGCCGCGACGGCTGGCGGGTCGTCTACGAGGACGACGCCCTGGCCTGGACCGAGGCCCCGGCGACCCTCGGGGCCTTGTGGAAGCAGCGCTACCGCTGGTGCTACGGCACGCTGCAGGCCATGTGGAAGCACCGCGGGGCCATCGCGCAGTCGGGTGCGGCCGGGAAGCTGGGGCGCCGGGGGCTGGCCTACCTGCTGCTCTTCCAGGTGCTGCTTCCGCTCTTCGCGCCCGTGGTCGACATCTTTGCCATCTACGGCCTGGTGTTCCTGGATCCCGTCAGGATTGCCCTCCTCTGGGGCGCCTTCCTGCTGATCCAGTTCATCATGGCGGCCTACGCGTTCCGGCTCGACCGCGAGCCGCTGCGCGCCCTGTGGACGCTGCCGCTTCAGCAGTTCGTGTACCGGCAGCTGATGTACCTGGTGGTGATCCAGTCGGTGGTCACCGCGCTGGCCGGCGTGCGCCTGCGCTGGCACCGGATGGAACGCTACGGTTCGCTGCGCGCCCCGATGGATTCACAGCCCCGGGCCTCGGCGCGCTAGCCGCCCGGCGGTCAGGCCGGGCGCAGTACCCCGGCCACGGGTTCCTGCTGGGTGATGCAGTGGATGCCGCCGCCGCGGGCGTAGAGCTCCCGGGCATCCACGCCCACGACCTTGCGCCCCGGGTAGGCCGCGGCCAGCACGGCAAGGGCCGCTTCGTCGTTCGGGTCGTCGAAGGTGCAGGCCACCAGGCCGCCATTGACCACGAGGTGGTTGATGTAGCTGTAGTCCACGAAGCCCTCCGCATCGCGCAGCACGGTCGGGGCGGGGACCTCGATGACGTTGAATTCGCGGCCCCTGGCGTCGGTGGCGCCGCGGAAGGTGTCGATCAGCTCCCGGGAGATGGCATGGTCGGGGTGCTCGGGGTTCAGTTGGCTGTGCACCAGCACGGTGCCTGGGGAGGGGATGGTGGCGACGATGTCCACGTGTCCGCGGGTGCCGAACTCCTGGGAGTCGCGGGCCAGCCCGCGTGGAAGCCAGTGCACCTTTGTGGCGCCCAGGGTGCGGGCGAACTCCGCCTCGACCTCTTCCTTGGTGGTCCCCGGGTTGCGACCCGGGTCCAGCTGCACCGATTCGGTGGCCAGCACGGTGCCCTCGCCGTCCACGTGGATGGCGCCGCCCTCGTTGACCAGCGCGGAGGCGATGCGCGGAACCCCGGCCCAGCCGGCCACGGCCGCGCCGATCAGTGCGTCCTTGTCCCAGGTCGCCCAGTCCTGGGCGCCCCAGCCGTTGAAGACCCAGTCGACGGCGGCGAGTTCCCCGGTGTCGTTGGTGACGAAGGTGGGGCCGATGTCGCGCATCCAGGCGTCGTTGAGCTCCGCGGTGCGGATCTCGATCCGCTCGTCGAGGTATTGCGCGGCGACTTGCGTGTCTTCCGGGTCCACGACCATGGACACCGGTGCGAACTCGGCCACCGCATGGGCGACGCTGGCCCAGGTCGAGCGGGCCGCGTGGGCCTCGGCCTCGGTGTCGCCCAGCGTGTAGCCCCCGTGCGGGAAGGCCATCCACACGCGCTTCTGGGCCGCGGTCTCGGCGGGCATGGTCCAGTTCATGTCTGACTCCTGCAAGGTGCTGGGTGTGTGGGAGGCGGTCGAGGCGGGAGGCCCTGCGCGGAGATCGCCGTCACATAAATGAATGTCGTTCATTTTAGTATGGTGGCTTGCGTCACGTGGCGCAAGGGGTGAAACCCTGCGGCGGATCGCGACCGGCTGCATGCGCTCCTGCGCCCTGGCCGCGGGCGGGTTCGGCGCCGAGGCGTCACTGGCCGGAGAAAACGCGGCAGGACCTTGGCGCGAGGCGCTCGAGGCGGGCCTGGGGTCCGGGGACCGCGCGCTGCGGACCTTCGAATACGGCCTGGAGCTCCTGCTGGCGGGATTCGCCCTCCAGGCCGCCGCGAAGGCGCCGGCCGGCTAACGCAGCAGTTCGCGGATGTCGTCCGCGTTGAGCACCTTGCCGAAGCCCGCGCCCTCGTCCATGACCGAGGAGATCAGCTGGCGCTTGGAATCCTGCAGCGCCACCACCTTCTCCTCGATGGTGTCCTTGGCGACCATTCGGTAGACCATCACGTTGCGGGTCTGCCCGATGCGGTGCGCCCGGTCCACCGCCTGCGACTCCGCGGCCGGGTTCCACCAGGGATCCAGCAGGAAGCAGTAGTCGGCCTCGGTGAGGTTCAGCCCGAAGCCGCCGGCCTTCAGCGAAATCAGGAACACCGGCGCCTGGCCCGACTTGAAGGAATCGATGACCTCGGCGCGCTTGCGCGTGGAGCCGTCCAGGTAGGCATAGGGCACCCCGGCGGCATCCAGCCGGTCAGCTGCCTTCTTCAGGAAGGAGGTGAACTGGGAGAAGATCAGTGCGCGGTGGCCCTCGGCCAGCACATCCTCGAGCTGCTCGAAGAGCACGTCCAGCTTGGCGCTGGGCACATCGGCATAGTCGGGATCCACCAGCGAGGCATCCAGCGCCAGCATCCGCAGCAGGGTCAGCGACTGGAAGATCGTGAACCGGTTCTTGTCCATGTCATCGACCAGGCGCAGCACCTTCTGCCGCTCGCGGTGCAGGTGCGTGTCGTAGACCTTCCGGTGCGCCTCGCCCAGCTCCACGTGCAGCACCTGTTCCTGCTTCGGCGGCAGGTCGGTGACCACCGCGTCCTTGGTCCTGCGCAGCATGAACGGGCGGATCCGCCGGCGCAGGCGCACCAGCGGCTCGGGCAGGCCCTGGCGCTCGATGGGCCGCTGGTAGTTCTCCGCGAAGCGCACCGCGGAGGGGAAGAGCCCCGGGGAGACGATGGCGAAGATCGACCAGAGCTCCATGAGGTTGTTCTCCATGGGCGTGCCGGTGATCGCCAGCTTGAAGCGGGCGGGCATGTCACGGGCCACGTGGTGCGCCTTGGTCGCCTTGTTCTTCACGAACTGCGCCTCGTCCAGGATCAGCCCGGCCCAGTTGATGTCCGCGTACGCGTCGTCGTCCAGGCGCAGCAGCGTGTAGGAGGTGACCACCACGTCGTACTCCCGGGCCAGGGCCGCCAGCGAGGCGCTGGCGCGCGACTCGGTGTCGGTGACCGCCACGACCCGCAGGGAAGGGGCGAAGCGCGCGGCCTCGYCCTTCCAGTTGGACACCACCGAGGTCGGGGCGACCACCAGGAACGGGGCGCGGACCTTGGCCTGGGCGGTGATGCCCTCGAAGGCGTCGGGGTTGGCCCATACCTGGTGGGCGTGCAGCATCAGGGCCAGGGTCTGCACGGTCTTGCCCAGGCCCATGTCGTCGGCCAGCACCCCGCCCAGCCCGTTGCGCCACAGCGTGGCCAGCCAGCCGAAGCCCTCCACCTGGTAGGGGCGCAGCGTCGCGTTCAGGGTCTCGGGCAGGTCGGTGACGGCGGTGGTCTTCAAGTCCACCAGCGAGTTCAGCGCGCTGACCCATTGGTCCGGGCCCTCGATGTGCGTGGCCAGCGCGTCCAGTTCCTCCCACATGGCGTACTGGTACTGCGTCAGCGAGATGTCCGCTTCCTTGTCCTTCATGTCCCGCAGCCCGCTGGCCTCGGTGACCAGGGCGCGGAGCTTGGCGAAGAGCGGATCCTCCAGGGAGAAGTAGGTGCGGTCCGGCATCAGCAGCTTGGTCTGCCCCTGGGCCAGGGCGCGCAGGATGTCGGCGTAGGGGATCTGGCGCCCGCCGATGGAGATCAGCAGGCCCAGGTCGAACCAGTCGCGGCGGTCCGATTCCACGGTGGTGATGACCAGCTCCGGGGCCTCGGTGAGCTCGTGGAACACCGGGCGGGTGCCGGTCTCGTTGAGCACCAGGTCCTTGATCCCGGCCAGGGCCGGCAGCACGCGGCGCACGAAGTCGATGACCTCAAGTCCCGCCAGGTGCTTGGGGCCCAGCACCGTGGATTCGAAGGCCGGGTAGTGGTTCAGGATTTCAAGCACTTCGGATTCCAGCGCGGATTCCACCGCGGCGTCGCGGTCCGCCGCGTCCACGACCATGCCCTGGTAGTCGAAGACCCAGTCCACGTCGACGGTTTCGCCGGTGCCGTAGCGGATCCTGGCCACCAGCTTGGGCGGCAGCACCGCCGGCAGCGCCACGGAATCGTCGGGGCTGGTGACCCGCAGCTTGCGGGCCAGGCGCGGGTAGACGCGGGAGAAGAATTCCTCGGTCTCGGCCTCCGGGACGTTGAGGGTTTCGGGGTGGTGCAGCATCGACAGCTCGGTGTGGCTCAGCCCGCCGGGGACCTGGCCCAGGAAGATCTCGTTCTGGTCCCCGGTGGCGGCGTAGACGCCGTGGTTGCCGATGGAACCGGCCGGCGCCTGCGCGTCGAGGATGAAGCGGTGCCCGCCCATCGACAGCGACGGTGCCAGCGCCAGCCCGTCTTCGCCGGCCTGCGCGCCGAGGGCGACGTGGGCGGGGGAGGCGAGCAGGATCCGGGTGTTGGTGCGCATGCCCACCAGCGCGATGCCCAGGGCCTTGGCCGTGGGCAGCAGTTCCCAGAGCAGCGCGGAGGCGTATTCGTCGAGGTAGAGCCAGTCGTTGTCCTCGCCGAAGTAGAGCTCGCCCTTGGCCCGGTAGAGCGGCACGAACTGGCAGAACCAGCGGTACTGCGCGATGTCCAGGTTCAGCCCGAAGGTCTTGAAGCTGATGGTGTTCCAGCGCAGGTTCGACCGCGCCCAGCGGTCGGACCCGGAGCGCACCACCGGGCGCACGCCCAGCCGCCAGCGCCTCGAGGCGACCTTCAGCTGCCCCACCCCGGACCCGGGGGCCCATTGCTGGTGCGCCGAGAGCGTGGTGTCCTGCAGCTCGAACTGCAAGCCCATCTGCAGCACCGGGTGCTTGGAGTTGGCCCCGCCCAGGGACGTGGGGGTGGCAGGCGCCGGGGCGAGCAGCTCCTGCAGGGCCTGCTGCCAGGCCGGGACGGCCACGGCGGTGTTGCGGTACACCACGTCCTTGGCGCGCAGGTGCATGGAGTTCGAGTAAATGAGCACGGCCGCCACATGGCGGCATGCGGGGGCGGCCCCGCACGGGCAGGTGGCGTCGTCGATGACGCGCTCGCCCTTCTTGGTGGCCAGGGTGATGCGCACCTCGTGGGCGGGCTCGGAATCCTCGGACACCGTGGCGGACATGGCCTGGTCGACCGGATCCCACGCGAACCCGCTCAGCGCGGCGTCGGTGGCCAGCACCTTGCCGCGGGTGAAGGAGACACCGCCGACGACACGCAGGATTTCACGCGCATCGACCATGGGAAAAGCAGATTCGGTCATCCTCCCATCGTTTCACGTTCCTGACCCCCAGCCCTAACCCGGGCGGGTCGCCGTGCCGAAGAATACGGCCCGGGAACCCGAAAGTCGCTAGTCTAAGGTGTCATGAACAGCACTCCGGCCCTGCATCCGCTCCCGCGCGTCATTGAGATTGCGTCGCTGGGCGACTTCGACAGGCATGCGGCCACGGCGCTGGCGCTGACGGACAAGCGCCTGGCTGCCTCCATGCACGGCTGGCACGTGCAGTCGGTGGACCTGCGCGCCCGCAGCGCGGTGCTGGAAAAGCTGCGCTCCGCGGGCTCGGTGTTCATGGGCTGCGACATCGAGGGCAAGACCGAGCGCCGGCTGCGCGGGGGCGGGGCACTGGTCTTCCCCGAGATCCCCGGGCTGCCCTTCGACCCGTACCGCGGGGAGCTGTATTCCGGGGGCGAGCTCTATGCGGGCCTGGACGCCGGGAACTACGAGTCGGTGCCCGACGCCCGGATCTACGCCTGGGCCTCGCACCGCTACGGCGCCGGGGCCCACGACGCATTGAACGCCGCGCTGTCCACCACGCTGCACGACCACGCCATCGGTTCGCGGCTGGATTCGCAGATCCGCGACGGCGCGCTGGCCCACGCCCCGCTGGTCGGGGTCATGGGCGGGCACGCCCAGGAGCGCGGGACCGCCGGCTACGAGCGGGCCGCACGGCTGGGCCACGCCCTGTCCGGCGCCGGGTTCATCGTTGCCACCGGAGGCGGGCCCGGGGCCATGGAGGCGGCGAACCTGGGTGCCTACCTGGGATCGGGCAGCACCGAGAACCTGGCCGAGGCGCTGGGCATGCTGGCGCAGGAGCCGGGTTTCGCCCCGTCGGTGACCCGCTGGGCGCGGGCCGCGGCACGCGTGCGCGAACGCTGGCCCGCCGGCCTGGCGAACCTGGGGATCCCCACCTGGTTCTACGGGCACGAGCCGCCGAACATGTTCGCCACCCACATCGCCAAGTACTTCGCCAACGCCACCCGGGAGGCCGTGCTGCTGAAGAGCTGCCCCGGGGGCATCGTGTTCCTGCCCGGCGCCGCCGGGACCGTGCAGGAAATCTTCCAGGACGCGTGCGAGAACTTCTACGGGGCCGAAGGCAGCATCAGCCCGATGGTGCTGGTGGGCATCGAGCACTGGACCCGGACGCTGCCGGCCTACCCGTTGCTGGCCGAACTGGCCCGCGGCAGGGCCATGGAGGAGAAGGTCTTCCTGGTCGACGATGCGGCCGAGGCCGTGCGGATCCTGGTGGACCTGAACGACGGCTCGATCTCCGGGGTCCGGGGACTGGCATGAGTGCCGGTTCCCCTGCCATCGGCATCGACATCGGCGGCACCAAGATCGCCGCGGGACTGGTGGGCCCGGACGGAAGGGTCTCCCGGCACCTTCGGCACGCGACGGCAGGGCATGATCCGGCCGCGGTGCTGGACACCGTGGCTTCGCTCATCGCCGCGCTTGGCGCCGATGCCCCGGAGGCCACGGTGGGCGTGGGTGCGGCAGGATGGATGGACCCGGACGGCGGCTCGGTGCTCTTCTCCCCGCACCTGGCCTGGCGCAACGAGCCGCTGCGGGCCAAGCTCGAGGCCGCCACGGGACGACGTGTGCTATTGAGCAACGACGCGGATGCCGCCGGTTGGGCCGAATACCGCTTCGGTGCCGCTCGAGGGCACAGCCACGTGGTCTGCCTGACCCTTGGCACCGGGATCGGCGGCGCCATCGTCGTTGACGGGCAGCTGCAGCGCGGAAGGTTCGGGGTGGGCTCGGAATTCGGCCACCAAACCATCGTTCCCGGCGGGCAGCGCTGCGCCTGCGGGAACCGTGGATGCTGGGAGCAGTATGCCTCGGGCAATGCGCTGGCCCGCGAGGGGCGCAGCCTGATGGCGGTGCACTCGCCGGTGGCCTTTGCGCTCCGCGAGGCCGCGCGCAACGACCCGCACCTGGTGACCGGTGAGCTTGTCACCGCCCTTGCCGCCGACGGGGACCCGGCCTGCCGCGAGTTGATCATCGAGGCCGGTCAATGGCTGGGACGTGGGTTGGCCAACCTGGCGGCGGTGTTGGACCCGGGAATCTTTGTCATTGGGGGCGGGCTGGGTGCTGCGGTGCCGTTGTTGGTGGAAACCGCCGAAGTCACCTACCGGGAGAACCTGAGTGGGCGCGGCTACCGGCCCTTTGCGGAAGTGGCTCGTGCAGAGCTGGGTGCCGACGCGGGAATGGTGGGTGCCGCAGACTTGGCCCGCAGGGCGCTCGCCGACTGATTCACCGTCTCCTGTGCCCCCCTGAGCGCATGGGTTTTGCCGGGGATGCGTGCTTGCATCCCCGGTGGTGAAATGGTGTGGGCTTCCCGCGCGTGGCGGCGGTCGGCTAAATTCGCTGGGGGGGTCGGGCCATGCCGGTGCCGGGACGCGGTGGCGGAGCCGTAGAGGTGTAGCTGTGGCCGCTGGGGGTGGTGATCTTGAAGGAATGGCGGCCCCGTCCGGGCAGCGGTTCCTCGTGCCAGCCGGGCGCCTCCTTGRATTGGTTGCATGTCCGGCAGCGACCCGAGGAATTAATCTCGGTGGTCTTGCCATTGCGGCGCACCTGCACGACGTGGTCTAGTTCCTGGATGCGGCCGTTGCAATGCGGGGTGCGGCACCGTTGGTCGCGGAGGGTGATGAAGCGCTTGAGGTTTCCTGCGAAACGGCGGGCCGCGGAATCCATCGCGACCAGCTTGCCGGTGTCCGGGGCGGCGTAGACGCGCCGGTACCAGGTGTCCAGCGGGTGCTCGGGATCGCCCGCCACCAGCGATCGGGCCTTGGCGGCGCTGATGTAACCGTGGCCCGGGATCAGCGCCGGTTCGTTGCTGTCACCGGCGAGGCTCTCTGGATCCATCATCACCAGTAGCTCCACCGGTCGTGAGCCGGTGGCCTTGGTGCCGGTCACCGCCTCGAAGACCGCGTCAGCCGCGACCTGGGCATTGGTGCGGTCGTCTCCGGCCTCCCGGGGACGCTCGGTCTCCCGGTGGATGACCTGCAAGATGGGAATGCCCTGGTCCAGCGGGAACTCGCCGACGATCCGCACGGAGTTTTCGTTCATCTGGTAGCCGCTGACGTACCGCTTCTCGGCGGCGTCGTCTTCATCCTGTTCGGCGGTGTCGGGTTCCAGGACGAGGGCCCAGTAGTTGACCAGCTCACGCAGCGTCGCAGTCCCGGCCTCGAAGCAGGTGTGGGTGTCCTCCCACAGCAGCTCGTCGATCATTCTCCGGGTTTCGATCTTGAGGTTCCGGGTGCCGCTGATGACCACGTGTGCCTGGTCCCAAGTCAAGATGCCTTGGCGCAGTCCCTGATGGCAGCGGTGAAGGTCTTCGGCGAGGATCCGGTAATCGTTGGTGCGTTTGGTTCCGCTCCACGGGGACAAGCGCATCGCCAGGGCAACGTCCCCGCCGGAGCCCCACGCGGGGTTCTTCTCCCTGACCCCGGCGCGCTGCCGGTCGGCGATGAGGGCGTCCTGGTAGGCGACACTGTGGTCGGCCTGCTTCGCCGTGGCGGCGCATTTCAAGGTTTCCAGGGCGCCAACCGCAGCCACCGCCTCATGGGTACCGGTCAGCACCGGGGCCTCGTTCACCGCGGCGGCCAGGGACAGGATCCCGGCGGTGCCGGTGCGGGCCAGGTGTTCGGCAACCAGTGCGTCCATGTCCGCCCCGTCGTCCAGCAGCGCTTCGTAGCCCAGATTCCTGCTGGCGCCACCGGTGGTGGTGCCGGCGGAAGGGAAGCCGCTCGATGACGTCGTTGCCATACCTCCATTGTAGAACTAGAGACCTACAATTGAAACAGCTGTTCAAGAAATTTAGAAAATGCGTCCTACTCACGATTCCTGTGGGATGAGATCGACGGATTTTTCGTCAGAATCGGTGTGCAACCTGAGTTGGGCTGCCGGGTACCAGTGGCTGTTCGCGTTGCTCCGGTCTTCACGGCAACTGCGCTTCATCTCCCGAATCAAATACTCAAACTGTGCCGGCATAACCGACCCCCAGTGAGGGGCCAGGTGGTTCTCGCATTCAACACGGGTCTCAACGTTTGTGCAGGTCCTGCTGACAACACCGAGGAGGCCGCGACAGGAGCCTCCCGGGAGGATGCACCGCATGCCCTTCCGGGGCCGCCCGCCATCCAGTTGGATGCCGTCACGCGCAATCCGACCATCCGGATGTCCACGAGGACAAGCCGGGACTTCACCAGCCATAGCCCAATTTTACGCCCGATCCCATCCCACTGGAATCGTAAGTCGGAAATATGTTCTAGTTCTAGTCATGGCCTGCTAGCCTACGCGGATCACTCCAACCTGCGGGCTGCAAAGAAACAGGGTGCCGCCAAATCCCTGATTCCGGGAGATGGCGGCACCCTGCCGTCGCTTTTCAAGTGGACCGCTAGGCCACGGACCCGCCGAAGAGCAAGCCGAGGGCATAGGTGATGCCCGCGGCGCCCAGGCCGATGGCCAGCTGGCGCAGTCCGCGCTTGGTCGGGGAGGCGCCGGAGAGCAGACCGACCACCCCGCCGGTGAGCAACAGGGCGATGCCCACCAGCACGGCGGAGAGCAGAATGGCAGGGGTGCCGCCCATGCCGAAGATGAACGGCAGGATCGGGATCACCGCACCGGAGGCGAAGAAGCAGAAGGACGAGGAGGCCGCGCCCATGGCCGAACCGATTTCCTCGTGTTCTTGGGCCTCGGCGATGTCGGCCAGCTCCGGCTGCAGCGACAGCGAGGGGTTGCAGTCGCAGGAGTAGATGCCCATGCGTTCGGCGGCGCGGTGGGCCGCATCCTCGTCGCTCATGCCGCGGGCCTTGTAGACCAGCACCAGTTCGTTGGCGTCCAGATCCAGGTCCGGGGCGGCGGCCAGGGTCACCTGTGTGGGCTTGGATGCGGAGAGCAGTTCGCGCTGGGATCGCACCGAGACGTACTCGCCGGCGGCCATCGACAAGGCGCCGGCCAACAGGCCGGCAATGCCGGAGAAGAGCACCATCGAGGTGGCAACCCCGGTGGCACCGATGCCCATGACCAGGGCGAGGTTGGAGACCAGGCCGTCGTTGGCGCCGAAGACCGCGGCGCGGAAGTTGCCCGAGAGCTGGTTGCGGCCCCGGGTGGCCAGGCCGCGCACGACCTCTTCGTGGACCAGCTCGTCGGCGGCCATCTGGCGGCTGGCGTCGGTGTCCCCGGCGTAGGGGGAGTTGCCCTCGGCGCGCTGGGCCAGGGCCAGGACGAAGACGGAGCCGAAGTGCCGGGCCAGGAAGCGGAGCATGGTGCGGCGGATCGAGGGGCTCATGGCCTTGCCGGCATGCTCGCCCAGCAGTGCCCGCCAGTGTTCCTCGTGGCGGGTTTCGGCCTCGGCCAGTCCCAGCAGGACCGCGCGTTCCTCGCCGTGGCGCTTGTTGGCCAGTTCGCGGTAGACCGCGCCCTCGGCGACTTCGTCGGCCAGGTACTTGCGCCATCGTCTGATTTGGGCTGGGGTGGGGGTCGGCGCTTGCGGCGTCATGCTCTCATCCTCGTGTGGGCGTTCACGGCCTCGGGAGGCCATGCGATGGGGAGGCCCAGCGGGATTGTTTCTGGGGTGCGTTGGACCTCGGGCCACCAGTGTGTGGACCGAAGGTCTCGTTCGCCCGGACCCGGCGTTGCCGCCTCTGGCCCTGGGTGGATTGCCGGGTTACAACGTTGTAACCAGTATGTCGACGCACCGCTGTCCCGCCGTTGCCGGCGGGGCTGGGAACTACTCCCCTTCAACCCACGAGTGTAGCGTTCGGAAGGGTCCGAGAGAATTCGCTGAGGCTAAAAATTCTGGCCCCACCAGCGCTGTTTCCCGCTTCCGGCACCCGCACCGTGAGCGTTGAGGAGGCCTCTTCCCACCTCGGCGGTGCCACGGCGTTGGTCAGGGCCGCAGCCAGGGCGGCGGGGTCCGCGACGTGGAAGCTGCGCCAGGAACCGCGCAGCCGCAACTGAAGCACCGCGCGGTGCACATCAAGCAGGGGCAGGACGGGGATGGAAGGTGCCATGGCGGTACGGGACGGCCTTTCACTAGCTCTTGCCGGGGCCAAGTGGACCGCGGCCGCTTCTTCATCCGAACCACCCATGAACCTGGGGTTGGTGCGCGCCTAGAGTCGGAGCTTGCCGACGCGTCTCGTGAAGCTGGGTTCCACATTACCGCGATTCGGAGGCCCGCAGGATCTTTTTGTGCAGATCGTTCCACGCAGTGCCGTCATAGGGCGGCATGCTGTCGTTGTCCTGGCGCATCCCGGTGGACCCGTCGATGAGCTCGCGCAGGATGTCGGCGTGCCCCGCATGGCGCGCGGTTTCCACGTTCATGTGCAGCATCAGCCGCCCGAGCGTGGTGTGGCGCCGTTCCCCGGTCCACCACGGAACGGTTGCCGGGGCATCCAGGGACAGCGCGGCGATGTTGCGGTTTGCCGCCTCGATGGCCCGCCGGTAGAAGGCCAGGACCTCGGCGCAGGGGACCTCGGCCGACACCCACATGTCCGCGCTGTCATCCGGATCGGCCGCCAGCGCCGCGTAGTACTCGTCCTCGATCGTGAAGCCGAGGCATTGGACGAAGTAGCCGTACTCGACGAAGGCCAGGTGCTGGACAAGGCCCAAGATGTTGGTGCCGGTGGGCACCATCGGCCGGGTCGCTTCCCCGTCGCTGAGTCCCCGGGCCTTCCAGAGCATGGCCTCGCGGGAATTGGTCAGGTAGGTCGCCAGGTGGTCCTTGAAATCGTCCATGGCCCCAGCCTAGAAGCGCCGGGTCCGGTTGGGAATGGCGGCAGGCCAAAAGGGCGATGGCCCCCATCGACGCGGTGCGCGCCAAGGGGGGGCAGCGGTGGTGCGGATATGCCCTAGTGTCCGGCGACCTGCTCGAGGTCTGCGCCCTCGGCGTCGCCCTGGCCGGCGACCCGGGCGTTCCACCCGGTGATCACTGCCGCGGCGGTGGGCCGGGTGAGCAGCGAGACCACGACGAAGGTCAGCGCCGAGGCCAGAAGGCCGTAGTAGATCGGCTCGTTGGCGTAGATGCCGTCGAAGCGGTTCTCCGCCTGGATTTCCAGGGTGATCATGGTGCCCAGGGTGACGATGGTTCCGGCTGCCATGGAGGCGGCGGCGCCCAATCCGTTGCCGCGCTTCCAAACCAACCCGCCGATGATGGCCACCAGCAGGCCGCCGACCAGGATGTCGTAGGCGATGGTCAGCGCCGCGACCACGTCGGAGACCATGATGGCCAGCACGATCGAGACAATGCCCAGCAGCAGCACCCAGATGCGGTTGGCGCGCACGTCGTGCTCGGGGTTTTCGTTGGTGTTCACCTGCACGTTCCTGCCGAACCAGCTGGCCACGAACGGGGTGACATCGGTGCGGGCCACGGTGGCAGCGGCGATCAAGGCGCCCGAGGCGGTGGACATCATCGCGGCAACGGCCGCCGCCAGCACCAGTCCGCCGATCGCGACGGGCAGCAGCTGCGTGGCGACCTCCGCGTAGACGACGTCCTTGTTGGTGTCGGCACCGATGATGTCCGGCAGGGCGACCTTGGCGGCCATGCCGATGATGGCGCCGGCGGCCCCGTAGAGCACGCAGTAGATGCCGGCGGTGGTGCCGCCCCAGCGGGCCACCTTCGGGGTCTTGGCGGTGAAGACGCGCTGCCAGATGTCCTGGCCGATGAGCAGGCCCAGGGTGTAGACCACGAAGTAGGTGATGATGGTCTGCACGCCGATGCCGGTGAAGCTGAAGAACTCGGCCCCGACGCGTTCGCGGATCCCGGACATGCCGCCGGCGGCGTTCAGCGCGAAGGGCAGCATCAGGAAGAAGATGCCCACGGTCTTGATGACGAACTGGACCTGGTCGGCCAGGGTGATCGACCACATGCCGCCGATGGTGGAGTAGATGACCACGATGACCCCGCCGATGGCGATGGCCATCCAGCGTTCCCAGCCGAAGAGGACCACGAAGATCGTTGCGTAGGCGCTGGTGGAGGTGGCACAGAGCATCAGCGTGTAGGCGAGCATGACGATGCCCGAGGTGTTGGTTGCCGACTTGCTGCCGTAGCGCAGGGTGAGCATCTGCGAGACCGTGAAGATCTTCAGGCGCTGCAGGGTCGGGGCGAAGAGCAGCGAGAGCAGGATGACTCCGGCGCCGATCGCCACGACCAGCCACATGCCGGAGATGCCGAACTTGTAGCCCAGTCCGACGCCGCCCACGGTGGATGCCCCGCCCAGGACGACCGCGGCCATGGTCCCGGTGTAGAGGAACGGGCCGAGCCGGCGGCCGGCGACGAGGTAGTCGCTGCTGTTCTTGGTGCGTGATTTGCCCCACCAGCCGAAGATGAGCATGGCCGCCAGATAGACGGCGACGATGGTGCCATTGATGAATTCCATGAGGGGGTGCCTTTGCTTCGAGAGCGGGGCCAACAGCCAGCAGATGATGCCTGTTAGTAAACATTTGTTTTCTCATAGGCTAATGTGAGATGCCTTACACGTCAATTGCCCTAAGCTGGACACACCAAATATTTCTTTGAGCACCCCTGGAGAACCTTGCCCATGAAAGCCCTGCCCGTCGAGCCCAGCAGTGCCGCATTGGCCATCGGTTCGCGGATCCGTGCGGCGCGGCACGCCCAACGACTGACCATCGACCAGGTCGCCGATTCCACGGGCCTGACCAAGGGCTTCCTTTCCCGGGTGGAACGCGACCTGACCAGCCCCTCGGTCGCCTCGCTGGTGACCCTGTGCCAGGTGCTCTCGATGGAGGTCGGCGAGCTTTTCACGGCGCCGGACACCCACGTGGTGCGCCTCGCCGAGGCCCCGCGGATCTCCCTGGGCGGCGAAGGCATCGTCGAGCAATTGGTGACGGCCCGCTCCGAGCGGCGCCTGCAGGTCATTCGGGCGGTCATCGCCCCGCGCGGCGAGGGCGAGAAGGAGCTATACGCGGTGGATTGCGAGGTCGAGGTGCTCCACGTGCTGTCCGGGCGCTTCGTGCTGATCTTCGCCAACGAGCGCTTTGACCTCAATGCGGGGGACACCGTGACCTTCCCGGGCCGGGAACCGCACAGCTGGCTCAACCCCACGGGCGAGGAAGCCGTGGTGACCTGGACGCTGGTGCCGGCCGCTTCGCGCTAGGACATGTTGCCACGCCCCCCGTGGCCGTGGCACTCGGGAGGCGCCGATCAATTCCCCGGGTGTGATCCCCGGCCGGTGTGAAGGGTCCTCCCTCGACATCCCGCGGTGGCGCATGGTGAAGGGGAGGGGCAACGAAAATCCCGGTCAGAAGCAGGGCGAACTCGGTCCCGATCGAGCAGACCCTGGTCGTGACGTGGGAGGTCCGGGCCCGCAGCCGGCGGCGCACCAGGGCGAAAATGCCGGTCCCGGCCAGGCCGCCGGCGGTGTTGGCGACAAGGTCGGTGGCGTCCGAGCTCCCCATGCCATGGGGGTACTGGGCGATCTCCAGGACCAGGCCCGCCCCGGCGGCCACGCCCGCGGCATTCCTCCAGCGCAGGGACAATGCAAGGAGCCCGAGGGGCAAAAAGTAGGAAGTTCGCGACAACCTCGACAGGAGCGCCCGCCGACCCGGGGACCGGGCCCGTGGTTTTCGGGCGCACCCTAGCCCACGTGCACCCAGGGCCGCCTGGCGATCGACGGCTCCGCCTCGCGCAGCACCTCGCGGGTCAGCGGAGCGATCTCGCCCTGGCCCAGGAACAGGAAGCGCAGCAGGTTGCGCACCGGGTTGCCCTCGGTCCAGCGGAAGTAGATGTGCGGCATCACGCCTGTGGCGTCGCGGATTTCCAGGCAGATCGCGGCAATGGCCGTGGGAACCGAGGGAGCCTCGGCGACCAGGATCTTGTAGCCGTGCCGGGTGATCCCGCAAACCTTGATGTCCTGGGCGAAGTCCGAGAAGTCGGAGACCTTGATCTCGATGAAAAGCACCCGGGCCTCCTCGGGCAAGTGGCTGGCCATCTTGGCGTGGGCCAGCTTGTGCCGGTAGCGGGCGGCTGAGAGGCGCACCGGTTCGTGGGCGATGATCCGCACCATGGAATCCTCGGTGGAGGTCTTGATGATCTCCAGTGCCGCGGCATCCAGGGTCACCGAGGTCGCACGCAGCTCCGTGGAGCGGCGGAACCGGGAAACCAGCGAGACGGCGATGATCCCGGCGATGAAGAACGCCGCGATCCGGATGCCGTCGGGGCGCTCGACGACGTTGGCCGCGGTGGTGTAGACGAAGATGACCGACACGATGCCGAACCCGATGGTCCGCCACCGCTGGCCCTGGCGCTTGGCGGAAATGGTCACGGCCACCGCGGCGGAGGCCATGAGCACCAGCACGCCGGTCGCGTAGGCTGCGCCCTGGGCATCGACACTGGCCTCGAAGGCGATCGTGATGACCACGGCAATGCCGATGAGCACCAGCACCAGCGGGCGGATGGCGCGGGCCCACTCGGGCGCCATGCCAAAGCGCGGCAGGTACCGGGGGATCAGGTTGAGCATGCCGGCCAGGGCCGAGGCCCCGGCGAACCACAGGATCAGGATGGTGGACAGGTCGTAGATGCTGCCGAACCCGTCGCCGAGCATCGCGTGGGCCAAGAACGACAGGGCCCGGCCGTTGGCGTCGCCGCCCGGCTGGAATTCCGGGGCGGGAATCAGCAAGGTGGTGACCACCGAGGAGAAGACAAGGAACACGCTCATGGTCAGTGCGGCGGTGAGCAGCAGCTTCCGGGCCCCGGCAATGCGTCCGCGCGGGTTCTCCTCGGTGTCCCCGGGGGTGTGCCGGATCTGCGGCATCACGGCCACTCCGGTCTCGAAGCCCGACAGGCCCAGGGCCAGCTTGGGGAACACGATCAGTGAGATGGCGATCATCATCCACGGGCTCGAATGGGTGGCCGTGAGGTTCAGCCACCAGTGGTCCACGGGCGCCGGGTCGGCGACAAGGGAGACCACGGCCACCGCGATCACCACGACGTTCAACAGCAGGTAGGTGGCCACCAGCCCCACGGCCAGCCAGATGACCTCGTGGAAGCCGCGCAGGAACAAGGCCCCGAGCAGCAGGATCAGCACCAGCGTGATGATGATTTGCTGCCCGTTGAACCAGTCGGGGGTGAAGGGATTCTCGATGATGTGTGCCGAGGCGTCGGCCGAGGACAGGGTGATGGTGATCATGAAGTCGGTCGCGGCGAAGCCCAGCAGCACCAGCACGAACACCTTGCCCTTCCAATGCGGAAGCAGGCGTTCGAGCATCGAGATGGATCCCTGCCCGTGCGGGGACTCGTTGGCCACGCGGCGGTACACCGGCAGCGCCGCGCCCAGGGTGACTGCCACGAGCATGAGGGTGGCCAACGGGGCCAGGGCGCCGGCGGCCAGTGCCGCGATGGCCGGCTGGTAGCCCAGGGTCGAGAAGTAGTCCAGGCCCGAGAGGCACATGACCTGCCACCAGCGGTGTCCGGCCGGCTTGGCGGCGACCTCTTCGGGATTTTCCCGACCGATGTCGGTGTCCTTGAGCCACGCCGCGATGGGCTTCGTCCGGCCGGCTCGGCGCAGGGGCTGGGCGGGGTATTTGGCGCCCGTTGTTTTCTTCACGAGTGTGAACCCTACTCCTGGTTGCGCATCACGGGATATAGCTGGGGACAAGTGCTTTTAGTGACATGCCTGACAGGCTCTACTTTGACATTTAGCTGGCGAAAAGCAACCATTTTGTAGCGGGATACGCAGGGAAGTCGTTTCCTGGTTTGCGCCCGCTCGTTTAAGGACATTGCTTGTGAGTTCCCGGCCCGAAGATCCCGCTGCGGTTCCTTGGCGACCCAAGCGGCTCTGGGCACCCTGGTGGCTGGCCATGTTGTTGGGCGGGGCAATGGGCGTTACCCTGACGTTGCTGCGCGCCTCCAGGGAGTTCGTGATTCCCGGGGCCATCGCCCTGGCCATGGTCATCGTCTTCATCACCGTGGCCACGATCATGCGCAGGCAATTTCATCCCGAGGCTCTCGAGCCGCCGATGTCCCTGTCGTATGTGTTGTGGATGATCTTGCTGGTTTTCCTGGTGGGGCCCGTACAGGTGATGCTCCTGCCGGCCAACCCGCAAGAGATCGTCATCAAGGCCCTGGCGTTGTCCGCGGGAATTTCCATCTGCATCTACGGGGCCGACCGCGCCCTGTTCTCGTCCTTCGCCAGGCGCGAGAGGCCGGGCCGGCCCGCTTGATCCTTGACTTTCCGTTCTGGAAAGACAAGACTTTCCATAACGGAAAGTGAGGGCTTGCATGTCCGACGAAAAACCTGGCCCGCCGGCATCGACCCGCGTGAGGCACTCGCCGAGGTCGACGGCGCCTCCGGGACCATGGTGCACTCCACCGAGGCGCCTCGCGGATTCATGCCGACCCTGGTGCTGGTCATTTCGACCGTCATGGCGCTGCTCGGCGTCGCTCCGTGGCCGGCCCTCCTGGGGATCGGGGCCCTCCTTGTGCCCATGCTTGCGTGGTACCTGCTCGTGATGCGCAAGCAGCCCAAGCCGCGGCCCATCCTGAGCCATTCCGGGCCCTACGTGCTGTACGCGTTCCTGCTCATGTTCGTCATGCAGGCCGGCCGGTTTTGGGAGCCGGGGTCGTGGTGGGAGGTGGCCGCCAAGTGGGTGGTCGTGTTTGCGATCTGCTGGTACGCCATGTCCCGCATGCGGGCTGCCGCCATCAAGAACCGACTCAAGGACGCCAATGAGCGACCCATCTGATCCTCCCGCCTTTGACGAACTGATCCATGCGCCGGCGCGCTTGCGCATCTGCGCTTCCCTGGCCCCGGTGCAGTGGGCGGAGTTTGCGCAGCTGCGCGATGCGCTCGGTGTTGCCGACTCGGTGCTGAGCAAGCATCTCAAGCAGCTGGTCGATGCGCGCTATGTCCATGTCGAGCGCTTCAGCAAGGGCGGCCGGCGCCATGCCAGGGTCGCGCTGACGGTGGAGGGCCGCAGGGCCTATGTGGGGCACGTGGCGGCGCTGCGGGCCATGCTCGAGCAGGACATGTAACCGAGGGGTCCGCGCGTGAGTCTTGACTGTAAGCCGCACCACAAATAGCATACAGGGCAACGGTTGTTTCATATTGAGCAACAAGACGTGGTCGGCGGTGGGTACCGCCGGAAACCCCTGAGGGAGAAGATCGTGGAAGAAATCCGCATTGAAGACAACGGAAACATCGGTCCCATCGATGCCTCCAAGATTCCGCGCTTCGCCGGACTGGGGACCTATGCCAGGCTCCCGCGCATCGACCAGGTGCCCTCCGCGGACATCAAGGTCGTCGGGGTGCCGTTTGACTCGGGAGTTTCCTACCGGCCCGGTGCGCGGTTCGGATCCACCCACATCCGCGAGTCCTCGCGCCTGATCCGCCCGTACAACCCGGCCCTGAACGTCTCGCCGTTCGCGCTGACCCAGGTCGTCGACGCCGGGGACATGGCGGTGAACCCGTTCAACATCAACGAAGCCATCGAGACCATCCAGCAGAACGCGCTGGACCTCACCGCCGACGGCTCCACCCTGGTGACCCTGGGCGGGGACCACACCATCGCCCTGCCGCTGCTGCGCGCCGCCGCCGAACGCGCGGGAAACCCCGTGGCCATGCTGCACTTCGATGCGCACCTGGACACCTGGGACACCTACTTCGGCGCCGAATACACCCACGGCACCCCCTTCCGCCGCGCCGTGGAGGAGGGCATCCTCGACACCGAGGCCATCTCCCACGTGGGCACCCGCGGCCCGCTCTACGGCAAGAAGGACCTCGAGGACGACAAGCGCTTCGGCTTCGGCATCGTCACCAGCTCGGATGTCTACTACCAGGGCGTGCGCGAGATCGTGGACAAGCTCCGCGACCGGATCGGCAACCGCCCGCTGTACATCTCGGTGGACATCGACGTGCTGGACCCGGCCCACGCGCCGGGCACCGGAACCCCCGAGGCCGGCGGCATCACCAGCCGGGAACTGCTGGAGATCCTCCGCGGGCTGCGCGGCATGAACATCGTCGGAGCCGACATCGTCGAGGTCGCCCCGGCCTACGACCACGCCGAAATGACCGGCGTCGCCGCTTCGCACGTCGCCTACGACCTGATCTCGCTGATCGCTGACAAGCGCGCCAACGACAAGGCGGGCCAGGCATGAGCCCGGAGGGCATCGCGGAGGTGGGCACGCGCAACGGCGGGGACCTGGTCATCGAGACCCTCGAGGCGCTCGGCGCCCACACGGTCTTCGGCATCCCCGGCCAGCATGCGCTGGGCCTGTTCGACGCGCTCTCGCGCTCGAAGCTGCACTTCGTCTCCTCCCGCGTGGAAAACAACTCCGCCTTCGCCGCCGACGGCTATGCCCGGGCCACCGGCGAGGTCGGGGTGCTCTTCCTGTCCACCGGTCCCGGCGCGCTGACCTCGCTGGCCGGGCTGCAGGAGGCATACGCCACCAGCGTGCCGATGGTCGTGGTGGCCAGCCAGATCCCGCTGGACGGGCTCGGCGCCCGCCGCAAGGGCATGCTGCACCAGCTCGATGACCAGAAGGCCTCCGCGGCGAACGTCACCAAGTCGCAGCGCACCGTCCACCACGCCTCGGGCATCCCCTCGGCCATCCAGGATGCCTGGGCCGATGCGATCACCGTGCCGCAGGGCCCGGTCTGGGTCGAGGTCCCGCAGGACGTCCTGCTGGCCCCTGTGCTGGTGCCGCCGGTCATCGACGCGCTGGCCGAGGCCTACGAGCACCCGCCGCGGGTGGAGCTCATCGACGAGGCGGTCCGTTGGCTCGCCAAGGCCAGCCGTCCGGTCATCGTGGCAGGGGGAGGGGTGCGCCGTGCCGGGGCACAGGGCGCGCTGCTTGCCGTGGCCGAGTCCCTGGGCGCGCCGGTGGTGTGCTCGCCTGGCGGCAACGGGGCCTTCCCCTGGAACCACCCGTTGTCGCTGCAGTCCTGGGTCGAGGACCGGCACGTCACCGAGGTCCTGGAGGACGCGGACGTGCTGATCGTGGTGGGCTCCGCGCTGGGCGAGGTCACCAGCAACTACTTCACCCTGGAACCGCGCGGGCACCTGATCCAGATCGATGCCGAGCCGCGCGTGCTCGAATCCAACCGCCCGGCCCTGGGCATCCGGGCCGACGCCAAGGCCGCCCTGGAATACCTCGGCGAGGCCCTCGGCAAGCTCGAGGGCGGGACCGCGGCCGACTGGCACGGGAAGGGCCCCGAGGCGGTCGTGGCCGACACCCTGGCCAAGGTCTTCGCACGGCTCGATGCGCAGGACCTGGCCAAGGAGCGCACCTTCATGGCCGACATCCGGGCCGCGGTTCCCGATGACATGCAGACCTTCTGGGACATGACCATCTCCGCCTACTGGGGCTGGAGCTGCTGGGACGCGCGGGACGGGGAATTCCACTCCGCGCAGGGTGCCGGAGGGCTGGGCTTCGGCTTCCCCTCGGCCATCGGCGGGGCGCTGGGGCTGGGCAAGCGCGTGCTGGCGGTCTCCGGCGACGGCTCGGCCATGTACTCGATCGCCGAGCTGGCCACGGCGAAGCAGCACAACGCGCCGGTCACCTGGCTGATCGTCGACGACGGGGGCTACGGGATCCTGCGCGAGTACATGGAGGGCGCCTTCGGCAAGGCCACGGCCACCGAGCTGGCCCGCCCGGACTTCGTGGCGCTGGCGCAATCCTTCGGGATCCCGGCCCGGTTGGTGGAACCGGAAAACGTGCGCGAGGCGCTCGAGGAGTCCTTCGCCGCGCAGGGCCCCAACGTCGTGGTGGTGCAGACGCTGCTGAAGATGTTCGCGCCCACGCACCTGTAGCAGGCGGCACGCCTCCCTGCGGTGGTGCGGGCCCCGGATTGATGCATAAATCGGTCCGGGGCCTGCATTTTTTCGGCTACGGCATGGTCTTGACGTAGGCCTGCAGGGCATCGCGCACGAAGGACGCGCCCTCGGCTCCGCCGTAGTTCGCCGCGAAGCGCTCGTCGGCCACATACATTTCGGCCAGGCCCAGGACGTAGGCCCTGGTGTGCTCGGGGGAGTCGGCGGCCGGGGTTCCCGGGATGCCGGTGAGCCACTGGACATGGCGCCGGGCCAGGTCCCGGGCCGCAGGGGATTCCGGGGTGGTTCCGGGATCCCGGGCGGCGGCGATCCAGTCGTTGCCCAGATCCCGGAGCCGGCGCTTCCAGTCCTCCTGGCCGTCCTTGCCCAGCGAACGCCACCAGGCATCGGAGCGGGCGTAGGGCTCATTGCCCCAGCGCTGCTCCACCTCGTCCTGGTGCACCGTGTGGTCAAAACCGTCGAACATGTTTTTTGCCATGAGCTTTTCGCTTCCTTTCAGTGAATTGATGGTGTGCTGCACCGCGGCGATCTGCCGGGCCAGGCGGTCCTGCTCGGCGCGCAACAGCGAAAGGTGCGTTCCCAGCGCCTGGGCCTGGTTGGCCTCGGCCGCGATGAGATCGGCGATCTGCGGCAGGCCGAGTCCCAGCTCGCGCAGCAGCAGGACGCGCTGCAGGCGGATGAGCGCGGATTCGTCGTAGTACCTGTAGCCGTTGTGCCCGATCCGGCTGGGCGGCAGCAGCCCGATGTCGTCGTAGTGGCGCAGCGTGCGGCTGGTGGTGCCGGCGAGCTTGGCGACCTGTTGAATCGAGCGTTCCATGGAACCAACGGTAAAGCTTGACGTTGCGTCAATGTCAAGGGCCGGTGGACGCCGGCCCGCGGACGGTGTGGGCCCTAGGTGTTCCTGGTGTCGTTTGCTGCGCCCGGGCGCAGGTCAAGCCGGCGCAGCAGCTGCGCGTTCAGGGCCACCACGACGGTGGAGATCGACATCAGCACCGCGCCGACCGACATCGGCAGGATGAAGCCGACCCCGGCCAGCACCCCGGCGGCCAGCGGGACCGAGAGCAGGTTGTACCCGGCCGCCCACCAGAGGTTTTGCTTCATCTTCCGGTAGCTGGCGCTCGACAGGTCCATCACCGAGATGACCGAGCGCGGGTCGTCGCTGGCCAGGATGACCCCGGCCGAGGCAATGGCCACGTCGGTGCCGGCCCCGATCGCGATCCCCACGTCGGCCTGGGCGAGCGCCGGGGCGTCGTTGACCCCGTCCCCGACCATGGCGACCTTTTGGCCCTCGGCCTGCAGGGCAGCGACCTTGGCGGCCTTGTTCTCTGGCCGCACCCCGGCAAAGACCCTGTCGATCCCCAATTCGCGGGCCACCGATTCGGCCACCGCGGCCGCGTCCCCGGTGATCATCACGACCTCGACGCCCCGGGCGTGCAGGGCGGCAACGGCGGCCCGGGATTCGGGACGGATCTCGTCGCTCAGCGCGAGCGCCCCGATGACCCGGCCATCGGCGATCACGTGCAGGATGGTCGCGCCGTCGTCCTTCCACGGTTCGCTGGCCTGAAGCGGGTCGAGCACGTGGTTGGCCAGCATGTGCGGGCCGCCGACCCCGACCACGGTCCCATCGACGGTGGCCTGCACGCCTTCGGCCGCGGCCGAGCGGAAGCCGGTGGACGGGGAGAGCTGCAGCGAGCGCTCTGCCGCGGCCCGCACGATGGCCCTGGCCAGCGGGTGTTCACTGTCGGATTCCGCGGCGGCCGCGAGCGCGAGGACCGCCTCCTCGCTGTGGCCGGCCACGGTCGCGATGTTCGTCAGGACGGGTTCGCCCACGGTCAGGGTGCCGGTCTTGTCGAAGAGCACCGATGTCACCTGGCGCATGCCTTCCAGGGCCAGCCGGTCCTTGATCAGCACCCCGCCGGCGGCGGCGCGTTCGGTGGCGATGGACACCACCAGCGGGATGGCCAGCCCCAGGGCGTGCGGGCAGGCGATGACCAGCACCGTGATGGTGCGCACGACGGCCGCGTCCGGGTCGCCCAGCAGCGACCAGATGGTGGCGGTGATGGCGGCGGCGCCCAGCGCGAACCAGAACAGCCAGCCGGCGGCGGTGTCGGCGATGCGCTGGGCCTTCGAGCTGGAGGCCTGCGCGTCGGAGACCAGCCGCTGGATGCCGGCCAGGGCGGTGTCGGAGCCAATGGCCGTGACCTTCACGCGGATGGCCGTGTCGGTGGAGACGGTGCCGGCCACCACGTGGGTGCCGGGGCCGCGGGACACGGTCCGGGACTCGCCGGTGATCATGGATTCGTCCATTTCGGCGGTGCCCTCGGTGATCATCCCGTCGGCAGGGACCCGCCCGCCTGGGCGCACGATCACCACGTCGCCCAATTCCAGGTCGGCCGGGGCCACCTGCTCGAAGGCATCGCCCACGAGCCGTTCGGCGGTGTCGGGCAGCAGCGCGGCCAGGGAGTCGAGGGCGGAAGTGGTCTGGGCCAGCGAGCGCATTTCGATCCAGTGGCCCAGCAGCATGATGACCACCAACAGGGCCAGTTCCCACCAGAAGTCCAGCCCGTGGTCCAGGATTCCCAGGCTTGCACCCCAGGAGGAGAAGAACGCGACGGTGAGGCCCAGGGCGATCAGCAGCATCATGCCCGGCTTGCGGGCCGCCAGCTCGTCGCGTGCCCCGGCCAGGAAGGGGCGCCCGCCCCAGAGGTACATCACGGTGCCCAGAACCGGGGACACCCAGGGGATCCAGGCGTTTTCGGGCAGGGATACGCCGATGAGCATGGTGAACATGGGGTTGAAGGCCAAAACCGGAATGGAGACGGCAAGCATGATCCAGAACAGCTTCCGGAAGACCGCGACGTGGCCCCCGTGTCCTTCATGGCCGTGCCCGGCGTGGTCCATTCCTGCATGCTGGTGCTCCGCGTGCCCGGCGTGCGACCCCACGTTTGGAGGGTGGGGCTCCGTTTCCATCGGGGTGGTCGTGTGGTGCTGGTGCTCGTTCATGCCCACAACATATACCCCATGGGGGTATATTTCAAGGGCGGTGCGTCGTTTCAGCTTTGAGCCGACGGGAGCACGCGGGCCTGCCGCTGGTTAAACGATTTCGGGCCGGCGGGCCCCCGGGAAGGGAGCCCGCCGGCCCGAAGCCGGAAGCGTCGTTGCTAGCGCAGCACCACGGTGCGGTTGCCGTAGAGGAACACCCGTCCCTCGGCGTGCCACTTCACGGCGTTGGACAGCGCCTTGCACTCGGTGTCGCGGCCCGCGGCGACAAGTTCCGCGGGGGAGTAGGTGTGGTCGACGTCCTGGACCTGCTGGGAGATGATCGGGCCCTCGTCGAGCTCTGCGTTCACGTAGTGCGCGGTCGCGCCCACGGTCTTGACCCCGCGGTCCCAGGCTTGGTGGTAGGGCTTGGCGCCCTTGAAGCTGGGCAGGAAGGAGTGGTGGATGTTGATGGTCATGCCGGTGAGCTTGCGGCTGAGCTCGTCGCTGAGCACCTGCATGTAGCGGGCCAGGACCACCAGCTCCACGTCGAATTCGTCAATGAGCTCGAGCAGCTTCGTTTCGGCGGCGGGCTTGGTCTCCGGGGTGACGGGGACGTGGAAGAAGGGGATGTTGTGCCACTCGGCCAGCGACTGGTGGTCGGTGTGGTTGGAGACCACCGCGACCACGTCGATGGGCAGCTCGCCCAGCCGGGCGCGGTGCAGCAGGTCGTTGAGGCAGTGGTCGAACTTGGAGACCATGATCAGCACCCGCTTCCTGGTCCCCTTGGGGGCCAGCGTCCAGGTGATCCCGTACTCGTCTGCCAGCGCCGCGAAACCGTCGCGCATGGACTCGGTCAATCCCTCGGCGTCGGGGCCGGCGAACTCGACGCGCATGAAGAACTGCCCGGCGCGGCGGTCCCCGAAATGCTTGAGCTCGACGATGTCCCGGCCCGCATCGAGCAGGAACTCGGTCACCGCATGGACGATGCCGGGGCGCTCGGGACAGGCGACGGTGAGGATGTGTTCGACTTCTGTGGTGGTATCCATGTTCGGCACTCCGATACATGCGCGGCCGACGGGGCCGCGCGAAGGGTGGTCTGGTTTTCTATGCTGCTGGTGTTCCGCAGACTATTTTAGGTGCGTGTGGCCACCATCCCGATTCACCGCCGCGATGTTGCGACCGCGACCGCGGGCGGGCGACCCCCGGTTGAAAGGTGGATCGCCCGCCCGCGGCCCGGCCGTGGTGCGACTAGTCGACGGGGTCGGAAGCGAACTCGCTCATGCCATCAAGCAGCCAGCGCGCCGTGTAGTCGGCAAATGAGGCACGCGGCAGCACGCGGAAGGTCTCCGCCTCGGTCTTCCACAGCAGCACCGGCACCGGGCCAAGCACCGTGGTGATCGCGGTTCCGGCCGCAAAGGCCCGCGGATGCAGGTCCGCCGGGCAGCCCTTTTCCAACACCGCCCGGGCGCTGGGCCCGGACACCTCGATGACGGTGCGGTTGGCCGAGAGGTCAACGACCTGGCCCGGATCGTCCCCGAGCGCGTCCACCAGGGGACCGAGCAGCTCGGACCCCTCCGGTGCCACCACCAGGAAGTCGTCGGGACCCAGCCACAGCACCGCGGTGCCGTCGGCGGATCCGGAGACCTGGCCCACCGCGGAGGGCAACTGCACCCCGGCCGCGGCGGACAGCGCCGCGTGGGCCGCGGATCCGGGCTCGGCACGCAGCCCGATCTGGGTGGTGAAGGCGATCTCGCGCAGCCCCACCCCGCGCTCGCCCGACACGGCACCTTGAACAAGTGCCGAGGCCAGGTGCGCGAGCGGGCTCGTGCGCAATGCGGAAATGTCGGTCAATACCTGCTCAGCCATCTCGACGGCTCCCTTCGGAATCAAAAAGTACGGTTTCGCCCACGACGACATCCACGAGCTTGCCGTCGACGAAGGCCGACAGCTCCTCGCCGATGCGCGCCCGGCCGTTGGAAATCATTGCCATGCCGAAGCTGCGGCCCAGTGCCGGGGACAGGTAGCTGGAGGTGACGAACCCCTGCATCGGCACCGGCGATACCGACTGGGTCAGTTCGGTGCCCTTGTTCACCAGCTGGGTGCCTTCGGGCAACCGGAGGCTCTTGTCCGCCGGCAGCACGGTGACCAGCTGCTTGCGGTCCTCGCGCTTGTTGTCCTTGCGGTCGAAGGAACGCTTGCCCACAAAGTCCTTGACCTTGGAGACGACCCATTCCATCGAGGCGTCCTGCGGGGTCACGGTGCCGTCGGTGTCCTGCCCGACGATGATGAAGCCCTTCTCGGCGCGCAACACGTGCATGGTCTCGGTGCCGTAGGGGGTGATGTTGAATTCCTCCCCGGCCGCGGCCACGTCCTCCCAGACCTTCAGCCCGTACCAGGACGGCACATTGATCTCGTAGGCGAGTTCGCCGGAGAAGGAGATGCGGCAGACCCGGGCGGCGATGCCGGAGGCCAGCACGGTCTCCTTGAATGCCATGAACGGGAAGGCCTCGTTGTCCAGGTCCAGTTCGGGGGCGAGCTTCGCGAGCACGGCGCGGGACTTCGGCCCGACCACCGCGACGGTGGAAACCTGCTCGGTGACCGAGGTGCACTTGACGTCGAGTTCCGGCCATTCGGTCTGCAGCCATTCCTCCAGCCAGTCCAGCACGCCGGCGGCGCCGCCGGTGGTGGTGGTCATGAAGAAGCGGTCCTCGTCCAGGCGCAGGGTCACCCCGTCGTCGAAGATCATGCCGTCGGCCTTGCACATCAGCCCGTAGCGGGCCAGCCCCGGCTTGAGCTTCTTGAACGCGTTGGTGTACATGCGGTTGAGGAATTCGCCGGCGTCCTTGCCGCGGATCTCGATCTTGCCCAGCGTGCTGGCGTCCATGAAGCCGACCGAGTCGCGTACGGCCTTGGACTCGCGGTAGACCGCGGTGTCCATGTCCTCGCCGGCCAGCGGGTAGTACCAGGGGCGCTTCCATTGCCCGACGTCCTCGAATAGCGCGCCGCGGGCCACGTGCCACGGGTGGATGGAGGTCAGGCGCGCCGGGTCGAAGAGCTCCCCGCGCTCGCGCCCGGCCAGCGCCGCAAAGGCCACCGGGGTGTAGGGGGCGCGGAACGCGGTGGTGCCGATGCCCGCCACGTCGTTGATGTCCAGGGCGGCGGCGATCACGCCGATGGCGTTGACCCCGGAGGTCTTGCCCTGGTCGTTCGCGGTGGAGATCGAGGTGTAGCGCTTCACGTGCTCCACCGAGCGCATTCCGGCGCCGACCGAACGCAGCACGTCGGCCACGGTCTGGTCGCGCTGGAAGTCCACGAAGTGGTGCTTGTAGTCGGCGGCCTCACCTTTCAGCGAGGGAACCAGCCACAGGGCGCGGGTCTCACCGGGGGATTCCACCGGTGCGCTGGGCACCGAGGCGGTGGCGCTGAAGCCCGCGGCGGTTGCCGCGTCGGCCCCGGCGCGGGCGCCCTCGGCCAGTGCGGAGGCCAGCTCGAGGCGCCCGTTCATGGCGCCGGCGGTCTGCTGGTTGGCCACCGGGTGCGCGGGGACGAACGCGGAAAGCGATTCGTTCCAGCCCAGGCGGCGTTCGCGCTGCGAGTGCAGGTGCACCACCGGGTTCCAGCCGCCGGAGACGGCCAGGACCTCTGCGTCGATGGTCTCGGTGTCCCCGGCCAGCGCCCCGTTGGCGTCGATGCCGCTGAGCGTGACCGAGGCCAGGGAGCCGTCGGGGCCGGCCGCGGTGTCGGCCACGACGGAGCCCAGGACGACGCGCACGCCGCGGGCCGAGAGCTCGGTGGCGCGGATCGAGGGCTCCTCGCGGGCGTCGATGACCGCGGCGACCGCGGTGCCGGCGGCCAGCAGGTCCTCGACCAGCGCGTAGGCCGAGTCGTTGGTCGTGGCCACGACGATGTTGTTGCCCACCAAAACGCCGTAGCGGTTCAGGTAGGATCGGGCGGCGGCCGCCAGCATGATGCCCGGGCGGTCGTTGTTCTCGAAGACCAGCGGGCGCTCGTGGGCGCCGGTGGCCAGCACGACCTGCTTGGCCCGGATGTGCCAGATGCGCTCGCGGGACACCCCGGCACCCAGCTCGCCGGCGAGGTGGTCGGTGCGGCGCTGGACGGCCAGGACGTAGTTGGCGTCGTAGCTGCCGAAGGCGGTGCTGCGGGCCAGGTAGGTGACTTCCGCGTTCGCCTCCAGGACGGCGCGGGTCACGGCGATCCATTCGGCGGCACTCTTGCCGTCGATGGTTTCGGTGGAGGCCGAGAGCAGCGAGCCGCCGGCTTCGGGCTGCTCGTCGATCACGATCACCCGGGCGCCGGAGGCTGCCGCCTCGCGGGCCGCGGCCAGTCCGGCGGGACCGGCGCCGACGATGAGCACGTCGGTGTGCACGTGCTTGCGGTCGTAGATGGCCTCGTCGGGGCGCGGGTCCAGCTGGCCCAGGCCCTGCAGCAGGGTGACGTCCATGCCGTCGGTGAGCTCCACGGCGGTGGCCGGAAGCATCGATTCGTTCACATGTCCGGCCCAGCGGGCGCCGATCTTGACCAGGGCGTTGGATTCCTCGACTCCGGAGGAGACGATGCCGCGCGGGCGGTCAAGGTAGAGCGAGTTGCCGCAGGTCCGCAGGCCGGCGCCGAGCATGGCCGAGGCCACGGTGTCCCCGGCGAAACCGGTGAGCTGCTGGCCGTCAACGGTGAAGGAGATCTGCTTGGTGCGGTCGATGCGGGCGGATGCCGAAGCCTGTGCGCCAAGTCGGTGCGAAGAGGTGGTGCTCATTTGGTTCCTCCCTGTGAAGGCGCGTTGGTGGTGGCGATGGGTTGCGGTTCGCCTGGCTTGTAGACTGCCTTGAATTCATAGGTGACGGTGTCGCGCACGGCGTTGAACCAGCGGCGGCAGCCGGCCGAGTGGACCCAGCGTTCGGCGAAGAGCCCCTTGGGGTTCTTGCGGTAGAACAGGAACTTGGCCCATTCGTTGTCGTTCAGTGCCGAGGGGTCCTCGGGGTAGGCCACGTGGGCTTCGCCGCCGTAGCCGTATTCGGTCTCGTTTCGGGGCCCGCACCAGGGGCATTCGATGAGCATCATGGTTGTGTGGGGTCCCTTTCTAGTGGGCCACGGCTGCGGCGCCGTGTTCGTCGATGAGGTGGCCGGTCTCGAAGCGCTCAATGGAGAAACCTGCGTTGAGCGGGTGCGGCTCGTCGGTGGCAATGGTGTGGGCGAAGGTGAAGCCCGCGCCCGGGGTGCCCTTGAACCCGCCGGTGCCCCAGCCGCAGTTCACGTACAGCTGGTCGATCGGGGTCTTGGAGACGATCGGCGAGGCGTCCATGGTGGTGTCCACGATGCCGCCCCAGGTGCGCAGCACATGTGCCCGGCCGAAGATCGGGAAGAGCTCGACGGCGGCGGCCATCTGCTCCTCGATGACGTGGAAGGCACCGCGCTGGCCGTAGCCGTTGTAGGTGTCGATGCCCGCGCCCATGACCAGTTCGCCCTTGTGGGCCTGCGAGACGTAGACGTGCACGTGGTTGGACATCACGACGGTCGGGTGGACCGGTTCGTGCAGTTCGGAGACCAGTGCCTGCAGCGGGTGGGACTGGATCGGCAGATCGAATCCTGCCTGCTCGGCCAGCACCGAGGAGTGCCCGGCACCGCAGAGGGCGACCTTGCCGGCGTTGATGGTGCCGCGGTTGGTCTTGACACCGGTGACCCGGTTGCCGTCCTTGATGAATCCGGTGACTTCGCAGTTCTGGATGATGTCCACGCCCATCTCGTCGCACTTGCGGGCGAAGGCCCAGGCGACGTGGTCGTGCTTGGCGATGCCGGCGCGCGGCTGGTAGGTGGCGCCCATGACCGGGTAGCGGATGTCGCCCCCGATGTTGATGATCGGGCACAGCTCCTTGACCTGCTCCGGGGTGATCCACTCGGCGTCGACGCCGTTGAGCTGGTTGGCTCCGACCCGACGCATGGATTCACGCACATCGCCCAGGGTGTGGGCCAGGTTCATGACCCCGCGCTGGGAGAAGAGGAAGTCGTATTCCAGTTCCTCGGGCAGCTGCTCCCAAAGCTTCAGCGACTTCTCGTAGATGCCTGCGGATTCGTCCCAGAGGTAGTTGGAGCGAATGATGGTGGTGTTTCGGGCCATGTTGCCGCCGGCAAGCCAGCCGCGTTCGAGTACGGCGATGTTCGTCATGCCGTGGTTCTTGGCCAGGTAGTAGGCGGTGGCCAGGCCGTGCCCGCCGCCGCCGACGATGATGGCGTCATAGGAGGACTTGGGCTCCGGGTTGCGCCAGAGGAAATCCGGGTGCTCGGGGAGAATGTCAGCCATGGTCTTATGCTCCAATCGGGGCGAGGTTTGGGTAGAGGGGGTGGGCGTTGGCCAAGGCCGTCACACGGTCCTTCAGGGCCGCGAGCGTGGCCTCGTTGTTCTCCTGGGTGCCGGCGATGAGGGTCTCGGCAATAATGTCCGCGACCTCCACGAAAGCGGCCTCGGAGAAGCCACGGGTGGCCAGCGCCGGAGTGCCGATACGCAGACCCGAGGTGACCATCGGCGGACGCGGGTCAAAGGGAACCGCATTGCGGTTCACCGTGATCTCCACCTTCGCCAACAGATCCTCGCCCTGCTGTCCATCGAGCTGCGAGTTGCGCAGGTCAACGAGTACCAGGTGCACATCGGTGCCGCCGGTCAACACGCTGATGCCGACCTCGGCCACATCCGCAGCACCCAGGCGCTCGGCCAGGATCCGCGCCCCGGCCAGGGTGCGGGCCTGGCGCTCGGCGAACTCCTGCGTCGCGGCGATCTTGAACGCGACCGCCTTGCCGGCGATCACGTGCTCCAGCGGGCCGCCCTGCTGCCCGGGGAACACCGCCGAGTTGACCTTCTTGGCGATGTCCGCGTCGTTGGTCAGGATGATCCCGCCGCGCGGCCCGGCCAGGGTCTTGTGCGTGGTGGAGGAGACCACGTGGGCGTGCGGCACCGGGTTCGGGTGCAGCCCCGCGGCCACCAGGCCGGCGAAGTGCGCCATGTCCACGAACAGGTACGCCCCGACCTTGTCGGCGATCGCCCGGAAGCGCTCGAAGTCCAGCTGCCGCGGGTAGGCGGACCAGCCGGCCACGATCATCTTCGGCTTATGCTCCAGGGCCAGGGCCTCGACCTTGTCCATGTCCACCACCAGGGTGTCCTCCTCGACCCCGTAGGGGACGATGTTGTAGAGGCGCCCGGAGAAGTTGATCTTCATCCCGTGGGTCAGGTGCCCGCCGTGGGCCAGATTCAACCCCATGATGGTGTCGCCCGGGCGGATCAGCGCGTGCATCACCGAGGCGTTGGCCTGCGCGCCGGAGTGCGGCTGCACGTTCGCGAACCCGGCACCGAACAGCGCCTTGACCCGCTCCAGGGCCAGGGTTTCGACCACGTCGACCTCCTCGCAGCCGCCGTAGTAGCGCTTGCCCGGGTAGCCCTCGGCGTACTTGTTGGTCAGCACCGAGCCCTGGGCCTGCATCACGGCCAGGGCCGTGTGGTTCTCCGAGGCGATCATCTCCAGGCCGCGCTGCTGGCGGGCCAGCTCCGCGTCAATGCGCTCGGCGATCTCCGGATCCAGGGTGGCAATGCTTTCGGTCAACGTTGACTCGACAAGCGTGGTGTTCGTGGCCGTCATCCAGTATTCACTCCTTGAAGTACAAGTTGTTGATGATTGATATATCAGAACTAAACACAATGCTATGATGAGGATCACACGGTGTCAATGTGCAGTGGGAAATAAGTCACCGGCCCCATCCAACTACAGTGAATCCGTAGCTTCGGCAGCACAGGGAGGCAAGAAAATGAGCACAATCTCCGCAGATCCGGAGGTGCTGGGCGAGCCAATTTCCTTGGCCGAGCAGTCCTATCGCGATATCCGCGACCGCTTGATCATGCTGGACATCCGCCCCGGGGAACCGATCAACGACGGCCAGTTGGCCCTCGAACTCGGGGTCGGGCGCACGCCGGTGCGCGAGGCGCTCAAGCGCCTGGAGATCGACCACCTGGTCATTTCCTATCCGCGCCGCGGCACCTTTGCCACGATCGTGGACATTACCGAACTAGCGGACGTGTCGGAGCTCCGTCGCTCGCTCGAGCCGCTGGCCGCACGCAAGGCCGCATTGAGCGCCTCGGATGCTGATCGCAACGCACTGCGTGCCCTGGCCCGGGATATTGAACGGCTGGGGGAGAAGAAAGTCGAAAAACGCGGGTTGATGCAATATGACCTCAGCGTGCACCGGCTGATCTATCGGGCTGCGGGCAACCCCCACCTTGAGGAAACGTTGATCCGCCTGGACAATCTGGCCACCCGCATCTGGTGCCTGGTACTGGACAAGGTGCCGTCCGTCGCCGGTCACATCGAGGAACATGTGGACCTGCTCGATGCCATCGTGGCGGGGGAAGCGGACGCGGCCGAGGCCATGGCCCTGGCACACATCACCAGCTTCGAACAGACGATCCGCGCCGTCCTCTAGGAATTGCGGACGGGGGAGGCCGGCGAGATCCAGGGCATGCCGAAGCCCCCGATCGGCATGCCTTCGGGCTGTTTCAGGGAGCGGGGCCAAGCGACCATATGATGGTTGGATGCGGGAAGAACCAGGCGGGGACAACGCTTCGAAGCGCACCCCGATTTACGTGGAGATTCCCATTCGGGCTCCCCTGGAACGGGTGTGGCACCTGAGCCAGGACACCGAGATGCACCCGCGGTGGGATTTGCGGTTCTCGCGCATCGTCCCCCTGCGCCAAGATGCGGACGGGGTGCTCGACTTCCGCTACGAGTTCCATCTTCCCCTTCACATCATCCGCGGGACGGGGACGTCCCTGGGACATCGGCGCCGGGCCGATGGGCAGGCAACCTCCGTGCTCAGATTCGACACCTCCGATCCGCTCTCGCCCATCGGCCAGGGAGCAGGATATTGGAGGTACATCCCCACCGAGGACGGCGTGCGGTTCATTACCGGCTACAACTACGAGCCGGGAATGGGGCTGTTGGGAAGGATCCTGGACTCCAGCGTGATCCGTCCCGCGCTGGGGTGGGCGACCGCCGTGGGCTTTGACCGTCTGCGGCTCTGGGCCGAATCGGACGTGGATCCCCGCACGGCCCGCAACCGGTGGTTCTTGGATGCGGGTGTGAGAACGGGAAGTCTGCTGGCTGCCGGGATTCTGCTGCGCCGCGCCCGATCAACCTCAAGCACGGCCGCTGCCGTGGTCGGCGTAGCCGCGGTTTTGTCGGCATTCACGATTCCGTCCCATTGGACGGTGCCAAGGGCACGTCGGTGCCTGCGTCGGGCACCCGACGCCCGAGCGGCGCGTGCGCCCTCAATCCTTGCCGGGTTGAAGACGAGCGACGAACGCGGATCCGGTACCCGATCCATGGAAGGCGGCAAAAATGGCCTCGATCTTTGAGCTGGCACTTGGACGGGATTTTGGGCGGTTGCACCCCATGCTCCGGAAGCGATTTGCCGTGGACACGTCGGCAGGGTATGCCTGCATCGGGCAGGGCGTCTTTTTCGAAGTTCGGCGCGGCGCCTGGTGGACCAGGCCGTTCCTGCGCCTGGGCGCGTATCGAAACATCTTGTTTCCCGGGCAAGGACGGGACATCCCCTTCACCATAGAGAACTACCCGTACACGGACGGACTCGGCCGCACGACCGTCACCTTCGTGCGCACCCTGGAACTCCCGCGCGCCAGGAAGCACCGTTTCGATGCCACCATGGTGCACAGTGCGCAACGCGGCGGCATCGTCGATTACCTGGGAACGCACCAGCACCTGGCCACCGATCTCCAGCTGGAGGTCCTGGACGATGGGACGCTCCACCTTCAAACCGGTACCCTCCGCTTCTATGAAGGTCCGCTGGCGTTCACGGTTCCCGCAATCTTCACCGGAACCGCGGATCTGTATGAAGGCTACGACGACGAGCGCGGCGTGTTCACGGTGCGGATGCAGGTTCGGAACCCTGTATTTGGATTCCTCTTCGGGTACCGGGGCGAGTTCTCCTGCACCTTTCCGTCTATGACTGACGTGGGTGTCCCGGCAGACCTCAAGCCGCTCAGGGAAGAGATCCGCGAGTAGCGGCGAACCGTGGAAGGGTGGGGTATCTGAAATGGAGTCATCGGCGGCTGGTCGCTACTTCTCCGAAATGCGTTCGTGGAGTTCCTTGACGATGGCCTCATGCAGGGTCTTGAGCTGGTTGTTGCTTAAGCCGGATGGGTCGACAATCCCATTCTCGAGCTCTCCCTCGGGCAATTCTCCGGGGGAGGGTACCGCATCGGTGGAGCAGCGTAGTTTGTTGCCGGTCGCGGTGAGCAAGCACGAGGAGTCGTCGGCGTTCAGTTGAACACGGTAGTTCACGTTCTGCTTCTGCCCGATGCTGGCGTGCCAGACCCCTTCGCCACCCGGCACGATCTCCATGACGGCCATGCCGGTGGCCCAGTCGCTCAGCGAGGAATAGTCGGCCTTGATCTTGTCGGCAGTGGCTGCATTCGACTGGCGCGGGCTGCGCAGGGCATACAACTTCGCGGAGGCGCTTGTCCCCGCTGTCACCTGCGAGCTGTCGAGCACAGCCACGTGGTCGATGGTGCGTGAGGACGCACGCGAGGTGAACGGCGAGAAGAACCCGAACTTCTCGTCACCATGGTTCAAGCTGAAATTCGAATGGCTTCCAAGGTTCGTGTCGTCTTCGTCCTTGGGCTCATCGGTGATGCCGGTTGACTTCAGGATATTGGTGCTCCACCAGCCACCGTTCAGCGTGGCCAGCGACGCATTGATGCGGCGCGACTGGGAAATGGAAACGGCCGGGCCGGGAAGCTGGCCGGAAGCGACCTCGGGTCGGTACTCCAGTTCGTCGGTGCTTCCGTCATAGATGACGACGCCGGCAGGAACGTCGCGCGGGGCCAACCAGTTTTCGAGCTTCGTCACCGGGACAACGATTCTCGGGATGCCGTTGTCACAGTAGCCCCAGGTATCCACGTCCTTGGCGATCAAGCCGCTGTCGATGCGGGCAATGGCCCTCGTCAGGCTATTGCCGAAGATTCCGTTCATCCGCCTATTGGCGTGCGGGGCGAAATCGCAACGCTCGCCGGTTGCCTGGCCGGTCAACGCGAGTTTCTGCACGATCATGGTCTCGTAGCCCGGGCCCAGCCAACCGCGACGCTCCACCAGGGTCGAGTACACATTCTTTCCGGCCAGATAAGTAGTTCCGGTGATATCTCCCACGGTGCCCGAGCTGTTGGATGAGGCCTGCCGCTCGGCAACCAGATAGGGCGCGCGCAGTCCGGTTTCCGGAAGAAGTTCGTCCTCGGCGGAAACCACCGCAACGGTGTCGCGCAGGTGCACATTGGCATTCCAGCTGGCAGCCAAAGCCAACGGCACCGCCACGACAGCGGCCAGCAAACCGAGGCGTGTGACTCCCCGCTTCTTGGAAAAGAACAAACCAAACAAGGCGACGAGAATTCCCGCGACCAGCAGCGTGAGGGCCAGACCGCCACCAAGGAAGACCCCCGTGAACACCCTTGCCCGCGTCAGCGGGTCGAACAACGGACTCGCCAGGATGGCAAGAAGGACTACGCCGACGATGACGAGGGGTTTCTTCACGAGAGAATGTTCCTTTTGGCTAGGGACGATGAAATTCCTAGTCATACTTTCACGGCCGGTTCCCCGGAGCGGGATGCTGCACGCGCCTGGTGCCGAGTCGGGGCCGGCAGCTATTTTCCCGCGGCCACGTTGGAGATGGCCAGCCGGGTCGCCAGGTGCAGCGCCGCAAGGCGCGAAGTCCCGCGGGGATCGCCGCCGAGCAGCTCGAAGATCTTATTCAGTCGTTTGTGCAGCGTCTGGCGTTCCATGAACAACGATGTAGCCGCGGCGGTGGAGTTGCAGCCGGTCGACAACCACGTATCGAGGGTCGCGACCAGATCCCCGCCGCGCATGCTGTCATGGTGGAGCAAGTCCGAGAGAGTCTCCTGGATATAGCGGTCCACGCCCTGGGGCCCAAGTTCCCGAATGCTCAGGCGCTCAAGGACTACGTCTTCGCAGCCGCGCAGCAAGCCCGAGTGCGGCATGCGCAGGGCAAGTCGCTCCGTCAGCAGGGCTTCCTGCAACGACCACGAGCCATGGGTGGCATCGGGTACCCACGGACCCATGACGCCCTGGACCGCGATGACCTTGATGTCCTCGCGCAAACCACGCAGGATCCGTCGGCGTTCCAGTCCGGGGGAGGGGCCCTTGAGTGGAATGACGCCATAGAGGTACTCGGAGTCCAGGTAGGTTTTGGTCTCCGGGCTGGTGAGCCGCAGGATCCTCTCCAAGGCACTCCGGACCCGACCCAATTCGGCACCGCGAAAAACCACGACGGCAACCGGAAGTCCGACCGCCAGCCCGGCCTGTGCGCAAAGATCCCTGATCTCGCTGGCGCTGGAATCGCCGATGATGGCCTGCATCAGCGCCGAATCGGCGATCTGGGAACGTGTGGGTCGATGGTGCTGGGACAAGGCGAGTGCCAGGATGCTGCCGAGCCGCTCGGCAACGGTGGTCAACAGCTCCTGTTCGGACGATTTCCGGCCGCCCAGCTGGAGTCGGGCGGCGACCACGTCGCTGAGATAGATGTCGGAGACGACCTCGATCCGGGTCTCGTCCTCGCGGATATTGTGGCTGCTCGCCAGGGTTATTCCACCCATGTCGACCAGCGAGGCGTTGACGCCCATGGACTTGGCAATCAACTCAATCAACGGTGGCAGGTTGGGTCCGGAGGTGGCGATCCGCTGGGCGAGCAGTTGGGATATCTCGTCGGCACGCTGCAGGGCCAAGGCTTGGGCAGAGACGATTCCGCGGTTGATGGTCTCAGCCAGCTCGACGAAAGGCACGGTCGCGCGGAGCTCTATCAGCGGCAGTCCTGCTGCCTCGGCAGCCTGGATGATTTCCGGCGACAGCGTTCGATTCAGGCCGACGGTGTCGATGGCCAGTGCAGCGACCCTCCGTTCGGCAAGGCTCTGGATGTATTGGACTTGGGCCTCGGCCCTCAACGACAGCAGTGTCTGGCCAGCGCTGAGCAGGAGCTCCTCGCCGCGTAACATGGGCGCGATCTCAAGGACCTCGCTCGAATGAACCCAGCGCACTTGGCTGGTCCCGACATTTCCGGCGCCGGCCACGATGCGTGGACGTGCCTTTTTGAAGAGTCGGGTGGCCAGGACGTCCGTGAGGTGTAGAAGCATGCGGGGATCCTTCGCTCTGGAGTGGGCGGGGTGGAAGAAACCGACTGGTTGAAAGTGACACTTTGTCCACATGGCCGTGCAGAAAATATGCATTTTGAGTGTATCGGGTGATGTGTATCACTTCTACTCTGGTGGATAAGTTCTTACCGAGCCATTCGCAGCCGAAAGAGTAAACCATGAGTAAAGACGCAGCCAGTTCGTCAGAAAGCGTGACCCACGAGGTTGAAGATTCCCTACAGCCGATTCCCGAATCGGCCAGAACCACCAAGCTTTCGGGGCAGTTCTGGATCTGGGCCGGGGCCAACGTTGCCCCCATCAACTGGATCCTCGGTGCCCTGGGCATCCATCTGGGTCTCGGCCTTGCTGATACCCTCACCGTCCTGATTGCCGGCAATGTCATCGGCATGCTGGGCTTCGGGTTCTTCGTGGTTCTGGGGCAGAAGACCGGTGCCACCGGCATGCTGCTGGCCCGCGGGGCATTCGGGCGCCGCGGTGCCTACCTGCCGGCCGCCATCCAGGCGGTCATCGCCATTGGATGGTCCGCCGTGAACACATGGGTCATCCTGGATTTGATCATGGCGTTGTTCGGCATGATTGGCTGGGTCGACCCAACGGCGGAGAACCTGTTGTGGAAGATCTCCACGGCTGCGGTCATCATGGCAATCCAGGTGGCCATTTGCTACCGGGGTTACAAGGCCATTGCGCGCTTCGAGCGCATCACCATGCCGCCGACCATCATCGTGTTGATCGCCATGTCGATTCTCGCCTGGACGCAGCTGGATATCGACTGGTCCTACCAGGGTCCGGCCGGCGAAATCCTCACCGGGATGCCGCGCATCGCCGCCATGTCCTCGATCATGACGGCCATCGGCATCGGCTGGGGCATCGGATGGTTCACCTACGCTCCCGACTACTCCCGCTTCGTTTCCAAGCGCATCAAGACCCACAAGCTATACCTGGTCAGTGTCCTCGGCCAGTTCCTGCCGGTGGTTTGGCTGGGCATCCTCGGAGCCAGCCTTGCTACCAAGAACGGCACCGCAGACCCCGGGCAGCTGATCGTCGAGTCCTTTGGCACGTTGTCGATCCCGGTGATCCTTTTGGTCATCCACGGGCCGATCGCGACCAACATCATCAACATGTACACCTTCGGTGTTGCAACGCAGGCGCTGGATATCAATATCTCCCGCAAGAAGCTCTCCCTTATGGTCGGCGTGTTGGCCATGGCGGCGGTCATCGCTTTCCTCTTCGCCCACGACTTCGCCGAGGTCCTGCATAACTGGATCATTGCGATTGCGGCCTGGGTGGCGACCTGGGGTGGCATCATGGCTGTGCACTACTTCGTCTTCGAGCGCCGACACAAGGACTTCTCCTACCTGTTCCTGGACCCGAAGTCGACCAAGCTCAAGTCGATCAACCCTGCTGCATTCATTGCCTTCGCAGGCGGCATCTTCATGACGTGGATGTGCATGTATGGATCGATCCCGGCACTTCAGGGGCCGATCGCCACCGCCGTAGGCGGCATCGATTTCTCCTGGCTGGCCGGAACCTCCACCAGTGCCGGACTGTACTACGCACTGGGCTACCGCCGCTTCAGGTCCCGCATCGAACAGGGTGTTCCGTTGGGGCTGAAGCTTGATTGTTCCGATGCAGAGTTCATCCGCCAGCACGGCAGCGCCGAGTTCCTGCTCGCTGAACAGCGGATCGACGATGGAATTTCGCCCCTGGATACGACGTCCGATCCTGAATCAGGAAAGCACAAGGTCGGTTCGCAGTAGCGTCTGGGAGTCAGCGGGCCCCGCGGTGGAGATGTTCACTGCGGGGCCCTCCGCTGTGTCGCCTGCAGGGTTCGGTTGACGATCCAACACTTTCCCGGGCTGTGACGCACGGACCCATTACCGCGCCAAGCGAGCCACTAATCCGGGCGTGCTCGATCCCACGCCATGCTTCATCATTTCTGCAGGTGCCACCAGAGCACCTGGCCCGCATGTCCAGCGCCACCAGCTATCCGCCTGTCTGGTTGGAGTCTTTTTCCAAGTCTTCGAGGCCCGCCCTGTCTGCCCAGTGGATGGCTGCCTTCGGCCTCGCTGTCAGTGCCCAACGCGCGCCGCCGCCGCATTCGAAGCTCAGCGCGAGACGCGATTCGTGAACTTGCGATCGTCGCGTGGGCGCCCCGAGTCGTGAAGGCGTGGAAGGACTTGGCCAGATTGCGGGCAGTTTGCGCAGCATGCCCGCGTGTCCGAATTGTGGACAGAAAGCGTTCTGGCAGGAAAAACCCTTGACAGTGATCGGGGACACAAATAGGGTCGGTGCAACAGTGTTGCAATCAATGCAACGTCAAAAAATCTTGGTGGTTCCCAAATGATTCAGCGCAACAACTCCGCGAACGGCAATGGCGCCAACGCACGTTCTGCAACGAGCACGCTCACCGACCTCCCGCCTTCCGGCCTTGGCCCGACGCTCAGTGGCCAGGAGCGTCCCGACCCGGATGGGATCGGCAAAAAGACCCGACGCAAGGTGGTTGCCGCAAGTTTTATCGGCAACTTCGTGGAGTGGTTTGACTACGCAGTCTACGGTTACCTTGCAGTCACCATCACCGCAGTTTTCTTCCCCGAGTCCGATCCGACGACCGGCTTGATGCTCACCTTCGCGCTCTTTGCCGTTTCGTTCTTCGTTCGCCCCTTGGGCGGTTTCGTTTGGGGCCATATCGGAGACAAGGTTGGGCGTCGCGAGGCACTCTCGTGGTCGATCCTGATCATGTCCGCGGCAACCTTCTGCATAGCCTTGATCCCTTCGTATAACACCATCGGCATCTGGGCGCCGATCCTGCTGCTGATCATCCGCGTCGTCCAGGGCTTCTCGGCCTCGGGCGAATATGCGGGAGCATCCGCCTTCCTTGTGGAGTACGCACCGGCCAACCGCCGCGGACTCTACGCCGCCGTTGTTCCGGCCAGCACGGCCACCGGCCTGCTGCTCGGTTCCCTGATGGCAGGGCTGCTTACCGGGCTGCTGGAACCAGCGGCCATGGAATCCTGGGGGTGGCGCCTTCCGTTCCTGCTGGCTGCACCCATGGGCCTGATCGGCCGCTATATCCGCACCAAGCTCGAAGACTCTCCCGTCTTCGCCGAACTTGCCAAGGAAGACGAGGCGGTCAAGGCCCCGGTGAGCTCATTGTTCAAGAACCACTGGCGCCAGCTCATCCAGGCCGTCGGCGCGGTGCTGCTCAACGCCGTGGGCTTCTATCTGATCCTCAGCTACATGCCCACCCACCTGCACGAAAACATCGGAATCTCACAGTCCGCCGCCTACGTCGCGACCACGGTGGCCTTGACCACCTACATCGGCTTCATCTTCCTCATGGGGCTGCTTTCGGACCGGTTGGGCCGCAAGAAGGTGCTGATGACCGCCTCGATCCTCTTCGTGGTACTCACCGTGCCGGCCTTCCTGCTGCTGGAAACCGGGAATTTCCTGATCATCGTGCTGGTGCAGATCCTGCTCGGCGCCATGCTCAGCCTCAACGACGGCACACTGCCCAGCTACCTGGCTGAAATGTTCCCAACCCGGGTTCGCTACTCCGGCTTTGCCGTGAGCTTCAATCTGTCCAACGCCCTGTTCGGTGGCACCGCGCCCTTCGTGGCGACCGTCCTGATTGCCACCTCGGGCAGCGTGCTGGCGCCCGGCTGGTACCTCATGGGTGCCGCAGTCATTGCCCTGATTGCCGTAGCCTGCTCGGTGGAGACCAGCAAAAAGCCACTGGCTTGAGGCCGGGCAGTTGTTACCGTGATGCCGGCCATGGCCCGGCGGGCCCCCTGCGGCCTGCTTCATCTTGGCCGGCCACGGTTGACTGTGAAATGAATCACTGAAAGTATTCCGTTGCAACTAGGTTGCGATGAACGCAACACTTTTCCATTCGCTGGAATCCTGGCCAATCCGCCGAAGTCCCAATGTGCCATGTCAGCTGTCCAACACAGGAGACGACCATGACCTCAGTTTTTCTTGAAGACCTTGACGCAGAGACCTACGCTGCCATTGTGGCGAAGGAAGGGTCGACCGTCATTATCCCGACCGGCGCCACCGAGCAGCACGGTCCGCACATGCCCTTGGGCGTGGACGCGATGCTTTCGAAGGCCATCGCCGGGGTGGTCGCCGAGCGGGCCGGCGCGGTCGTTGCCCCGGTCTTTGCCTACGGGTACAAATCCCAGCCGCGTTCGGGTGGCGGCAACCACCGGATCGGCACCACCTCTCTGGGTGCCGCGTCACTGACCGGGATGGTTGACGATGTGGTTTCCTCGTTCCTGGGCCAGGGCTTTTCGCATGTGGTGGTCCTCAACGGCCACTTCGAGAACTACCAGTTCATCTACGAGGGATTGGACAACGCGGTCTCCCGTGCCCGCGACCGTGCCGCCGGCGCCAATTCACGCGCGGTGCTGCTTTCTTACTGGGACTTCGTTGACGAGGCCACCTTGGAGCAGGTCTTCCCCGAAGGGTTCCTGGGCTGGGACATTGAGCACGGAGGGGTGCTGGAAACCTCACTGATGCTGCTGCTCCACCCGGAGAAGGTGGACATGTCCCGCGTCGTGGACCACCCACCGGCCAAGCTGACCCCCTATGACATTTTTCCCGAGGACCCGGCGCGCACACCGGACAGCGGGTGCCTCTCCAGCGCAATGGGCGCGAGTGCGGAACGTGGGCAGCTGCTGCTCGATGCGGTGACCAGCCAGGTCGCCGCCGCCCTGGAGGGCGAACTGTCGCTTGGAAAAACCACCCTGGAGGTGTCTTAGCATGACCATGGACAAGACAGAGCAGGAAACCCCACGACCTGCCAAGCCCGGAGCCGCCGGCAAGGCCAAGGCCCCGGTGGAAGTGCCACGCTTCGTGGGGCTGCATATCCCGCCCATTGACCGTTTGCTGATCCGAGTCATTCCGCCGGTGCTCATCGTTGCGGTCATGATCTGGGTGCTGACCAACCCGGTCGGGGCGGCGGCCGCGATCTCCGAGATGCGCACCTTCGTCACCGGCCGGTTCACCTGGCTGTTCATCCTGTACTCGGTCTTCACCGTGGTGGTGTGCATCTGGCTTGCCTCCAGCAAGGTTGGCAAGATCCGACTGGGCGGACCCAGCGCGAAGCCGCAACACAGCAAGTTCGCATGGTATTCGATGCTCTTTGCCTGTGGGCAGGGCATCGGTTTGATCTTCTGGTCGGTCGCCGAGCCGATCATGTTGCGGGATGAAAACCCGGTCATTCCGGCCGGACCCAGCGGGGGTGCAGAGGGTGCCATCGTGTGGACCTATTTCCATTGGGGCCTGACAGCCTGGGCAATGTACTGCGTGGTGGCCGTGTGCCTGGCATATTCCCACCACAATCTGGGCAAGACCCTGACATTCCGCGAGGCCACCGTCGACATCCTCCCGCGCTGGTCGCGCCGCGGTGCCGGCGTGGTTGTTGAACTGCTCGCCATCATCGCCACGGTGCTTGGCCTGGCCACCTCCTTCGGGTTTGCAGCCATGCAGTTCTCTTCGGGCCTCACCTCCTTTACCGGCATCGTGGCCAGCCCTGTGATGTGGTTCATGGTCATCCTGGTCTTCGCAGGCATCACCTCGATCTCGGCCATCGTCGGCATCAACAAGGGCATGGCCCGGATCAGCAGCGTGAACTCGATCCTGAGCATCGTGCTGGTTGGTGCCGTGCTGATCTTCGGCCCGACGCTGTTCATCATCTCGAACATGTCCCAGACCTTCGGCAGCTTCATGGCGAACTTCGTGGACATGAGCATGTGGACGGACTCGGGACTTGCCGCCACGACGCTGGAGAGCTGGCAGGACAGTTGGAACGGCTGGTGGACAGTGTTCATCTGGTGCTGGGTCATTGCCTTCTCACCGTTTGTCGCCGGCTTCATTGCACGTATTTCCCGCGGACGCACCATCCGCGAGTTCGTCCTGGGCGTGACCGTCATCCCCACCCTGATCGTCATGGTCTGGGTTGCAGTGATTGGATCCGCCGCCATCTACTACGACGACAAGTCCGACCGCGGCATCAGTGCAGCGGTGGCGGCGGACACCTCTGCCGGCCTGTTTGCGATGCTGGACGCCGTTCCGGTGGTCGGCACCATCCTGCTGGTGGTGGCCACCATCCTGGTCGCCACCTACTACGTGACCTCGCTGGACTCGGGTATCTATGCGCTCAGTGAGTTCGTCTCTGCTCCACACAAATCCGGGCCAGTCTTTCGCGTGGTACTGGTGCTTTCGGTGGGTACGGTCACCACCGTGCTGCTGACGCTTGGCGGGACCGCGGTGGTGGACACCGTGCAAACCGGCACCATTATCGGGGCCTTCCCGTTCTCCTTCGTGATCATCCTGATGATCGTGAACCTGATCCGGCGCCTGCTCAAGCGCGACAAGGCCATCAGGCGGATGGAGAAGGACATCAATAACCCGGATCCGTCCCTGGTCATCGTGCCCGACCCGCGCGGGGAAGGGGCCATCCGCATGGTCTCGGTCGATGAGGAACCGGAGAACCTGACACTCCGGGAGTAGGGCCCCGGGCAGCCAAGGCCGTGCCATCCGCAATCTTGTTGCGGATGGCACGGCCTTTCTGCGTCGCCACAGTGCACAAAAAGGCCGGGGAAAACAACTTCCCCGCGGCGCAATGGACGGTTCGCGGAGAAAACTTTTTGGGGTCCGACGAATCGCACTTGACAGTGAGATGAGACACACATATTCTGAGTGCAACGGCGTTGCAGTGAATGCAACAGTCCGAAACTTTCTCCGGCGGTTCCCAAGAATCCACGCAATCCTTTGGATTGGGCCGGTCTCCATTGCCACCTGATTACTTCTGAGGAGTCAATACCTTGACCACCACCGCGAACACCGCAACCAACGTTTCCGAGCTCGAGCGCCTCAAGACCCTGCACAACGGCACCAAGCAGCAGCTCACCTTCTCGGACACCGAGTTCGAGCGTCGCTTGGGCGGCCTGCGCAAAATCATGGCCGCCAAGGAACTTGATGCGGTCATCCTGACCAGCTACCACGGCATCAAGTACTACTCCGATTTCCTCTACACCACCTTCGGGCGCAACTACGCGCTGGTTGTCACCGCCGACAGCTCGACAACCATCACCGCGAACATCGACGCCGGCATGCCGTGGCGCACCAGCTACGGCGACAACATCGTCTACACCGACTGGAAGCGCGACAACTTCTACTACGGACTGCAGGAGGCCCTGAAGCGCAACGGCGTCAAGGCAACCCGCATCGGCGTCGAGGACGACGCCCTGCCGTTGTTCACCCGACAGGCCATCGCCGCGACCTTCGACGGTGCCACCCTGGTGGATGTCTCGCAGGAAGCCATGCGCCAGCGCATGATCAAGTCCGCCGAGGAGATCGAGGTCATCAAGCACGGTGCACGCATCGGCGACATCGGCGGCGAAGCCATCAAGGCAGCGATCCGCGAGGGCATCACCGAGTACGAGGTCGCACTGATCGGCACCGAGGCCATGGTGCACGAAATCGCCAAGACCTTCCCGCACCGCGAAGTGCGCGACACCTGGGTCTGGTTCCAGTCCGGCATCAACACCGACGGCGCCCACAACTGGGCCACCACCCGCAAGCTGGAGCGCGGGGACATCCTCTCGCTGAACTGCTTCCCGATGACTTCGGGCTACTACACCGCCCTGGAGCGCACCTTGTTCCTCGGCGAGCCGGACGCCCGCTCGCTGCAGGTATGGAACGCCAACGTCGAGGTGCACAAGCGCGGCCTGGAACTGATCAAGCCCGGCGCGGTCTGCAAGGACATCGCCGCGGAGCTCAACGAGATCTTCATCGGCCACGGACTGCTGCCCAACCGCACCTTCGGCTACGGCCACTCCTTCGGCGTCCTGTCGCACTACTACGGCCGCGAAGCCGGCCTGGAACTGCGCGAGGACATCGATACGGTCCTGGAGCCGGGCATGGTTGTCTCCATGGAACCGATGGTCACCATCCTGGACGGCGAGCCGGGTGCCGGTGGCTACCGCGAGCACGACATCCTGGTCATCGGCGAGGACGGCGGCGTGGAAAACATCACCAAGTTCGGTTTCGGCCCGGAAAACAACATCATCGACGCCTAGCCTCGAACTGGCATGATGGGGGTGGTGGAGTGCACGCGTGCGCCCCGCCACCCCCTTTCCGCATCCGACGAAGAATCGAGCCGCACGCCATGAACCTGGACGAACACGACCGCGCCGGATATGCCACCGCCCTGGAGCAAGCCCGCCTGGGTGCAGGCGAGGGAGGGGTGCCCATCGGCTCGAGCATCTACGAGAACGGCGTGATGCTGGGGGCCGGCCGCAACCGCCGCGTGCAAAGCGGTGATCCGACGGCGCACGGGGAAATCGACGCACTGCGCAATGCCGGACGCCGTGCCTCCTATGCCGGGACCACCCTGTACTCCACGCTGGCACCCTGCGCCATGTGCTCCGGATCGATCATCCTCTTCGGCATCCGCCGCGTGGTGGTCGGGGAGGAGAAGAACTTCCCCGGGGAACTCGAGCTGCTGCGCTCCCGCGGCGTGGAGGTCGTGGTCATCGACGACCCGAAGGCCACCGCACTGATGGAAGACTTCACCACCCGGAACCCGGGGCTGTGGAACGAAGACATCGGCGTCGACGAGGCGCAGCCCGACCCGGAGCAGTAGCGTGCATCCGTGAACGCACCCACCAGCACCCCATCCACCGGAGGAATCCCCATGGTTGCCCAAACGGCAGAAACCCCCGCCGCGGAACCGCGCGGCGCCTCGGTCATCGTCAACGTCATCGACGTGCTGCGCTGCTTCACCGTGGAGCACCCGGTGCTCGGCGTCACCGAGATCGCCGCGCAGGTGGGACTGCACAAATCCAGCGTCTCGCGCATCCTGGCCACCCTGGAGCAGGAACGCATCGTGGCCCGCGACGAGGCCACCCGCAAGTACTCGCTGGGCCTGGGGCTCATCGCCGTGGCCGGACCGCTGCTGGCCAACCTGGACGTGCGCCGGGTGTCCTTCCCGTTCCTGAACGAACTGGCCCGGGACACCGGGGAGACCGCGGTGCTGACCATCTGGGACGGCCTTGAATCCGTCTCGGTCGAACAGATCCCCAGCATCCACCAGGTCAAGCACACCTCGGCCATGGGCAGCCGCTACAACACCGCGCTCAGCGCCTCGGTGCAGGTATTCCTGGCCCACGAGAACGCGGAACGCGCCGCGGCACTGCTGGAATCCGGGACCGTGGTGCTGCCGGAAAGCACCGCCGGCGCCCGCGCCGAGTACCTCGCGCGCCTTCAGGCCGTGCGCCGCCGCGGTTACGCGGCCAACCACGGGGAAACCTCTCCCGACGAGGTCGGGGTGGCCGCACCGGTCTTCGACCACCGCGGCACCGTGGTCGCCAGCGCCATGATCGCCGCCCCGTACTACCGGGTCTCCGAGGAACAACTCCACCAGCTCGGTGACGCCTGCATGCGGGCCGCACGGCAAATCAGCCTTCGCCTGGGCTCTCCGGCGACCTAGGGACGGGATCCTGTGATGTTTGAACCACGTGGTGCGCACACCTTCGACTACTCGCTGCACGAAGGCACGCCGACGCGCATGCAATTCCACTTTGCCGATTCCATGGCCATGCCCGTGGCCATCCAGACCTGGGAACTGGACCCCGGGGGACACGAGGGCATGCACTCCCACGACCCGGACACCGTAGCGCTGGAGGAGTTCTACCTGGTCCTCGAGGGCACCGCGCAGATGCAGGTCGGCGCGGAACACCACCGGCTGCGCGCCGGGGACAGCGTCCTGGCCCCGGCCGGGGTGGAGCACGACCTGCGCAACACCGGGGACGGGGTGCTGCGCGTGCTGGTGGTCTGGGGCGAACCCGGACACAAGGACTTCTCATCATTCGGGTCCCTGGCCGCGGGGCTGGCGACCCGGGGCACCAAGCCCTGAACGAGCGGTGTCAGCGCGCACCGGCGGTGCCCGGGGGCAGGATGCCTTCCATGTCCGCGAGCCACGCATCAAGCAGCGCGCCGGTTTGCCCCGGCTGGTCCAGGTGGGCGTTGTGGCCGGCCTCCTCGAGCACCGCAACGGTGCAGTTTCCGTAGCGACCCGCCAACGCCAGTTGGTCCTCGAACCCCACCACATGGTCCTGGCGGCCCGCGATGAGAAGCACGGGGCCGCCGAATGACGACGCGCGGTCCTCGGGTTCGGCGGCCAACGGGTAGTTCCCGGCAATCCTGCCGACGGCCCTGCGGTCGAATGAGCGCAGGCCCGGCAGCGCGAAATCGCGGAAGCGCTCCCAATTCGCGGGGGACTGGATGACCGCCAGCTCGGCGTAGTCCGCCGCGTCGTTCGGGTCCAACGAGGCCAGCAGCTGCGGGTCGGTGCGCAGGATCGATCGGGGCGGCAGTGTGCGGCGGGACTTCTCCGTCACGGCCACCGGGCACAGCAGTCCAAGGCCCACGACCTGGTCGCCGAATTCGGCCACGAGGTGGCGTGCCAGCATGCCGCCAAAGGAATTGCCCAGGACGGCGAAGCGCTGGCTTCCCAGCTTTTCGTGGACGAAGTCCACCACGGCTTCGGCGACCGCGTCGGAGCCGCGGATGCCCCGCCCGGCCACGGAAGCGCCCATGCCCGGCAAATCGAGGTAGATCCGCCGCCACGTGCCCCGCGCGGCAAGGACCTGGTCAAGCCCGAGTAACAGCCGGTGGTCCACGCAGAGCCCGTGGATCATCAGGATCGGGGTACCGGAGCCGAATTCAACGAAGTGCACCCCTGCACGCTAGCAGCAGGCCGAGGCGGCACGCCCCGCCTGCAAAGGCGTGTGGTCCGGACCACTTCGGCGATAGTGTGGATCCATGTCGAACACCCCGCATTCGCAACACTTCGATGTCATCGTCGTCGGCGCCGGCCTGGCCGGGCTCGTCGCCGCCACCGAAGCCACGGCGGCCGGAGCGCGCGTGCTGCTGCTGGACCAGGAACCCGAGGCCAACCTCGGGGCCCAGGCCCACTGGAGCTTCGGCGGGATCTTCCTGGTCGACTCCCCGGAACAGCGCCGGCTGGGCGTCAAGGACTCCGAGGACCTTGCCCTGCAGGACTGGGAAAACACCGCGGGCTTCGACCGCGACGAGGACGACTGGGCACGCAAATGGGCGCGCGCCTACGTGCAGTGGGCAGCCGGCGGCAAGCGCGAATGGCTGCACCAACGCGGCATCCGCTTCTTCCCCGTGGTCGGCTGGGCCGAACGCGGCGGAGCCGGGGCCCAGGGACCGGGCAACTCCGTGCCGCGCTTCCACATCACCTGGGGCACCGGTCCCGGCCTGCTCGAACCCTTCATCCAAGCAGCCCGCACGGCCGAAGCCAAGGGCCAGCTGACCATGCTCTGGCGGCACCGGCTCGACGAGCTGGCCACCGAGAACGGTGCCGTCACCGGGGTGCGCGGCACGGTGCTGGAACCCGACCCGGCACCCCGGGGCATGGCTAGCAACCGCACCAAGGCCGGGGACTTCGAATACTTCGCCCCGGCGGTTGTCATCGCCACCGGCGGCATCGGGGGAAACCTGGACAAGGTGCGCGCCGCGTGGCCGCAGCGGCTGGGGACACCGCCCGAAACCATGGTGTCCGGGGTGCCGGCCCACGTGGACGGGCGCGGCCTGGACATCGCGCAAAGGGCCGGTGCGCGGCTGGTCAACGAGGACCGGATGTGGCATTACACCGAGGGCATCGCCAACTGGAACCCCGTCTGGAAGAACCACGGGATCCGCATCCTTCCCGGACCCAGCTCGCTGTGGCTGGACGCCACCGGCAAGCGCCTGCCCGATCCGCTCTGGCCGGGCTTCGACACCCTGGGCACCCTGGAGCACCTGCGCGCCACCGGACACGATTACAGCTGGTTCATCCTGAACCGGCGCATCATCGGCAAGGAATTCGCGCTTTCCGGATCGGAACAGAACCCCGACCTCACCGGCAAGGACATCCGTGCGGTGCTGGCGCGGGCCCGCGTGGATGTTCCCGGCCCGGTCCAGGCCTTCCTGGACCACGGGGAAGACTTCCTCCAGGCGCCCACGATCGACGAACTGGTGGGCAAGATGAACCGGCTCACCGGCTCCGATCTGCTGGACCCCGTCCAGGTGGCCGAGGTCCTCAAAGCCCGGGACTCGGCGGTGGCAAACCCCTTTGGCAAGGACGGACAGGTCGCGGCCATCTCCTCGGCCCGGAAGTACCTGGGGGACAAGCTGGTCCGCAGCGTCAAGCCGCACCGGATCACCGACCCCCAGGCCGGTCCGCTGGTTGCGGTGCGGCTGAGGATCCTGACGCGCAAGTCGCTCGGCGGGATCCAAACCGACCTGGACTCGCGGGTGCTCGACGCCTCCGGAAACCGGGTCGCCGGGCTATACGCGGCGGGCGAAGCCGCGGGATTCGGCGGCGGCGGACTCCACGGCTACCGTGCGCTGGAGGGAACATTCCTGGGCGGCTGCCTCTTCAGCGGAAGGGCGGCCGGCCGGCATGCCGCGACGGCCCGGGCGCGGGCATGGGTCGAGCCACCGGCTTCCCCGTGAAGATGCGGGGAGCCCGTGGCTCGAAGGTGGGCGGAAAGGTCAGTGCGTGAAGTGGTACACCGTTCCGAAGAGAATCGCCGAGAGGCTGAACGCCACACCGATCATCATCGGAGCCCAGGTTCCCTGGGCAGCAATCAAGAAGACGGCGAACGTCGCAAACAGCAAGGTCGCCAGGATTCCGCCGAGGATGATCGATCCACCGCCGTGGTGGTGCACGGCAGTCTGTACATTTCGATGAAATAGAGTAGCCATAACCTCAGGGTAAGCCGAAGAACCGGGAAATACGAGGGAAAGAATCATGAAGGATCCACTGCAGGAAACGGCCGGTGACTGGCGCCAGGTTTTTGGTGCCTTGGCCAACGATGAGACCCGCCGCTACTACGCCCAGCAGGTCCTGGGCCTGGACAGCGACCTGCGGCCCGAACGCGCGGCCAAGGCCAGGGCCAACCTCGCCAACGCGGGGCTTTTGGACCGGGAGGGAGCGGTGGATGACCAGCTGTTCGCGCGCGTCCTGGCCTCAGGTGCACGGAAGGCCCCGAAAGAAGGGGTCGACCGCTTCCTCGACGCCGCCGGACGCATCGATCGCTACCCCAAGAGCCAAGGGGAGCGCCTGGGCTTGCTGCGAGTGGTGGCAGGCAAGGTCATGGGCCACGGGCAGCAGCTCACCGAGGTGGAACTGACCGCCAGGCTGGGGGAGTTCACCGACGACCCGGTGCTGCTGCGCCGCTACCTCGTCGACCACGGCATGCTGCTGCGCCAGCCGGACGGCTCGGTGTATCGCTTGGCCGACGGCTCCGACTAGGAACGGAAATTGTGCCAACCTTCCCCACGGGGTAACTTCATTGTGAACGGTTTCCGGCATTTGCCACCCTCCGTCCCCGCGTTCCAGGAGCCCCATGTCTGACCCCTATGCCCGCCCCGGTGGCGATCCGAACCATGGATCGTGGCCGACCCCCGGCGGGTACCCGGGGCAATACGCCCAGAACCAACGGCCTTATCCGGGGACGTACCCGGGGCAATATCCTCCCCAGGGCTACTACGGCACCGGCGGCGGCTACCCGCCCCCACGCACGCACGGGGTGACGGTCTTCGCGATGGTCGCCGGCATCGTGGCCGCGGTCGTCTCGCTGGTCCCCTTCGTGGGCTTCGTTTCCTTTGTATTGGGCCCCCTGGCGATGGTGCTGGGCATCGTGGGCATCGCCAAGCGGATCAACAGCCGCGGCTTCAGCATCACGGCACTGGTGACAGGAACCTTTGCGTTGCTTGTGTCGATCCTTTACGCGGTGCTGTTCTCCACGATGCTCTCGTACTTCGACAACACCCAAAGCTTTGAATTCACCGCCAACGGGAGCGGGGAATACCAGGTCACGGTGGCCAAGACCGCGGACCCGCCGAAAACCACCCGCCAGCGCGGGCCCTATGCGCAGACGGTGGAGGCCTCCACGCTCTTCGGCGGCATCACGGCCACCAATCCGGACGGCAGCGACGAGTTCGTCAGCTGCCGGATCCACGACACGGCGGGCAACCTGCTGGTGGAGGACTCGCACTCCGGCCCCTATGCGGTGGCCGTATGCGAGCTCAGCGATGTGCTGGTGCGCAAGGTCGAGGACATTGAATTCCCCGACCAGGTCAACGCGCGCGAGCTGGACTGACTATTTCCCGGCGTCCCGATCCCTGCGGGCCTCGATGATCCGGCGGATCGAGAGATCCAGCACGGGGTAGTCGGCGCCGGGACCCAGTGCCAAGAAGCACGGGGCCTCGTGGTCCGGGAGCATGGGCCCGTCATAGCGGAAGCCCAGGTAGCGTCCGCCGGCACGGCGCACCAGCAGTGCGCCGGCGGAGACGTCCCAGGGCTTGGTGTCAAAGCCGATGGTTGCATCGCACCATCCGGCGGCCACGTGGGCCAAGGCCAGGGCTGCAGAGACCTTTCGGCGCACCGTGGCAAAGGACGTGACCCAGGAGCCGAACTCGCGCAGCGCCGAGTCCCCGTCGCGGGCGATTGCCTCGGCCGAGGGGTAGTCGGTCATGATGTTCGCGTGCCGCTGCTCGGGCCGGGCCGAGGGGGCCAGGATGCTCCCGTTGAGGTAGGCATGCGCGGCATCGGCGGTGAACTCCAGGTCGGCGACCGGATCCAGTACGACGGCGGCGAGCAGTTCCCCGTTGCGGGCTGCGGCAATGGAGATGCAGAAGAAGGCAACTCCGTGGGTGAAGTTGCTGGTGCCGTCGATGGGGTCCACGATCCACTGGATGGAACCGGCGCCCGTGCGACCACCCTCTTCGCCCAGCACCCAGGAGTCCGGTTCGGCCGCCAGGAGGTGTTCGCGGATGACCGCCTCGCTGTGCCTGTCGAAGGCCGTGACCAGGTCATGGGCGTTGGTTTTGTTCTCCCGTTCCACCCCGGACCGGAACGCGTCGCGCAGAATCGGTGCGGCCAGCCGCGCGGCGTCCAGCGCGATGGTGCGCAATCGTGCGGCCAGGTCGATCTCGGAGGTGCTGAAGTTTGCGGTGCTCACGATCCACCAGCCTAGCGCCGCTGTGAGAAGCATCAAATTAGTTTGACTAGGCAACTAAATTGCCAATATGGTTGCCTCAGGCAACATTTGCCTTGATCAACCATATTCTTGAAGGAGCCCGATCCCTTGTCGCGCGGCGAAACACCAACCCTTGAACTGGTCGAAAGCCTCATGGCGCTGCGGCGCACGCTGCGATGCGTCGAGCACGCGGGGGAGACCAGCGGATCCTTGGGGTTTGCCGCCCTGGGCGTGCTGGCCTATATCCAACGCCACCAGCCAACCCGCGCCACCGACGTGGCCCAATGGATCGGCATCGGCCCCGCCGCGCTGAGCCGCCAGGTCGCCGAGCTCGAGGGTGCGGGATTGCTCGTGCGCTCGCCGAGCCCCACCGACGCCCGGGCCCAGCTGATCTCGCTCACCCCCAGGGGTGCGGAAGAGCTCGGCCAGGCCTACACCAGGCGTGCCGGCCTGCTCGCGGAAATGCTCAAGGACTGGGATGGGGCGAAAATCTCCGCTGCCGCAGCCACCGTGAACGAAATCCAGGGCGTGCTTCGCGTCGGCCTGGATGCCCGTGGAGGAAAGACCACCATGGCCCCGCGAGGCCCAGAGGAGAGCCCCAATGTCTGAGCCGCAGTCGGTCGATCTGACGCGGGAGCGCCACGGCGACCAACCTCAGATGAGCCAGAAGGAAGTGCTGCGCTCCATCACCGGCGTCCTGGCCTCATTCTTCGCCGCCATGCTGGCAACCACCATCGTTGCCATCGCGCTGCCCACCATCATGGATGCCCTGGACGGCACGCAGACCGACTTCAACTGGGTCATCACCGCAGCACTGCTGGCCAACGCCGCCACCACCCCGATCTGGGGCAAGCTCGCCGACCTCTTTGACAAGAAGAAGCTGCTGCAAATCAGCATCGTCATCTTCGTGACCGGATCCATGCTGGCGGGATTTGCCATCAACATCCCCATGCTCATGAGCGCCCGCGTCATCCAGGGCATCGGCATGGGAGGGCTGACCGCCATGGGCATGGCGGTGATCGGCACGGTCATCCCGCCGCGCGAGCGCGGCAAGTACTCCGGCTACTTCGGCGGGGTCATGGCGGCCGCGACGGCCGGCGGACCGCTGCTGGGCGGCCTGATCGTCGATTCCCCGCTGGGCTGGCGCTGGACCTTCTTCATCGGGATCCCCATCGCCATCATCTCCATGTGGCTGATCCACAAGACCCTGCACATCGCGCACATCCCGCGCAAGGTCTACATCGACTGGGCCGGCGCGGTGCTGGTGACCATTTCGGTTTCCGTGCTGCTCATCTGGGTGTCTTACGTGGGCAAGGAGGGCTTCTACGAGTTCAACTCCTGGCAGACCTACGCGATGGTCGGCGGCTCGCTGGTGCTCATCGCCCTGCTGCTCTGGGTCGAGGGCCGGGTCCCGGAACCGGTGATCCCGCTGCGCATCATCGCCACCCGCACCACCGCCCTGGCGATCCTCGCCTCGATCTCCATCGGCGTGGCGATGTTCGGCTCCGGAGCCTTCCTGGGCCAGTACTTCCAGGTGGCCCGCGAGGCGACCCCCACCCTGGCCGGGGTCATGACCCTGCCGATGATCGCGGGCAACCTCTTTGGTTCGGTCTTTTCCGGCCAGTTGATCTCCCGCTTCGGGCGCTGGAAGATCTTCCTGGTCATCGGCGGCTTCGTCAATGTCGGTGCCCTGGGACTGCTGGGCATGATGGCCCACGACACCAACTACTGGATCCTGGCCACCGGCATGTTCTTCAACGGCCTGGGCATGGGGTTCATGCTGCAGAACCTGGTCCTTGCGGTGCAGAACACCGTCAAGGTCACCGACATCGGCACCGCCAGCTCCTCGGTGGCTTTCTTCCGGGCCGTCGGAGGTGCCGCCGGCGTGGCGGTGCTCGGGGCGATGCTCTCGGACAAGGTCTCGGTGCTGGTGCTCGATGCGTTGAAATCCGCGCACCTGGTCTCGCCGGACGGTTCCACGGGAGTCGCGGCAGGGGGCACCTCGCTGAACCTCACGGAGATGCCGCCGGCGGTGCGCCTCATGTATGAAAACGCGCTCGGCGATGCCACCGGCGTGGTGTTCATGACCTCGGCCATCGTCGCCGTCATCGGGCTGGTGTGCATCCTGTTCATCAAGGAAGTGCCGCTGCGCCGGACCGTGTAAGGATGTTATCGGTGGTTGACGTGGGCAAAGATCGGTCATTTCGGATGAAGTGACCCGGGCTTTGGATAATGCATCCGAGACTCCCGTCACGTACCTTGCGTAGTGTGAGCTGCGTCGTACCGACGGAAGGAACCGCGATGACCAGCACCCCCACGCAAGGCAGCACCGCAGCACCCGCGCTCAAGAAGGTCCTGGGCCGATGGGACACCCTCGCCATCGGCGTCGGCGCCATGATCGGCTTCGGCTGGGTGGTGCTCACCGGAGACTGGATCACCACCGCGGGCCCGCTGGGCGCATCCCTGGCCATGGTCGTCGGCGGCGGAATCATGGCCGTTGTCGGGCTGACCTACGCCGAACTGGTGGCCGCGATGCCGCGGGCCGGCGGCGAGCACAACTACCTGCTGCGCGCCATGGGCGCGCGCTGGTCGTTCGCCGGATCCTGGGCCATCGTGGGCGGCTACATCACCATCGTCGCCTTCGAAGCCGTGGCCCTGCCCAAGACCGCGCTCTATCTCTTCCCCGACCTGAACAAGGTCCACCTCTGGGACATCGCCGGATCCGAGGTCTACCTGACCTGGGCACTGGTCGGCGTCCTAGGCGGGGTGGTCATCACGGCCATCAACATCCGCGGCATCAAGACCGCCGGGGTCGTGCAGACCTTCGTGGTCCTCTTCCTCTTCGCCATCGGCGCCGTCCTGCTCTTCGGGTCCTTCACCGGCGGCTCCACCGCGACCATGGAACCGTTCTTCAACAACGGCGTCGCGGGGTTCTTCGGCGTGATGATCATCGTGCCGTTCATGTTCGTCGGCTTCGACGTGATTCCGCAGTCCGCCGAGGAATGCGACATCGAACCAAGGCGCATCGGAAAGTACGTCGTGATCGCCGTGCTCATCGCCACCGCCTGGTACGTCATGGTCATCCTGGCGACCTCCTCCGGCATGGGGCAGGGGGCGCTGGCCACCTCCGAGCTCGCCACCGCCGATGCCATGGGCGCGCTCTTCGGCTCGGCCATGATGGCCAAGGTGCTGATCGCCGGCGGCATCGCGGGCATCCTGACCTCCTGGAACTCGCTGCTGATGGGCGCCTCCCGCCTGCTCTACGCGATGGCCGCCTCCGGCATGCTGCCGGCCTGGTTCGCCAAGCTGCACCCCAAGTTCCACACCCCGGTCAATGCGCTGCTGTTCATCGGCGGGCTCTCGGTACTGGCCCCGTTCTTCGGTTCGGCCATGCTCGGCTGGCTGGTCGACTCCGGCTCCCCGTCCATCGTGATCGCCTACCTGCTGGTCGGGGTGGCGTTCGTGATCCTGCGCAAGCGCGAACCGATGATGGAGCGCCCGCTGCGCATCGGCGGGAAGGGAAACTTCGGCCAGGCCATCGGCGTCACCTCGGTGATTTTCTGCGCCGGGCTGATCAGCCTCTACCTGCCGGGCATGCCCGCAGCGATCGGGATCCAGCCGTGGCTGCTCTTCGGGGCGTGGTGGGCCATGGGCTTCGTCTTCCTGCTGCGGGTGCCGCGCGGCATCGAACCGGGCATCAACGCCGAGGAGGAACTACTGGCACGCCTGGCGATGCGCAAGGCCGCCAAAGTGGGGGCAAGCTTCGGGCAGGTCCCGCAGGCCGCCGTGGACAACAACGTGAAGGAATCCGAACGCGCATGAGCACCATCCGCCCCCTTGAGGGAATCATCGTCGCCGACTTCTCCCGGGTCCTGGCCGGCCCGCTGTGCACCATGACGCTGGCCGACCTCGGGGCCACGGTCATCAAGGTCGAACGCCCCGGCACCGGGGACGACACCCGCAGCTGGGGGCCGCCCTTCTCCGCCACCGGCTCGACCTACTTCGAATCGGTGAACCGCAACAAGCAGTCGGTCGCCCTGGACCTCGCCGACCCCGCCGACAGGGAGGTGGCCAAGGAACTGGCGCTGCGCGCCGACGTGCTGGTGGAAAACTTCAAACCCGGCGGCATGGACAAACTGGGCCTTGGCTATGCGGAACTCTCCGCACGGAACCCCGGGCTGGTCTACGCCTCGATCTCCGGCTTCGGCTCCGCCGGGGGAGCCCACCTGCCCGGCTACGACTTCATCGTCCAGGCCCTGGGCGGGCTCATGTCGATCACCGGGGAAGCCGGTGCCGACCCGATGAAAGCCGGGGTTGCGCTGGTGGACGTGCTCACCGCCAAGGACGCAAGCATCGGGGTGCTCGCGGCGCTGAGTGCCCGCAACTCCTCCGGGCACGGCGCGCACGTGGAGGTCAACCTGCTCTCCAGCCTGCAAGGAGCCTTGGCCAACCAGGGCCAGGCGTACCTGGGTGCGGGCAAGGTCGCCACCCGCATGGGCAACGAGCACCCCTCTATCGTGCCCTACCAGTTGCTGGCGTGCGCCGACGGATCCGTCGCCGTGGCCTGCGGCAACGATCGCCAATTCGCCARGCTCTGCGCCGAGATCGGGACCCCCGAGCTCTCCTCCGATGCGCGCTTCGCGACCAACTCGGCGCGCGTGGCCCACCGCGCGGAACTCATTCCGCTGCTCGAGGACGCGCTGGGTGCCGACACCGGCGCCAACTGGCAGTCCCGTTTCACCGGCATCGGGGTGCCGGCCGGGAAGGTGGCCGGGATCGACGAGGGGCTGGCCTACGCACAGTCCCTGGGACTCGAACCTGTCATCGAGGTGCACAATGCCGAAGGCCTGACGGTCGGCAAGCAGGTGCGCCACCCGATCACCTGGACCCCGGAGCTTGATGCGCCCACCGTCGCCCCGCCGCAGCTGGGCGAACACACCGAGAGCATCCGCTCCTGGCTGGAAAGCGCTACCGGCCCCGTTCCCGGGTCACGGGACATGGCGCAGCTGAACCCCTGATTCCTCGCGGCGCATCGCCAGCCACAGGTGCGCGGCGACATCCGGGTCGTCCAGGTCCACGCCCAACAGGCCGGATGCCACCGAGATCCGGTGGCGCAGCGAATTCCGATGGATGCCCAGGGCCCGTGCCGCATCTTCCCAGGTGCCGCGGGCCCCGAGGTAGGCGTGGACGGTGGCCAGCAGGTCGGCGCGCGGATACTCCGCCAGCGCCCGCACCCAGCCGACGGCCTTCGCGTCCTCGCTGGCGTCCACCGCAACCAGGCGCCCGGCCGGAGCTTGCAGCACGGCCCGGCGCAACACCGCAAGGTTCCCCGGGATCTCGCCCAGGGACACCGGGTCGCCCAATGCCGCGGCCAGCGACCCAAAGGCCTCCGGCTCGGCGGCCCCGGCAATCCCCAGCAGCGCATCTTGCTCCAGGGACTGCCCGCCCCCGTCGACCGGCCCGCTGCCGATCCCGGAGGCAGGAAGCACCAGGTAGAGGATTCCGTCCTGGACGTGGCGCAACGTGCAGGCGTCCACCGCGGCGGCCAAATCGGGCAACCCCGGATCGGCCACCAGCTTTGCCGCGGCCCGCGCCGCCAGCCCGGGATCGTCCCCGTCGGAGAGCATGATGCCAAGCAGCCGTACCCGTGTGGGCAGTTCGGCCAGTCCCACATCCTCGGCAACCATGTGCGCGGCCTCGGTCTGGCCGTGCAGCAACAGCTTGGTGGTCGCCGCACCCAGTGCGTTGGTCGTGCCGATGACCACCTCGCGCTGCCGCGCGCGCAGGGCCAGCAGCGTGGAGACCGTCATGATGACCTGCCGGTCGGCGCGGGTCAGCGTGCGCCCCGACCCGATGCACAGAAACCCGTGGATCCGGGTGCCCAGCAGAATCGGGTAGAGCACCACCGGCTGGCCCTGCACCTCGAAGGTGGCGGCCGAGGGCACCCCGGCCTTGTGGAAGCGGATCGATTCGGCGCGCAGCAGCCCCACCAGCGAACCGGCCGAAGCCGGCCACACGGTCTCGATTCCGGCATCCGCCGGAAGGTACGCGGCCCAGCCACCCAGCGCCTGAGCCAGCCCGCGCACCACGGCATTGGTGGCATCCGGGCGCATCGCTGCCCGGGCCAGCGCGGTCTGCGTGCCCAGCGAATCCATCAGGTTCGCGGTGTCGTCCCGGGCGGACAGGCGCCAATAGGCGCGTGAGACGTGCTGGAACGGCACGCCGTCGGGAACGATCGCCAGCTCGATGCCCGCGGCCTGGCTTGCTGCCAGCACGTGCGCGGGGACCTCCGTGAGCCACGGCCCCAGCCCCAGGCCCACGGCCCGCACCTTCCTTTCGCCGAGCCGGACCATGTAGGCGGCGGAGAGCGCGGCGGACCTGGCAAAGGGCATGCCGGTGGTCAGCAGCAGCTCCCCGCCTTCGAGGTACGGGGTCGGGTCTTCCAGCTCGGAGACGTGTACGCCGGTGACCGGTTTGGCACTGAATTGTGCACCCGGGACGGGCACCAGCTCGGGCCCGAGCTCGGCACCCATCTGCAACAAGGAGATCATGGGTTGAATTATCCAACACGGACGCGTGCCTTGGGTGAATCATCCAATGACGCGTGTCACGCCCTGGCATAACGTAGAACGCATGACCGAAACGCTCCCGGCCCTCGACGCCGCCACCATTCCCCAGTCCCGCCACCTCGCCACCGCCATCCCCGGCCCGCGTTCCACCGCGCTGCACGCCGAACGCGCAGCCCAGGTAACCAATGGCTTCGGGATCGCCCTGCCGGTCTTCGTCACCCGCGCGGACGGCGGCATCATCGAGGACGTCGACGGCAACCGGCTTATCGACTTCGCCTCCGGCATCGCGGTGACCTCGCTGGGCGCCAGCAACAAGCGCGTGGCGCAGCGCGTCGCGGCCCAGCTCGAGGCCTTCACGCACACCTGCTTCATGGTTACCGAATACGAATCCTTCACCCAGGTCTGCAAGTGGCTCAACGAGAATACCCCGGGCGACTTCGAGAAGCGCACCGGCCTGTTCTCCACCGGCGCCGAGGCCGTGGAAAACGCCATCAAGATCGCCCGCGCCGCCACCGGACGAGCGAACGTGCTGGTCTTCGACGAGGCCTACCACGGCCGTTCGCTGCTCACCATGGCCATGACCGCCAAGGTCAATCCGTACAAGTTGAACTTCGGCCCGCTGCCGGCCGAGATCATCCGAGCGGCCTCCGCCAACCCGCTGCGCCCCGCCCAGGGCCTGGCCGCCGGCGCCGAGGCCGCGCTGGCCTCGGTCGAAGCCACCATCCTCGAACACGGTGCCGACACCTTCGCCGCCATGGTCATCGAGCCGATCCAGGGCGAGGGCGGCTTCATCGTCCCGGCGCCCGGGTTCATCCCGGGCCTGCGCAAACTCGCCGACAAGTACGGCATCGTGCTGGTCATCGACGAGATCCAGGCCGGCATGGGCCGCACCGGAACCCTCTTCGCCTCCGAGCACGAGGGCGTCGCCGGGGATTTGATCCTCACCGCCAAGGCACTGGCCAACGGCGTCCCGCTCTCCGCGGTCACCGGACGCACCGAACTGATGAACGCACCGCACGCCGGCGGTCTGGGCGGCACCTACGCCGGCAACCCGCTGGCCTGCGAGGCCGCACTGGCGGTCTTCGAGCAGTTCGAGGACGGCACCTTGCTGGCCAACGCCCGCCGCATCGAGCAGATCGCCCGCGAAGTCCTCGAGCCCCTGTTGGCTTCAACCGACATTGTTGCCGAGGTTCGCGGCCGCGGGGCCATGCTTGCCATCGAGCTGGCCGATGCCGGGACCCTGGCACCGCGCGCGGATTTGGCCAAGGAAATCTCCGCGGCCTGCCACGCGCAGGGCCTGATCACCCTGACCTGCGGCACCCACGGCAACGTCGTGCGCCTGCTGCCGCCGCTGGTCATCGGCGAAGAGCTGCTGCGCGACGGACTGGACATCCTGGCCCGGGCCATCGCCGACGCCGCCAAGTAGCCTGCCGGGCATCCCCGAACCACCCCCACGACTTTCTTTGGAGAACACCATGAGCCTCACCCTGCACGACCACGAAACCCACCAGCTGGACCCGGCCGACCTGATCAACTTCGACGCGCTGCTTTCCGCCGAGGAGCTCGCCCTGCGCGCCAAGGTCCGCACCTTTGTCGACGAGGCCATCAAGCCCAACATCGCCGGTTGGTACGCCGACGCGGTCTTCCCGCTGGAAATCGTCCCGGAGATGGCGAAGCTCGGCCTGCTGGGCATGCACCTGAAGGGCTACGGCTGTGCCGGCGCCACCGCCGTGGAGTACGGCCTGGCCGGCTCCGAGCTGGAGGCCGGGGATTCGGGCCTGCGCACCTTCGTCTCGGTGCAGGGTTCGCTGGCGATGAGCGCGATCTACAAGCACGGCTCCGAGGAGCAAAAGCAGGAATGGCTGCCGAAGATGGCCGCGGGGCAGGCCATCGGCTGCTTCGGGCTGACCGAACCAACCGCCGGCTCGGACCCCTCGGCGATGAAGACCTTCGCCCGCCGCGACGGCGACGACTGGGTCATCAACGGCACCAAGCGCTGGATCGGGTTGGCCAACGTCGCGCAGGTCGCCGTCATCTGGGCACAGACCGAGACGGGCATCCGAGGATTTGTGGTCCCCACGCAGACCGCCGGCTTCAAGGCGACCCCGATCGAGCAGAAGCTCTCGATGCGGGCCTCCATCCAGTGCGAGATCGAATTGACCGACGTGCGCCTGCCCTCCGACGCGGTGCTGCCGAACGTGGTGGGCCTGAAGGGACCCTTCTCCTGCCTGAACGAGGCCCGCTACGGCATCATCTGGGGCGCCATGGGGGCGGCCCGCGACGCCTTCGAGGACGCCCTGGCCTACTCGCAGCAGCGCCTGCAGTTCGACAAGCCGCTGGCCGGGTACCAGATGACCCAGCAGAAGCTGGTGGACATGGCCCTGGAAATCAACAAGGGCTACCTGCTGGCCCTGCACATCGGCCGCATGAAGGATGCCGGCACCCTGGATTTGCACCAGATCTCGGTGGGCAAGCTGAACAATTGCCGCGAGGCCATCAAGATCGCCCGCGAGGCCCGCACCATCCTGGGCGGCAACGGCATCACCCTTGACTACTCGCCGCTGCGCCATGCCAACAACCTGGAATCGGTGCGCACCTACGAGGGCACCGACGAGGTCCACACCCTGATCCTGGGCAACAAGCTCACCGGCGTCCCGGCCTTCCGCTAACGCCGGCCCCTGAATCGAGAGCATTGAGATGACCGAAACCATGACGCATACCGACACCGTGCCGCTGCGCCTGCTCATTGACGGGGCCTGGATCGAGGGCACCGGCAAGGACCTCGAATCCACCTCGCCGACCGATCCCGGGCAGGTTGTCGCCGCCGGCGGCACCGCAACCGTGGACGACGTGCGCACCGCCATGGCAGCCGCGCGCGCAGCAGCGGCCGACTGGGCCGCAACCCCGATGGCCGAACGCGGGGCGTACCTGGCCCGGGCCGCGGGAATCGTCACCGCCAACGCCGAGGCGTGGGGCACCGAGCTGGCCCGCGAGGAAGGCAAGACCGTCGCCGAGGGCCGCGGCGAGGTGCTGCGCGCCGCACAGATCCTTTCCTACTACTCGGCCGAATCCGACCGGCTGGCCGGGGAGGTCTTCTCCTCCCCGCGCCGCGGCGAAAAGATCCTGGTGACCCGCAAGCCGCTGGGCGTCGTCGGTGTCATCACCCCGTTCAACTTCCCCATCGCGATCCCGGCCTGGAAGATCGCCCCGGCACTGGTCTTCGGCAACACCGTGGTGTGGAAACCCGCCTCCGCGGTGCCGTTGCTGGCCATGCGCCTGGCCCAGGCGCTGGTGGAGGCGGGCCTGCCCGACGGCGTGCTGAACCTCGTCATCGGATCCGGTGCGCTGGGCAACGAGATCGTGAACCACCCGGAGCTTGACGGGCTCACCTTCACCGGATCCACGGGAGTGGGGCGCAAGCTCGCCGCCGCTGCCGCCGGTGCCGGGGTGCCTATCCAGGCCGAGATGGGCGGCAAGAACGCCTCGGTCGTGCTGGAGGATGCCGACCTGGAACTCGCGGTGGAACAGGTGCTCTTCGGGGCCTTCCGCTCCACCGGCCAGAAGTGCACCGCGACCTCGCGGCTGATCCTGCAGGAGGGAATCGCCGACGCATTCCTGGCACGCCTGCGCGAGCGCTTGGGCCAGTGGAAGACCGGGGATCCGACCGATCCGTCGGTGCACATGGGCCCGGTGGTCTCTGCCTCTGCCGCCGAGGAAATCCGCGCGGGGATCGCCACATCGATCGCCCAGGGGGCCGGCATCGCCTTTGAGGGCGATGTCTCGGGCCTGGGAGACGCCTTCGTGGCTCCGACGGTGCTCGAGGTCCCGGATGCGGTCAACGACGCGTGGCGCGAGGAATTCTTCGGACCGGTCCTCGCGGTGCGCCGCGTGGCCACCACCGAGGAGGCCTTTGCGCTGGCCAACGACTCCGAGTACGGCCTCAGCTGTGCGCTGTTCACCCAGGACCTGTCCAAGGCCCTGGCCGCCATGGAATCCATTGACGTGGGAATCCTGCACGTGAACTCCGAATCGGCCGGCGCCGATCCGCATGTGCCCTTCGGCGGGGCCAAGAAGAGCGGCTACGGCCCGAAGGAACAGGGTGGCGCGGCGAAGGAATTCTTCACGCACACCACCACCGTGTACCTGCGCGGGGCCTAGCAATACCCGAGACGGGGCGCCCGCCGTCATCCGGCAAGACCGGATGCGGCCGGCGCCCCGAGCCCTGTCTAGGATAGGCATCGGGCATGGCCGAAAACGTGAGCCAGCGAACAATTGACGAAAGTGTGGAGCCAGCAATGAGCGCAGTGACAGGCATCGAGAACATTTCCAGCATCCTGGTCATTGGAGCCGGAACCATGGGACGGCAAATCGCCATGAGTGCGGCGCTGGCAGGATACGCGACCACCATCCAGGACATTTCGGAGGACGGGCTGGCCGCTGCCCGCACCGAGCTCGAGGGCTGGGCAGCCTCGCGGGTGGCCAAGGGCAAGCTGGAACAAAGTGCCGCCACCGCGGCTTTGGACGCACTGGCCTACAGCACCGACCTGGATGCGGCGGCCGCCCACGCCGACTTCGTGATCGAGGCCGCCACCGAGCGCCTGGACATCAAAACGCAGATTTTCGAGAAGCTCGGAGTGCTGGCGCCGGCCCACGCCATTCTGGCCACCAACTCCTCGACCCTGGGTTCCTCCAAGGTTGCCGAGGCCACCGGCCGCCCGGCCCAGGTGTGCAATATGCACTTCTTCAACCCGGCCCTGGTCATGAAATGCGTCGAGGTGGTGCGCCACGGGGAGACCAGCGACGCCACGGTTGAAACCACCATGGAGCTGGCTCGACGGCTGGGCAAGGAGCCGGTGCTGATCAACCGCGAGATCCCCGGCTTCATCGCCAACCGCCTGATGGGCGCGATCCAGCGCGAGGCGCTTTTCCTGGCCGACTCCGGCATCGCCAGCATCGAGGACATCGACACCACCGCGCGCACGGCGCTCGGCCACCCCATGGGTCCCTTCGCGCTGATGGACTTGGTCGGGCTGGACGTCATCGACTTCATCGCCCAGGCCACACACGCGGAAACCGGCGCGGTGCAGGACGCCCCCAATGAGCGCATCGCGGCCCTGGTGGCCGAGGGCAAACTTGGCCGCAAGTCGGGCGCCGGGTTCTACGACTACAAGGGCTAGCCGAGGCCGGCCGGCTCCGGCGCATGGGGACCGAATCAAGACGGATCCGGCTTCCTGTCCCGTAGCCAAGCGAACCATCTAATTGAAGGGCAATCAGCCATCGGCACTGAACCGGATTATGGATGCCATTGAGCCGTACGCAGGTTCTGGCCGCCGCGTTCGGGGTGAAGTCAGCGGGCCTATTTGCTTACCTGGGGTGTTGGAGCGTCCGTGGAATTCACGGGTCGCCTTTTCCTGCACCAAGAATTCATCCGGGTCGTTAGGTTTGCCGTGTGATGCATGGTGTCCCGGGCTTGGCGACCTTCAAGAGTGGCCAGCCAAGGCCGGATTCTGCAAGCTTGCCCCATGGGACGGTGCCGTGCGGCCCTGCCGTCAATCGCCAACTCGGTCATCTTCGTCGCTGGTCCGACCCTTGGCATTGCGTTGACACCCATGCATTTGAGCGTGGACGCTCATGGACTGCGGCAGTGAACGGCTCAAACGGGAAGTGCAACGGGGCCGTTGAACGGTACTACGGAGCCAGATTATCCGTATCGTGGGAACCGAATACCACGAAAAGCATGACATGGATCACAGTCACTGCTATGGTCAGAGCATGCAAATGGTCGCTATTTACCGGGCATGTTTCTAAATGAGTGGCCAGCGGTACCGGACGCAACGGGATTGCCGATTCACTCATTCAAGGAACAAGGGGAGTCGCGTCTATGAACAACGGGAGAGCCGGTTTGGAATGCGGAAACGCCGACTGAACGCAGCAAGCTTTCAAGAGCACTTTAAGTGTCTTGTGAACCAACCACATTGATGATCTGAAATTATCGGAGGACCTCATGGGTGGAACGATTGCATGGCCGAAAGGGCAGATTGCCCACGGAGCCTAAGCTGGCCTGCATGCAGCGAGCCAGCTGAACCAGATATTGGCTCCTGGCGCTGATACGCAGGCCGCTTTGTTGCGCGCCCATCATCAATCGTTCGTTCACAGCGCTTCCCACACTGGTGGGAAGTAGGAGGAAGCGGCATGACCGCCAAGACAACCCCAGATTCTCAGTGTTTGATTACCGTTAACGGAACGGTGCGGGAATTCACCGGACCAACGCATACCAATGCCCTGGACTTCCTGCGCGGTGAAGGACTTACCTCTTGCAAGGAAGGCTGCGCCGAAGGCGAGTGCGGGGCCTGCTCCATCCTGGTGGCCCGGCCCGACGGCGATGCCGCACGCTGGACCGCAATGAATGCCTGCCTCCTGCCGGCCGCAGCCCTCGACGGGCAGGAAGTGGTTACAGCCGAGGGGCTGGGGGACCGCACCGACCTGCATCCGGTCCAGCAGCAGCTGGCCGAGCGCGGTGGCTCGCAATGCGGCTACTGCACCCCGGGATTCGTCTGCAGCATGGCCGCCGAATACTACCGGCCGGAACGAGCAACCCCCACCGGAACCCTGTCTGAGGACGAGGATGCAAGGGAGCAGCACTGCGGGCCGAACGGCTTTGACCTGCATGCGCTCTCGGGCAACCTGTGCCGGTGCACCGGGTATCGGCCCATCCGCGATGCAGCTTTCGCACTGGGCACGCCGGCCGTCGATGACGCGCTGGCCGCCCGCCGGGACCAGCCGGCACCGACAGTGGTGGCCACCGACCTGKCTCGCCCCGATGCCCCCACGGGCCAGCTCGGGCGCTACCGGCGGCCCGGAACCTTGGAGGAAGCACTGCGGATCCTCTCCGAGGAACCCGAGGTGTTGCCCCTCGCCGGTGGAACCGACTGGGGTGTGGAGGTCAACATCAAGGGGGCACGGGCCCGTTCCCTGCTGGCCATCGACCGGCTGGATGAACTGAGGCAACTGGATTTCACCGACACGCACATTGAAATCGGGGCGGCCTGCACGCTCAGTGAACTGGAACGCGGCCTGCAGGGCCGGATCCCGTTGCTGGGCAAGCTCTTTGGCCAATTCGCTTCCCGGCTCATCCGCAACAGCGCGACCATCGGCGGGAACCTGGGAACCGGTTCGCCCATCGGCGACACCCCTCCGGCCTTGTTGGCCCTGGAAGCCGAGCTGGTGCTCAGCTCGGCCAGCCGCCAACGGGTGGTGCCATTGGCCGACTACTTCACCGGGTACCGGCAAACGGTCCGCCAGCCCGGCGAGCTGATCACCGCCATCCGCATCCCCCTGCCGCTCTCCGGTTTGACGTCCTTCCAGAAAATCTCCAAGCGCCGCTTCGACGACATTTCCAGCGTGGCCATCGGCTACGCGCTCACCGTCGAGGACGGCATCATCGGCAAGGCACGGATCGGCTTGGGCGGGGTGGCGGCCACCCCGTTGCGGGCCACCGCCACCGAAAAGATGTTGGAAGGCCGGTCCTGGGAGCTGGAAACCATCCGCGCCGCGGCCCGGGTCATGGGGGACGAGGGAACCCCGATGGATGACCACCGGGCCAGCGCCGACTACCGGCGGGCGATGCTCGCATCCTCGCTGGAGCGGTTCTTCGCCGAACAACTGCACGAGACCAACCTGTTGAAGGGAGAAGGCAAATGAGCCAGTTATCCCAACGTCCAGACCTGCCCATCGTCGGGGAAGCCCATCCGCATGAATCGGCGGTGGGACATGTCACCGGAAGCGCCTTGTACACCGACGACCTGGACCGGCGGATGGTCGGTGTGCTGCACGCCTACCCGGTGCAATCCACCCAGGCACACGCAAGAATCCTGAACCTGGACAGTGACGGGGCCTACCGGGTTCCCGGCGTGGTCCGGGTGATCACTGCAACGGACATCCCTGGGGTCAATGACCAGGGGGCAAAACACGATGAACCAATGCTGCCGGTGGACGAGGTCATGTTCTACGGCCAGGCCGTGGCGTGGGTTCTCGGCGAGGACCTGGAAGCCGCCAAGGCCGGGGCGGCTGCCGTCGAGGTGGACTACGAACCGCTCGACTCGTTGATCACCTTGCAGGACGCAATCGCCGCGCAAAGCTTCCACGGAATACAGCCGGTGATCGACAAGGGCGACAGCAAAGCCGCATTGAGGGACGCCGCGCACGTTTTTGAAGGGGAATTCGAATTCTCCGGGCAGGAACACTTCTACCTGGAGACCCAGAACTCGCTGGCCTTGGTGGACGAAAGCGGCCAGATGATGATCCATTCCTCCACCCAGCACCCCACCGAAACCCAGGACATCGTCGCCCACATCCTGGGGATCCCCGCACACCAGATCACCGTCCAAGTGATACGCATGGGTGGCGCCTTCGGCGGCAAGGAAATGCAGTCGCACGGCTATGCCGCGGTGGCTGGCCTCGGGGCCCTGCTCACCGGACGGCCGGTGCGGGTGCGGCTGGACCGGACGGTGGATATGACCATGACCGGCAAGCGCCACGGTTTCCATGCCAGCTGGAAAATCGGTTTCGACGACGAAGGCAAGATCCTGGGCCTGGATGCGACCCTGACCGCTGATGGCGGGTGGAGCCTGGATCTGTCCGAGCCGGTGCTGACCCGGGCCATGTGCCACATCGACAATGCCTACTGGATACCCAATATCCGGGTCCACGGCCGAGTTGCCAAATGCCACAAGACCTCGCAGACGGCGTTCCGCGGCTTCGGGGGACCACAGGGCATGCTGGTCATGGAGGACATCCTGGGGCGGGTGGCACCGCAACTCGGGATGAGCGCCCGGGAACTGCGTCGCCGAAACTTCTACGTCCAAGGCCAGGACACCCCCTACCACCAGCCGGTGCGCCACCCCGAACGGATGGAAGCCGCTTGGCAGCAGCTGCTGGACGGTGCGGAGATTGAACGTCGCGAGGCCGAGATTGCCCGGTTCAACAAGGATCACGAGCATGCAAAGCGGGCCTTGGCTCTGACCCCGGTGAAATTCGGGATCTCCTTCAACCTCACCGCGTTCAACCAGGCTGGCGCCCTGGTGCTGGTCTACAAGGACGGTTCGGTGCTGGTGAACCACGGTGGCACCGAAATGGGGCAGGGGCTGCACACCAAGATGCTGCAGGTGGCCGCCACCACGCTCGGAGTCACCCTCGACACCATCCGGATGGCACCGACTCGTACCGACAAGGTCCCCAACACCTCGGCCACGGCAGCCAGTTCGGGCAGCGACCTGAACGGCGGGGCGGTGAAGGATGCCTGCGAACAAATCCGTGATCGGCTCGCCCAGGTAGCCGCGGTCAAGCTGGGCGTTCCCGCCCACGAGATCCGGTTCAGCCGAGGTACGGTCTCCAGCCTCGACGGACGCGAATCCATCAACTGGAAGGATCTCGTCCACGCCGCCTACTTCCAGCGGGTCCAGCTGTCCGCCGCGGGCTTTTACCGGACCGAAGGGCTGCACTGGGACTTGGGCATCATGAGGGGGGAACCATTCAAGTACTTCGCCTATGGGGCGGCGGCCAGTGAAGTGGAGGTCAGCCGTTTCGACGGTTCGTACACCCTGCGCCGGGTGGATGTGGTGCATGACGTGGGAGATTCGCTCTCCCCGCTGATTGACCTGGGGCAGATCGAAGGCGGTTTTGTGCAGGGTGCGGGTTGGCTGACCCTGGAGGACCTGCGCTGGGATACCAGCGACCGGCCCACCAGGGGGCGGCTGGCGACCCAGAGTGCCAGCACCTACAAGATCCCGAGCCTGTCGGAAATGCCCGAAGTCTTCAACGTCTCGCTTCTGGACAAAGCCCATGAAGAGGGCGCGGTCTACGGTTCCAAGGCGGTGGGGGAACCTCCGCTGATGCTGGCCCTGTCCGTGCGGGAAGCCTTGCGCCAAGCGATTGCCGGCTTTGCCCAACCCGGAACCGGTGTGGACCTGGCTTCGCCGGCGACGCCCGAAGCGGTGTTCTGGGCGGTCCAGGCGGCCCGCGAGACCAGCGAATTAGTCAGCCCGCGATCCTCATGACCTGGATTGATACGGTGATGCGGCTTCGATCCCGTCGTGCCCCGGCGGTGTTGATCACCCTGGTTGAAGTGCGCGGGCATGCACCTCGTGAAGCCGGAACCAAGATGGTTGCCACCATTGATGAGCTTTTTGAAACCATCGGTGGCGGCAACCTGGAGATGACCGCGGTGGCACGGGCACGGCAAATGCTCACCGATTCGCAGGACGTGCCCGAAACCATGACCTTGCGGCTGAATGACAAGGCTCCGGCGACCTATGGCCGGCAATGCTGTGGAGGCGAAGTGACGATTTTGCTGGAACCGATGGCAGTGCCCGAAGCAATGGCGATCTTCGGCGTTGGCCATGTGGGCCTCGAACTTGCCCGCATCCTTTCACGACAAGACATTGAACTGTACTTGAGCGACTCGCGTGCGGAAAACCTGCAGGGCTTGGAAGCGCTTGAACCGTCGGTGGCGCGAATTCATCCGAGACCAGCCGTCATTGGCGAGGAGGTGCTCAGCCGGTTGCCCAGCGGAACGCACGTGCTGATCATGACCCATGATCACGCCGAGGACTTCCATCTGTGCGATGCCGCGTTGCGGCATCCGAATCTTGGCTCGATCGGGCTGATCGGGTCGAACGCCAAATGGCAGCGATTTCGCAAGAACCTTGCGGACAGCGGCCATAAGGCAAATGCAATTGAGAGGATCGACTGCCCCATCGGGGACCCCGAGGTGGTCGGCAAGGACCCGGCCACCATCGCGGTCAGCGTGGCAGCAGACCTGCTCAAACGCATGAACAAGGTCAGCACTGTCAAAGTCTGACCCTCAGCCGTTCGGCCTGGTGGATGTGTGGGCTGTTTACGGCAAAATCCAATTATTTCCATGAGTGGCGCCCAACCGGGGTGCCACCGGGGAATTCGTGCACCCAAAAATGACGAGGAGGTCCTCTGTGCGTGCTGCAGAAGGGCAGGCCATGCGTGGTTCAAGGCCAGAAGACGAAAAATTGCCGATTGGTCGCAGTTTCACCTACGGGTTGCAACACGTGCTGACCATGTATGGAGGAATCATTGCCCCGCCCCTGATCGTTGGCGGTGCCGCGGGACTCACCCCGGCCGAACAAGGCGTGCTGGTGGCCAGCTGCCTGTTTATTGGTGGGCTTGCGACGATCTTGCAGACGATTGGGCTCCCGTTCTTTGGTGCGCAATTGCCCCTCGTCCAAGGAGTTTCCTTTGCCTCGGTGGCCACCTTGGTGGCCATTGTCAACGGCGGCGGCGGCATGCCGGCGGTGTTTGGTGCGGTGTTGGTTGCCTCGGTGATCGGATTCGTTATCGCGCCATTCTTTGCCAGGATAATTCGGTTCTTCCCGCCGGTGGTCACCGGTGTGGTGATCACGATGATCGGCCTGTCACTGACCCCGGTGGCAGCCAATTGGGCCATGGGCGGGGACTCCGAAGCGAAGGACTACGGAAGTCTGGCCAATATCGGCTTGGCGGCAGTGACCTTGCTGGTAGTGCTGCTGCTGTCCAAGGTCGGCTCAGCCGCGATTTCCCGACTTTCGATCCTGTTGGCCATCGTCATTGGCACGGTGATTGCCGCGCTGAGCGGGATGGTGGATTTTTCCACGGTGTTCGAAGGCCCCTTCTTTGCGGTCCCGACCCCGTTTGCCTTCGGCTGGCCGGTCTTCGAGATCGGCGGCATCATCTCCATGACCATCGTGGTGTTGGTGACCTTGACCGAAACCACGGCGGACATGCTGGCTGTCGGTGAAATCACCAAATCCAAGGTGAATTCCAAACGGATTGCCGATGGGTTGCGCGCCGATATGGCTTCCTCGATTGTTGCCCCGATTTTCAACACCTTTACACAGACAGCGTTTGCGCAGAACGTGGGGCTGGTGGCCATTACGGGCATCACCAGTCGGTTTGTGGTGGCTGCCGGTGGCGGCATCCTGGTGGTTCTCGGGTTGCTGCCGGTGTTGGGACGCGTGGTCGCCGCGGTGCCCGCTCCGGTACTGGGTGGAGCGGGAATCGTACTCTTTGGAACCGTCGCAGCCTCGGGCATTCGCACCCTGGCGACAGTCAAGTATGACGGGTTGAACCTGGTGATTGTGGCCGCGTCCATTGCCTTCGGATGCCTGCCGATCGTCAGCCCGACCTTCTACAACAGCTTTCCTGACTGGTTCTCCACCATTTTTGCCTCGGGGATCTCTTCAGGCACGCTCATGGCCGTGGTGCTGAACCTGCTGTTCAACGAAATGAAATTTGGTACACCAGCCAAGGATGCCTCGGTCTTTGCCGCGGCCCCGCCGCGGGTCGTTTGCCAGGACGACATCTGCGCCTTGCTTGACGGCGACCAATATGCCGACGGCAAGCTGATCGACAAGGAAGGGCGCGAAGTTCCTGTGGTCACCCAGGAGGAATATGCCCAGATCGAGACCGGTGACATGGACAGGCCGGTCCCGAGAAAACACGAAGGCGGTGCTGGAGAGTAGATTCATGCCCTGACAGGACCTTGTCGGTCGCTGCCGAGGCTGTCTTGCCCCACCCGCCGGTGACGCAAGACAGCCTCGGCATGACCGGGGCCTGACACTGGACTAGCCCGGCCTTTTCATGAAGCGGGGCGTCATTAAGTGCCTTTAACGTCGAAAAGGTGAGCTGATCTGGGAAAATAGAGGTACCACACCTTTTTATCCACCAGAACAGGGCTCACCTTTTCGATGCTTAACGATACCCGTGTTTTCCCGTCCCTCCCGGCAGCCCCGACCGGCCAGTCGCTGGTTTCCCACGCCGGCCTGAACGTGCTCACCTCCTTCCTGGACGCGACCGGCTTCGGCGCCCTGTGCGAAGAGCAACTGGCCGGGTTCGTTCCCGAGACGGCCACCCACCGCCCGG
>NZ_MOLR01000012.1:0-104980 GCF_001863355.1 Arthrobacter sp. UCD-GKA | reverse complement strand
ACCCTGAAACCATTCACCAATAAAATAAATAAATTGGTATCAACAAACTTGGCACACTATTGAGTTCTCAAACAACAGACGCTTCCAACTTCCACGACCCGGACTGACGTTTCCTGCCGGCGCTTCGCTCTGGAGCAACTTTTCAAGCTTAGTCCCATTCAAACCCGGAGTCAAATCGACTTCCGAAATTCATTTGGAATTCTTTGCATCCGCCTTCCGCTGCTCTCCCTTTCGGGCTACGCTGCGGGGCTCGGTGCGAGAAACAACTCTACGCGCAACCCGCCCGAATGTCCAAACGGGCGCCTCCTGCACCGGCCGGACACCAAGAACCGCGGAAACCCGGGGATCATTCCGGGTTTTCGCCCGGGAATGCCCCTATTCCTCCAATTTCGACCTTTGAGCGCTGCATCACATCGACTGTGCCGCATCAGTCCTAGACTGAAAAACATGCCTGAACTTCCAAAGAACACAGCGGTCAGCATCCACCCCGCCAACAAACTGCAGCAGGTACTTGGTTATGCAGAACCCATCTTCAATGCCTCCATGGCCGGTGCTGCCGGCGGCGCATTGGCCGCAGCCGTGTCGGCAGCGGGCGGTTTTGGCATGCTGGGCATCGGCGGAAACGCCACCAAGAAGTGGATCGATATCGAGGCAGGGATTGCGGCTTCGTCCGGACACCCCTGGGGTGCCGGTCTGATGGCCTGGGTCTTGGACAAGAACCTCGATCCCCTGGAGCATGTCCTGGAACACGGCCCGTCCTTCGTCTGCATCAGCTTCGGCGAACCGGGCCCTGCTGCCGCGTTGGTCCATGAATCCGGAGCCTTGACCGGGATGCAGGTAGGCAATGCGGCCGAACTGTCACGTGCACTTGAGGACGACATCGACGTAGTGATCTGCCGCGGGAACGAGGGCGGGGGCCACGGCCGGAACGAAGTCTCCACACTCCCCCTGCTGCAACTGGCCTTGGAAAAGACCACCAAGCCGGTGGTCGCAGCGGGCGGTCTGGCCACGGCCGCCGGAGTCGCGGCCGTCCTGGGTGCAGGGGCTTCGGCGGCCTGGATCGGCACACGCTTTGCCGCGGCCACGGAATCGATGAGCCACCGGAACATCAAGGATGCAATCGGGGCCGCCGGAATCGATGACACCATCTACACGCGGGCCTTCGACATCGCCCAGAGAATCGATTGGCCGGTGGAATACGGCGGCCGGGCCCTGCGCAACGAATTCAGCGACAACTGGGCCGAAGACCTCGAGGCGCTCAGTGCCACGGTCGACGCAAGCGATGCCCTGACCAACTCGATCAACGAGGCCCGGGCGAAGGCCGACCTGTCCTTGGCTCCGGTCTATGCCGGCCAATCGGCAGGACTCTCCGCCGCAGGCCAAAGCGCCGCGGAAATCGTTGCGGACCTTGCCCGCTTCCGCTCGGTATTGCGACAGGCGTCCCAACGCTGGGAGACCTCCTAGCCAGCACGGTTCTTGGTGCTCAGTAGCCCAGCGGCATGTTGTCGATCAACCGGACTTCGCCGACCTTCGCCGCAACCAGCAGCAAGCCTTCCCCGGTGAACGGGGTGTCCTGGCAGTTGAAGGCCAACTCCTGCAAGGTGCGCGGGTCGACAAGTTCGAAGTAGTCCAGCTCCACCAGCGGTTCCATCTCGAAGAGCCCCGCGGCGTCCTCCAGGTACAGCGGTTCATGGCGGTCGGCCCGCCGCTTGACCAGATTCAGCGCCCGGTGGATCACCAGGGCCGCCTCCGCCTGCTCCTTGCTGAGGAACTGGTTCCTGCTGGAAAGCGCCAGGCCCTCGGCGCTGCGGATGATCGGCACCGAGCGGATCTCGACCGGGAAGTTCAGGTCCGCCACCATGCGGTTGATCAGCACCAGCTGCTGGGCATCCTTCTGTCCGAAGTAGGCACGGTAGGCAACGGGGACCCCCAACGAGGCTGGCGGCATACAGAAGTGCAGCAGCTTGGCGACCACCGCAAGCATCCCGTCGAAGTGGCCGGGACGCGAAGCGCCCTCGAACTTCTCGCCCAGGGCCCCGGAATCGAGCTTGACCAGCGGACGGCCGTCGGGATAGACCGTCGACACCTCGGGGGCAAAGACGATGTCGGCACCGGCCCGGGCCAGGATCTCGACGTCGGCCTCCAGGGTGCGCGGGTAGCGGTCGAAGTCGGCCCGGTCATTGAACTGCAGCTCGTTGACGAAGATGCTGACCACCAGCACGTCGTTTTGCTCCCGGGCGGTGGACACCAGCGATTCGTGCCCCGAATGCAGGGCCCCCATGGTGGGCACCAGCCCCAGGGTCGCCGGGCGGTTTCCCGAGGCCGGCGCTTCGAGCGCCTGGGCAATGGCCGCCGAGAGCTCGGCGGCGGTACGGACAATGCGGGGGGCGCGGCTGGCGGAATTTGCTGGTGTGCTCACCATCCCAGCTTAGCTTTGGGACGTCGTGGCCGGTGGCCGTCGGTCCTACTTTCCCAGCGCGGCCAGGATCCCTTCGAGGGTTTGGCTGCTGATCAGGCCGCGGGCGTGGGCGCGCAGCGCGGTTGCCCGGCTCATCGCCAGGTATCCCTCCCGGGTGTCCTCGGCGATCGAGGGGTCCGAGAGCGCGGCGCGGTGCGCGGCAATGGTGTGCACGTCCCCGCGGGCCACCGGCCCGGTCAAGGCGCCTTCCCCGGAGGCCAGCGCATTTTCCAGCGAGGCGCGCATGAGCGCCGAGAGCATCCGCTCGGGTTGTTCGACGCCGATGCCGGCCAGGATCCCGGCCGATTGCCCGGCCACGGTCACCAGGTGGTTCGAGGCGTGGGACAGGGCGGCATGGTATTTCACCCGGTCATCCTCGGCGATCACCACCGGTTCCCCGCCCATTTCCACCACGAGCGCCTGGGCGATGGGCAGGACCATGTTCGAGGCGCTGACCCCGAAGACGCAGTCGGCCAGCCGCTCCAGGTCCATGCTCATCCCGGTGAAGGTCATGGCCGGGTGCACGGCCAGCCCGATGGCGCCGGCCGCCGTGGCCGGGGCCAAGACCTCGGTGCCATAGCGCCCGGCGGTGTGCAGCACCAGCTGTCCGGCCTGCCAGTGTCCGGCCACGGCCAGTCCGGAGACCAAATCCGCCAGCGCATCGTCGGGAACCGCCAGGATGACCAGTTCGGCACGGCGCAGGATCTCGGGGATTTGCAGCACCGGCACGCCGGGCAGCAGCATTTCCGCGCGCTCGAGCGAGGCGTCGGAAACCGCATGGACGCCAACGATCTGGTGCTCGGCTGCACGCAGCGCTGCGCCCAGCACGGCGCCGACCTTGCCCGCGCCAATGACCCCGACCCCCAGCCGTCCCGGCTTACCCGTGCTTCTCATGCGTCCCCCAGCCAGTGGTTTGAATCGGTTTGCCTGCGTGCCGCCGCGGCGCGGTCGGCCTGTTCCAGGAACAGTTCCCGGCCCGAGGCGACATCGAGCTGGTGCACCAGCGGCACCACGGGCCCGGCGATCGTGGCCAGGGACAGGTCAACCACCCCGAAGCGCCTGGCCAACGGACCCTGGCTCAGCCTCAGGCCCTGGGTGCGGGCGTGCGGCACGATGGCGATGGTGCGGTGAAGCGCCCCGTTGCGCGCCACCAGTGCGGTGTCGGTCAGCGCGTAGCCCTGCCGCTTGTATGCCAGCGGCGAGAGCGGGCGGACCCGCGGCGGGGACACGACGAACCCGCCCTCGGTGCCGGAGCCGTTGATGGCGGCGGCAAAGAAATCGCGCGGAGCGGCAACGCCCGGGGCCGGAAGCACCACCGAGAGCACCGCCAGGACGTCCTCGTAGCTGCCCACCGGCAGCAGCACGCTGCGTTGCTCGGCGTCGTTGGCTGCCCCGCCGCCGATGCCCGCGACGTTCACCGCGACCCGGTACCAGCCCAGCGGCCGCCAGAAGAAGGGGGCGGTGACCTTGATGGCCTGGACCCGGCCCGGCGGCACCGTCTGGTGTCGGGTGTCCAGCAGCCCGTAGCTCAGGCGCAGCCCGTCCGCGCTGGTGGCGGCCTTGAAGTTGTATCCGGTGTTCAGGTTGTTCCACAGCGCGCCGGCCATGCCCAGGAGGGCCGGCAGCAGGTAGAAGGGGGCGAACCCCTCGATGGCGGACATGGCGATGCCCAGCCCGATGATCAGCAGCACCATCAAGATGGTCGAGGGGCGCAACAGGATGGACCCGATGAGCCGGCCCGTGGGCACCACGGCGACCACGCGCTCGCTGGCGGCCAGCGAGGCGGAAACCGAGGCGTATCCCGGTGCCGGGGCCCCGGGGGCCGCTTCCTGCGGTGCTGTCGGATCCGGTGACTGCCCCGCGACCGGGGCCGCATCCGGCTGCGCGGGAAGCGCCGGTGCCGGCGGCCCGGGCGTCTTCAGCCCGGCGGCGCGGGCCAGGATCTCGTTGCGCAGCTGGTGCGCCTCGGAGAGTTTCACGAAGGCCAGGTTCATCGCGGCGGAGCCCGAGTCCGCAACGTCGAAGCGCAGCTCGGCAAGCCCGAAGATCCGGGCCACCAACGGCTGGGCGATGTCGATCGACTGGACCCGGTCGATGCGGGCCTGGCGCTGCTGGCGGAAGACCATGCCGGTGTTCACGTTGACGTGGCGATCGGTGATCTGGTACTTGGTGAACCACCAGGTGCCGAAGAAGCCCAGCAGGATCAGCAGCAGGATGCCGGCGCCGACCAGCAGCGAAACCATCAGCGGGGTCCCGGAAATGAAATCGGGCCCGGGGTTCGATTCCTCCTCGCCGAAGAAGGAGGACAAGGTGTTCTGGCCGTAGACGAAGGCGATGGCCACCACCGCGATCCAGCCGCGCACCAGCGGGGAGACCGGGTGCACGCGGTGCCACGGCGCCGCCGGGGTGCCCTGCCCCTCGGTTTCCCCTGGACCGGGGACCGGCACGGCCCGCCCGGGAGTCACAGCCCGGCCAATCGCGATTCCCCGCGGGCCGCAAGCTGCTCGCGCAGGCGCGTGCCCTCGGCCACCGGCAAGCCGGGGATCTCCGCGGTGGCATCGGCCGCCGCGGTGTGCAGCTTGACCTTGCACAGCCCCAGCATCCGGTCGATCGGGCCCACGGCCACATCGACGAACTGCATCCGGCCGTAGGGGACCACCAGCACCTTCTGGAACATCAGACCGTGGCGCACCAGCAGGTCGTCCTCGCGCTCGGCGTAGCCGATCGCGGCGACCTGGCGGGGGATCAGCACCAGGCGGATGACCTCGACGGCCACCACCACCGCGGGGGCGGCGATCGCCAGCCACAGCGGGAAGCCGTCCCACACCCCGGTCAGCACCAGGACCAGCGGGACGCTGAGCACCAGCAGCGTGATCAACGCGCCAATGGCCCAACCCACCATGCGGACCTTGGCGTAGCTGGGGGACACGCGTGTCCATTGGATCCCGGCCGGGTCAATTGGTTCCTGCCGCATAGCCTTCCTCGTCCTTGCCCTTGGTCTTGGCCGCCGGGTCCGATGGATCTTCCGGGGGCAGCTTGCAGAACTGTTCCACAACCCATCCCACGATAACCATCACCAGCGCGCCACCGATCATCACCAAGGATGATTTCACCGCCGCGGACCCCATTCCGCCCGCCGTGAGCAGGCCCAGCAGGATCCCGGCGTGCCATCCGGCAATCGTGGAACCGGCATACACGCTGGCCTGCGCCAGCACCAGGGTCCGGGCCGCGGCAATCGGGTTCACGCGTTTCTTGGTCCGACCGCTGGTGAACAGCTTGATGCGGATGCCCATGACCAGGGTGAGCAGGCAGGCGGCCCCCATGGTCACCAGGGAGGTCCAGTGCAGCACCGGCACCGGATAGCCGCGGGTCGTGGCAATGATCTGCAGGGCATAGCCGGCAACCACCCCGATGACCAGCACGGTGAAGACCCACAACGGCCGCAAGGAATTCATGGCCCTAGGCCCCCGCTTCGACGCGGACGATGCCGGGGGTGTCGGCCGCGGCGGCGGCAAGCGTGGTGACCGGGATCCCGGACAGCTGCGCGTCCGGTTCCATCCAGGACCACGGCAGCAGCACGAAGCCGCGTTCCGCGGCCCGCGGGTGCGGCAAGGTCAGCACCGGGTCCGAGCTGGTTTCTTCCCCGTAGGTGATCACGTCGATGTCCAGGGTGCGCGGACCCCAGCGGACCTCGCGGGTGCGGTGGTGGTCCGACTCGATCTGCTGGCAGGCGGCCAGCAGCTGGCGCGGGGCCAGCGTGGTTTCGATGCGCAGCACCAGGTTCAGGAAGTCGGGTTGCCCCTCGGGCCCGCCCACGGGCCTGGTCACCGCGGTGTCAGAGACGCGCACCAGCTCGATGCCCGCGGTGGCGGCCAGGGAGGCGACGGCGGCCTGCAGCGTTCCGGCACGTTCGCCCAGGTTGGAACCCAGGGCAAGGATGCAGGAAACCATCTGGTTCACTCCCGTTCGCGGTAAATGTGGATCGTGACGTCGGAAAAGGTCACGGTGATCGGGGCCTTGGGCTTGTGCACGATGACCTCCACCCCGGTGACGGTGCCGAAGGACGCCAGGATCGCCGCGGCGGTCTTCTCCGCCAGCGTCTCGATCAGGTCCCAGGGCCCGTCTTGGATCTGGGCCACCACCAGTTCGCCGAGTTCCCCGTAGTGCGCGGTGTCCGCGACGTTGTCGCTGGCCGCGGCCTTGCGGATGTCGGTGTGCAGGACGACGTCGAGGGTGAAGGGCTGCCCGTCGCGCTTCTCGTGCTCGAAAACGCCGTGGTGCCCGATCGCGGTGATGCCCGACAGGGTGATGGTGTCCGTGCGCATGCTGCTGCCCCGCCCGTTTCCTAGAGTGCCGGGACGCGGGCCGCGGACCAGGCGGTCGCGACCTTGACGGCATCCAGGTTGCCGGGCACGTCGTGCACGCGCACCCCCCAGGCTCCGTTGGCCGCCGCCAGGGCGCTGGTTGCCGCGGTGGCGGCATCGCGGGCCGTGGGCACCGCGGGCTTGGAATCGACGGTCAGCAGCGCACCGATGAAGCGCTTGCGGCTGGTGCCCACCAGGACGCGGTGGCCCAGGGCGGTGAAGCGGTCCAGGGCGCGCAGCAGCTCCCAGTTGTGTTCGTGGTCCTTGGCGAAGCCGAGCCCCGGATCCAGGATCAGCTGCTCGGCGGCGACCCCGGCGGCAAGGAACGTCTCGCGCAGCGCGAGCAGTTCATCGATGACCTCGGACACGACGTCGGTGTAGTTCGCCTCGGTGGTCATCGAGGCGGCGTCCCCGCGACGGTGCATCAGCACGTAGGGGGCACCGGTTTCGGCGATCAGCGCGGGCATGTCTGCCTCGTGGGTGAGCCCGGAGACGTCGTTGACGATGTGCGCGCCGGCCGTCAGGGCCGCCCGGGCGGTGGAGGTGTGCATGGTGTCGACCGAGATGATCGCCCCGGCCTTGGCCAGCGCCGTGATGACCGGAAGGATCCGGGCCTGTTCCACGGCCGGGTCCACCGGCTCGGCGCCGGGGCGGGTGGACTCCCCGCCGACGTCGATGATGTCGGCCCCGCCGTAGTACATGCGCAGTCCGTGGCCGATGGCCTCGTCCGCGGTGGCGTACTTGCCTCCGTCGGAAAAGGAATCCTCGGTGATGTTCAGGATGCCCATGACCAGGGTGCGGCCAACGGGCAGGTCGGCCATGGTGCGGGCCGTTGATTTCTTGATGACCGGCAGCGGGCTGGTGGCCGGTCCGGTTCCGGGGATCGCTCCAAGCGACATGGGGTTTCCTACTTTCCGAGAATGAGGCTCATGGCCTCGGCGCGGGTGGCGGGCTCGCGAAGCTGGCCACGCACCGCGCTGGTGACGGTCTTGGCGCCCGGCTTGCGGACGCCCCGCATGGACATGCACATGTGTTCGCACTCGATGACGACCATCGCCCCGCGCGGGTTCAGGTGCTCCATGAGCGCCTCGACGATCTGGGTGGTCAACCGCTCCTGGACCTGCGGGCGCTTGGCGAAGACCTCCACCAGGCGGGCCAGCTTGCTCAGCCCCGTGACCTTGCCCTCCGGGCCGGGGATGTAGCCGACGTGGGCGGCGCCGTGGAACGGCACCAGGTGGTGTTCGCAGGTCGAATAGAAGGGGATGTCCTTCACCAGCACCAATTCGTCATGCTCGATGTCGAAGGTGGTGGCCAGGTGGTCGGCCGGGTCCTGGTGCAGGCCGGCGAAGAACTCGCCGTAGGCCTTGGCCACGCGCTTGGGCGTTTCCAGCAGGCCGTCGCGGTCCGGGTCCTCGCCGATGGCGTAGAGGATCTCCCGCACGGCCTTTTCGATGCGGAGCATGTCCACGCCGCCGGCGCCCTGGGCGCTGTCGTCTTCAAATTGATCGATCTCGTTCACGCTTCCGATCCTAGCTGGTGTGTGCGTTGGGTTACGCGCCGGCCGAAGCGCCCGAGGTGCCGTCGGCTGCTTCCGCAGCGTCGTTTTCGGCCGCCTCGGAGGCGATTTCCCTCGCCGACAGCACCGGTCCGGCAGCGTGCACCGGGCGGGAGTCCTTGCTCAGCCAGACCTCGCGCTCGGGGCGCTTGGTGAGGTCGTGGAAGATTTCCTCGATCTCCTTCTGGTTCAGCGTTTCGTGCTCCAGCAGGGCCAGCGCCAGGCGGTCGAGCACGTGGCGGTTCTCCGTCAGCGCGGCGTAGGCCTCGTCGTGCGCGGTGTCGATCAGCGCGCGGACCTCCTCGTCGACCACGTTGGCCATGGCGTCGGAGTAGTCGCGGCTGGAGGGCTGCCCGTACATGGCATCCCCGGAGGAAGAGCCCAGCTTCACGGCGCCCACGCGCTCACTCATGCCGTAGTCGGTGACCATCTTGCGGGCCGTGGCGGTGGCCTTCTCGATGTCGTTGGAGGCGCCGGTGGACGGGTCGTGGAAGACGATTTCCTCGGCCACGCGCCCGCCCATGGCGTAGGCCATCTGGTCGAGCAGTTCGTTGCGGGTCACCGAGTACTTGTCGTCGTCGGGCACCACCATGGTGTAGCCCAGGGCGCGGCCGCGGGGCAGGATGGTGACCTTGGTGACCGGCGCGGTCTGGCGCATGGCCGCGGCGACCAGGGCGTGTCCGCCCTCGTGGTATGCGGTGATCTTGCGCTCGTGTTCCTTCATCAACCGGCTGCGCTTCTGCGGCCCGGCCATGACGCGGTCGATGGCCTCGTCCAGGGCGCGGTCGTCGATCAGCTGGGCGTTGGAGCGGGCGGTGAGCAGCGCGGCCTCGTTGAGCACGTTGGCCAGGTCGGCGCCGGTGTAACCCGGCGTCTTTTTCGCCACGGCCTTCAGGTCCACGTTGGTGGCCATCGGCTTGCCCTGCGCGTGGACCTTGAGGATCTGCTCGCGGCCGATCATGTCCGGTGCCTCCACCGGGATCTGGCGGTCGAAGCGGCCCGGGCGCAGCAGCGCCGGGTCAAGGACGTCGGCGCGGTTGGTCGCGGCGATCAGGATGACGTTGGTGGTGGCGTCGAAGCCGTCCATCTCGACCAAAAGCTGGTTGAGGGTCTGCTCGCGCTCGTCGTTGCCGCCGCCGATGCCGGCGCCGCGGTGGCGGCCCACCGCATCGATTTCGTCAACGAAGATGATGGCCGGGGAGTTGTTCTTGGCCTGCTCGAACAGGTCGCGGACACGCGACGCGCCGACGCCGACGAACATCTCCACGAAGTCCGAGCCGGAGATCGAGTAGAACGGGACGCCCGCCTCGCCGGCGACGGCCTTGGCCAGCAGGGTCTTGCCGGTGCCCGGAGGGCCGTAGAGCAGCACGCCCTTGGGGATCTTGGCGCCGACGGCCTGGAACTTGCCCGGTTCACGCAGGAATTCCTTGATTTCGTGGAGTTCCTCCACGGCTTCCTCGGCACCGGCCACGTCGACGAAGGTCACCTGGGGCATGTCCTTGGTGATCAGCTTCGCCTTGGACTTGCCGAACTGCATGACCTTGGATCCGCCGCCCTGGGAACGGGACAGGATGAACCAGAACAGGCCGACGATCAGGATCATCGGGATCATGAAGCCCAGCATCGAGGTGAACCAGTTGTTCTGCACGGGCTGGTCGGTGTAGCCGGTCAGGTTGGCGTCGTTGACCGCGTCAACGACCTGGGTTCCGCGCGGGATGGAGTAGAAGAACGAGACGTTCTTTCCCTTGTCCGCGCCGTCGACGTTCAGCGGCTGCTTCAGCGTGAGGTCCACGCGCTGCTCGCCGTCGAAGATCTTCGCCTCGGAGACCTTGTCGTCCTTGAGCAACTGCATGCCCAGGGAGGTGTCGATGCGCCCGGAGTTGCCGCCCAAGAGCGTCGGCAGGAAAATCAGCAGCACCGCGGCACCCAGCAGCACCCAGACGATCCAGCTGTTAAAGATCTTTTTCGCGTTCATTGATTGGGGGTCCCTCCCCATCCCTCCTGCTTTCGGGCCCATGCCGGCCCGGGCGTCTTGGGCGACGCCGGTATCTTGCTACACGTTAATAAGTAAACGCCCTCTTCGGTACCCACGGATGGGCCAGGCGATAAGTTCCCCTTTGGGCGTAAGAACACCSATGGCCGCCCCCGGGKMCCCGGRARCGGCCATSGCGCACCGCATTTTGGTGCGCGCTGCGGCGGAAGGCTGGGGTGCTGCCCGCTACTGGTAGACGTGCGGGGCCAGGGTCCCGATGAAGTCCAGGTTGCGGTAGCGCTCGTCGAAGTCCAGGCCGTAGCCGACGACGAATTCGTTGGGGATCTCCATGCCGACGTACTTCACGTCGATCTCCACCTTTGCGGCCTCCGGCTTGCGCAGCAGGGTGCAGATTTCCACCGAGGCGGGGCCGCGGGACTGCAGGTTGGCCAGCAGCCAGGACAGGGTCAGGCCGGAGTCGATGATGTCCTCGACGATCAGCACGTGCTTGCCCAGCAGGTCGGTGTCGAGGTCCTTGAGGATCCGCACGACGCCGGAGGACTGGGTGCCCGAACCGTAGGAGGAAACCGCCATCCAGTCCATGGTCACGTGGGAGTGCAGGGCACGGACCAGGTCGGCCATGACCATCACGGCACCCTTGAGCACGCCGACAACCAGGATGTCCCGGCCTTCGTAGTCGGCGTCGATCCGGGCGGCAAGCTCATTGATCTTGGCCTGGATTTCTTCCTTGGTGTAGAGGACATGCGCCAAATCGGCGCTGACATCTTTCGAATCCACGAGGGCTCCTGGTTCTGGGGTCGGCAATAGACCGGTCGAGGGGAGGGCGTTTCTACCCACGGTCTAGAGTGCCACAGTCTGGAGCGCGGTGGGGAGTGCGGCACCTGGGTCTTGCCGCGTCTTGGCGGCAGGGGAACCCGCGAATGTGAGGCAATTCTCACGATCCGGGGTGAGGCAGGGCCGTGGCATCCAGCCGCAGGTGCGCCCGGGCGCCGGCCGGCAGCCGGGTCCCGGCGACGCGGGTGGCGTACACCGGGCCCTCGAGCTGGACGGGGCCGGCCGAGACCGAGCCGCACACCAGGGCATCAAGCGCGGCCAGGCGTTCGAAGTCGGGCACCGGTGCGCCCAGGCGTGCCACGGCCAGGCGCAGTGCGCGCGAGCGCAGGGGACCGGGCAACGCGCGCAGGCGCTCGAGGTCCAACGTGAGCACCGCAGCGGGTCTGTCCTCGGCAACCGGCAGCGCGGCATCGTCCAGCGCGGTTTGCGCCAGCCCGTCGAGGTACTGCGCGTCGGCGCGCGCCAGCGACGCGGTCCGCGCCAACGCGGCGGGAATGGAGTCGCCCAGCACCTCCCGCAGCACCGGCATCAGCTCGTGCCGCACCCGGTTGCGCAGGTAGCGCGGATCGGTGTTGGTCGGGTCTTCCCAGTAGGCGAGGCCCTCGTGCCGGCAGATCTCCTCGATGTCCGCCCGGGACAGGGACAGCAGCGGGCGCAGGTAGGGGCCGCGGGCCGCCGGCATCCCGGCCAGCGAGAGCGTCCCGGATCCCCTCCCCAACCCGAGCAGCACCTGTTCTGCCTGGTCGTCGAGGGTATGGCCAAGCAGCACATGGTCGGCCCCGGCCTGCCTCAGGCCTTGCTCGAAGGCCGCATAACGGGCGGAACGGGCCGCTTGCTCGCTGCCGCCTGTCACCCGGACCTCGAACACCAGCACCGGGTCCAGACCCAGGGCGCGGCACTGGTCCGCGGCCCGCAGCGCCACCCGGTCGCTGCCTTCCTGCATGCCATGGTCCACGATGAGGGCACCGGCGCGGATCTCGCCCTTGCGGTGCAGGAACGCGGCCGCTGCGGCCAGCGCCAGCGAGTCCGCCCCGCCACTGCAGGCCACCAGCACGCTTGCACCCCGGGGCACCATGGCACGGATCGCGTTGCGGGCCTCGGCCAGCACGCGCGGCAGCTTCCCGCCCATCGACCTGCCTCTCCTTCGGAGGGGTTGTTCCTAGTTGTTGTGGGGTGTTTCGGTTCCGGCAGCGGTGCCGGGGCCTTCCATGCGCGCCACCCACTGCTCCGGGTGATGCACCTCGTGCTCGGTGGGAAGGTTTCCCGGACCCTCCCAGACCTTGTTGAAGCCCTCCATGCCCATGAGCTTCACGGCCCGGGTGACGAAGCGCTGCCCGTCGGCGTACTGGCGCATCTTCGCATCCAGCCCCAGCAGCTTGCGCAGCCATTTCTCCAGCGCCGAACGGTCCTTGCCGCGGGAGCCGAAGCGCTGGCGGATGGTGCGCACGCTGGGCACGATGGAGGAATCCACCGCGTCCATCACCACGTTGGCGTGGCCCTCGAGCAGCGACATCACCGCGGTGATGTGCGAGAGGATCGCCTTTTGCTCCCCGGTGCGCAGGCCGGCCAGCAACCCGCCCCCGGAGGCGAAGTCGTCGGCCGCTTCTTTCGTGTCGGCCGTCTTTTCCAGCGCCTTCTTCCCGCGGATGACCTCGGAGGCGGCGGCGCGCAGCCGCTCGCCCAGCGCCTCGGGTTCGGCCAGCAGCGAGGCCAACAGCTCTGCGATCTTGGACTGCAGGTGCGCCCGCAGCCACGGGGCCGCGGCGAATTGCACCCGGTGGGTCTGCTCGTGCAGGGTGACCCAGAGCCGGAAGTCGTCGACATCGACCTTCAGTTCCCGTTCGATCGCCACGATGTTCGGCGCCACCAGCATCAGCCGCCCGCCGGCCGGCAGGTCATCGCGCAGCAGCCCCGCGAAGGGGTCGTACTGGCCCAGGACCTTGGAGGACATGAAGGCCAGGATCGCGCCCATCTCCACGCCGGTCGCGGTGGCGGAGAGCACCTGGGTGGCCTCGGAAATCTTCTCCCCGCGCGTCTTGGCCAGGTGCTCCATGGCCGGGGCCAGCATCGCCTCGAAGCTTTGGGTGTTCGCCTTGGCCCAGCCGGGCCGATCGACGATGAGCACCTGCGAATCGCGCAGGTCTGCGGCGGCCGCCAGGCCGGTGATCCGGTGCACGTGCCCGACCGATTCGTCGGCCTTGGCGCGCAGGTCCGCGACGACCTCGGCAATCTGTGCGGGGGTGAGGACCGGGCCGGCGCCAACCAGCTTGGCCGCGGTGGTGGCGGCGAGGTCCCAATTGATCAGCCGGAAATCGGTGGTGTCCATGCTTTCCATCCCATCACGCTTTTGGCCCGTGCGGCGGGATTGCGCGCTAGGCAAAAAATCCCTGGCCCGGCGGCGGGCCGGGTTGGAGGGCTCAGCGGCAGCCGCAGCCGGTCAGCGCCGCCGCGGCCGCATCGAGCAGGCCCTTGTGCGGCGCGATGGTCCGGTCGTTGGTGTGCACGAAGAAGGAAAAGGCCAGCACCCGCCCATCCCGGGTCACGGTGAGCCCGCTGAGGCTGGAGACCTCCATGAGCGATCCGGTCTTGGCGCGCACCACCCCGCGGGTGCCGCCGGAACCCAGCCGCGAGGCCAGGGTGCCGGTGGCACCGGCGACCGGCAGCCGGTAGCTGAGGTTGCGCAGTGCGGCGTGCTCGGAGGTGGCGGCGTATTCCAGGGCGCGGGCCAGGGTCAGCGGGGTGACCCGGGTAGCCCCGGCCAGCCCGGAGGTGTCCACCAGGTGCATGCCGGTGGTGTCGATGCCCAGCCCGGCGATGGTTTGCGCCACGGCGGCCGCCCCGTGGGAATAGTCCCCGGGCTGCTCCTGGGCTACGGCCACCAGCCGCCCCAGCACCTCGGCGACGTAGTTGTCCGAGACCTCCAGCATGAACCGCACCTGCTCCCCGACGGTCGCCGAGGCCACCGACGCCAGCTCGGTGCCCGGGGTTCCGGGCTCGGCCCGCACCACCTCGGCGGCAACCTGCATCCCGCCCCCGGCCGCGGCCACGGCCGCCCGAAGCTCCTTGGCAAACACCGTTGCGGCATGCATGCCCGGATCGGCCACCCGTGGCGCGTTCGCATCCCGGGTGGCGCGGGCCCCGTACATGGCGATCGGCGAGATCGGGGAGATGTTGTGCGTGGTCACCAACGAGGCGTCCCAGTCGGGGTTCAGCGCCGCACCGGCAAAGAGCGACTCGTCCAGCTCGACGCGCACCGTCTCTCCCGCCTGGCCAGCGGCACGGGCCTTGCGCAGCGCGGTGGCCGTGCGTTGTGCCAGCGTTCCCAGCCCGGCCCGGCCGATAATGGACTCCGAGTCGCCCCCGGCCCCCAGCAGCACGTCTCCCCCGCCGACCAGCACCACGGTGTTCGGGTCCTTGAGCATCGCCGTGGTGGTGAAGCGGTGGTCCTCGCCGATGTCCTGGGTGGCCGCGATGGCCGTGAGCACCTTCAGGCTCGAGGCCGGGATGCCCGGCTGCCCTCCGGAGCGCGAATACAGTTCCTCGCCGCCGGCCACGTCGATGACGCTCGCGGTGACAGTGGTGCCGTCCCCGCCGGAGGACAGCGCGGCATCCAAGACGGTTTTCAGGGCCGCCGGGTTCGGGGCCGGGGCCGCGGGGTCAAGGTGCGGCAGTGCCGTGGGGTCGGCGGCGGCCAGCAGAGCGGGTTTCTGTGGTTCCGGAGCCGGCTCCGCAGCGGCGCCGGGGAACGCCACCGGGACGACAAAGAATGCCACCAGGCCCATTACCAGGCCGGCAACCAACACCGCAATACCCAGGCGCAGGAATTGGAGCGCTTGTTTCATCCGGCATCCTTAGAAATCGTCGTAGTCCCCGTGCGCCATATACCCTTAAGCGCAGTTACCTAAGACTAGACGGCAATCGGATGCGCCCGCTTCCGGACGTGCCACTGGTCACGAAAGCGAGGAGACCTTTCATGAGCCATGACGTCACCATCGAGATCCCAGCCGGATCGCGCGTGAAGTACGAGATCGACCACGAGACCCACCGCCTGCGCCTGGATCGTGTTCTCTTCACCTCCATGCAGTACCCGACGCACTACGGTTTCTTCGATGACACCCTGGGCGAAGACGGCGACCCGCTGGACGCACTGGTCTTCATCCCGGGCGTGGACCTGTTCCCGGGCGTCGTGGTGGAGTCCCGCCCGATCGCCGTGTTCAACATGACCGACGACGGCGGCGGAGACGCCAAGCTCGTGTGCGTCCCGGCCGACAAGCGCTTCGACCACATCCAGGAATTCGAGGACCTCGACGGCTGGCTCATCAAGGAAATCGAGCACTTCTTCCTGCGCTACAAGGACCTGGAGCCGGGCAAGTGGGTCAAGGCCGAGGGCTGGGAGGGCCGCGCAGCGGCCGAGGCCGAGCTCGAGCGTTCGATCGAGCGCTTCAAGGCCCAGGCCTAACCGCTCCGGGGCAATCGCCCAAAGGTTGGGTCCGAAAGTTGCGCCACCGGCGCGATGTTCGGATCCAACCTTTTTGCTTTCCCGCACATGCTGTCCGGACCTGCCTCCACAGGTCCCCGGCACCCTTCCGCGCCCCGCCGTCCCCGCGGCGCACACTGGTGCCATGGAAACACGCCAGCTTATCGACGCCCTCACCACCACCGGTGGCGAGCCGGGACACCCAGTGTCGCCGGTCGACAAGCTGCGCCTGCTGGCAGCCCTGGAGTTGCGGGCCGCGGCCCTCGCCGCCGAACTGGCCGCCGAGACCACCTCCCCCGCCCAGGCAGCGCTGCTCGCCCACACCGTCGAACGCGCCCACCAGCGAGGCGAAATCACCCAGCTTCGCGCCGCCCGCGCCGCCCAACGCACCCTGGTCCAGGACCTGGGGCCCGAGTCCCTGGACGAAGTACGCGCCATCGCCGCCGACCCGTCCGCGTTCATCGCCGGGAACCGGGAACTGCCCGCGGACCCGGCCACCGCCCCGACCGGCATCATGCCGTTCCAGGACACCGCCGGATTCCTGGAACACGACCTGCGCATCCCCCGCACACTGGCCCTGCACCGCCTGCACGCCGCCAACTGCCTGCTGCCGGGCACCGATGTCCACGGCAACCCCACCGGACCGCGCTACCCCAGGCTCGCCGAGACGCTGGAGACCGGGGCCTCACGCCTGGGACCGGTCGCCTCCGCGGCCCGCCGACTCGACACGCTTTCCCACGCCATCGCCCGCCAGCTCTCCCCCGGGGACCTCGCCGCCCGGATCGAGGAGAAGGTCGCCGGTTCCGTGGCCGCCGGCATCCCGAAGGACACCAGCCGGCTGCTGGCGGGCATCGGCGATGAACTCGACGACTCCCCCGACGCCGGGCAGCCCCCGTCGCCGGCGGAAATCCGCGAACGGACCGGCATCACCGTCACCAAACGCACCCGGCACTACACCTACATGTCCGCCTGCATGCGCAACGCCGACGCCGAGGTCTTCCTCTCCCACTTCGCCGCCGCCGACAATCCCCGGACCCTGGCCGGCAACCGCCAGGGGCTCACCGCCTCGGCCACCGGCATGTCCCCCACCGCCGGGAACGGCACCGGGAACCCCGACACCACCGCCGCAGCCACCGGAAACGGCGCGGGAAACCCCGGAACCACCACGGATGGCACCGGCCAGGCACCCGGGCCCGAACCGGGCACCGCCATGGCTCCCCCGGGCGGCCCGGATTGGTTCACCCGCCCCGGAAACGCCGAAACATTCCCGGACCCGGACCCCGGCTCCCCTCCGGGACTCGGACCGGACGGACTCACCACGGCCCAGCGACACCTCCAGCTGCTGCTCAACCTCATGCGGGCACCGCAGGGCGCCTTGCCCCGGGGCACCACCGGGCTGCCCACCGCCCAGCTGGTCATCCACTGCCGCCTCGAAACCCTCCTGGGCCTTGCCAAGGGCAACGGCTGGAGCGCCAACGGACTGGAAATCCCCATTGGCGAGATCCGCCGGCGACTGGCCACCGACGGCGCCATCCCGATCGTGCTGGGCGGGCAAAGCGAGGTCCTCGACGTCGGGCGGGAAATGCGGCTGGCCAACGACACCATCCGGCGCGCCGTGCTGGCCCGCGACGGCGGCTGCTTCTACCCCGGCTGCAGCGTCCCGCCCGAACACCTGGAGATGTGCCACATCGATGGCTGGGCGGCCGGCGGAGGCACCAGCGTCGCCGGGCTGACCCCCGGATGCACCTGCCACCACCACATGGCCGACAACGGCCTGCTGCAACTGCTGATCCACAACGGGCTCCCCCACGTCCTTTTGCCCAGGCACTTGGACCCCGAGCAGATCCCACGCCGCAACTCCTACTGGCCGCAAAACCAAACCACCCTCTTCTAGGAAAACGCGGCCCCGAAAGGCCGCCCAAGACCCTCGATTCGGTGCCGCAGGCCACATCATGACGGGAAATTTTCCCACTCGCAGGTTGTGCGACATGCTGGATGCATGACCAAGCCAGCCCAACGTGAACTTGCCCAGTTGACCCCGCTCGCGCAGTTGAGGGCCGGACGGCTTCCGCTGCGCCTCATCCAGCTCTTTGTGGGTCTCACGTTGTTTGGCGTGGCGATGGCCGGATTCGTCCGTTCGGGTCTCGGGCTGGCCCCGTGGGACGTGCTCCACTACGGCGTCACCCTGCACACCGGGCTCAGCCTGGGCACCGTGGTGATCATCTTCGGGTTCATCGTGCTGCTGCTCTGGATCCCGTTGCGGCAGATGCCCGGCCTGGGCACCATCGCCAACGTCATCTGGCTTGGCATCGCTGCCGACATCGGGTTGGCGTTCATTCCCGAGGCCCATGGCCTGCCCGCACAACTGGCCATGTTCATCGGCGCACTGCTGGTGAACGGACTCGGGGGCGGGCTGTACATCGGCAGCCAACTTGGCCCGGGCCCGCGCGACGGATTGATGACGGGACTGCATGCGCGCACCGGAATCAGCCTGCGCGTGGCGCGCACCGGCGTCGAGGTCATCGTGCTGGCCATTGGCTGGCTGCTGGGCGGCATCGTCGGATTCGGAACCGTCCTGTACGCCGTGGCCATTGGACCGGTCACCCAGCTTTTCCTGCGCTTCTGCATCATCGAGCTCCGCACGCAGGCTCCCGCAGCGGAAGTCCCCACAACCGCCCCGTAGCACCGCAACCGCCGGCGGCCACCTCGCGGCCGCATGGAAACCCGCGTTCATCCAGACGAACGCCGGGTTTCGCTGCATAATTGTGAATGTGTATGTCGTAACCCTGAAACAACGCGATCGACGCGCCGACGGCGACCTCGGCGATGAAATGCTGCGCACCCTCTCGCACGTCCCGACGCTTGCGCCGTTCCAGCGCTCCGGCCCCGCCGTGCTGGTCGGGGTCCCCGAGCGTGCCGAGGACGCGGTTGACGCGGTGCTGAGGGCGCTGCGCAGCCACCACTGGGTGGTCGGCCTCGGCGTGGGCAGCCTGTACGAACCGGTGCCCCGCGAGGCGCAATACCTCCAGGGCACCGCGCTGGGTTATGCGCACACGGCCGTGGAGCGTTCCGAGCACACCGGGGAACGGATACCACTGAGTGTCGTCGGCCCCGAGGCGGCCATCGCCGGCGAGGCCGAGGCGGTGCTGCGCCTGCTCGGGCAGATTGTCAGCACCCGCAGCGCCGCCGAGTGGGCCGTGCTCGACCTGCTCACCCCGGGGGTGCGCGGCCAGCAAAAGCATGTCGCCGCCGAGCTGGGCATCAGCGCCCAGGCCGTTTCCAAGGCAGTGGTCCGCTCGGCATGGGTCGAGGAGTGGGCGGCGCGGCCCGCGGCCGCCCGGTTGCTGCACTGGAGCGAAACCCCCGACGCCCCGGCCGGGACCTAGCCCGCCGGGAATCCCCGGTTCCCTAGTCAACCAGTGGTTCTGGCCGTAGTATCGGCGATACTGATGACCCGCACGCCGGGACCGGTGACACGGCCCCGCACGATGGCACGAGGAGCAAACGATGGTTCCGGAAATTAATTGGATCGCCGTAATTGTGGCCACGATTTCGACCATGGTGGTCGGCAGCATCTGGTACACCCCGAAGGTTTTCGGCAACTATTGGATGCGGGTGGCCAAGGTGACTCCCGGCAGCGGCAAGAGCGCCGTCGTCCCGATCCTGGTGACCCTCGTCGTCAGCTTCATCAGCGCCTGGGTCCTGGCCGGGGCGACGTACCTGTCCTTTGACTTCTATGGCGGGTCCTACCTCACCAACGCGCTGCTGACAGCACTAATCCTCTGGGGCGGGTTCACCGCCGCGCGCTTCATCACCCACGACGCCTTCGAGGGCCGGCCCGTGGGGCTGACCGCGTTGAACTGCCTCCACGAGCTGGTGACATTCCTGGTGATGGGCGTGGTCATCGGCCTCTTCGCCATCTGAGATCGGCAGAGCCGGAAGGCAACGCTACTTCGTCGCGGACGGGGACGGCAGCGGGTCCTGCTCGAACTCGAGCCACCCGATCGTGTACTTCCCGCCGCGCTCGAACACGTCGAAGCGTTCCCCTTCCGGGTGGCTGGGCGTGCTCAGGGTCAGTTCGGACCACTGCCCCATGGTCGAATCCGGCACGGGCTTCACCGTGAAATCGGCCGCGACCCCCAGGTCCTTCAGCTGCGCCGCCAGTCGATCGAATTGCTCCCCCACGGTGTCGGTCCCGCCCGTGGTGGTCACCCGGCAGACCTCGACCTGGTCCCCGGCCAGCGTGGAGGCCACCAGATGGTCCATGGCGTCCTCGATGCTCGGCTCCCCGGTGTTGCAGATGACGTCCGGGGAGGTGCACCCGGCCAGCAGCGCCGCGGCACCGAGCAGGGACAGGGCAAGGGTTCCGGCGCGTTTCATGGGTTTAAGCATAGCCAGTCGAATCGCCCGGGGCGGTCGGCGCCGTTGTGTGCCGCGCGACGGGCGGGCATCCCGGGCGCACGAGACGTGCGACGGGCCGCCGAACGCAAGGCCCGGAACCCGCTCGGCAAAAACACCGATTGGATAAAATATCGGCGGCTTCTTTCCCCAAAGAATTCCGCCTGCACCAAGGGGCCCTGGCGATTTCCGGTCGGCACCCGGGCTTTTCCTTCCCGAGGCCGGTGCGTCTCCTGCACTGCCGCCATGGACAGGGCACTTGGGAGGTGTTCCGCCGGAGCCGGGGAACTGCGGGGCCGTTAACGCGGCGGATCGCCGCTCGCAGGCGGGGAGGATTCCCCGGCGCGGGCGACGATCCGTCGGTGCGGCTGTTGGCCGGGCGTGCTCAGGCGCGGACGGCCTCGCCCAGGATCTCCTGCAGCACCGTTGCCAGCCCGTCGTCGTCCACACCCGCGGCAATCTCGTCGGCCACGGCCTTGACCTCGTCCGGGGCCTGGCCCATGGCCACGCCGCGGCCTGCCCAGGCGAGCATCTCGATGTCGTTGCGGCCATCGCCCACGGCAATGGTTGCCCCGATGTCGAACCCGTGCTTCTCGCGCAGCACCTCAAGGCCGCTGGCCTTGGTGACGCCCTCGGCGGCGATGTCCAGCCAGGCGGTCCAGCCCACGGAGTAGGTGACACCGGACAGGCCCATGGCGCCGACTGCCTCGCCGAATTCCTCGGCGGTCGAGTCGGTGGAGAAGACCACCAGGCGCACCGCGGTGGCCGCGAGCATCGCATCGAGCGGCACCGGGGTGGCGACAACGCCGAAGCTGGCATCCTGGAAGCGTTCGGTGGAAAGGAATTGCCCCTGGTCGTCTTCCAGTGCGTACTTGGCGGTGGGCATCGCCTTGACCAGCGCGCGCAGGGCGGGGGCCGGGTCGAAGGTCTTGCGTTCGACGACCTCGTAGCCGTCCTCCAGGGACAAGTCGATGCGGGCGGTCACCCCGCCGTTGCAGCACACCGCGTAGCCGCTTTCGATGCCGAGCATCTGGATGACCGGCAGGGTCGCCCCGAGCGAACGGCCGGTGGAAATAACGACCTCGTGGCCCGCCGCGACGATGGCGCGCGCCGCGTCCTTGACCGCTTGGCTCATTTCCCCGTCGTGGTTGACCAGGGTGCCGTCGACGTCAAGGCAGATCATGTAGGTTTCGGTTGCTTCTGACCGGTCTTCGATGCCGGTTCTTGTCATAACTGTCATTCATCCAGTGAAGCATCAAATTCCGGTTCCCGACATGAGCCAAACCACAATGTGTCCTGAACGATGGGTGAACCTCCCCCGAACCCGCGGTGCCGCCGGGGCGGGAATGCGCACCAAACGCCGAAGGGGGATGCGGCATCGTCCGCATCCCCCTTCGGGTTCTTCCGGCGCACGTGGCGCGGTGTCCTACAGGACGGGAAGCACTTCCATGCCACCCAGGTACGGGCGCAGCGCCACCGGCACGTTCACGGTGCCGTCGGCGTTCTGGTGGTGCTCCAGGATCGCGACAATCCAGCGCGTGGTCGCCAGGGTGCCGTTGAGCGTTGCCACCGAGCGGGTCTTGCCCGGCTTGCCGTCGGCGCCGGTTTCGCGTTCGCGGATGTTCAGGCGGCGGGCCTGGAAGGTGGTGCAGTTGGAGGTGGAGGTCAGCTCGCGGTACGCGTCCTGGGTCGGGACCCAGGCCTCGCAGTCGAACTTGCGTGCCGCGCTCATGCCCAGGTCCCCGGCCGCGGTGTCGATGACGCGGTAAGGCAGCTCGACCTTGGCGAGCATTTCCTCTTCCAGGGCCAGGAGCTTGGCGTGTTCGGCCTCGGATTCCTCCGGGGAGCAGTAGACGAACATCTCGAGCTTGTTGAACTGGTGCACGCGGATGATGCCGCGGGTGTCCTTGCCCGCGGAACCGGCCTCTCGGCGGTAGCAGGAGGACCAGCCGGCGTAGCGGGTCGGTCCGGCCGACAGGTCAAGGATCTCGTTGGCGTGGTAACCGGCCAGGGCCACCTCGGAGGTGCCCACCAGGTACAGGTCGTCGCGCTCGAGCTTGTAGATCTCGTCGTCGTGCTCGACGTCGAAGCCGGTGCCCTGCATGGTCTCGGGGCGGACCAGGGTCGGGGTGATCATCGGGATGAAGTCTTTTTGCAGGGCCAGGTCCAGGGCCATGTTCATGAGCGCGATTTCCAGCCGGGCGCCGACGCCCTTGAGGAAGTAGAAGCGCGAGCCCGAAACCTTGGCGCCGCGTTCCATGTCGATCGCGCCGAGCAATTCGCCGAGCTCGAGGTGGTCGCGCGGTTCGAAGCCCTCGGCGGCGAAATCGCGCGGGGTGCCCACGTGCTTGACGACGGTGAAGTCGTCCTCGCCGCCGGATGGCACGCCATCCAGGATCAGGTTGGGGATGGAGCGCTGCAGCGCGCTGTAGGCCGCGGCTGCCTCGTCGGAGGCCGCCTGGGCGGCCTTCACGTTCTGCGAGAGCTCCTTGACCTCGGTGAGCAGGGCCTGCTTTTCCTCGCCCTTGGCCGCTCCGACCCTCTTGCTGAAGGCATTCTGTTGGGCACGCAGCGCCTCAAAGGATGCAATCGACTCGCGGCGCGCCGAATCGGCGGCCAAAATCGCATCAATCAGGGACTCATCCGCCCCGCGGGCGCGCTGCGAAGCGCGGAAGGTATCTGGATTTTCACTGAGTAGTTTTACGTCGATCACGCCCTAAGCCTAGCAATGCCCGTTAGTCTGGGGAGACTATGCAACGCAATCGACTCTTTGCCCTGATCAGCGCCGGTGCCGCGGGCACGGCCGCAACGATTAGCTGGCTCTCCGTGCGCCGGCTTGTCGACCGCAACCGGCCGGCCTCCCTGGCGCCCGTGGTCGGCGTCGCCACCTCGGCGCTCAAGGTCGCACTGGTGGTGAATCCTTCCAAGTCAGGCACCGATGAAGCAATCTCCGCGGTTCAGCACGTGTGTGCCGAGGCGGGCTTGGTGGAGCCTTTGGTGCTGGAGTCCACGGTGGAGGATCCGGGCCAGGGGGCCGCACGCCAGGCGCTGGAGGCCGGATGCGATGTGGTCATCGCCGCGGGCGGGGACGGAACGGTCCGCGCCGTGGCGGAGGTCCTGCGCGGCACCGAGGCAACCCTCGGGCTGATTCCGCTGGGCACCGGGAACCTGCTGGCCCGCAACGTCGAGGTGCCCCTCGAGGACATCGGCACCGCCGCCTTCGGGGCCGTCCGCGGCCCGGTGCGCACCATCGACACCGGCTCGGTCACCCTGAACCACGTTGACGGGAGCAGCAGCGAACACGCGTTCCTGGTGATCGCCGGGATCGGCACGGATGCCGACGTCATGGACGACACCAACGAGGAGCTCAAGGCCAAGGTCGGCTGGCTGGCGTACTCGGAGGCCGGTTTCCGGCACCTGCCGGGCAAGCGCAAGAAGATCTCGATCGCGCTGGACGGCGGAAACGAGCAGACGCGTAGCGTGCGCTCGGTGCTCTTCGCCAACTGCGGGAAGCTGCAGGGCCTGGATCTGGTTCCGGAGGCCAAGATCGACGACGGCGTGCTGGACGTGGTGGTGCTCAGCCCGCGCAGCGCCGCCGGCTGGGGCTGGATCTTCCTCAAGACGGCCTTCAGGGCACGCGGGGCCATCCCGGTGATGGGCTTCTACCCCAGTGCCTCTTTGACATTGAGGTGCCACGAACCCATGAACACGCAGATCGACGGCGACGGCACGGGGCTCGTAAACGGATTGAGCGTTTCGGTGAAGCCCGCGTCGCTGAAGATCCGGCTGGCCTGACACCGCCGGAGATCCGGTCTCGCGGCGGTGCCCGGCCCTGTTGCTGCCGCTAGTTTGCCAGGCGGGACTTGAGCCCGGAAACCCACTGCTGCGCCTTGGAGAACGCGTCGTCGGAGTTGTGCGCATCCACGGAGGAGGACAGGCCCTGGGCCGCCGGGTAGGACCCCAGGAAGCGCAGGTCGGGGCAGACCCGGTGCAGGCCGGTCAGTGCGTCAGCCACGCGTTGCTGGGCCAGGTGCCCGTCGACGTCCACGGAGAAGAAGTACTTTCCCATTCCCTCGCCGGTGGGACGCGACTCGATGCGGCTGAGGTTCACCCCGCGCACCACGAACTGTTCCAGGATGTCCATCAGGGCGCCCGGTCGGTCCTCTGCCAGCGGCAGGATGACGGTGCTCTTGTCCACGCCGGTCGGTGCCGGGATCGGGCCCGGGCGGGTCACCAGCACAAAACGGGTGACGGCGCCGGCGTTGTCCTCGATGCCGGTGCGCAGGATCTTCAGCCCGCGTTCCTCGGCGACCAGCGGCGAGCAGATCGCCGCGTCGTGGGTGGTCTCGTCGTCCAGCAACCCCAGGGCGCCGGCAGCGGTCGAGGATGCCGGGACGAATTCCGCTTGCGGAATGTTTGATTCGGCCCAATTGCGGCATTGCGCCCAAGCGTGCCCGTGGGTGGACACGGTGCGGATCTGCTCGATGGAATCGATGTTCTGGCGCACGGCCAGCACGAAGGTGATGGTCACCAGGGCCTCGCGCATGATTTGCAGGGCCTCGCCGGTGGCGATGGCATCGAGCGTGGTGGTGACCCCGCCCTCGACCGAATTCTCGATCGGGACCATGGCCGCGTCGGCCTCCCCGGTGCGGACCATCTCCAGGGCGGCATTCACGTTCGCTGCCGGGATGCGCTTGGAATCCCTCGCGTCGGGAACCTGCAGCAGGGCGGCCTCGGTGAAGGTCCCCGCGGGACCCAAATAGGTATAGATCATCGGACGTTGGGCTCCTGGCCGTTTTCGCTCTTGAGTGCCAGCCCGGCTTCCAGCCAGGCCCCGGACCCGCCCGCGATGTTGAACGCGGTGTAGCCCATCGAGACCAGCCACGCGGCGGCCTGCGCCGAGCGTCCGCCGGTGCGGCAAATGATGTAGGTGTCTTCGTCCGGGTCGAGTTCCTCGTAGCGGACCGGAAGCTCGCCCAGCGGAATGTGGATGGCCCCGGCGGCGTGCCCCTCGGACCATTCGTACTCTTCGCGAACATCCAGGATCAGTGCGCCGGCAGGCACCTGGTCTACTGAAACCGTTTCAAAATCACTCATGGCTCTCCCTTGGCTCGCCCGATTCCCTGTTGGCATCCAGCCTAGCGCCCGGGGGTGTTCGGCCACCGCCTCGGTGAAGCGGATGTTGCGCCCCTCGAGCGGGACGTTTCACCGGGGCAAACGGGCGCAACGGGACCGCAACACCCAACCCGTACTAGTCTCAAGTCAGGCCCAAGCCCGCTTCCTCCCACAGGCAATGCCCAATGGCGGGCGCCACCGGTGGCCACATGCTTGCAAAGGAGTCCATGATGACCGAGATATCCGAGCTGACAGCGCTGGAACTTCGCGATGCGCTGCGACACGGGGAAGTGGGGGCCCGCGAGGCCGCCGCGCACTTCCTGGAACGCATCGAGGCGCTCAACCCCACCCTGGGATCCTTCGTCACCGTCACCGCCGAGCAGGCCATGGACGCCGCAGCGCATGCGGACGAGGCCCTTGCCGCTGGGCACGCCCCGGGCATGCTCCACGGCATGCCGCTGGCCTACAAGGACCTGCTCGATGTGGCCGGGGTGCCCACCGGCTACGGGACCGCGGCATTTGAACCGGCCCCTGCGCAGAAGGATTCCCCGCTGGTGGCGACGTTGTCGCGGGCCGGCGCAATCTCGCTGGGCAAGACCCAGGTGCCGGAGTTCGGGCTGAGCTGCCACTCGGAAAACGACGTGGCACCGCCCGCCCGCAACCCGCTGGACCCGACCCGCTCCGCCGGGGGTTCAAGCGGCGGGGAGGCCGCGGCCGTGGCCGCCGGCATGCTGCCCTTCGGCCCCGGCAACGACGGCGGCGGCTCGGTGCGCATCCCGGCCTCGGCCTGCGGGCTGATCGGACTCAAGCCCGGACTCGGAACCATCCCCAGCGACATCCTCGACGGCACAGTCGACACCTTCGGGGCACCGCGGCTCACGGTTTCCGGGCCGCTGGCGCGCACCGCGCTGGACGCGGCCCTGCTCATGGACGCGATGGTCGACCCCCAACGGGACACCTACCTGGAGTCGCTGGGCGAGGGAGCCGTGGATGCGCTGCGCGGGCTGCGCGTCGGGGTCAGCACCGCCAGCCCCTTCTCCTCGGCGTATGCAATCAAGCTCTCATCCGACGCCCATGGGGCGCTGGATGCGGGAATCAAGTCCCTGCGCGCCCGCGGCCACCACCTCGAGGAGGCGGAAATCTTCTACGACGGCGCCTACCCCGAAACCTTTGCCACGGTGTGGACCAGCGGGCTGGCTGCAGCGCCGATCCCGCCGGGCAGCGAGGCGAAGCTGGGGACCCTGGCCCGGTCCTTCCGCGAACGCGCCACCGCGCGCGAGCACCGGACCAGCGTGGAGGCCGCCGCCCGGCTGACGGAAATCGCCGCGGACTTCCGCACCCAGTGGGGCCGCTACGACGTGGTGCTCACCCCGGCGATGGCGTTCGCTCCCCCGGAAATCGGTTTCTACACCTCGCAGGATGCCGACACCGACTACATGCGCCAATGCCAGTACACGCCCTACACCTCGATGGTGAATGTCTCCGGGCTTCCGGCCATCACCGTTCCGACGTTCACCACCGCCGAAGGATTGTCGATGGGCGTGCAAATGATCGGCAGGGCGGGCTCCGAGGCCATGCTGCTGGCACTGGCAGCCCAGCTGACCAGAATGTGAGATTGGTCTACAAAGTAGGCATGGCGCACGTCACGGGCGAAAAATTGAATGCATGTCTATATCCACCCCGCTGAAGGACCGATCCTCGACCGGATTCTTCGGCCACCCCAAAACGCTCTCGAACCTGTTCAGCATCGAGATGTGGGAACGCTTCTCCTTCTACGGGATGCAAGCGATCCTGGCGTACTACATGTACTTCTCCGTCGTCGACGGCGGGCTCGGCCTGTCCAAGGACCTGGCGCTCTCGCTGGTCGGTGCCTACGGCGGCGCCGTCTACCTGAGCACCATCCTCGGCGCCTGGCTCGCGGACCGCCTGCTCGGCTCCGAAAAGGTCCTGCTGTCCTCGGCGTTCATCATCATGGCCGGCCACATCGCCCTGGCCGCGCTGCCCGGCGCCCTGGGACTGGCCATCGGCCTGGTCCTGGTTGCAGTGGGCTCCGGCGGGCTCAAGGCCAACGCCACGGCCCTGGTCGGTTCCCTGTACTCCAGGGAAGACACCCGCCGCGATGCCGGGTTCTCGATCTTCTACATGGGCGTGAACATCGGCGGCCTGCTCGGCCCGCTGCTCACCGGCTTCCTGCACCAGCGCTGGGGCTTCCACATCGGCTTCGCCGCCGCCGCCGTCGGCATGGCCGTTGGCGTGGGGATCTACATGATGGGCCGCAAGGACCTTCCGGCGGCCGTCCACGTGGTGGCCAACCCGCTGCCAGCCGGCGCACGCAAGAAGTACGCGCTGTACCTGGTGGCCTTCATCGTCGTGGTCGTGGCGCTCTTCGCACTGAAGATCGTCACCCCGGCAACGCTGGCCAACGCCATCGCGCTGGCCGTCATCGCGGCCTCCATCATCTACTTCACCCTGATGCTGCGCTCCAAGCGCGTCACCACCGTGGAGCGCAAGCACGTGCTGGCCTTCATCCCGCTGTACATCGCCTCGGCCGCGTTCTGGGCACTGTTCCAGCAGCAGTTCACGTTCATCGCCGTGTACTCGGAGGAACGCCTGGACCGCACCATCTTCGGCTGGGAAATGCCCGCTTCCTGGGTCCAGTCGATCAACCCGGTGTTCATCATCGTGCTCGCCGGCGTCTTCGCCACCCTGTGGACCAAGCTCGGCACCCGCCAGCCGGGCACCGTGGCGAAGTTCTCCGCCTCGCTGATGATCGTCGGCATCGCGTTCCTGGTCTTCATCCCGCTGGAATCGCTGGAGAAGACCCCGCTGCTGGCCCTGGTCGGGATCCTGCTGCTGTGCACCCTGGCCGAGCTGCTGCTGAGCCCCATCGGCCAGTCGGTGACGACCAAGCTGGCCCCGGCCGCCTTCGGCACGCAGATGATCGCGCTGTTCTTCCTCTCGGTGTCCCTGGGCACCACGCTGGCCGGAATCCTGGCCGGCTTCTACACCGAGGGCAACGAGATCACCTACTTCCTGGCCCTGGGCGGCACCGCGATCGTGCTGGGCATTGCCCTGCTGCTGTCCGCACCGGCACTGAAGAAGCTGATGGGCGAGGTCCGCTAGGACCTTCGCGCGCACTTCCCGCATAAAAAACAGCGGCCGCACCCGGCATCCAAGCCCGGGTGCGGCCGCTGTTTTCACGTGGCCTCGAAGGGGTTTGCGCTACCAGGAACCCATCGAGGCGGAAAACACGGTGATGAGGAAGAGCGTCCCCAGCAGGATGAACCCCAGCATCAGGTAGCCGGTCACCAGCCCGGCAATGGCGATCCCGCGCATGTGGGGTTCCCGCTTCAACGCCAGGTGGCCGCAGATGACCGCCGCAATCTGGGGAAGAATCAGCATCCCGCCGGTGAGCACCGCGATGATTCCGGTCACCAGCGACACGATCGCCAACGCGCCCGCCGGCTGCTGGACCGGCATCGGGTATCCGGGTTGGGGGTAGCCCTGTGGCGGGTGCTGCTGCGGGTGGCCGGGCTGGGCGCCCGCCCGTTGGCCGGCGTCCTGCCCGGCGAATCCGTACCCGCGGCCGTTCGGGGCCCCGGCAACCGGCGGCGCGTCCAACGGCATGTCCAGGTACGGGTTGCGCGGCGGTGCCGCATGCGGGTTCTGCGACCAGCGCGGGTCGTTCGGATCGTTAAACGACGGCTCCGCCGCGGGCTCGTGCCCGCCGTCTTCGTCCTTGGCCATGGGTTCCTTCCCCCTCCAGCTACCCGCCCGCACTGAACGGAGGTTCGTGCAGCCAGGCGCGGCTTCTGGCTCCCCAGCTTAGCGACGATCACGGACCACGCCCAACCCCTGTTCGAGACCCGCGCGAAGCCCGCCGGGGTCAGGCCCCGCGGGCGCAACCATCGAGCCGCGGACGCGTCCGTTGATCACGTGGCCGAAGAAGGTCGCGATCATCCGCATTCCCGGCATCACGTAGCCGACGACCGGCCCGAACACCGCAAGGGGACGGGCATGCGGCGCGCGCCGCCAGGACAGGTGCCCGCAGGCGATCGCCGCGAACCGGGGAACGGGAAACATGCCAAAGCCTTCGCACCTGGCCACAGCGCGCTCACAACGGCTGCTCAGGATCCGGTGGGAGAGTTGGCACCATGGACAAGGAACCCCAACCTCCAGCCGCAAAACCCCACCCCCGGCACCATGCGGTGCCACCGTACCTGCTGGTGTCGATGGCCGCCTGCGACGGGGCATGGGAAGCCCCGACGGCGATGCGCGACTTCATCGCGCTCCCGCCGGCCGAAGTCGACCGGGAGCTTCCGGACGCACACGGCGAACCTGCGGGCCCGGGCCGCGAAACCCGCCGCCGCATCGCCACCCGCGCACGCCGGACACTGCTGCTTGACCAGGCACTGCTGCACGAGCGGGCCACCACGCACACCGACATCGCCCGCCTGCTGGGCCCCGCCGGACGCCTGGTGCGGGCCATTTCCGACGCACAGGGAGCCGAGACCACCCCCGGAACCACCGCGCGCACCGAGGGCCAGGACCCGGGGCAGGATCCGGACGCGAACCGCGCCTACGACGGGCTGGGCGAGGTCTACGAGTTCCTCGCGGACATGTTCAAGCGCTCCAGCCTCGACGGCGCCGGGCTGGTGCTTCGCGGCACCGTGCACTACGGGCAGCACTACGACAACGCGTTCTGGGACGGCACCCAAATGGTCATGGGCGACGGGGACGGGGAGGTCTTCAACTCCTTCACCTCCTCGCTGTCGGTGATCGCGCACGAGCTGGGGCACGGGCTGCTGCAATACACCACCAACCTGGACTACCGGGGCCAGTCCGGCGCGCTGAACGAGTCGATCGCCGATGTCTTCGGCGCCTTGGTGGAGCAGTTCGTGGCCGGCGACGACGCGGCGTCGGCCAGCTGGCTGATCGGCGCAGGCCTGTTCACCGACGCCGTCCAGGGCGTGGCGCTGCGTTCCATGGCCGCCCCGGGCACCGCCTACGACGACCCGATCCTGGGCAAGGACCCGCAGCCGGCAACCATGGCCGGCTACGTGGACACGGCCGAGGACAACGGCGGGGTGCACCTGAACTCCGGCATCCCCAACCACGCGTTCCACCTCTTCGCCACCGCGCTGGGCGGCAACGCCTGGGAAACCGCCGGGTCCCTGTGGTTCAACGTGATTGCCACCCGCTCATTGCCGCAGGACGCGGACTTCGGCACCTTCGCCGAACAGACCCTGCTCCAGGCCCGCCGCGACCACGGAGCCGGCTCCTCCGTCGAGCGGGCCCTGGCCGAAGCCTGGGACGCCGTCGGGGTCGAACCCGTCGTCCGGGAGGCCGTCCATGGCTGAGAACCGCGACGATGTGCTGGTCATCCGCGTGGCCCGCTCCGGCGGGGTCGCCGGGATTCCCCGCACCGGGATCCTGGAACTCCACGCGCAGGACCCCGGGCACGAACAGGAAGCCTCCTGGATCAGCATCGCCCGCGACGCCCTGGATGAGCTGCGGGCGCTGGAGCAGGCCAAGGCACCGTCACCGGTGCGCGATGCGTTCACCTGGTCGCTGAGCATCGACGGGGAAGACCATTCGGTGCCTGACACCCTGCTCACCGGCCCGGCCCGGACCCTGGCCGAACACGTCATTGCGCTCCCGCGCCGCTGAATGCCCGACGCCCAACGACGTGGGCGGGGCGCCGTCGGGCAATCAATGAGAAACTGGTGCCATGGCCCATCCTCGCGCCGGGACCCCGGCACTGCCCCAAGACCTGATCGACCTTTCAGCGGTGCGCGACGCGTACTTCGACATCCACCCGGATCCGTCCGACCCCGCACAGCGCGTGGCCTTCGGCACCTCCGGACACCGCGGCACCTCGATGAACGGCTCCTTCAACGAGGACCACATCGCCGCCATCACCCAGGGAATCGTCGAATACCGGCGCGCCGCGGGCATCACCGGCCCGCTGTTTGTCGGCAAGGACACCCACGCGCTCTCGGATCCCGCACAGGACACGGTGCTGGAGGTGCTGGCCGGCAACGACGTGCCGATCCTCGCCGACGCGCGCACCGGCTGGACCCCCACCCCCGCCCTGAGCCACGCCATCCTGGCGCACAACGCCAACCCCGATGCGCCGCGCGCCGACGGCATCATCATCACCCCCTCGCACAACCCGCCGGCCGACGGCGGGCTGAAGTACAACCCGCCGCACGGCGGACCGGCCGACACCGATGCCACGTCCTGGATCGCGAACCGCGCCAACGAGCTGCTGGAGGCCAAGCTGGACGGGGTCAAGCGCACCTCGCTGGGCGCCGCGCGCCTGGGTGGCAAGATCGGTGCCTTCGACTTCCTCGCCTCCTACGTCGACGACCTGCCCTCGGTGCTGGATCTCGACGCGATCCGCGCCTCGGGGCTGCGCATCGGCGCGGACCCGATGGGCGGTGCCGCGGTGGACTACTGGGGCGCGATCGCCGAGCGGCACCGGCTGGATTTGACCGTGGTGAACCCCGGGGTGGACCCGCGCTTTGCGTTCATGACCCTGGACACCGACGGGAAGATCCGCATGGATTGCTCCTCGGCCCACGCGATGGCCTCGCTGGTCGCCGCGCGCGACGCCTATGACATCTCCACGGGCAACGACGCGGACGCCGACCGCCATGGCATCGTCACCCCGGATGCCGGGCTGATGAACCCCAACCACTTCCTGGCCGTGGCCATCGAATACCTCTACACCCACCGCACCGGCTGGTCCACGGACGCCGGGATCGGCAAGACCCTGGTGTCCTCCTCGATGATCGACAGGGTGGCCGCGAAGCTTGGGCGCACCCTGGTGGAGGTCCCGGTGGGCTTCAAGTGGTTCGTGCCGGGCCTGCTGAACGGAACCGGTGCCTTCGGCGGCGAGGAATCGGCCGGTGCCTCGTTCCTGCGCCGCGACGGGCGCACCTGGACCACCGACAAGGACGGGATCCTGCTGGCGCTGCTGGCCAGCGAGATCACCGCGGTCACCGGCTCCTCCCCGTCCAAGCACTACGCGGCGCTGGCCGCCGAGCACGGGGCCCCCAGCTATGCGCGCCTGGACGCCGCCGCGGACCGGGACCAGAGGGCCCGTCTGGCGAACCTGTCCGCCAGCGACGTCACCGCCGATTCGCTGGCCGGTGAAAAGATCACCGCGCGGCTGACCGAGGCGCCGGGCAACGGGGCAAAGATCGGCGGGCTGAAGGTCACCACCCAAAACGCCTGGTTCGCCGCGCGCCCCTCGGGCACCGAGGACAAGTACAAGATCTACGCCGAGTCGTTCCTGGGCGCCGAGCACCTGGCCCGGGTGCAGGACGAGGCCAGGACCATCGTGGACACCGTCCTGGGCTGAGCCAGGTGGTGCGGGGCGGGCGCGGCCACACCGCACCCGCCCCGAAACAGCCGACCACCTACAGGTATGCGATCCCGGGCATGTCTACATCAGGCGTTTGATGATCTTTGACTTGGCCCAGGTGTACGGCGGGTAGACGGCCTTGAGCGTGTCCACCACCGTGGTCTTGCCCATCACCGCGCGCATCTGCGAGAGCCGCTCGAACCCATGCCGCCCGTGGTAGGCACCCATGCCGGAGGCTCCCACGCCCCCGAACGGAAGCGAGGGGACGGCCAGGTGCAGGCTCGGCGCGTTGTGCACGATGGCCCCGGCGCGCACCTGGTCCCCGAAGGACGACTGCAGCCGCGGGTTCTCGGAAAACAGGTAGGCGACCAGCGGGGTGGGACGCGCGTTGATGAAGCGAACGGCGGCATCGAAGCTGTCCACCGCGATGACCGGCAGGATCGGGCCGAAGATCTCCTCGCGCAGCAGGGCCGAGTCCGGGTGCACGTTGGTGATCACCGTCGGTTCGATCTGCAGCGTGTCCTCGTCGTACCCGCCTCCGACGACCACGTCCCCGTCGCCCAGCATGGCCACCAGGCGCTGGAAGTGCGCCGTGTTCACGATCCGCCCGTAGTCGCGGCTGGCCAGCGGATTCTTCCCGTAGAACCCCGTGATGGCCTTTGACAGCTGCTTTTCCAGGTTCCGCGCCGCGTCCCCCACCGCCAGCACGTAGTCCGGCGCCACGCAGGTCTGCCCGGCATTCATGAACTTCCCGAACGCCAGCCGGCGGGCGACCGCCGCCGAGGACCCGTCCATGACCACGGCCGGGGACTTGCCGCCCAGCTCCAGGGTCACCGGGGTCAGGTGCTCGGCCGCCGCGCGGGCCACGATCTTCCCCACGCGTTCCCCGCCGGTGTAGAAGATGTGGTCGAAGTGTTGTTCCAGCAGGACCTTGGAGGTCGACGCGCCGCCCTGGACCACGGCGCACGCCCGCCGGTCCATGAATTGCGGAACGAGCCGCCCGAGCAGCGCGCTGGTGGCCGGGGCCAGCTCCGAGGGCTTGAGCACCGTGACGTTGCCGGCGGCAATGGAGGCGACCAGCGGGGCGAGGATCAATTGCAGCGGGTAGTTCCAGGCACCGATGACCAGCACCACGCCCAGCGGCTGCGGCTCGATCTTGGCTGCCGCCGGGTGCAGCGCGAGCGGGATCTTGACCGCCTTGGACTCCATCCATTCGGAGAGGTGCAGCTGCGCGTGGTCGATTTCGGCACGCACCATGTCGACCTCGGTCATCCTCGCCTCGGCCCCGCTCTTGCCCAGGTCATCGGCCAGCGCATCGACGAAGTCCTGCTCGTGCGCCTCCAGCATCCGCTCCAGGGCCTTGAGCTGGGAGGCGCGGAAGCGCCGCGGGTGGGCCAGCCGGGTGGCGACCACGTCGTGCATCGAAGCGACGATCTCCACGATGTTTTCAGGCGACTCGGGCACCACCGGCGGCAGCTCGAGCTCGCTCAGTGCGCGCGACTCGCGCGGCGCGGTGGATGGATGCGGATTCTCGGTGATGCCCATGCCTAGAGCGTATACGGCGTGCGCGTGGGCCGCGACAGGCCGCGACGCGCAGTTGACGCCCCGCCCGTGCGGTGGGATAGGCTCGCGCCTAGTGACACGGGGTGTCGGCGCGCCAGCGATCCGACTGAGATAAGACCCGTAGAACCTGAACTAGTTCGTACTAGCGGAGGGATGTTGCTCATGGGATCCATGGCGCCTTCAATTGTTTTTTCACCCGGCGAGCTCGCCGATGCCCTGGGCGCGCTGCGCGCCTCCACCCCCTTGGTGCAGGTGTTGACCAACACCGTGGTCACCAACTTCACCGCCAACGTGCTGCTGGCCGCCGGGGCCTCCCCCGCGATGGTCGACGTGCCCGGGGAGGCCGGCGGATTCGCGTCGGTGGCCTCCGCGGTGCTGGTGAACCTGGGCACCCCCCATTCCGAGCAGCGCGCCGCCATGGCCGAGGCGGTGGCCGCCGCCAACGCCGCGGAAACCGGCTGGGTGCTGGATCCGGTGGCCGTCGGGTCGCTGCGCGTGCGCACCGACTTCGCCCTGGGACTGCGCGATGTCTCCCCCACGGTGATCCGCGGCAACGCCTCGGAGATCATGGTGCTCGCCGAGGCCGGGTCCGGCGGGCGCGGGGTGGAGGCCACCGACACGGTCGATTCGGCCGCCGCCGCGGCCCGCTCCCTGGCCTTGCGCAGCGGCGCCGTGGTGGCCGTCTCCGGGGAGGCGGACCTGGTGACCGACGGGGCGCGCACCATCTACGTTCATGGCGGAAGCAAGATGCTCACCCTGGTGACCGGCGGCGGGTGCGCGCTGGGCGCGATCTGCGCGGCCTTCCTGCCCGTGGTCCGGGACCCGCTGTTGGCCACCGTCGCGGCCCACGCGTTCTACTCCGCCGCCGCCGAACGGGCCGCAGCGGCAAGCTCGGGGCCGGGAAGCTTCGCTGTGCATTTCCTCGACGCCCTGCACGCGCTGGCCCCGGCCGACCTCGCGGCCACGGCGGTGCTGTCCTGATGGCCTCCGGAATCTACCTGGTCCTCGACTCGAATTCCACCGCCGGACGCCCGCTCGAAGACATCGCCGCCGCAGCGGTGGCCGGCGGGATCACCACGATCCAGCTGCGCTGCAAGGACCTGCCCGCCGGGGAATTCGTCGACACCGTGGAAAGCTGCGCCAAGCACACCTCCGGGCGGGCCACCCTGCTGGTCAACGACCGCATCGACGTGTACCTGGCCGCACGGGCCCGCGGCGCCGACGTGCAGGGTGTGCACATCGGCCAATCAGACATCCCCGCGGACCTGGTCCGCACGCTGATCGGGCCGCACGCCGTGCTCGGGCTATCCGCCTCCACCGCCGGCGAGATCGACGCGGCCAACGAACTCAACGCGCTTGCCCCGGGCACCATCGACTACCTGGGCGTCGGCGCCGTGCATGCGACCCCGACGAAGAAGGACCACCCGGAGCCGCTGGGCTACGGGGGCCTGGCCGCCGCCGTGGCCCGCAGCAATGCACCCGTGGTCGCCATCGGCGGGCTCGACGCCACCGACGTCCCGGCCGTTCGGTCCGCCGGGGCCGCCTCGATGGCCGTGGTGCGGGCGATCTGCGCCGCGGATGACCCGCGCGCCGCAACCGCCGACCTGATCAGCCTCTGGGAAGGGGAAACGCCATGAACACCATGAATTCCACCAAGAACATCCTGTCCATCGCCGGCTCCGACCCCTCCGGGGGCGCCGGGATCCAGGCCGACCTGAAGTCCATCGCGGCCGCCGGCGGCTACGGGATGGCGGCGGTCAGCGCGCTGACCGCCCAAAACACCCGCGGCGTGCGCGCCGTGCACGTGCCCCCGGCCGGCTTCCTCACCGAGCAGCTGCTTGCGATCTCCGAGGACATCTCCATCGACGCGATCAAGATCGGGATGCTGGCCAACGCCCAGGTCATCGACGAGCTGGGAACCTGGCTGGCCACAATCCGCGGTGCCGCCGGCGCCCCCGGCGCCCCCGGCGGACGCGTGCCGGCCGTCGTGCTTGACCCGGTGATGGTGGCCACCAGCGGGGATTCGCTGCTGGATGCGGCCGCCGATGCGGCGCTGCGCCGGCTCTTCATCCATGCCGACGTGATCACCCCCAACATCCCCGAGCTCGCGGTGCTGGCCCGCGGCCCCGAGGCCACCGACTGGGACTCGGCGGTGTCCCAGGCACGCATGCTCGCGGCGGAATACGACGTGCTGGTGCTGGCCAAGGGCGGGCACCTGGCCACCCAGCGCTGCCGCGACGCGCTCATCGACGCCGGCGGGGTGCTGCTAGAGGTCGAATCCGAGCGCCACGCCACCGGCAACACGCACGGCACCGGCTGCTCGCTCTCGGCCGCACTGGCCACGCATTACGCGCGCACCGGGAACTGGGGCACGGCGCTGCGCCGTGCCAAGGACTGGCTGTCCGATGCCATCTCCCGCGCGGACGAGCTGTCCGTCGGATCCGGGCACGGCCCGGTCAACCACTTCGCCGCGCTCTGGGACGGGGTGCGCCCGGCGCAGGCCGGGGACCCGCTGGCGCAGTGGTGGGAACGGATCGCCCCGATCCGCGCGGGCATCGACGAGCTGGGCTTCATCCGCGCCCTGAAGGACGGGTCGCTGGCCCGGGCCCACTTCGAGGACTACCTGGGCCAGGACGCCCTGTACCTGCGCACCTATGCGCGGTCCATGTCGCGGGCCGCGGAACTGGCCCCGGACACCGCCTCGCAGCGCTTCTGGGCGGCGGCCGCCAGCGGCTGCCTCGAGGAGGAGCTGAAGCTGCACCGCGGGCGGCTCGACGAACGGGTCCCGGAGCCCTCGGCAACCACCACCGCGTACCTGAACCACCTGCTGGCCGCCGGGGACGACTATGCGGTGCTCACCGCCGCGTTGCTGCCCTGCTTCTGGATCTACCAGGACACCGGCACCCGGTTGGCCGCGGCCAACCACGACCGCCACCCGTACGCCGACTGGCTGGCCACCTATTCCTCCCCGGAGTTCGACGCCGCCACCGCGGCGGCCATCGACCTGGTGGCCGCTGTGCACGCGGGCGCCGATGCCCGCACCCGGGCGGCGATGTGGCGTGCGTTCGAGGCCTCCAGCGCCCACGAGCTGGCGTTCTTCGCGCAGACCGCCGCCGACGCCCCGGAGGCGGCAGCGGGACCCCGGCGCGCGTCCGGGCACCTTGCCCCGGACGCCGCCGGGCACGGCGAACCGGTCGCTGCCCGGTAGCCGCGCGGGGGCGGGACGTGCCGGGGCACCGGCCCCGGGCGGCGGGCGGGTAAAATGCACGAGGGGGTTTTGCGCTGTGCACCGCGCGCCCCCGACGCCCGACTCCCGCCCCTTCCCGGAAGGCCCCACCCCATGAGCAACCGATTCGGCATCGGCTGGCGCCTGCACGGCGACGGCAAGTCCATCTCCCCCGGAACGGTGGTGGCCCCCGACGAGCGCCTCGCCTGGGCGCAGACCGTCGGCGTGGGAGTCCAGCACGTCATGGCGATGTTCGGCGCCACGGTGCTGGTGCCGACCATCACCGGCTTCCCGGTCACCACCACGCTGCTGTTCACCGGCGTCGGCACCCTTTTGTTCCTGATCATCACCGCGGGTCGCGTGCCCTCCTACCTGGGGTCCTCCTTCGCGTTCATCGCGCCGGTCACCGGGGCCATGGCCACGCACGGGATGGGCGGTGCCCTGGGCGGGATCGTGATGGCCGGCGCCTGCCTGTTCATCGTGGGGCTCATCGTGCAGAAGGCCGGAACCGGCTGGATCCACGCACTGATGCCCCCGGTGGTCATGGGCACCATCGTCGCGCTGATCGGGCTGAACCTGGCCACCACCACCACGGACAAGATCACGCAGGTGCCGCTGACCACCTTCGCCACGGTGCTGGCCATCGTCATCACCACGGTGCTCTTCCGCGGGATGCTCGGGCGCCTGTCGATCCTGCTGGGCATCATCGTCGGCTACCTCGCCGCCTGGGCGCAGGGCCAGGTCGATTTCTCGGCCATCGGCCAGGCCGCCTGGTTCGGGCTGCCCGACTTCGCCGCACCCACCTTCCACATCGAAACCCTGACGCTGTTCCTGCCGGTGGTGTTCGTGCTGATCGCCGAGAACGTGGGACACGTCAAGACCGTGGCGCTGATGACCGGGCGCGAGCTGGACGACGTGAACGGCCGGGCGCTGATGGCCGACGGCACCGCCACCATGATCGCCGGGTTCGGCGGCGGCTCGGGCACCACCACCTACGCGGAGAACATCGGGGTCATGGCCTCCTCGCGCGTCTACTCGACGGCCGCCTACTGGATCGCGGGCACCGTGGCCATCGCGCTGGCGTTCTTCCCGAAGTTCGGCGTGCTGATCAACACCATCCCGGCCGGGGTTGCGGGCGGCGCGGGCATCGTGCTCTACGGGATGATCGCCATCGTCGGCGCCCGGCTCTGGGTGCAGAACAAGGTCGATTTCTCCAACCCGATCAACCTGATGACCGCCGGCACCGGGCTGATCATCGCCATCGCGCTCTTCGGGGACAACGTCCTGTCGATCGGCACCATGGACTTCGGCGGCATCGCCCTGGGCACCGCAGCCACGCTGGTGGTCTTCCACCTGATGCGTTCCATCGCCAAGGTGCGCGGCACCGAGCCGACGGAGATCGAGGCCATCGGCGGGGCCACGCACTCCAAGCTCGGCTAGCGGGAGGCAACCCGCACCGGGCGGGACCCCCCTCGCGGGGGTCCCGCCCGGTTTTTCGTGCCGCGGCCGCGCCGGCAAGCTACCCGATGATGGTGATCGGCGGCTCGTTGGCCAGCTCCTCCTCGTGGGTCAGCTTCTTGATGCTGGAGGTCAGCGGGGAGCCGTCGTCGCGCTGCAGCGCAAAGACCGCCTCGATGGACGGCTCGCCCCGAAGCACCGGGCCCTGACCGTGCAGCTGGACGGACACCACCGGATGCTGCGGGGACACCGCATGCGCGGCTCCGCGCACCGAGAAGTGCACCTCGTCGTCCCCGGCCCGCAACGAGGCGGTCAACGCGTCAGCGGTGAGGTGGAAGTGCACCGAGGAGTCGTTGCGGCGCAAATTGAATTCCAGGCCCTCCCAGTCCTCGGGCAGCCGCGGGTCAAAGAGCCAGGCCCCGGTGTCGTCGCGCAGCCCGGCAAAACCATAGACCAGCGCCGCCCACACCCCTCCGGTGGAGGCCACGTGCACCCCGTCGGCCGCATTGCCGTGCAGGTTCAGCAGGTCCACGTTCAGTGCGTGCTCGAAGTAGTCGTAGGCCAGGTCCCGGTAGCCGACCTCCGCGGCGAGGATCGCCTGCACCGTGGCCGAGAGCGTGGAATCCCCCGTGGTCAGCGGATCGTAGTAGTCGAAGTCGGCGCGTTTCTGCTCCGCGGAGAAGTCCGAGGAACGCAGCCACAGCGCCAGCACCGTGTCGGCCTGCTTGAGCACCTGGAAACGGTAGATCACCAGCGGGTGGAAGTGCAGCAGCAACGGCCGGTGCTCCGGGCCGGTGCCCGGCATGTCCCAGACCTCGCGGTTCAGGAACCCGGCGTCCTGCGGGTGGATGCCCACGGTCTCGGAGAACGGGATGAACATCGCCGCGGCCGCATCGCGCCAGTCCCGCACCTCGGAGTCCCCCAGGCCCAGTTCCTCGACGATGCGCGCGTGGTCCTCGGGGAATTCGCGCGCCAGGTAGCCCACCAGCTCGACCGCGTAGCTCAGGTTGAAGCGCGCCATCACGTTGGTGAAGGTGTTGTCGTTGACCACCGCGGTGTACTCGTCCGGGCCGGTGACCCCGTGGATGTGGAAGCTGCGCCCCTTGCTGGTCTCGCGCCAGAACCCCAGCGAGTTCCACAGCCGGGCGGTCTCCACCACGATTTCCGCGCCGCCCCCCAGCAGCAGCCCGGTGTCCCCGCTGGCGCCCACGTAGCGGGCCAGCGAATACACCACGTCCGCATTGATGTGGTACTGCGCGGTGCCGGCCGGGTAGTAGGCGCTGGCCTCCTCGCCGTTGATGGTGCGCCACGGAAAGAGGATGCCGTGCTCGTTCAGCGTCGCCGCGCGGCGCCTGGCCGCGGGGATCATCGAGACCCGCGCGCGCAGCGCATTGCGCGCCCATTGCGGGTTGGTATAGGTCAAAAACGGCAGCACGTAGATCTCGGTGTCCCAGAAGTAGTGCCCCGAGTAGCCGGTGCCCGAGACCCCCTTGGCGGAGATCCCCAGCCCGTCGGAGCGGGCCGAGGCCTGCGCCAGCGAGAACAGGTTCCAGCGGACGGCGCGCTGCAGCAGCGGGTCAGCCGCGTGCACCACCACGTCGGAGTTCTCCCAGAACGCCGTGAGGAACTCGCGCTGGGCCCAGAACAGTTCGTCCGCGCCGCGCGGGACCAAGTGGCTCAGCGCGCGCACGCAGCGGCTGGTCATCTCCGCGGTGTCGTGCCGCCGCGAGGAGTGGAAGGAGGCGAACTTGTCGATGTGCAGCGCCTCGTCCTTCTCCAGGTAGGCGGAGACCGTGTGCTCGACGCGCTCGGGGGTGACGGTGGAGGACTCGACGAAGTCGCTGGTCTCCCCGGCGATGCGGGTCACGTGGGAGATCGCGGCGGCCACCGACATGTTCGATCCGCGCACGTAGTAGCTCAGCGCCGCGATCCCGTCCTTGTCCCGGGTGCCGCCGGGGAGCAGCGACGGCTCGCCGCTGCTCTCGGACTTGCGCGGGTCGAAGGGCACCTCCCCGGCGTCGGACTCCGCCGGGGTCGGGACGGGCCGGGCATTGGACTGGCCGATCAGCGCCGATTGCACGAAGACATGGGCGGGGGCGTCGAGCAGCCGCACGGTGATGCGGAACAGGGCCAGGTGCCGCTCGGAGAAGGAGACCATGGACCGGGTGCGCACCATCACCCGGTGGCCCTGGGCGGTGCGCCAGAGGGTGTCGGAGATCAGCGTGCCGTCCTTGAAGTCCAGCCGCAGCTCGTCCTTGAGGATCTCGGTGCGCCCGATCTCCAGGGCCTCGTCGTTGATGTAGACCCGCACGGTGCGCGCATCGGGGGCCGCAACCATGGTCTGCCCGGCCTCGGCGAGCCCGAACGCGGATTCGGCGTGGCGGATCTTCCAGGTCTCGTGCAGCCCGTTGATGAACATCCCCTCGGTGCTTTCCCCGATGCCCAGCGAATCCCCGCGCATACCCAAAAACCCGTTGCCCAGCGAGAAGATAGTCTGCTCCACGCCCGGGTCGATGGGACGGGGATGCTCGCGGGTGTAGGACCAGGCGTCCAGCTCCCAGTCGTCGCGGGCCTGCTGGTTGACCAGTTCGTCCAGGTCGTCGAGCACCAGGTCGGCCCCGGCGTCGCGCAGGTCCCGGTGCGGCTGGTCCCTGCCCACGCCGATCACCATCCCGAAGCCGCCTGCCGCGGCCGCCTGGATCCCGGAGATCGCGTCCTCGATGACCACGCACTCGTTGGGCGACCAGCCCAGGTCGCTGGCCGCGGCCAGGAAGGTGTCCGGGGCCGGCTTGCCGGCCAGGTTGCGCGCGGCGGCCTGCAGTCCCCCGATGACCACGGAAAAGTCGTCGCGCAGCCCCGCGGCCTCCAGCACCTCCTCGGCGTTGCGCGAGGAGGAAACCACGGCGACCTCGAGCCCCGCGGCCTGGATCTGGCGCAGGTAGTCCAGCGACCCGGGGTACGGCTCGATGCCCGTCGAATGCAGGATTGCACGGAACACCGTGTTCTTGCGGTTCCCCAGCGCGCAGATGCTGGTGCTGCCCGGCGCGTCGGTGTCGTGGCCCCAGGGAAGCTCGATCCCGCGATCCGCCAGCACCGCGGCGACCCCCTCGTAACGCGGGCGCCCGTCGACCAGCGCGAAGTAGTCGTCCTCGGTGTAGGGGCGGGTCACGCCGGCCTCCGCGAAGAAGCCGTTGAAAAGCTGCGCCCAGGCATCGCGATGAACCTCGGCCGTGGGGGTCAGGACCCCGTCCAGGTCAAAGAGCACGGCCTTGAAGTCACGGCGACGGTAAGGGGCGCCGGTGGCGAGGGCTTCACGCATGGTGTTGGATTCCCATCTCTCTGGCTGCGGCTTCGGCGCCGCGTAGGGTTCCGGCGCGAGCATGCGCCGCATTGCTTCCGTTCCGGCAGGCCCGGCTTACTCCAGCCTAGCCACCGGTTCCCCCGCCCGTGAAGCGCCCCGGGGGTCCCGGCCGTGTCGCCCGCGGCCCGCGCGGGGTGCCCGGCCGCCCCACGGCGCTTCGCTGGCCCGAAAAGATCAAGTCACTTCGCCATTGCCCGAACAGTCATGTTGCCCCAAACCCTTGAAAAACGGGTGCCGGCTCTACATGATGAGCAGTAGAAGAGCTTCGGTCCCCTGTGGGCCGCGGCCCTTCGCCTTCATGGGGGACACCACGGTGGTCCATACCGGGGAGGCCTCGTTCCCGCTGGGGCACGCCCCCGTTGGATGCCTGGCACCCCCTTGCGGCGCTCGCGGCCGACGGCTCACCGCTTCCCCTTCCTATAACGAACCGGGTGGCCGCGGCCAGCCGGCCGAGCAGGAGGAATGATGAAAACATCACGACGGGGAAAGGCGTATGCCTCGCTGGCGGGCCTGGGGGTTGCAGCCTTGGTGCTCACCGCCTGCGGCGGGGGACCGGGCGCCCCGGAAACCAGCGCCGCCAGCACCGAATCCGGTGCGGCGACGGGCAAGTCGGAGGTCACCTTGTACGGCACCATCGCCGACGCCGAGGCCAAGTTGCTGGAGCAGTCCTGGGCCGACTGGTCCAAGGAAAACAACATCAAGATCAAGTACGAGTCCTCCAAGGAATTCGAGACCCAGATCGCCGTGCGTGCCCAGGGCGGCAACGCCCCGGACCTGGCGATCTTCCCGCAGCCGGGGCTGCTGGGGGACCTGGCCACCCGCGGGTTCCTCAAGCCGGCGCCCGAGGGCGTCAAGGCCAATGTCGCCTCCGGCTGGTCCGAGGACTGGGCCAAGTACGGCACCGTGGACGGCACCCTGTACGGGGCCCCGCTGATGGCCAGCGTCAAGGGCTGGATCTGGTATTCGCCCTCCGAGTTCAAGGACAAGGGCTACGAGGTCCCCACCACCTGGCAGGGGCTGCTGGACCTGACCGCGCAGATCGAGAAAGACAAGGGCAAGGCCCCCTGGTGCGCCGGCTTCGGCTCCGGGGACGCCACCGGCTGGCCGGGCACCGACTGGGTCGAGGACCTGGTGCTGCGCCAGTCCGGGAAGGACGTCTACGACCAGTGGGTCGCCAACGAGGTGAAGTTCACCGACCCGCAGATCAAGTCCGCGCTCGATGAGGTCGGAAAGATCCTGAAGAACCCGAAGTACGTCAACGCCGGCTACGGCGACGTGGCCTCCATCAACGCCACCGAGTTCGGTGCGGTGGCCGACGTCCTGGTCAAGGGCGACTGCTCGCTGCACCACCAGGCGTCGTTCTTCAGCGGGTTCGTCACCGAGGCCGGCGGCACCGTCGGCCCGGACGCCGATCTGTGGGGCTTCGTGACCCCGTCGATGGACGGGGCCGGCAACTCGGTCACCGGCGGCGGCGAGATCGTCGGAGCCTTCAGCGACGACCCGTCGGTGGTGAAGGTGCAGGAGTACCTCTCCAGCGCCGAGTGGGCCAACTCCCGCGTGAAGCTCGGCGGGGTGCTTTCGGCCAACAAGGGCCTGGACCCGGCCAACGCGTCCGACCCGCTGCTGCAGGAGGCCGTGAAGATCCTGCAGGACCCGGCGACGACGTTCCGCTTCGACGCCTCCGACCTGATGCCCGGTTCCGTCGGGGCCGGCACCTTCTGGAAGGGCATGATCGACTGGATCAACGGCTCGGATTCCGAGACGGTGCTCAAGGCGATCGAGGCCGGCTGGCCCTCGTCCTAGGGCCTCGCGGCACCCGCGCCCGTCGGGTCCGGAGCGGTCATCCCGACTGCCCGGACCCGCCGGCGCACCACCCCACCCGGTTTCCCGGCCCGGGCATCGATGCCCGGGCCGCACGCCTCTTCCAGCATTGCCTCCGGATCGCGCGCAGGTGACCCCGCCACCGCGGGGCACCTCGGGCAGCCACCTCGAAAGGCCGGCACCGACGCATCATGACAAACTTCCTGCAATGGCTCAGCACGCTGCCCACCCTGGCGCAGATCCCGATCATCATCGGGGTGTTCTGCGCCGTGGTGCTCCTGCTGCTCTTCCTCATCGAGCTGGCCCCGCGGCGCGGGCGCAGGTTCACGATCATCCGCGCCGTCGCCTGCGTCCTGTTCCCGCTGCTGATGGTCGCGATCCTGGATTCCTACACCTGGGCCATCGTCGCCGCCGGCTTCCTGGGCTTGCTGCTCTTCTGGCTCGACTACCGCTCGCGGCACGGGGCGGGGTACATCTTCGCGCTGGTGGGCTTCCTCTCCCCCGCGCTGCTGCTGCTGGCGGCCGGACTGGTCATCCCCACGATCCAGACCACCGTGCAGTCCTTCATGAACTCCCGCGGCACCGAATTCGTGGGGCTGGAGAACTTCATCTGGATCTTCACCCAGCCCGCGGGCATCCGCACGGTGCTGAACACCATCTTGTGGGTGCTCATCGCCCCGGCGGTGTCCACGATTGCCGGGTTGGCCTACGCGGTGTTCATCGACAAGTCCCGCGGGGAGAAGTTCTTCAAGATCCTGGTGTTCATGCCGATGGCGATCTCCTTCGTGGGCGCCTCGATCATCTGGCGCTTCGTCTACACCGCGCGGCCCGCGGACTCGGAGCAGATCGGCCTGCTGAACCAGGTGATCGTCTGGGCCGGCGGGGAACCGGTGCAGTTCCTGCAGGAATCCCCATGGAACACCGTGGCGCTGATCGCCGTGCTGATCTGGGTGCAGACCGGGTTCGCGATGGTGATCCTTTCCGCGGCGATCAAGGCGGTGCCGCTCGAGCAGCTGGAGGCGGCCGAGCTTGACGGGGCCAACGGCTGGCAGCGCTTCGCCAACGTGACGCTGCCGGGCATCCGCTCCTCGCTGGTCGTCGTGCTGACCACCATCTCGATCGCCTCGCTGAAGGTCTTCGACATAGTGCGCACCATGACCGCCGGCGCCAACGACACCTCGGTGATCGCCAACGAGATGTACACCCAGTTCCGCAACTTCGAGGCCGGGCGCTCCGCGGCGTTCGCCGTGATCCTCTTCCTCATGGTGATGCCCATCGTCATCTACAACGCCCGGCAGATCAAGATGCAAAGGGAGATGCGCTGATGTCCACGCTCGCCAGAACCGAAGAGGCCCCCGCGGCAACCGATCCCGGGGTGCGGCGCGGCCGCCCGGCCGCCTCGCTGGCCAAGACCCGGCTGACCAACCGCTGGGCCACCCTTGCGGCCCTGCTCATTGCCGCGCTGTGGACCGTCCCGACCATCGGGCTGCTGGTCTCCTCGTTCCGCCCGGCGCAGCAGGTGCGCACCACCGGCTGGTGGACCCTGTTCCAGAACTGGGGTTTCACCACCGACAACTACGCCGCCGTGCTGCAGGCCGGAAACTCGCAGCTGACCATGGCCGGGTCGTTCATCAACTCGATCGCGATCACCCTGCCGGCCACCGTGATCCCGCTGGTGCTGGCCACCATGGCCGCCTACGCCTTCGCCTGGATGCGCTTCCCGGGCAAGGACCTGCTCTTCGTGCTGGTCTTCGCGCTGCAGATCGTGCCCATCCAGATGGCGCTGGTGCCGCTGCTGCGGCTCTTTGCCGCCGGGGAGCTCTTCGGGGTCCCGGTCATCGGCGCGTTCGGGCAGGCCGGCTACGCGCAGGTGTGGATCGCGCACACCATCTTCGCGCTGCCGCTGGCGATCTTCCTGCTGCACAACTTCATTGCCGAGATCCCCAACGAGATCATCGAGGCGGCCCGGGTCGACGGGGCCAGCCACGGGCAGATCTTCTTCCGGATCGTGCTTCCGCTCACGGCCCCGGCGATCGCCGCGTTCTCGATCTTCCAGTTCCTCTGGGTGTGGAACGACCTTTTGGTCGCGTTGATCTTCGCCGACGGCGCGGTCGCCCCGATCACCAAGCTCCTGGCGGAGATCACCGGAAGCCGCGGGCAGGACTGGCACCTGCTCACCGCCGGGGCGTTTGTGGCCATGATCGTGCCGCTGGCCGTGTTCTTCGCGCTGCAGCGCTACTTCGTGCGCGGGCTGATGGCCGGCTCCGCCAAGGGGTAGGCAGGCCCCGCGCAACGTGCGCCGGGACCCTCTCCCAGCAAAGCCGACGATTCACTGGCTACCATGGAACACGTGGCTCAGTGGATTAAGACTTGGACGGAAGACGGTTGGCGCGCCGAGGTGCTCTCTTGGGTGGACATGGCCTGCGAGGCATATTCCATCAAGCGTATAGATGCACTTCAAGACGCATCTTCATCGATCCGCGCGACGCACCTGCGGGTGCCCACCGACGCCGGGATGCTGTTCTTCAAGGCCGTGGCGCCCGGGCAGCTGTTCGAGCCTCCGTTGACCGCCGCCGCCGCGTCCCTGGTCCCGGACCGGTTGGTCATGCCGCTGGCGATCGACCCGGACCGCGGCTGGATGCTGTCCCCCGACTACGGCGCAACCCTCGACGAGCTGGCCACGACCCCTGAGCTGTGGGCCCGCGCGCTCGGCGCCCTCGGCGGGCTGCAGCGCGAGCTCGTGCCCAGCGAGGAGGCCCTGTTCGACGCCGGCCTGCAGATCCTGGATCCCGCATGGATCCCCGAGGAGTTCAACAACGCCCTCACCCTGCATGCCTCGCTGCCCGCGGAACACCCGCTGGGCATCCCGGCCCGCGACGCCGACCACGCCTTCGCAGCGCTCAAGGACATCGAAGAAGCTTGCGCGCAGCTCATCGCCGGCCCGATCCCGCTGAGCCTGGAGCACGGCTCCTTCGACCGCCGCCGGGTTTTCGCCCCCACCGACGAGACCTCCGCACCGCGGATCCTGAACCTCGGCGATGCGCACTGGGCACACCCCTTCGCCTCGCTGGCCCGTCCCATCGAGCGGATGCGGATCGATTTCCGGGCCCCGGCCGACGACCCGCGGATCATCGCCGCCATCGGTGCGTACCTTGCCGCGTGGGACGACTACGGGTCCCCGGACGAGCTCTACGCCCTGGTGGCCCCGGCCCTGCGGATCTCCCCGCTGCACACCCACGAGACCTGGCTGCAATTGCTGGCCGAGGCCGACGAACCGGCCCTGCAGCGCTGGGCGCCGAAGGTGCTCGAACCGCTGGCCTCGCTGGCGGCCACCACGGCCTGAGCCGCGGGGTTGCCGGCCGGCGCGGTTTCAGCCGGCCGGGCGGTCCTGCGGCCAGATCCCGCGGACGGCCATGACCCGGGCCAGGACGTCGGCGTTGTCGCTCATGATCCCGTCCACGCCCATCTCCAGCAGCCGGTGCATGTCCGCTTCCTCGTTGACCACCCACACGTGGACCTGCAGTCCGGCGGCGTGGGCATGGCGGATGAAATTCGGGCCCACCACCCTCAGGGCCCCCTGCCGTTCGGGGACCTGCAGGGCCGCGACGTTGCGGAACCAGGAACGCGGCAGCGGGAGGAGTGGACCCAGCAGTGCCGCCGCACCGACCCCCAGCACCCCGGGGCTGGCGGCCACCGGGCCCCCGGAGGCGGCCAGCAGCCGCTGCACCATCCTGCGGCGCCGCCCGTTGAACGAGGCCACCAGCACCCGGTCTCCGGCCCCGTGCCGCCGGATCGCGCGGGCCAGCAGGTCCGCGGAGGCCGGATCCTTCACGTCGACGTTGAAGTGCGCGTGCCCGAAGCCCTCCAGCAGCTGGTCGAAGGTGGGAATCGGTTCCCCCGCCACGCGCAGCCGTGCCAGTTCGGCCGCGGTGCATTCGGAAACCTTGCGGTTGTCCCCGGCCAGGCGGCGCAGGTCCTCGTCGTGGAACACCATCAGCACCCCGTCCTTGCTGGCGCGCACGTCGGTCTCCAGGTAGCCGAAGCCCAGCTCCACGGCGGCACCGAAGGCCTTGAGGGTGTTTTCCTCGCCGTTCGGCGCGAACCCGCGGTGGGAGAACGCCAGCGCGGAGCCGGCCAGCGGCGAGCCTGCGGTGTTGCGCAGGTACGGTGCGGTCCCGGCCCGTGGTGCCTCGATCATGGTGTGCTTCCCCGTCGGTTCCGCCCGCAGGAACGGGCCTGGTTGATGTGTGCCTAGCGTGTTTCCGGTGTGCGTCCGGCCAGGATGTCCTCCAGGATGCGGGCCACCCCGTCGTCCTCGACGCCCGGGGCCAGGTTGGCGGCGGCCAGGAGCGCGCTCGGGTGTCCGGAGGCCATGGCGTATCCGTGCCCGGCCCAGGAGAGCATCCGCAGGTCGTTGGGCATGTCCCCGAACGCGACGACCTCGTCGGCGCCGATCCCCAGCGCGGCCGCATAGGCTTCCAGCGCCACGGACTTGTCCACGTCCACGTGCGCCATTTCCAGCAGCGCGACATCGAAGGCGGAGTGCGTCACCGAGACCAGGTGCGCCAGGGGCCCGGCGACCGCGGCCATGAAGGCGTCGGAGTCCCGGGTGCGGGACTTGGCCAGGAACTTCACCACGCCCGCCTCCTGCAGGTCCGCCGAGCCCAGGTCCAGCGCCCGGATTTCCCCGAGGCGTTCGGTGTCCCCGGGTTCGGCGAATCCGGCCCCCAGGTGCAGTCCGCGGGTGGTTTCCGCCGCGAAGGTGGCCGTGGGCTCGGCGTGCAGGATGATGTCGCGGACCTCGAGCAGCGCCGCGGGTTCGATGGTCGCCGCGGAGATCAGGGACTCGGATTCCAGGTCGTAGAGCACCGCGCCGTTGGAGCAGATCACGGTGCCCAGGTGGCCGAAGGCCCGGCGCACCGGGTCCAGCCAGCGCATCGGCCGGCCGGTGACGAAGACGATGTGCATCCCGGACTCGCGGGCGCGGCGGAACGCCTCGATGGTGCGGGCGGAAATGGTCCCGTCCGCGCGGATGATGGTTCCGTCCAGGTCGCTGGCGACCAGCCGCACATCCATGTCCGTTTGCCCCCACATGCCTCTGTGCTCAGGAAATTTCTTGCCGGGTCGGCGGGTTTGCGCCGGGCCGCGAGACGGTGATCGCCGCCGCGCGGGCGGCATAGTCCAGGATCTCGGTGAGCGTTCCGGTGTCCAGCGCGTGCAGGTGCTCGCGCCGTTCGCTGCCCAGCAGCCCACGGGACTCCAGGGCGGAGATCATCGCGGAGATGAACGAGTCCCCGGCGCCCACGGTGTCCGCGACATCCACCACCGGTGCGGCGGTGCGCGCCGTGCCGGCCTTCACCAGCCCCCAGGGGCCGCCGGAACCGTAGGTCGCGATGACCAGCGCCGGGCCCAGGTCCAGCCAGGCGGCGGCGGTGTCCTCGACGCTGCGGTGCGGGTAGAGCCACTCGAGGTCCGAATCCGAGGCCCGGACCACGTCGGCCAGCGCGACGAAGCGTTCGACGTCGGCCACCGCCTTGGCATGGTCGGTGACCAGCGAGGGGCGGATGTTGGGGTCGTAGGAGATCGTGGCGTGCGGGCGGGCGGCCTCGATGAGCTTGCGCACCTTGGAGGCGCCCGGTTCCACGAGCGTGGCCAGCGAACCGGTGTGCACGGCCCGGGCCTCGGCCAGCGCCGGGGTGTCGGCGGGCAGCTCGGGCAGGTCCCAGTGCATGTCGAAGGTGTAGCTGGCGGCGCCCACGGGATCCAGGATCCCGCGCGCGGTGGAGGTCGGGGCGTCGTCGGGACCGCAGATGTAGCGCACGTCGTTGGCGGCCAGCGACTGCTGGATCATCACCCCGTACTCGTCCTTGCCCCAGCGTCCGATGAAGGTGGTGGGGTGCCCCAGCTTGGCCAGGCCGACGGCGACGTTCAGCGGGCTGCCGCCGACGAAGGAGCGCGGCGCGCTGATCCCGCCGGAAAGCACGTCGACCAGGGCCTCGCCTATGACCGTCAGCACATCGGGCTCCTCATCCTTGGTTCGGGGGTGTCGACTTCAATATACCGGTCGGTAGCCAACGGCGGCGCAGCGTGTGCCGCGGCTCTCCGTCCCGCCGGCCACCTCAGCGGTGTTGCGCGGGGGCCCCTTCGAGTTCCAGCAGGGCCGCCACGCTCGCTTCCCAGGCCGGGTCCCCGGGGGTGATCAGCCCGTAGTGGTCCCCGGACAGCTCCCGGTAGGACACCGGGGCACCTGCGGCGCGCGCGCGGGCGGCGAAGGAACGGGCCAGGGCCACCGGCACGTCCGCATCGTTGCTCCCGTGCAGCATCACCAGCGGAACCGCGGGCAGGGCCCGGGCCGCGGGATCCGCGTTTTTCCACGATCCCGGGGCGGCTTCCGGGGTGGCGCCCATCAATTCGGCGGCGGCACCGTGGCTCAGGTGCAGTTCGTGGGCCAGCTGCAGGTCCAGCACCCCGGCCTGCGATACGACGCCCTGAAGGGTCCTGCCCTCCGGCGGGCACGCCCCGGGTGCGCCGGGGGGCAGCAGGTTTCGTCCCGCGGCCCACAGCGCCAGGTGTCCTCCGGCCGAGTGCCCGATCCCGATCCGCGGCCCGTCCGGGATCCCGGCGGCGGCCAGCGCCGCATCAAGGGCATCGAGTCCCGCCGCGACATCGTGGAAGGTCTCCGGGTAGCCGCCCTGGCCCCCGGCGGTGCGCCGGTACTCCAGGTTCCAGGACACGATGCCGCGCGCGGCCAGGTCGGCGGCCAGCGGGCGGCCCAGTTCCGCGCCGTAGGCCTGCCGCCAGAACCCGCCGTGGATGATCACGGCGATGACCCGGTGCAGGCGTGTTTCGGGGAGCCACAGCTCGGCGTACTGGCTGGGGTGCGGGCCGTAGGCGTGGTGCGCCGGCGGGGCCGTAAACGGCATTAGCGGCCCGGGAACTCGGGGGCGGACTTGGCCACGAAGGCCGCGCGCCCCACCACGGAATCCTCGGTCGCAAAGGCCTTCACGAAGGAGCGGGCCTCGGCCTCCAGCCCGGCGACGACGTCCAGCCCGGCGATCTCGTTGATCGCTTGCTTCACGTTGGCCACCGCGGTTGGAGCCTTGGAGGCGATCTCGGCGACCGTGGCCAGGGCGGCCTCCAGCAGCGCCGCGTTGTCTTCCAGAATCCGGTTGACCAGTCCGATGCGCAGCGCCTCGGCCGATTTGATGCGCCGGCCGGTGTAGATCAGCTCGCGGGCCATGCCGATGCCCACGCGCTGCTGCAGGCGCACCGAACCGCCGAAGCCTGGCACCAGGCCGAGGTTGACCTCGGGCTGGCCGAAGCTGGCGTTGGCGGAGGCGTAGAGGAAGTCGCAGGCCATGGCCAGTTCGCAGCCGCCACCCAGGGCGAATCCGTTGACCGCGGCGATCACGGGAACCGGGAGGGCCTCGAGGCGCAACGTGACCTCGTGCATGCGCTTGCCGTAGGCCAGCGCCTCCTGAGGGCCCATCAAGTTCATTTCCACGATGTTGGCCCCGGCGACGAAGGCCTTTTCCCCCGCCCCGGTGATGATGATCCCGCGCACCGGCCAGTTGGCGTCGGTGCCGAGGTCGGCCAGCACGCCGGTGAGCGCGTGGAGGTCCTCGACCACGGCGGCGGCCAGCGCGTTCATCGACGCCGGCTGGTTGATGGTCACGACCAGCGCCTCGTCGCGCTGTTCAACGAGCAAAGTCCGGTAGGTCCCGAAATCCATGTGCACTCCCTTGTGATTGGCTTTGCGACCAGCGTCTCATGTTTCCCGCATCACAGGCACGGTGGCACGCGGTGGCGAAAGCGGGCGGACGGCGCCGCCGAACACGAAGGCCCGCCCGGCTCCCCCTGCGGAACGGGGAGCCGGACGGGCCTGGGCGATGCGGAAGGGAGGGATCAGCGCTTGCGGCCGCGGGAGGCGGGCTTTGCGCCGCGCTTGGCCCCGGGCCGGGACCCGGAGGCGGCTGCCTTCCTCTTGGTCTTGGCCTTCTTCGCGTCCTTGGCCGCCTCGGATTGGCTGCTCTGGCGCTGTTTGCGGGCCTCGACCGCCTGTTCCTGCTGGCGTTGGGCCACCGAGGCCTGCCGGGAGGAGTTCTCCCCGCGGCCGCGCACCACCCCGATGAATTCCTCGATGACCGGGTCGGCGGGTTCGTCCCCCACCGGTGCCAGCCAGGCGATGCCGACGCTGGTGCCGGGGACGCCTTCAAGCACCTTGTGCACCACGTCCTTGCGGTGGTGCAGGCGGGCAACGCCCATCGGCAGCACCAGCAGGCCCGCGCCCGAGGAGGCGACCTCCATGGCCATCGCGGTCCCGCCCACGGATTCGGGGTAGTCGGCCAGGTCCAGGAAGTTCTCGCCGGAGAGATCCGCGTAGGGGACCGTCTCCTCGTAGAGCTCGATGTCGTGGTCCTTGGCTGCGCAAACGACTTGGGACTCCTCGTAGAGAGGAATCACGTGGATCGCGGGGGTCTTCGGCGAGGTTCCGGTGGCAAAGCGGACGAAGACGACGTCCGATTCCCCGGTGTCCAGGCGCGCCAGGATCGCCTCCCCGTCGTAGCGCAGGGCCTGCAGCGGGTTCTGTGGATAACGTTCGTTCCACCTGGTCAGCCATTTGCCGGGCGTGACGCCCGGTACATAGGCGATTTTTAGTCCTGTCACCACCCCAGCGTACCGGTACGCTAGTGCACATGAGCGAGAAAACCCCACAGAACATGAAGCCGGCGACTGCCGCAAAGAAATTGGGCATCTACCTGCCCGCAGCTCCGGCCGAGTTCCAGGAGGGTCCGGTCACCCGGGCCGGGCTCGACGAATTGCTGGCCAACCCGCCGGCGTGGCTCGAAGACTTGCGTGCCAACGGCCCGCATCCGCGCCCCGTGGTGGCCCACAAGCTGAACGTTTCGATCGCTGGCCTGGCCCGCGCCGAAATCACCGAGGCGTTGACCACCGAACAGATCGAGGCCTTGCTCGCCGACCGTCCGGTGTGGCTGCAGGAAGAGCGCGCCTCGCTGGCCGCCGTCCGGGCAGAGGAAAAGCGTGTGCGTGACGCTGCGGCCGCCAAGGGCGACCGCAGCTAACCACGATTCAACTACGGTGCGGTGACTACTTGACCGTCTTGACGATGTAGACATCGCACGGGGCTGCGTGTGCCACGGAGGTGGCCACGGAGCCGAGCACGCGGCCCAGGCCCTTCATGCCGACGTTTCCGACCACGATCAGGGTGGCGTTGAGGCGCTCGGCCTCGGCAACCAGGACTTCCTGCGGCTTGCCGTGGGCTGCCGTTGCGGTGATCTTGGCTGTCGGCTCGGTGATGCGCAGGCCTGCGGCGCACTGCTCGGCGACCTTTCCTGCCTGCTCCGCGTCGTCCAGGATCCAGGTGTCGGTGCCGATCTTCACGACTTCGGTGTTGTCCGAGGTGTGGGCGGTCACGACGACCAGTTCGGCATCCATGTTGGAGGCGATGCGTGCCGCGCGTTCGGCGGCGCGCTGTGCTGTCTCGCTGCCGTCAACACCGACGATGATGGTTTCTGCCATGTTCTGACGCTCCTTTTGCTGTGGCCACCCGTTCGGCGGCCGTTATTTGGGTGTAAAAAACTGGTTAGGAAATATTCTGCCGCAGGAAGTCCACTGCCCGGCCCCACGCCACAGCCGCGGCCTCGGGCCGGTAGTTGCCCGACGGGTTCTCGTCGTTGTGGAAGGCGTGCGGGGCGTCGTAGTAGAAGAACGTCACCTCGGTGCCGGATTCGGCGCGGATCTGTTCTTCCTGGGCGCGYGCCCTGGCCACCGGGTAGGACGAATCCTCGTTGGCGTAATGACCCTGGATCTTGGCGCGCACGCCCGTGTAGCTTTCCGGTACGCCCTGGCCGACGCCGTAGAAGGGAACGGCCGCGGAAATCTTCTGTCCCTGCTGCGCCGCCAGGGCCAGCACGAAACCGCCGCCCATGCAGAACCCGATGGTTCCCGCGGTCGCGCTGGTCACGGCGTCCAGGCCCAGGAGGTAGTCGACCGCCCCTGCCAGCAGCTTCGCACCGACCTCCTCGGGAAGCTGGGACATCATCTTGGCTGCCTCGGCCCCGTCGTGGGCCACCGAGCCGCCAAAAAGATCCGGTGCCAGGGCAACGAAGCCCTCGGCCGCCAGCCGGTCGGCCACGTCGCGGATGTGGTCGGTCAGTCCCCACCATTCCTGGATGACAATGACGCCGGGACCATGCCCGCCCTCGGGCAACGCCAGGTAGCCGTGCGCTGCTTGCCCTTCGGAGGGAAATGAAACGTTCTGGTGCGGTGTCTGAGACGCCATGATGCTGACTGCTCCTGCCCTACATGCTTCTTTGCCTACGGAAAAGATCGAACGACTCCCAGTCTATGCATGGGGATGTGGGCTCCTGCCCCAAATCGCCGGTGTTTGCATCACATCCGCGGCGCCGAACGCCCTGCAAGGAGGCCGGTGACACCTTTTAACGGATCAATCCCCGCTCACGGGGTCAAATGCACCACAACCGTACTATCGTGGGTCACCCAAAACAGTGCAGCGCTAGTGATCATGGAGCCAACTCACATGTCCCATCCTCAGAGCATGACATCGCGCCTGGCGGCCGAGTTCCTCGGCACCGGCGTCCTGGTATTCGGCGGCTGCGGAGCCGCGATCTTCTCCGCCAAGGTCATTTCCTCGAACACCGCCAACATGGGGATCGGGTTCCTCGGCGTTGCCCTGGCGTTCGGCCTGACCGTCCTGGTGATGGTCTACGCGGTAGGCCACATCTCCGGTGCCCACTTCAATCCCGCTGTCACCTTTGGTGCAGCATTGGCCGGGCGCATCGAGTGGAAGGCCGTTCCCGCCTACATGATCACCCAGGTCCTCGGTGCCTCGGTCGCGGGGCTGGCACTCTTTGCCATTGCCGCCGGCAAGCACGGTTTTGATCCGGTCACCTCGGGCTTTGCCTCCAATGGCTATGCCGACCGCTCCCCCGACGGCTACTCGATGCTCTCCGCGCTGCTCGCGGAGATAATCCTCACGGCGATCTTCCTGTATGTCATCCTGGGCTCCACGGATGGGCGGGCCCCCAAGGGCTTCGCCGGGATTTCCATCGGATTGTCCCTGACGCTGATCCACCTGGTCGCCATCCCGATCACCAACACCTCGGTGAACCCCGCCCGCTCACTGGGCGTGGCATGGTTTGCCGGTCCGGCAGCGCTGGGACAGGTGTGGTTGTTCATCGTGGCGCCTTTGGTGGGAGCCGCGATCGCAGGACTCACCTATCCGCTGTTTTTCCCGAACCCCGCAATCTCCATGGCCGTGGAGATGGATCGGGGGTCGGGGACAACCAGCGCCGCCTAGGCAGGTATCCACCGGTTCCGGCGGAGGCACGGTTTGCAGGAACCGGGGCAGGCCGCCCACTGTCCATCCGTATGTGCCCCGATGAACCCTGGATGAAATTAACGAAACAACCCCCGGTCCGAAGACCGGGGGTTGTTTCTCATATGTGCGCGAGGGGGGACTTGAACCCCCACGCCCTTGCGAGCACTGGCACCTGAAGCCAGCGCGTCTACCAATTCCGCCACTCGCGCATATTCACTGCTGTTTTCGTCATTGACTTCAACAGCGAGATCAATAATATACACAGATCGCCCCGAACAACTAATCGAGGGGTACTTTGTGATCAGAGCCACTCTTCAGCAACCTTTGGAGACGGCCATTCGTTCCTGATCAGAGGGCCGGTTTCACCACATTTAGCCCCACAGAAAATGCAAGACAAGTAGTATCGAACAATGCGTAGGGCAACCATGCCCTGCGACGCAATGCCATAAACCGTGGAACCACACGCGTTAGAACCAGGAAGGGAGCGAAGCGATGGGTCTCATTGACAATGTTGAACGCGGACTTGAAAAGCTTGTCACCAGCGTCTTCCGCGGCTCCGGCAGCTCCGAAGTCAAGCCCGTCGAAATCGCTTCGCGCCTGCGCAACCAAATGGACGCGAAGTCGCTGACCATCTCCCAGGCCCGCACCCTCGCGCCGAACCACTTCATCATCCGCCTCGCGGACGAGGATTTCGCCAGGGCCCGGGAATGGGGTGCCCCCCTGGCCCGGGAGCTGTGCACCACGGCCCTGGACCACGCCAAGAGCCAGGGCTACACCCTGCAGGGCGCCGTCGAGGTTAATTTCCGCAAGGATCCCGAACTCAAGCCGGGAGGCTTCGAGATCGATGCCACCACCTCGGATGCCTCAACCCCCGAGGTCCACAACACCCCCGCCGCACCACCGGCCCCGTCCGCTCCGCCCCGCGCTGCGGCCAGGATGCAGCCCGTGCTGGACATTTCCGGCCAACGCTATGCCCTGAACCACCCCAGCATCGTCCTGGGACGCTCGGCAGACACCGACATCCCCATCGAGGATCCGGGGGTCTCGCGCCGGCACCTGAAGATCGAGCAGCGCGGCCCCTCGACCTGGGCTGTTGACCTGGGGTCCACCAACGGAAGCTTCGTCAACGGACGGAAGATCGTCGGCGAGACGGAGCTGCATGACGGTTCCAACATTGCCATGGGGCAGACGCGCATCATCTTCCGACTCGTCCCCCAATCGCAAGGAGACCGTGCGTGAACGACCTAGTGTTCACCGTGCTGCGGCTCGGATTTCTCATTTTGCTGTGGCTGCTGGTCCTGAGCATCGTCGGCGCGCTTCGCCGCGACCTCGCCATCGGCAGCAAGGCCCGCGTGGGCGCACCGACCGCCCGGGAGATCCGCAAGGACCCTTCGCTGGCGCCTCCGCCCGAGGTCCCCGCCAAGCAGCAAGCCAAGACCCTGGCCATCCTCGAAGGCCCGCTCACCGGCCTCGAGCACCAGCTCACCGCCAGTCCGATCCTGCTGGGTCGCGCCCAAGAGGCAACCATCGTGCTCGAGGACGACTACGCCTCGGGACGCCATGCGCGCCTGTTCCCGCAGGGAACCCGCTGGTTCATCGAAGACCTCGGTTCCACCAACGGAACCTTTTTGGGCGAGGCGCAGCTGACCCGCGCCCAGCCCGTTGAACTCGGCCAGAAGATCCGGATCGGCAAGACCGTCATGGAGCTGAGGCCCTAGACATGGCGTTGATGCTGAAGTTTGCGGCGCGGAGCGATGTTGGCAAGGTCCGCTCCAAGAATGACGACTCCGCCTATGTGGGACGCTACCTGGCCGTCGTGGCCGACGGCATGGGCGGACACGTCGGCGGGGACGTCGCCAGCGCCTCCACCGTGCTGGACCTCGTCCACCTGGACGTCCCCGAGACGCCCGACGCCGAAACGGTGCTGCCCGACGAGATCCAGGCCGCGAACCTGGTCCTTAACGACCTGGTCAGCGCCAATCCCAAGCTTTCGGGCATGGGAACCACCGTCACCGCCATGCTGCTCACCGGCAACGTGCTGCAATTCGCCCATATCGGCGACTCGCGTGCCTACCGCCTGAAAAACGGTGTGTTTGAGCAGGTCAGCCACGACCACACCTTCGTCCAGCGACTCGTCGACGAGGGCCGCCTGCGGCCCGAGGAAGCCGAGATGCATCCGCACAAGAACGTCCTGCTGCGCGTGCTCGGCGATTCGGATGCGAGCCCGGAACTCGACGTGAACCAGTACCCCGTCGAGGCGGGGGAACGCTGGATGCTCTGCTCCGACGGGCTGAACGCCGTCGTTCCCGATTCCATCACCGAACGCATCATGCGCGGCACCGCCTCCCTGGAGGAAACCGTCGAGGACCTCGTCGAAACGACGCTGGCCCATGGCTCCCCGGACAACGTCACCATCGTCGTCTTCGAGGTCGTGGAGGACAACGGCGAGACCGTCCCGACCCCGACCGAGGAATTGGTCGCCGTCGACGAACCGGCCCCGGACACCGGGCAGCTGACGATTGCCGCCGAGGGCGACCTCGAGGCCAGTGCGGCGCTGATCCGCCACGAGATGTCCAAGCGGCCCCACCTCCTGGTTGGCGCAGCCGAGCTGGCGACCCAGTCGGGCAAGATCCCGATCGTCACCCAGCGCTCGGGCGAGAAGCGCGCCGCGGCAATACTCACGCACAAGACCCCGGCCGCCCAGGCTGCGGGGGAACAGGACGACTACGAGTCCGTCTCGCGGCGCCCGCGGCGCTGGCTGGTCCCGACGTTCCTGGCCTTGATGACCCTGATCCTTGCCGCGGTGTGCGGTTGGGGCTACCTGTGGACGCAGACCCAGTACTTCGTGGGCAACCAAGACGGCCACGTGGCCATCTTCAAGGGCGTCTCGCAGGACCTCGGACCGTTGAAGCTCTCGCATGTTGACACCGTGACCGACATTCCCCTGGACGCACTTCCGCAATACACGCAGCAGCGCATTGATTCCGCTCTCCCGGCGCGGGACCTGGCACATGCCCAGACCATGGTCGGGGAGCTGCTGGTGACAGCCAAGCAACGCTGCCCCGTGGTCGTTCCGGAAAATCCGGGTGCGGCCGGGACCTTGCCGGTCCTGCCCTCGTACTGTCAGGAGATCAAACCGTGAGCGAGTTGGAAACCGCGCCGGTCCCACGGCGCAACATGGAGTTGCTCCTGCTGCTGCTGGCCCTGGCCGTCGCCATGGGTGCCTACTACCTCGTGGGCATCAACAGCGATGACGGATTGAGCCAGGAATTCATTTCCCAGGGCCTGATCCTGGTCGGGCTTGCCCTGGTCTTCCACATAGTCCTGCGCATCTGGGCGAAATATGCAGATCCGGTGATACTTCCGGTGACGGTTGCCCTCAACGGCATCGGCCTGGCCATGATCCACCGCATCGACCTGGCGAAGACCGACGACACCGCCTTCCGCCAGATCATGTGGACCGGCGTTGCCATGGTTGTGGCCATGATCGTCCTGTGGACCATCCGCGACCACCGCGTCCTGCGCCGCTTCACCTACATCGCCCTGGCGGCCTCGGTGCTGTTGCTCCTGCTCCCGCTGATCAAGGGACTGGGCGTGGAGATCAACGGTGCACGGATCTGGGTGCGTTTCTTTGGGCTTTCCTTCCAGCCCGGCGAGCTTGCCAAGATCACCCTGGCCATATTCTTTGCCGGCTATCTATCCTCGAACCGGGAACTGATCCTGTTGGCCGGCCGGAAGGTCGGCCCGCTGCAGCTGCCCCGCTCCCGGGACCTCGGCCCGATGATCGTGGCCTGGCTGGTCAGCATCGGCGTCCTGGTCGTCCAGCGCGACCTCGGTTCCTCCATCCTCTTCTTCGGGCTGTTCATGGTGATGATTTACGTCGCCACCGCTCGTGTGAGCTGGATCGTCATCGGGACCCTGATGCTGGTCGGCGGCGGAACCTTCGCCTACCTGACCATGAGCCACGTGACCCGACGGATCGACGGCTGGCTCAACGCCTTCGACCCCGACATCTACCATGCAATCGGCGGCAGCCGGCAAATCGTCGAGGGGCTCTTCGGGCTCGCCAACGGCGGGCTGATGGGCACCGGGCTGGGCAACGGTAGCCCCTACATGGTGCCCCTGGCCAACAGCGACATGATTGTCGCCTCGCTGGGCGAGGAACTTGGCCTCATTGGGATCTCCGCCATCGTGCTGCTGTATTTGATCCTGATCAGCCGCGGCATGCGTGCCGCCCTCGGCTCGCGCGACACCTTCGGCAAGCTGCTGGCCACCGGGTTCTCGTTCACCCTCGGGTTGCAGTGCTTCGTCGTCATCGGCGGCGTGACCCGACTGATCCCGCTGACCGGCCTGACGACGCCGTTCATGGCCGCCGGCGGTTCCTCCCTGCTCTCGAACTGGATCATTGTCGCCTTGCTGCTGTTGATTTCCCATAATTCACGCCGCCCCATGGTTTCCGGGGTTTCGGCCACCGCGGAGGTCGCCACGAAGGCACCTCGCCGTTCGCCCGGCCTCCTTGCACCGCGAAAGGGGGCACAGCGATGAACCAAGCCATCCGCAACACCTGGATCGCCGTCATGCTGCTCTTTGTACTGAGCCTGGGTGCGCTGAGCTACGTGCAGTTCTTTGCCGCGAAGGACCTCAACGCAAATCCGTTGAACAACCGCCAGCTGTTCAAGGAATTCGATCTGCCCCGCGGTGCAATCCTGGTGGACGGCAAGCCCATTGCCGAATCGGTCGCCACCGACGGACAGTTCAAGTACCAGCGCGTCTACACCGACCCCGATTTGTATTCCCACCTGACCGGCTTCTACTCACTGGCCAACGGATCCACGCAGCTCGAATCGGTCATGAATGACGAATTGACCGGCCAGAGCCAGGACCAGTTCTTCGACAGGCTGGTCAACCTGTTCTCCGGCAAGGAGAACGAGGGTGCCTCGGTCGAGCTCACCATCGACGGCCAGCTGCAGAAATTCGTCTACGGCCTGATTCCGGACGGGACCCGCGGAACCATCATCGTCTCGGAGCCCAAGACCGGAAACATCCTGGCCATGGCCTCCAAGCCGAGCTACGACACCAATCTCCTGGCCGTGCACAGCTCCAAGCAGGCCGCGGCGAACATGAAGAAGCTCTCCGACACCAAGGACCTGAGCCCGTACCGGAACCCGGCCATCTACAACCTCATCGCCCCGGGCTCCACCTTCAAGATCTTCGACATGGTCGCGGCCCTGGAATCGGGCCAGTACACCGCCGACACGGTGCTCAAGAACCCTTCGAGCGTCATCCTGCCGGGAACCAAGACGCCGCTGAGAAACTTCTACGGCGGCAATTGCGCGGCCATCCCCGAGGCGAGCTTCGCGGAGATCGTGGCGCAAAGCTGCAACACCCCGTTCGTGCAGATGAGCGAAAAGCTGGGCAAGGCCCCCTACGAGGAGGTCACCGAACGCTTCGGCTTCGGCCAGCAGGTGAAGATCCCGCTGCGGGTGGAGCCGAGCGTCTTCCCGCCCGACCTCAGCCCCGCGGAACTCGGCCAGTCGGTCATCGGCGAATTCAATGTGCGGGCCACGGCCATGCAGATGAACATGGCGGCCATGGGCATCGCCAACGACGGGGTGATCATGGAACCGAACCTGATCAAGCAGGTCATCGCCCCGGACCTGCGGGTGCTCTCCGAAAGCAAGCCCAAGGAATTCAGCACCGCGACCAGCAAGGACATCGCAGACCAGGTCACCGACCTGATGCGCGGTCCGGTCAAGCGCGGCACGGCCGTCCGGGCGCAGGTTCCGGGACTGGACGTCGCCGCGAAGACCGGAACCTCGGTGGTTCCCTGTACGACCGATCCTTGCGGCCCACCTCTGGTGAACTCCTGGATCACCGGGTTCGCCCCGGCGGACGACCCGCAGGTGGCTGTGACAATAGTTTTTGAAAAGATTGATTTCAAGACTGGTTCCTCGTTGACCAGTCCCAACCTGAAGAAGATTCTAGAGGCGGTGTTCAACCAGTGAGGCCAATTTCCGGTATCACCCTGGGCGGTCGATACAAGCTGACCGACCGTATTGCCATAGGTGGCATGGGTGAGGTGTGGAGGGCCAGGGACCAGGTCCTTGGCCGCCTGGTGGCAATCAAGATCCTCAAGGAGGAATACACCGGGGATCCCGGGTTCCTCCAGCGCTTCCGCGTCGAGGCGCGCCACACCGCACTGCTGAACCACAACGGCATCGCCAGCGTCTTCGACTACGGGGAAGAAGAGGGTTCCGCCTACCTGGTCATGGAGCTGGTTCCCGGCCAGCCGCTGTCGACCATCATCGAACGCGAGCGCGTGCTCTCTCCCGACCGCACCCTGTCGATCATTTCGCAGACCGCCAAGGCGCTTGCCGCCGCCCACATCCAGGGACTGGTGCACCGCGACGTGAAGCCGGGCAACCTGCTGATGCTCCCCGACGGACGCGTGAAGATCACCGACTTCGGCATTGCCCGCATTGCCGACCAGGTCCCGCTGACGGCCACCGGCCAGGTCATGGGCACCGCCCAGTACCTCGCCCCGGAGCAGGCCACCGGCCAGCAGGCCACCGGCAGCTCCGACATCTATGCCCTGGGCGTGATCGGCTACGAATTGCTTGCCGGACGTCGCCCGTTCACCGGCGAATCGCAGATCGCCATCGCCCTGGCCCAGGTCAACGACACCCCGCCGCCGCTGCCGGAAAACATTCCGGTGCCGGTGCGCTCGCTGGTGATGTCGATGCTGGCCAAGGACCCGGCCGACCGGCCGGCCGACGCCGAGTCCCTCGCGGTGGCAGCAGACGCCATCCGCGCCGGAAACCCGGAGACTGCGACGCTCGCCGTGCCCGGCATGCTGCTCTTCTCGGGCTCCGATGCCGCCACCCAGGCCATCAGCCAGACGCCGATCACGCAAGGCAACGCGACTGTTGCCCTTCCCCCGGTCGACCCGACGGTTGCCGGGCCGGCACCGGCCACCAATGCCCTGCCGCAGGTTCCCGCGCCGCAGGCACAGGACGACGAGCAGAACTTCGATTCCTTCATGGGGGCATCCCAGCAGTGGGAGGAAGAACCCGTTGGCGTCCACGAGCAGGAGGTCGCCGACCGGCGCACCCCGGCCAAGAAGGGCCGCAGCCCCTGGACCACACCGCTGATCGCGCTGATCGCCCTGGTGATCCTCGCGATCCTCGGAGCCTGGCTGCTGCCCATGCTCACCGGAAACAAGACCCCGGAAAGCAGCCCAAGCATCACGACCACGGCCCCGACCACGGAATCCTCGTCACCCAGCACCGAGCCGAGCGAAACCGAAACCACGCCGACCCGATCGAGCGCCCCGACCAGCACCGCCCCGTCCACCGTGACGGTGTCCCAGAACGAATTCCTGGGCAAGGACTACAAGGATGCCACCGCGACCCTGGAAGGCCTAGGCTTCACGGTGGAGTCCGTGGGCAAGGAAAGCTCCGAGGCTGCGGACACTGTCATCAAGGTTTCCCCCGTCGGCGAGCTGCCCGTCGGTTCCACCGTGACGCTGACCTATGCCGTCCCGGCAAAGGTCTCGGTGCCCGATTTGTATGGCAACGACGGCGAGCAGGCCGCCGCGGCGCTGACAGCGCTGGGCCTGGTGCCCAACGAAGGGGAGGCCCAGGAAAGCCCGCTGGCCAAGGGAACCGTGATCGGCCAAAGCGTGCCTGGCGGCACCAAGGTCGAGCCCGGCTCCACGGTCACCTACATCCTGTCCCTGGGTCCGTCGGAGCCCACCCCGTCCACGACCGCGCCTTCGAGCCCGGCCGCTGAGACCTCGGCACCTGCCGCGGACGGTCCCGGCAAGGGCAAGGGCCAATCCACGGGCCCGAGCCCGTCGACGGATTAGGCGATGACGGTGGTTTCACAGTGACCGAGGAACGGATTCTCAACGGCCGCTACGTCGTGAAGGAGCTCATTGGGCGCGGCGGCATGGCCGACGTGCACCTGGGCATCGACCAGGTCCTGGGGCGCAAGGTCGCCATCAAGCTCCTGCGTGCCGAAATGGCGCGCGACCCCATGGTGCAGGCGCGCTTCCGGCGCGAGGCCAAGGCCGTGGCCGGGCTGAACCACCCCAACATCGTGTCAGTCTTCGACACCGGCGAAGAGGAACAGGTGGTTTCCGGTTCGACCGTTGAGCTGCCCTTCATCGTGATGGAGTACGTCCGCGGGCGCACACTGCGGGACCTCATCAAGTCCGGGGAAATGACCCGCGAGCAGGCCATCAAGTATGTCCTGGGGGTGCTGGAGGCGTTGGAGCATTCCCATTCCATGGGGATCGTGCACCGCGACATCAAGCCGGCCAACATCATGGTCACCGAACGCGGCAACCTCAAGGTCATGGACTTCGGCATTGCCCGCGCCCTGGCCGACTCCGCCAGCACCATGACCCAGACGCAGACGGTCGTGGGTACCGCCCAGTACCTTTCCCCGGAGCAGGCCCGCGGCGAGGCCGTGGACGCCCGCACCGACCTGTACTCCACCGGCTGCCTGCTCTACGAACTGTTCACCGGACGGCCTCCCTTCACCGGGGATTCGCCGGTCTCGGTCGCCTACCAGCACGTGGGCGAGCATGCTCCGGCCCCCAGCACCCTGGTGCCCGAGCTGGACCCGATCTTCGACGACGTGGTGCTCAAGGCCCTGGCCAAGGACCGCGAGGACCGCTACGACGATGCCGCCGCGTTTGCCAAGGCCCTTGCCAACGCCCGCGCCGGGATTGCCCTGGCCCCGGAGGAACTCACCGCGCCGATGCCCCAGTCCCAGGCCCAGGCCGAGGAGCAGGCGACGGTTGCCGCGCTGGCCGCCCCTGGATTCCCCTCGCCGGGGTCCCCGGCCACCGGCGCCCAGGCACCGCTGACCCACACCGGCTATCTGGAACCGGTGCCCGGGGACGAGCGCTGGGACGCCGGTCCGATGTGGGAACAGAACCTGCGGCGCGAACGCGACGAGCAACGGTCGAAATCCAGGCGCACCTGGACCATTGCGATTTCGCTGGTCCTGGCCCTCGCCCTGGTGGTTTCCGGCCTCTTTTTCTACAATTGGATGCGTGCGGAGGCGGAACGCAACGCCCCCGTCACCATTCCCAACCTGGTCGAGATGACGCAGGCCAAGGCCGAGGCGTCACTGACCGAGCTGCAGCTGGTGTCCAAGGTCGAGACGGTCTTCGACGACGACGTCAAGAGCGGGCTCGTCGTGGAAACCGATCCCGCCGCCACCAGGGATGTCCGCAAGGGTTCCACGGTGCGCCTGATGGTTTCCAAGGGGCCCGAGTCGCGGGTCCTGCCCGCGGGGCTCGCCGGCCAATCCGAGGCCGGGGCCCGCCAGGCCTTGCAGGACCTGGGCTTTGAGATCGGTTCGGTCTCCCGGGTCAACGATCCCTCGATCCCCACCGACTGGCTGGTGAACACCGAGCCGAAGCTGGGCAAGACCGTCAAGGTCGGCACCACGATCGATCTGGTCCTTTCCACCGGGCTGGTGGAGGTTCCGCGGCTCATCGACATGACGGTTCCCGAGGCCACCGAGGCGCTGGAGGATCCGAAGGTCGGTCTGCGCATCGAAGTCCTCGAGGAGGAGAACGCGGTGGTGAAACCCGGGACGATCATCGCGCAGAAGTCCTCCACGGGTGATGTCAGCACTTCCCCGCAGGGCGGCACCATCACGGTCACGGTTGCCGTGAAGCCGGCCGAGCCCGAACCGACGGACACTTCCTCCGAGGCGCCCTCGACCTCGGGGCAGCCGCCGGAAACCACGCCCACGCCAAGCGGCCAGGCCACACCGAGCCCCACACCGACCCCGTAGCGGGGGCGAAGCCCGGTTCCAGCAAGAAGGGTCCCTGACCGTGAATGATCTTCACGGGCAGGGACCCTTCTTCTTCTGGCTGCGGGTCTTGTCTCAGGCCCCGGCATCCCGGATCAGCGGGCTGAGCGTTGACGCATGCGCGGCCGCCCCGGCCAGGCCCAGGGATTCGAGCCAGTTGCCCAGCATCTGGTAGCCGCCCTCGGTGAGCACCGACTCGGGGTGGAACTGCACGCCCCACAGGGGCGCGTCGCGGTGGGCCAGTCCCATGATGACCCCGTTTTCGGTCTCGGCGGTGATTTCCAGGATCTCCGGGATGCTCGATCGCACGGCAGCCAGCGAGTGGTACCGGGTGGCCGTGAACGGGCTGGGGATGTGCGCGAAGACCGGGTGCCCGTGGTGGAAGACCGGGGAGGTCTTGCCATGCATCAGTTCCTCGGCGTGCGTGACAACCCCGCCGTAGGCCTCGGCGAGGGCCTGGTGGCCCAGGCAGACCCCGAGCATCGGCTTGCGCTGCTGCCCGCACCACTTGATCACCTCGATGCAGACACCGGCCTCGGCCGGGGTGCCGGGCCCGGGGGAGACCAGGACCCCGTCGCGTGCCTGCGCCAGTTCAGTGACCTCGGCCAGGGACAGGTCGTCGTTGCGGATCACGGTGGTCTTGGCGCCCAGCTCCTGCAGGTACCCCACCAGGGTGTAGACAAAGCTGTCGTAGTTGTCGATCACCAGGATCTTGGGGGCGTTCACAGCAGCATCAGGCCAATCGTTGATTCGGTCCAGGGGCTGTACTGGCTCAGCCACGGGAAGACATAGTTCATCAGCAATAGTACGACGCCGGCGACCAGCGCCAGTGCCAAAATGATGCGGAACCACAGGGGACCGGGCAGGGTCCTGAAAATCCATGCGTACATGTGTCCGTGTCCTACTTTTCCATCGTCTTTTTCACCAGGTCGGCGATTTCCGCCGGGGGACCGGCATCGGCCGGACGCCAGGATTCCAGCTCCGCGTAAGCGATGATGCGCATGCGGGTGGTGAATGGCGGGTGGCAACTGGTCATCGTCAGCATCGAGGTCGTGGGCTTGGCACCCGGGTCGTGCGGCACCGGCAGCAGCACCTCGCCCTGCGAGGGATGCACGATCTCGGTGTCGCGCCATTCATAGGTGTAGAAGCCCTTGCGGGTCTGCAGGTAGATCTTGTCCCCGGCCTGGAACTTGTCGATGTTCCAGAACACCTGGCCGTGCGTCTGGCGGTGCGCGGCCACGGCAAAGTTCCCGAGCTCGCCGGGCTCCTGGGTGTCGGGGTAGTGGCCGATGCCGACGTTGTTGAGCACGTCCATGCCCACGCCGTTGGTCACCGGGTGCGCGAAATTGCTGCCGAAACGCGGGATGTAGAAGACGCCGAAGGTTTCCCCGTCAGGGATCTCGGTGATGGGGGCCGGGCCAAAATCCTTTTCCGGAGCGCTGGTTCCGTCCCCCGGGCCAACCTGGAGGCCTTGGACGAATTCCGAGGTGACTTGCGTCTGCGCACGGTCCGCGTCGATGTTGGTCCACCACAATTCCCAGCCGACAAAGAGCAGCAGGATGATGCCAAGGGTGATGAGGGTTTCACCGAACCCGCCCAGCAGGCGTTGGCCCACCGTTGGCCTGGTCCGCGCCCGCACTGCGGATCGAGTCATGCGAAGTTCCCTCACTGCCACGTGGGACGCCGCGATACCCGGCGGCGTCCAGTTTGAGCGGATAGTATTGGATCAAAGCGTGACGTTGGGAAGCAGTTCCCTGACGACACACACTTACCTAGCCTACCGTTTCGACACGTGCCCGTTGGATCGTGCCGGCGGCAGAAGACCCAAGGAGCAGCAGTGCCTGAATCCAAGACCCGTCGGAAGAACCGCAAGCCACAGGGCGGCAGCGACACGGCGGCCTACGACAAGCCGATGCCCAAGTGGTACAAGCCGGTCATGTTCGGCCTGATGATCCTGGGACTCATCTGGATCATGGTCTACTACCTTGCCCAGACCGCGTTTCCGATCCCCGGCATCGGCGGTTGGAACATCGTGATCGGCTTCGGCATTGCCATGGTTGGTTTCTTCATGACCACGGGGTGGCGCTAGCACCCGGCCTTCGGGCCCGCAACGCAACCCACCACCCGACCACCGGCCGGTCCTAGAAGACACCGATGGCCTGTCCGCCCCGGGCCCTGCCGCAGGCGGCCGCGTTCCCTGTCCCGGGTTCCCTCCCCAGGGAACGCCGGCGGCTCCCGCGGGAATTTCCTTCCAAGGCCCGGCAACTTAGCCCCGCCGCGTGCGCCGTTCACGCCAACTTCCAGAAAGGCACGCCAAACACCCATGGTTCGCCACGATCTTGCCGGTACCCCCTCGGCCACTGCCACTTCCAAGCTTTCCCCGAAGCGCCTGTACGGCTTTCTGGCCGCCGCAGAAATGGTCACCTGGGCGTTGCTGATCATCGCCATGGTCATCAAGTACGGCGTGGGACCGGAAATCTACGTCCGCATCTTCGGCATGTTCCACGGCGTGGTGTTCATTGCCTACGGCCTGGTGACCATCTTCGTCTGGGCCAACGAGCGCTGGAGTGCCGGTCGCGGCATTCTTGGGCTGGCCTCCGCGGTCGTTCCCTTCGCCACCCTCCCCTTTGAGCGGGCGATGTTGCGACGCGGGTTGCTCAGCGACACGTGGCGCCTGGCCCCGGGCGGGGACACCCCGCGGGGCCCCATCGAGAAGATCCAGGCCCTTGCCCTGCGCCGCCCCTGGCTGGCGGCGGTGGCAGGCATCGTTCTGGTGGCCGCCATCACCGCGGTGTTGCTGTTCATCGGCCCTCCCGGCGGAGGGAACTAGCACCACTTCGATGGTGCACCGGGTACTGCTCAAGCGGTTTCCGGCGCCAGGTGCTTGGCACGTACATAGACTTCCTTGCGCACCGTCGCCACGATCCGGCCCGATTCGTCGAAGATGTCGACGGCGAACCATTTCGTGGCCTTCCCGTCCCTGGCCACCGCTTCCTTGAGCTGTTCCAACTGGGCCTGGCCCAGTTCAAAACGACATGCCAGGGTCCCGCTTCCGGGCTTTCGGAAATCGATCTCGCCGCTCTTGTCCCACACGATGTGTCCGGGACCGATGTTGTGCAGGATCATCATCATCCAAAACGGATCGGTCATGGCGAACAGTGATCCGCCGAAGTGGGTTCCGACGTAGTTCATGTTCCAGGGGCGTTGGCGCAAGACGACCGTCGCACTGCGCCAGTCGGCGGAGATGTGCTTGACCTTGATGCCGGCGCCCCAGAACGGCGGCCAGAGGGACATCCCGTGCCGCACCACCCGGGGGTTTCCCGCGATCCTTGGCACGGCCGTTGGCAGGGCGTTGAGGATCGAGGCCGCGGTCCTGGGCCTGGCGGTGTTCCGGCTGCTCATGGGCCCAGCCTAGCCGCGGAGGTTACCTGGCAGTAGCTTCTTTTGCCCCGGCCTTATGGCTCCCGGTCCAGCCCTGCGTCCCGGGCCGCTTCCAGGACCAGCGCCGTGAGCAGGTCCAGGGCCTTGGAGGGGACCTTCCACCGTTGCCAGTAGAGCCGCACCTCGCTGGTCCATGACGCGTGGAGGCTGACCAGCGAACCGTCGTCGGGTTCCTGGATCTCGGGAATCATGCCCCACCCCAGCGAGGCCGCCACCGAGGCAACATAGACGCGTGAGTCCGGGACAAAGTGCTCCACCGGCGCGACCGCGCGGGTGGAGCCAACGATCTTTCGGCGCAGCCCCCGTTGCAGGCCATCGGTGCGGTCGAAACTCACCATGGGCGCGGCCGCAAGTTCGGCGCGGTGGTCGTTCCCCGGCAGCCAGCGATCCCGGAATCCGGGGGTGGCCATCGCCCGGTAGCGCATGGCTCCCAGGTGCACCGAGGAGCATCCCTGGACCGGGGTGCTTTTGGTGGTCACCACGCCCATGACCTGGCCCGAACGAAGCAGCTCCGTGGAGTGTGCCTCGTCGTGCCGCAGGATCTCGCAGGTCATCAGTTCCTGGTCCGCCAAGCCCCGAAGCACCGGGACGAACCAGCTGGCCAGGGAATCGGCGTTCACGGCAATGCTGAGCTCGGTTCGGCGGGGAACATGGCCGTCGGCGGATTCAAGCCCGAGCGCCCGGTGCGCCTCGGTGGAAAGCATGTGGATCTCGCGCGCCAACCGGAGCAGGACGTCCCCGCTTCCGGTGGTGCGGATGGGTCGCGAGCGAATGAACAGCACGCTTCCGGCCTGCCTTTCCAGGGCCTTGAGCCGTTGGCTCACCGCGGAGGCCGTGATGTTCAGTTCCCTTGCCGCACGTTCCAGCGTTCCTGCTTCGATGACGGCCTTGAAGGTCTGCAGTTGTTCCGCGGGGAAGTCCATAGTTAGCGATCCTAATGGACACTAAGATTCTTTAGCTCGACACGTCTTTGGCGGAACGCCTAGTCTCGGTTGGTGATGTTCTTCCCCTTTGTATCCGGCCTGGCCACGGGCCTGTCGCTGATTGTTGCCATTGGCGCCCAGAACGCGTTTGTCTTGCGCCAGGGCATCCGACGTGAACATGTTCGCACGACGGTGTTGATTTGCCTGGTGTCCGATGCCCTGCTGATTTTCGCCGGAATTGCCGGGCTTGGCGCCCTGCTGGCGGTGGCCCCGTGGTTCATTTCCGTCGCCCGGGCCGGCGGGGCTGCATTCCTGCTTGCCTATGCCTACTTTGCGGCCCGCCGGGCCTTCAGCCCGCTGGGGATGGAAGCCAGCACCGCGGCGACCCCGACCCCGCGCCGCACCGTCGCCCTCACTGCCCTTGCCCTGACGTGGCTCAATCCCCATGTGTACCTGGATACCGTGATCCTGCTCGGCTCCATCGCCTCGGCCCAAGGCGAGACCGGGCGCTGGGTCTTCGGCACCGGCGCGGCCTTGGCCAGCGTGCTGTGGTTCACCGGACTGGGCTTCGGCGCGCGCTACCTGCGGGGGTTCTTCGCCAACCCGAGGTCCTGGCGGGTTCTCGATGCCGTCATCGCCACCCTGATGGCCGTGCTGGCCGTGTCGCTGTTGCTGCCGCTTCTGGGCTGATGGCCCGCAGGGCCCTGCCTTCCGCGGTGCCCGTGGTGTCTCAGAGCGCCGCGACGGCCTTTCGGTAGACCGTCCCACGGCGGACCACCTTGAAACCCAGCCGTTCGTAGAGCCCCAGGGCCCCCGTGGGGCTCTGGGCATCCACCGACAGGTCCACCTTGGTGAATCCGTCGCCGAAGGCCGCAGCGACCACCGTGGAGAGCGTCCATGCCGCATACCCGAGGCCCCGCGCGGCCCGCGCGGTGCCCACGCGGGATATGTACAGCTCCTTGCCAACCCATTCGGCGCCCAGCACGTGGCTGAGCGCGCGTGCCGGCCGGTCCTCTCCGTGCCCCTCGAGCAGGACCCGGGAATAGTTGGTCCTGAAAGAACGCGCACCCGTCATGGCCACCCACTCATCCGTGCTTTTGGGGGCCGAGCCCCAATGGTCGGCAAACGCCTCGTTGTCCAGGAGCCTGACGGCCTCGGCGATGCCGGGGGAGTATGGAACCAGCACGGTGTCCTCCGGGACGCTGGCCGGCCGTCGATGGGGCCGGAAATCTCCCGGCACCAGGGTCATGTCCTGAAAAAAGCGCGCCGGCTCATAACCGCGTGCCACCGCCATCGCTCCGGCACTGTGCCCCGGGGCGTTTCCCCACACGTCAATGGTGTAATCGACGCCCGGGTGCCGTTGGGCCATTTTTTCCCCGGCCCTGGCTTCAAGAACGTCCATGACCAAGGTTCCATGGCCTTGGCGCCGGTATTCGGGTGCGATTCCACCGCCAATGGAAACGCGTCCGCGTCCGTCGCGCAGCTGCTCCCCGAGCCGGAGCTGCCCGAACCCCACCATGGTGTCCTTGTCCCACAACCCGAGGGTGTCTCGTGCCGGATCGACGCCCGGCTCGTTGAGCTCCTCCAACAAATCTTCGGCTTCGTAGAATTCATCCGTATCGTCGACTGCCGCCAATTTGTTGGTCAGTTCGGTCCACGCACCGACGTGCTCGAGGTGGATCCAGTTCTGGTGCATCGAAGTTCTCCCGCGGTGTTGTGGATTCGCTCGGCGCGCTTGCACGCCAGCTGAAATCCAGCTTTCCAGTTTTCTGCCGTGCTGCACAGGTGGACGCGACCACGGAACCGGTCGAAACTTAGGAACATGCTGTGCACGAAGGTTATCCACAGGTGGGGATAAGGCTGTGGGTTTCGCCCCTTTTGCACCTACATCATCGTCCTGGCGCGGTTTCGACCATTGTGAATTACATGTGCGTAAGTTATTAACACTGTGGATAAGGAGTGTGGACAACGCGCCGGGGCGGGGCCGAGAACCCTCCCGCTTCCGCGTATTCACGCGGATTAGTTCATACTTTCGAAGATTACTCACGGCCGATGTTCGAACGGCGCAAAGCGACCCTGCACAGGTTGTGCACTAAGTTATCCACAGGTGTGGATGAAATTGTGCATATTCATTGAAAGCTGTCCAAAACCAGAGCGGACCGGCGTCAGCGCGGGCGCTGGAGCCGGTCCGTTGCAGGTGAATTACATGGTTGTGAGTTATTAACAGTGTGGATAACCCATGTGGACAACTTTTGTCCCGCTAGTGCCGATCTGGCTATCCAACTCGAACGTTGACGGCCCCGTACAAAGTCAAGGCCACCAGCAACAACACCAGCAAGGCGGTGCCTGCCCATTGCATGGCGGCCTGCCTGGGGCCCTTGGGCGAATAAGCCATGACGGCCGCCACTGCCGCGCCCAGGACCATCCCACCGACATGGGCTTCCCAGGCGATGCCCGGGAAAATGAAGCCGATGGCCAGGTTGATGACGATCAGGATGACGATCTGCATCGACTGGACGCCACGCGAACGCAAGAGCACGAACATTGCCGCGAACAGCCCAAAGACCGCACCCGAAGCGCCCAGGACCGGGACACGGGGATCCGTGATCAGCAGCACCGCAACGGATCCGCCCAACCCGGCCACCAGGTACAGGGCCAGGAAGCGCAGCCGTCCCAGCATCGGTTCGAGCACGCGTCCGCAGATGTACAGCGCGTACATGTTGAAGGCGATGTGCCCGATGAAGGAAGTGGAGTGGGCAAAGATCGAGGTGATCATCCGCCACGGCTCGGGCTCGAAGTATCCGCTGGTGTACAGTCCCGCGTAAACCAGGTGGTTGGTGAAGCTCGGGATCGTCATCTGCAGCGCGAAGACCACGGCATTGATGGCGATCAGCACATAGGTGACGATCGGCCGGCCGTCGGTGGCCTTGCCGCCGAAGACGGTCCGGGTGCCGGGGATCTGTTTGTTGGCTTCGCGCACGCAATCCACGCATTGGGTTCCGACCGCGGCAGTCACCTGGCATTCCGGACAGGCCGGGCGGGAGCACCGCTGGCAGGTGACATAGGAGATCCGGTCGGGATGCCTGGGGCAGACCGGGGCCTGTGCGGCCTGGTTCGGGTTGGACAGTCCATAAGACATGGAAATGACGCTCCTGTGTAAGTACGTTCATGGCCCCGATGGCACGGGGCCGGTCTTTGGTTCCCTTGGCTCGCACCCTGCGGGAGGGCCCCGGCGCCTGGCCGGTTGCGGACTTCACCTGCCCAAGGATGCAAAACGGCCCCATCCACCCACGCCGCCCACGTCATTCACTTTGCGACCGCGAGGTGAACAACAAACGGGCGGGGCGGTCGATGGGGCCGTCCACGATCAGCGGCGCACGAGATACGCCGGAACCACGTGCCTAGACTGCCGCGACGTCGATGCTGCTGATGACGACGTCTTCCAGCGGCTTGTCGCGGCCATCGGTCGGAACGACGTTCAGTGCGTCAACCAGCTTGCGCGAGGCCTCGTCGGTGACATCGCCGAAGATGGTGTGCTTGCCCTGCAGCCAGGTGGTCGGGATCGAGGTGATGAAGAACTGGGACCCGTTGGTGCCCTGGCCCATCTGGATGCCGGCGTTGGCCATGGCCAGCTTGTACGGTTCGCGGAAATCGAGCTCGGGGTTGATCTCGTCGTCGAAGCGGTAGCCCGGACCGCCGGTGCCCTGGCCCAGCGGGTCGCCGCCCTGGATCATGAAATCGGAGATGATGCGGTGGAAGATCGTGCCGTTGTACAACGGGGTGTTGACCTTTTCCTCACCGCTGCGCGGGTCGGTCCAGGTCTGTTCGCCGGTGGCCAGGCCAACGAAGTTCTTCACGGTCTTGGGGGCGTGGTTGCCAAAAAGGTTGACGACGATGTCGCCCAAGTTGGTGTGGATGGTGGCTGTGTGCGTTGGGATTGCAGTCATGCAGTCATTCTTCCATGAGCGCTTGAACCGCCGCTGCGAATGGCTACGCGTTCAGTGAACACGGCTACACGTTTGTATATATGCCGGGCAGGTAATGGCCGCAAGCCAAGTGGAGGTCGTAGGCTGGGACGAAGCATCCGAAACGATCAAAGGGGTTCACTGTGAAGTCAGAACGTATTGCTCGAGACTTTGGTGAAAGTGTTGCCACCGGCGCCGAACAGGCCTTGGATTGGGCAGCGCCAAAGGTGGACACGGCAGTGAAGTGGGCCGTTCCGCGCATTGAAAAAGGCATCGAGACCGCAACCCCGAAGATCCAAGAGGGATTGAACTGGGCTGCCCACGAGCTGTCCGAGACCGTTGCCAAGGTCAGCCCCCTGCTCCAGGAATCCCTTGAAAAGGTGGGCCCGCGGCTCTCCGCAGCCATTGACGAGGCCACCCCGAGGGTCCAGAAGGCCGTTGACCGCGCCACCCCGGCATTGAACGAGGCCATCGAGAAGGCAGCGCCCGCGCTCAGCCACGCCCGCGATGTCGTCCTAAACGAATACCTGCCGACCGCCAACGAAAAGATCGGCCAGGCGGCCGAATTCACCACACGCAAGCTGGAGCAGGCCAAGTCCTCCGAGACGCTGCACCAGGTCGCCGACAAGCTCACGCCCAGTGCCGAAACGGTCCAGCGTCTCCATGACACGGCAAATGCAGCAGCCCAGACCGTCAGCAAGGAGATTGAAAAGGTGCAGAAGCCCGCGAAGAAGAAAAAGGGCTGGCTCGTCGTTGCCGTCATTGCCGCGGCCGGTGCCGCAGCCGTAGCCGCCTGGCGCGCGTCCAAGCCCATCGACGACCCATGGAAGACCCCGGCACCGGTGGAACCGACCACCGTCCGTGCCAGCGGACCGGTGGATGTCCCGGCAAGCGTCGAGGAGGTCCGCGAGGAAGTGGCAGCGTCAGCAGCTCAGGCCAAGGCCAATGTCGCCGAGGCAACCGAGGCCGCCAAGGATACGGTGGCCGAGGCCAAGGAGAAGCTCTCCGAGAAGGCCGAGGAATTGTCCGAGGCTGCCACCACCGCCAAGCACAAAGCCGAGGCCGCCGCCGACACCGGCAAGGCCGCCGCCGACGAGGCAGCCAACGGGGATTCCTCGCCGAAGCCGGGGCCTCGCGCCAAGAAGTAACCCGTCTTCGTGGGGTCGTACACCGATGCCATGGGAACAAGAACCAACCACAGGGCAGCACGTGCCCCGTGAGCAGCCTCCGGGAACCCGGGGGAGCCTCGGGTCAGGTGTTGCCCTGTTCCTTTGCCAGCGGCACGGTGCTGGCCGCGGCACGGGCCTGGGCGTGGCCCTGCCCCCTCACCACGAAGAACAACCCCGCAAGAATGACGACCAGCCCCGCGACGGTGCCCGCCGGCAGGACCTGTCCTAGGAACAACGCCGCCAGCAGCGCGGCACCGGGGATCTCCAACAAGATCAAGGTTGACACCGTCAGCGGCCCGAGCGAAGTCAGCAAGTGGTTCAGGGCCGTGTGCCCCAGGACCTGGGAGCACAACGCCAACGCCAGGATGCCGATCCATCCATTCAGGCCGAATCCCCATACTGGGGCGCCCGTCAGCAGGCACATCACCAGTAGCAGCACCGAGGTCATTCCGTAACAGATGGTCGTGTAGGAACTGGTGCTCATCGTGGCACGGGCCTTGGACCCGGCAAGCGTGTAGGAGGCGGCCAGGATCCCGCCGATGAGCGCCAGGCCGTCGCCGATCAGCGCCTCGGTCCCCGACCCGATGTCGAACCCGGTGATCACCACGACCCCGGCGAAGGCCAGCAGCACGCCCACACCCACGCGCCAGCCGTACTTGGTTCCGCGCAGCGACTGGAAGATGGCGATCCATGCGGCCTGCAGGCACACCAGCGCCGTGGACGCAGCCACCGTGGTCATACGGATCGAGGTCATGAAAAAGGCGAAGTGCAGGGCCAGCGAGAGTGCCGCCAGGGCGGTCCACCCCCATTCCTGGCGCCGCAGCCGGCCAAAGGTGCGGCGCTCGTTCACCAGCGCCGGAACAGCCATGACGGCCGTGCCCACGGCATTGCGCCACAGGGCCATTGAAAGCGCGGGGACGGCGGGAAACGCGGCTATGAGCGGCCCCGACGCGGCAACGCCCAGGACGCCCACGAGAGCCAGTAGAAAGGTCACCCAACCACTCTATGGGGTTTGGCGATCCCTCCTTGAAAGAGCGGTGGGACGGCAGTCCCAAAAAGGGAGGACCGAACTTAAAGCGAAAAGGCCCGGAACTTTCGTTCCGGACCTTTTCCTTCGGTGGAGACTAGGGGGGTCGAACCCCTGACCTGAAGCTTGCAAAGCTACCGCTCTACCAACTGAGCTAAGTCCCCGTATGAATTCAGTTTACCTTATCGGTACCCTGACTCCAGGTGGCCTTTTCGGCCGACGATTCCTTGTATTTCCGATAACCAATAATGCCTGCGGCTACTGCCACCAACACCAGAAATTTCCGCATGGGATTTTTCCTTTCACCTACCGGTCGGACGAGGGAATCCGTGGGCGTACCTGGACTTGAACCAGGGACCTCTTCGTTATCAGCGAAGCGCTCTAACCGCCTGAGCTATACGCCCTCTTTGTTCCCGCTGGGAACGAGATAAAACTTTACCCGAGAAATGGCCAAAGAAACAAATCGGCCCTCGAGGCACCCTTCACAAGGGGCCCCGAGAACCGATTCTTGGCGTGTTTCCGCGAATTAATCGTCGGTCAGGGTCACACCGATGCCGCCAACCAGGGTCGAAGAGAGGTTGTAGAGCACCGCGGCGAGCATCGAGAGCGCCGTGAGCAATACCACATTCACCACGGCGATGATGGTGGCGAACGAGGCAACCTGCCCGAGGGACGCGATCTTCATCAGGTCGAAGCCTCCTTCGGTGCCGACGATCTCGCCGACCAGGCCGTTGATCGACGCGAAGATCCCGGTCAAATCGAGCACCGACCAGAAGACCACGGAAGCGACGACGGTCACGATGCCCAGGGCCACCGACAGCAGGAACGCCATCTTCAGCACCGACCAGGGGTCGACCTTGGAAATGAGCAGGCGGGCCTTGCGGACCTTGGCCTTGGGGGCCGGGCGAACCAGCTGCTGCGGGCGCGGAGCCCCGGGGCGGGGAGCGCCTGCGGGGCGCTGCTGCGCACCTGCGGGGCGCGGGGCCGTGCCCGGTCGCGGCGCTCCTGCGGGACGCTGGGCGCCTACGGGTGCCTGCCGTGGCGGTGCCGGACGGGTACCACCAGTGCCGCCCGCCGGGCGGGGCGTATTCGGGGTGCTCACGCGTTACCTCCGTCGTTGGTGGCCTCGTCGTCATGCCCAAGGTTTTCCTCGGTTCCCGCAGGGTTTTCATCACCCGGCAGGGCCTCGGAGGCCGTTTCTTGTGTCTTTTCCGCGTTCAACGGTACTGCATCTTCCTCGGGATTCTCTCCGAGGCCGCGCTCGGTGTTCTTCGCCACGGCGATGATCCGGTCCTTCTTGTCCGGCTTGGCAAAGATCACGCCCATGGTGTCGCGGCCCTTGGCCGGAACCTGCGAAACGTCGGAACGGACGACCTTGCCGCCCTCCATGACCACCAGAACCTCGTCCTCATCATTGACAATCAGTGCGCCGACCAGGTCGCCGCGGTCCTCGGCGAGCTTGGCGACCTTGATGCCGATGCCGCCGCGGGACTGCACGCGGTATTCGTCCACGGAGGTGCGCTTGGCGTAGCCGCCCTCGGTGACGACAAACACATAGGAATCCTCGGAAACCACGTCCGCGGCGAGCAATTCGTCCTCGTTGCGGAACTTCATGCCGGTCACACYGCTGGTGGCGCGGCCCATCGGGCGCAGTGCCTCGTCGGTGGCGGTGAAGCGGACCGACTGGCCCTTGCGCGAGACCAGCATCAGGTCGTCGGTCTCGGAGATCAGCTGCGCGGAGACGAGTTCGTCGCCCTCGCGCAGGTTGATCGCGATGACCCCGGCGGTGCGGTTGGTGTCGTAGTCGGTCAGGCGGGTCTTCTTGACCAGGCCGTTGCGGGTGGCGAGCACCAGGTACGGGGCATCCTCGTAGCTGCGCAGGTCAAGGACCTGGGCAATGTGCTCGTCGGGCTGGAAGGCCATCACGTTGGCAACGTGCTGGCCCTTGGCGTCGCGACCGGCCTCGGCCAGCTCGTAGCACTTGGTGCGGTACACGCGGCCGTGGTTGGTGAAGAACAGCAGCCAGTTGTGCGTGGTGGTGACGAAGAAGTGCTCCACCACGTCGTCACCGCGCAGCTGCGCGCCCTTGATGCCCTTGCCGCCGCGGTGCTGCGAGCGGTAGTTGTCGCTCCGGGTGCGCTTGACGTAGCCGCCGCGGGTGATGGTGACGACCATTTCCTCCTCGGGGATCAGGTCCTCGACGCTCATGTCGCCGTCGTAGCCCATCAGCACCTTGGTGCGGCGGTCGTCGCCGTGCTTGTCCACGATCTCGGCAAGTTCCTCGGAGATGATGGTGCGCTGGCGCTGCGGGTCGGCCAGGATCGCCTGGTATTCGGCGATTTCCATTTCGAGCTCGTTGTGGCGGTCCTGGATCTTCTGGCGTTCCAGGGCGGCCAGGCGGCGCAGCTGCATGTCCAGGATGGCCCGGGCCTGCAGCTCGTCGATGGACAGCAGTTCCATCAACCCGTCGCGCGCGGCCTCGGTGGTGTTGGAGCGGCGGATCAGCGCGATGACCTCGTCCAGCGCGTCCAGGGCCTTGAGCAGGCCGCGCAGGATGTGCGCCTCCTCCTCGGCCTTGCGCAGCCGGTAGGCGGTGCGTCGGGCGATGACTTCCATCTGGTGGTTGACCCAGTGGCGGATGAACGCATCGATGGACAGCGTGCGCGGCACCCCGTCGACGATCGCGAGCATGTTCGCGGAGAAGTTGGACTGCAGCTCGGTGTGCTTGTAGAGGTTGTTCAGCACGACCTTGGCCACGGCATCGCGCTTGAGCACAATGACCAGGCGCTGGCCGGTGCGCCCCGAGGTTTCGTCGCGCAGGTCCGCGATGCCGGAGACCTTGCCGTCCTTGACCAGTTCGGCGATCTTCACCGCGAGGTTGTCCGGGTTGGCCTGGTAGGGCAGCTCGGTGACGACCAGGCAGGTGCGGCCCTGGAGTTCCTCCACGGAGACCACGGCGCGCATGGTGATGGAGCCGCGGCCGGTGCGGTAGGCATCCGCGATGCCCTTGGTGCCCAGGATCATCGCACCGGTGGGGAAGTCCGGGCCCTTGACGCGCAGCATCAATTCCTCGAGCAGCTCCTCGCGGGAGGCTTCGGGGTTCTCCAGGTACCACTGCACGCCGGTGGCGACCTCGCGCAGGTTGTGCGGCGGGATGTTGGTGGCCATGCCCACGGCGATGCCGGAGGAGCCGTTGACCAACAGGTTCGGGAAACGCGCCGGCAGGATGGTCGGTTCCTGGTTCTTGCCGTCGTAGTTGTCCTGGAAGTCAACGGTGTCCTCGTTGATGTCCCGGACCATCTCCATGGCCAACTGGGCCATCTTGGTTTCGGTGTAACGCGGCGCGGCGGCCCCGTCGTTGCCCGGGGAGCCGAAGTTGCCCTGGCCCAGGGCCAGCGGGTAGCGCATGGTCCAGTCCTGGATCAGGCGGACCAGGGCGTCGTAGATCGCGGTGTCGCCGTGCGGGTGGTACTGGCCCATGACCTCGCCGACCACGCGGGCGCACTTGTTGTAGGAGCGGTCCGGGCGGTAGCCGCCGTCGTACATCGCGTAGATCACGCGGCGGTGCACGGGCTTCAGGCCGTCGCGCACGTCCGGCAGCGCACGCCCCACGATGACCGCCATGGCGTAGTCAAGGTAGGAGCGCTGCATCTCGGTCTGCAGGTCGATCTGGTCGATCTTGTCGTGGCCGGTCCGGACCTCCACGGCGTCGTCGATCACCGCACCCTCGAGGGGTTCGCCGGTGCCTGAGGTGTTGTCCTGCGGGTTTTCGGGAGTCTGATCGCTCATCGATTTCTTCCTCTAGTCAAAAAGTCTGTGTCTGAAACGCGTGTCGGCGGCGGGGCTGGACTAGATGTCCAGGAAGCGCACGTCCTTGGCGTTTTGCTGGATGAAGTTTCGACGCGATTCGACGTCCTCGCCCATCAGCACGGAGAAGATCTGGTCGGCGGCGGCGGCGTCGTCCATGGTGATCTGGCGCAGCGTGCGGTGCTCGGGATCCATGGTGGTGTCCCAGAGTTCCGAGTAGTCCATCTCGCCCAGGCCCTTGTAGCGCTGGATGCCGTTGTCCTTGGGCAGGCGCTTGGCCTTCGCGGCGCCGGTGGCCAGCGCGTCGTCGCGTTCCTTGTCCGAGTACACGTATTCGTGCGGGGAGTTGGACCACTTGATGCGGTACAGCGGCGGCATCGCCAGGTACACGTAGCCGTTTTCGATCAGCGGGCGCATGAAGCGGAAGAGCAGCGTCAGCAGCAGCGTGGTGATGTGCTGGCCGTCGACGTCGGCATCGGCCATCAGCACGATCTTGTGGTAGCGCAGCTTGGCCATGTCGAATTCCTCGCCGATGCCGGTGCCGAAGGCGGTGATCATGGCCTGGACCTCCGCGTTGCCCAGGGCGCGGTCGAGGCGGGCGCGCTCGACGTTCAGGATCTTGCCGCGCAGCGGCAGGATGGCCTGGGTGTGCGGGTTGCGTCCGCGCTTGGCCGAGCCGCCTGCGGAGTCGCCCTCCACGATGAACACCTCGCACTCGGCGGGGTTCTTCGAGGAGCAGTCCGAGAGCTTGCCGGGCATGCCGAAGGATTCCAGCGGGGACTTCCGGCGCGCGTTGTCGCGGGCCTTGCGCGCGGCCAGGCGGGCCTGGGAGGCGAGCTGGGCCTTGCGGATGATGTCGCGGGCGGTGTTCGGGTTGCGCTCGAGCCAGTCGCCGAGTTCGTCGTTGACCACGCCCTGGACGAAGCCCTTGGCCATCGAGTTGCCCAGCTTGGTCTTGGTCTGGCCCTCGAACTGCGGTTCGGCAAGCTTGACGGAGATGACGGCTGTCAGGCCCTCGCGGATGTCGTCGCCGGTGAGGTTCTCGTCCTTTTCGCGCAGGATCGTCTTCTCGCGCGCGTAGCGGTTGATCAGCGAGGTCATCGCGGCGCGGAAGCCCTCTTCGTGGGTGCCGCCCTCGTGGGTGTTGATGGTGTTGGCGTAGGTGTGGACCGACTCGGAGTACGAGTTGGTCCACTGCATGGCGACCTCGACGCTGATGCCCTTGGAGGTGTCCTCGGATTCGAAGGCGATGACGTCCTCGTGGACGAGCTCGACCTTCTTGGAGGAGTTCAGGTGCTTGACGTAGTCCAGCAGCCCGTCCTTGTAGAGGTAGTCCACCACGCGGTGCTTCGGTGCGGCGTCGTTGGCTTCGTCCTCGTCGGTGGCGATCTCGTCGCCGTCCTCGGCCAGCACGCGCTCGTCGGTGAGGGTGATGCGCAGGCCCTTGTTCAGGAAGGCCATCTGCTGGAAGCGGGCGCGCAGGGTCTCGAAGTCGAAGTCGATGGTGTCGAAGATCGAGGCGTCCGGGTAGAACGTCTGGATGGTGCCGGTGGCCTCGGTGGCCTCGCCCTCGATGAGGGTGCCCTGGGGCTTGCCGCCGTCCGCGAAGGACATGCGCCAGACATGGCCCTGGCGGCGGATCTCGGTGTCCACGCGCGAGGAGAGGGCGTTGACGACGGAGATGCCCACGCCGTGCAGGCCGCCGGAGACCGCGTAGCCGCCGCCGCCGAACTTGCCGCCGGCGTGCAGGATGGTCATGACGACCTCGACGGTGGGCTTGCCCTCGGTGGGGTGGATGTCCACGGGGATGCCGCGGCCGTTGTCTTCCACGCGGACGCCGCCGTCTTCGCGCAGGGCGATCTGGATGTGGTCGCAGTGCCCGGCCAGGGCCTCGTCGACGGAGTTGTCCACGACTTCGTAGACCAGGTGGTGCAGGCCGCGCGCCGAGGTGGAACCGATGTACATGCCGGGGCGCTTGCGCACCGCTTCGAGGCCCTCAAGAACCGTGATGTCCTGGGCGCCGTAGGTGTGTTCCACCCTCCCGTTGACATGCTCTTCCGCCGGCGGGGCAGCGGGGGATTCGTCGACCTGGACGGAATCGATTGGTTCCTGGGGTGTGGTGTTATCGGTAGACACAGGTGCTACAGACTCCTCAAACAGTGGAAGGCCGAACACCGAAGGTGCCCGATCATGAACCAGCGTCTTGTCGCACTGACAAAACGCCTGTACCAATTCTACCGCGTATCGCCAAAACAATCGGACATTGACCGGCGGCAACATGCCGCCAATGGCCGCCAACCATACTTAGGAGCGATTGGTTCGGCCTCAAGTGGGGGGCTATGTGGTTTGGGCGCTGTGAGCGCGCCAGTGGGCCAGCTACGCGTTTTGGTTTTCCTAGCCGTAGGTGTCCCGCGGACCGCGGCCCTTGACCGAGCGTCCGCCGTGCCGCCAGGTGGGTGCCGCCGGCCCCAGAACCCGGATCACGGTGATCACCCCATGGCCCAGTTCCTTGTCGAAATGCTTGAGCAGTTCGTGGGAGAGCAGGCGCATCTGGGTGGCCCAGGTCGTGGAGTCGCAGCGCACCACCACGGTGGAATCCTCGAAGGACTCGGGCTTGCAGTGCGCGGCAATCTGCGGGCCCACCAGCTCGCTCCAGCGCGAGAGCACCGAGCCCACGGCCACCGGTGCGCTCCAGCCGCGGTCACGGACGATCCTGCCAAAGAGGTTGCCGATTTCCTGGGGGTCGCGCCCGTCGGTGTATTTCGCCGGTGCGGCGCTGGCCCGCCGCTTGGCCTTGCGTGCAGCGACGTTTTCCTCGAACTTGGCGGCCTTGGCCGCGTCGATCCGGGCTTCGCCGCGGCTGATTGCGGATTCGCGCATGCGGTTGAGGATGGCGCGGGATGCATCCAGCGCCTCGGGGGCATGCGGGTCCTTTTCCTCGCTCACGAGCTCACGACTCCCGGGCTGACCTTCAGGAAGGTGCCGCCGAGCTCCTCGGGCACGTCCGAGGCGACCGCGGCGGTGACGATCACCTGGTCGGCGCCGGCCACGATGGAGGCCAACCGGGTGCGGCGGGTGGCATCGAGTTCGGCGAAGACGTCGTCCAGGATCAGGATCGGTCCGGCGCCGGGGCGCGGGTCGTCCTCGCCCATGACCTTGTAGGCGGCAAGCCGCAGGGCCAGGGCCAGCGACCAGGTCTCTCCGTGGCTGGCATATCCCTTGGCCGGGGCGCTGCCCAGGGTCAGCAGGACATCGTCGCGATGCGGCCCAACCAGGGTGATGCCGCGCTCGAGTTCCTTGTCACGGGTGTTCAGCAGTGCCGCGAGGAACATTTCCTCGAGTTCCTCCGCGGTGGCGTCAAGCAGCACGGCCGGGGCCACCCTGAAGGTGCCGTCCTCGCGGGCCGGGGCATCGGCGGGGGAGTCCTCGGCATCGAAATCGGCCATCACCGTGCATTGGTAGTACGCACGGGCTTCCTTGTTGGCATCGGCCAACGACGCGTATGCGGCACCCATGTACGGGGACAACAGGCTGAGCACCTCAAGCCGCCCGCGCAGCACTCGCGCTCCGGCCCGCGCCAGGTGGGTGTCCCAGACATCGAGGGTGGATTCGTGTGCGGTGGAAAGCTTGCCGCCGGCGCGTGCCGATTTCAGCAGGGCGTTGCGCTGTTTCAAAACGCGCTCGTAGTCCCCGCGGGTGGCTGCCTCTCCCGGCCGCAGGGTAACGAGCAATTCATCCAGGAAACGGCGCCGGTTCGAGGGATCTCCCTTGACCAGGGCCAGGTCTTCCGGGGCGAAGAGCACGGTCCGCACGATGCCGAGGATGTCGCGCGCCCTCACGGGGTTGGCCCGGTTGATCCTGGCCCGGTTTGCCTTGCCGGCGGTGATTTCCACCTCGAGGGTGGTCACCAGCTTGGCGCGCTGGACCCTCGCCCGGACCAGCGCGCGGTCGGTGCCGAAACGCAGCAGCGGTGCGTCATTGGTGACCCGGTGGGACGAAAGCGTTGCAAGGTAGCCAATGGCTTCTACGATGTTGGTCTTGCCGACACCGTTGGACCCTACAAGGACGTTGGTGCCAGGTCCCAGCTCGACATCGGCTTGCGCATAGGAGCGGAAGTCGGTGAGAGAGACATGTGAGATATACACCTAAACGTCCTGCGATGGGATCGGGCGGGATGCCGTCGATCGGATGACAAAGGCTTGGTGGAAGCCGCCAAGAAAAGTTGTGTTCGGCCGCTCCGTTTGGAGCGGACGTGGAGCGGCCGAACACGAGGTTGCGGCAGGAAAGAAAACCGTGTTTTCCCCCGCAGGCAACCTAATTGGGCAAGTTTGGTAGGCGCACCGGCATGACCAGGTACCGGTACTGGTCGCTGTCCTGTCCGTCCAGGGAAGACTGGGCGGTCATCATGGCCGGCTTGGGGGCGCTGGTGAAGGAGAAGCGCACGAATTCGCTGTCGAAGGCGTTCAGGCCCTCGCTCAGGTAGGCGGGATTGAAGGCGACGGTGATTTCCTCGCCGTCGATCTGCGCCTCGATGGATTCCTCGGCCTGGGCGTCTTCGCCGGTACCGGCGTCAAGCGAAAGCTGGCCGCCGGTGAAGGAGAGCCGCACCGGGGTGTTGCGTTCGGCAACAACCGCTACGCGGCGGACCGCTTCCATGAGATCGGAGGTCCGCACCGTGGCATGGATCGGCGTGTTCTCGGGGAACAGCGAACGGATCTTGGGGTAGTCACCGTCGACAAGCAACGAGGTGGTGCGGCGGTTTCCGCTTTCGAAACCAATGAGTTCGTTGCCTTCGCCCAGCGCGATCTTCAATTCGCCGGCCGAACCCAGGGTCTTGGCGACCTCGTTCAGGGTCTTGGCCTTGACCAGTGCGGAAGTTGAAATCCCGGACTGCGACGGCTTCCAGTGGACCTCGCGCATGGCCAGTCGGTAACGGTCGGTGGCCAGGAAGGTGATCAGGTCGTCTTCGATTTCCATCTTGACGCCGGTCAGGATCGGCAAGGTGTCGTCCTTGGAGGCAGCAACAATGACCTGGTTGATTGCGTGGGCAAAGGCCTCGCCATCGACAACGCCAGTCACCTCGGGAAGCGTTGGAAGTTCCGGGTATTCGGCCACCGGCATCGTGGCCAGGTGGAATCGGCTACGCCCGCAGGTGAGTGTGACCTTGGTGCCGTCGGTCTCGATGACCGCGGTGGCGTTCGGGAGGCTGCGGCAAATTTCGGCCAGCAACTTGCCGGAAACCAGTATCGTTCCCTCGGCAGCGACATCAGCGGCAATTTCGAGGTGGGCAGAGATTTCGTAGTCGAACCCGGCCAGGGAAACGGTGCCGCCCGTTGCGGTGATCAGGATGCCTGAGAGCACCGGGGAAGGCGGCCGTTGGGAAAGTGAACGGGCGGTCCAGGATACGGCTTCGGCCAATACATCCTTTTCAACGCTGAACTTCACGAAGTGTTCCGCCTTTCACGACGAAGTCGACAGTACATGACTTGAAGCAAGCTTAGCGTCCTGAAAATCGAGACCCGGAACTGGTTCCGGGCACAAGGTGAGTTTGCAAGCTTGCTTTGTGAACCGACTGCGTTGGTTGGCAGAACTACGGCACAGCCTTCGAGCATACCGGTTTTTGGTGATCAATGAGCAAGCATCCCGGTGGTCGTTCCCGGGCAGCATCGTGGGACCGCAGAAATCCGAAGACTGCACGTTGCCGTGGACCGGCTTGGAAGTGAATGTTTCCAAGCCAGGCGCAAGGTCTCTCTAGGACAGGCTGACCAGAAGCGGTTTTTCCACGAAATCGGGTCCCGCTGTTTTCAACTGTGACGCAGCGGAACTGGAGTGCGTGCCCTGTCCGAACCTGGGGCCGGCACAGAACATTTGATGATCAATGAGACATGAACAGAGCTGGAAGCGGCAACCGAGTCATTCCCGGAAGTTCATCTCYTGGACGCCTGTCGGAAAGCCCGGGTGAAAAATGCCGGAAGAAGGCCCCTGGGTACGAAAGTGAAATGCAGCTGCAACCGAGAGGAACCGCGTCTAAGCAAGGGATTCGGGAGTATGCCAATTTCAGTTGGAAACGGTCCGTGGTCCTTGCGCAAAACTCTCCAAGGGGAATGGCCCAATTCAGGGTCATTCGGTCGATCTTGGCAGCTCGCGGCAAAAGGGGACTTGTTATCTGGATGAATAGGAAGAAAGGGGTTAGTAGTGTTAATAACCCCTGTGGATACTGTGGATAACCGTCAACGGCCGCGGGAACGTACCGATTATGCATGTGCACAACATGTGATTGGGGGTGACACTCAGTGTCACGCCCCGGTGGACAACTTTCCGCGTGGATTAAGGGATCCACAGGAGAGCATGGAGTTATCCGCAGAAGATCGAGGTCGTCCACTTAATCATCCACAGGTTTATCCACACCTGTGGTTATCGGAATTCTGGCGTCCTTAACCTTCGCGCTGCCGCTGCTTGATTCGGTTGGTCAGCTCGGTTACCTGGTTGAAAATGGCCCGACGTTCCGCCATGAGTTCACGGATCTTGCGATCGGCGTGAATCACGGTGGTGTGGTCGCGGCCGCCCAGTTCCTGGCCGATCTTTGGCAGCGACATATCGGTCAGCTCACGCAGGAGGTACATGGCGATCTGCCGTGCGGTCACCAAGGTCCGGGTCCTGGATTTGCTGGTGAGCTCTTCAATCGTGAGATTAAAGTACTCGGCAGTCTGGGCAACGATGGTCGCCGGCGTGATTTCCTGGGCGCCTTCGTCGGTGATCAAGTCCTTCAGGACCGTCTCGGCCAAGCTCATGTCCACGGTTTGGTTGTTGAGCGAGGCAAATGCAGTCACCCGGATCAACGCCCCCTCGAGCTCACGGATATTGGTGGAGATTTTTGAGGCTATGTACTCCATGACCTCGTCGGGGGCGGACAGATTCTCCGCCGTGGCCTTTTTTCGCAGAATGGCAATGCGGGTTTCAAGTTCCGGAGGCTGGATATCGGTGAGCAGGCCCCATTCAAAGCGGGAGCGCATGCGGTCTTCGAATCCGGACAGCTGCTTGGGCGGGAGGTCCGAGGTGATGACAACCTGTTTGTTGTGGTTATGCAGGGCGTTGAAGGTGTGGAAGAACTCTTCCTGGGTGGCATCCTTGTTGGCCAAGAACTGGATGTCGTCAATGAGCAGGATGTCTACGTTTCGATAAGTCTGCTTGAAGCTCGCGCCCTCGTCGTCACGAATGGAGTTGATGAAGTCGTTCGTGAATTCCTCGGAATTTACGTATCGGACCCGGATCCCGTTGTAAAGGTGGCGGGCGTAGTGGCCAATGGCATGCAGCAGGTGGGTCTTGCCCAAGCCGGAGTCGCCATAGATGAACAACGGGTTGTAGGCCTTGGCCGGGGCTTCTGCGACTGCCACCGCTGCGGCATGGGCGAAACGGTTGGAAGAGCCGATCACGAACGTATCGAAAATGTACTTGGGGTTCAGGCGGCCGAACTCCTGGGAATTCGACGGCGGGGACGGCTGCGGGAGGACATCGCTGATGCGTGCCTTGGGAACCGGCGGCAATTCAACAGGGGGAGCCGGCGCTTCTTCCGGGAGCAAATCGGAGTCGATGCTGAACGCACACCGGATATCCGATTGGAAGACGAGCTTCAACGACTGTTCAAGAGGGTCCTTGAGCTGGGTTTGGAGAACGTCACGGGTCAATTCGTTGGGGACCGCCAGCAAGAGTGTTGTTCCGATCAGCCCCTGGGGCTGCGCCAGGGCAGCGAAGGCACGCTGCATGGGCGTTACACGGTCGTCTTGTTCGATATGTCGAACTACCTGGCGCCAGGCACTGCCGACACTGTTGGTCTCGTCCGTGCTCACAATTAGGCCCCTTCGTTCTGTTACATCGACCAAACGGGCGACGAATGGGGCCCTCGACTGCCGAACCCCAACTAGATGATTCTAGCGGTCATCCACAGCGTTATGCACAGTCGGTGGATAACTTGAGGTGGATATCTCTCAGAGGCTTGCAAATCTGCATGGTTGCAAGTAAAAATTGAGATCCAGGACAAAGGCGTCAGAGCAGATATTCGAGGTTTTTGGGCGTTTATCCACCGCGGTATCCACAACCAAGATCACATAGTGCACAGGGCCCGGGTGGAACGCGAATGGGCTCAATTTGACGTACCTTCACTTGCACCCCTATCGTTGTGTAGTCCTATGTGTGCACTTTTGGCACTGTGAGGTGCCTTTGAAAGTCTTCGGATTGTCGAATGCGCGGAGCAGTCCACAAGGGCCACCTGAATACGAGCGTCGGCCTGTTCTTCCCTACTTATTAGCAACGGGCAAGGCGCATCACATGATCGTCTTGGAGTTACTACCGTGAGCAAGCGGACTTTTCAGCCGAATAACCGTCGTCGTGCCAAGAAGCACGGTTTCCGACTTCGTATGCGTACCCGTGCAGGCCGTGCCATTTTGGCAACCCGCCGCGCCAAGGGTCGCGTCGAACTTTCTGCATAACCATTAAGCACTACTGTCCTGAAATAGCGCAGGTTTTCGTGGGTTCTTTGTTTTTCAGACTCGACGCGTGACGTCGTGTTGCCAAAGAATCAACGACTGCGCCTTTCGCAGGACTTTACAGCCACTGTACGTTCCGGCGCCCGCACTGGGCGCCGGAACGTAGTGCTATATGCACGGGTTCGTTCTGAAGAACCCCAAGGCAATAACCGTTTTGGTTTTATCGTTTCCAAGGCCGTTGGCAATGCCGTGCAGCGCAATCTCGTCAAGCGACGAATGCGTGCACTGGCCGCGCAGTTCACTGCGGATGCCACCGGCCTCGATGTCGTGCTCCGGGCATTGCCTGGTTCCGCGGACATCGATTGGGACGAGCTTAGCCAGCAAGTCCGGTCCGGGCTTGGTTCGGTTGTTGCTAAGGCAGGTGCGAAGCGTGAAAAAGGATTCTAGGCCCAGAACAGGGATCCTCTGGTTCCTGATTGATATGCCCAGAAACCTCATCATCGGTTTCCTCATGGTCTATCGCAGGATCATTTCGCCGATCTACGGCGATGTTTGTCGCTATTTTCCCAGCTGCTCGGCTTACGGCCTTGAAGCGGTTACGGTTCATGGAGCCGTCAAAGGCATCGGATTAACCATCTGGCGTGTCTTAAGATGTAATCCGTTCAGCCATGGCGGGATCGATTACGTTCCCGAAGGCCGACGGATTTGGCCAGAAGGCAAGACCCCCAAGATCATGGTGTTGAATCATCCTCCGATTCCCGCCGACGAAGACGCCGCAGACGCGGCCTGAGGAGCATGACCGGTAATGAACTTCCTTGACCTGATACTGACCCCGTTTCGGTACGTAGTCTCGTGGATCCTTTGGGCCTTCCACGAACTGTTCACATCCATTGGCATGGATCCCAACTCCGGTTGGACATGGACGCTGTCCATCATCTTCCTGGTTTTGTTGATTCGAACCGCACTGATCCCTGTATTCGTGAAGCAGATCAAGGCTCAGCGCGCCATGCAGGCACTTCAGCCAGATCTACGCAAGCTCCAGGCGAAGTACAAGGGCAAGAAGGACCAGCTCTCGCAGCAGGCGATGATTGCCGAGCAGCGTGCCCTGTTCAAGAAGCACAAGACCAACCCGCTGTCTTCCTGCTTGCCGATGCTTGTCCAGATGCCGTTCTTCTTCGCGCTCTTCCGCGTCTTGAACAGTGCCTCCCAGGCCAGCGCCGCCGGTGAAAGCGTCGGCAAGCTGTCGGCCGACCACATCAAGAGCTTCGACCAGTCTTCGATCTTCGGTGCCCGGCTTTCCGAAACCTTCCTTGGCACCATCAATTCAGATGGACCGATCAATGGCGCAGTAATCGTTGTTGCCATCGTGATGATCCTGGCGATGACCGCCTCCCAGTTCATTACGCAGAAGCAGATCATGTCCAAGAACATGACGAAGGAAGCCCTCGAAGGCCCCTTCATGCAGCAGCAGAAGATCATGTTGTACATCCTGCCGCTGGTATTCGGCATCGGTGGCATCAACTTCCCGATCGGTGTTTTGATCTACTGGACGGCCACCAACGTGTGGACCTTGGCCCAGCAGTACTACGTCATTCGCAACAACCCGACTCCGGGTTCACAGGCCGAGCGCGAACTCAATGAGCGCCGCGCAGCCAAGGGCCTTCCCCCCATAGGGCAGAAGAAGGCCGACGCGGAGGCTGCGGAAGCGATCGTTGAAGAGCCAAAGGTGCAGCGCGTCCAGCCACAGCGCAAGAACAGGAAGAAGAAGTAGCCATGAGCAATGTTGAGCAGAGTGACGCTATTGAGACCACTATTCCGGCTGAGGAAACCGAAGTTCTTGATGCTGCCAGCAGCATTGAAGAAGAAGGCGACATCGCCGCGGACTACCTCGAGGAACTGCTGGACATCGCCGATCTCGACGGCGACATCGACATTGAAGTCCGTGGTGGACGAACCTATATCTCAATCGCCGGGGAGCCTGAAGACGAGGCGTCCCTGCATCGCCTGATCGGTTCCAAGGGCGAGGTCCTGGACTCCCTGCAGGAGCTCACACGACTGGCTGTCTTGACCGCGACGGGCAACCGCTCACGCCTTGTCCTGGACATCACCGGGTACCGTCAGGGACGTGCCGGCGAGCTCAAGCGTATTGCTGAGGAAGCCGTCGCGAAGGTCGAAGCGACCGGCGACGAAGTGGCCCTCGATCCCATGAGCGCCTACGAACGCAAGCTCGTTCACGATTGCGTGGGGTTGTTGGGCATGCACAGCGAGTCCGAAGGCGAAGGCCCTCGCCGCCACATCGTCGTTTCACGCGCCGACTCCTAAGCACGGAACCAAGGAACAACACGCTATGAGCAACGAAGTAGAACTTACCGCTGAAGAGAGCCAGGCCGCCCGGACCGTGTTTGGCGACCGTCTGGAGCTAGCAGAGCGCTACGTTCAGCACCTGGCCACCTCCGGCATGGAACGAGGCCTGTTGGGCCCTCGTGAAGTCCCGCGGCTGTGGTCGCGGCATGTCTTGAACTGTGCGGTCGTTGCCAATCTGATCGATGAGGGTGCCCACGTTGCCGACGTCGGCAGCGGCGCGGGGCTTCCGGGGTTGACCTTCGCTCTGGCCCGCGCCGACCTCGAGCTGACCTTGATTGAGCCGCTGGAACGTCGTTGCATCTGGTTGCACGAAGTTGTTGAGGACCTCGGGCTTGAGAACGTTACCGTGATGCGGGGCCGTGCCGAGCAGGTAGTGGAGCACGTGAATGCGGACTTCGCCACTGCTCGCGCGGTTTCGGCCTTGACGAACCTTGCCGGGCTCACCATCCCGCTGCTCCACGGCAAGGGTACCGTTTTGGCCATCAAGGGGCGCTCCGCGGCCGAGGAAGTGGACAAGGCGGCCAAGGTTATTCGCCGCCTGGGCGGAACCAAGACCGAGGTCGTGACGGTGGGGGAAGACATTCTCAGCGAACCGACGACCGTGGTGCGTATCAACGTAGGCTAGCGCAATCGCGATAGGCTGTATCAGGTGGCTCCAAGCCACCTGTTGAGTTAGTAGAGAGAACCGTTTTGAAGCGTAGCGTTAACAAGATTCCACCGTTTGCAGCGCTTTTCGCTAATTTTGGTTCATCAAACACTCAAGAACAACCTAAAACGATTGATTCAGTTGAGGTTGAAGCTGTTTCACGTGAAACAATTTTTACCGCGGCGCCGATTCTCGATGAGAGCGAAGCCGTGGAGTTAACGGATTCCGATGGGGAGGACATAGTGGTGGCGAAGGAACCTGCGACAGTGCGAAATGTTTTCGATACCACCGACGATAGTTCTCCATTGGCTAGCCAGCTTGCCAGCGAGCATAAGCGTCGCGAAAAGCTGAGCGGGAGGAAACTGCCGAAGCCAGATACCACCCGTTACATGACGGTCAGCAACCAGAAGGGTGGCGTCGGCAAGACGACCACCACGGTGAACATTGCTGCCGCCTTGGCCATTGCGGGACTCAACGTCTTGGTGATCGATATCGATCCGCAGGGGAATGCCTCGACTGCGCTGGGCATCGAACACCACGCGGACGTAGACAGCATCTACGATGTGCTCATCAATGACATGCCTTTGTCTGATGTTGTTGCCATCTGCCCGAACATCGACAACCTTACGGTCGCGCCAGCAACGATCCACCTGGCCGGTGCCGAAATTGAGCTGGTGTCCCTGGTTGCTCGCGAGCAACGGCTTCGCCGAGCACTGGAGCAATATGCCCAGTACCGGGATGCAAACGGCATGGATCGGTTGGATTATGTCTTCATTGACTGCCCGCCAAGCCTGGGACTGCTGACGGTCAATGCGTTCGTGGCAGCGCGTGAGGTCTTGATTCCAATCCAGTGTGAGTACTATGCGCTGGAGGGTCTGAGCCAGCTCCTGAAGAATATCGAGATGATCCAGAAGCACTTGAACTCGGACCTAACGGTTTCGACGATTCTCCTGACCATGTACGACGGACGGACGAACCTCGCCGCACAGGTTGCCAGTGAGGTACGTGAACACTTCCCGAACCAGGTGCTCCAAGCTCTGATTCCACGAAGCGTTCGGATCTCAGAGGCTCCCAGTTACCAGCAGACTGTCATTACGTACGATTCGAGTTCCACCGGTGCCCTTTCGTATTTGGAAGCAGCTGCGGAGATTGCGGAGCGAGGCAACAGCTAGCTTTCCCGGACCGAGCAACCCAGGTTGTTCGATCGGTGGCCGGTGTTGTGATGGTTCACAGTATTCTTTGGCCGAATGTTCTCGGAATAGGTTGTTTTAATGATTCCGCGTCCTGAAACGGTTTCTATCACGGCATACCCCTTGACCTTGGGGGTTGGTAGGGGCAGAACCATCGCTTCTCAGCGGCGTGCGAGCCACACCCGTGAGCCGCGTCCTTAACAATCAATGGCCAGCCAGTAGAATTGCCTTGGGTCAAGGTAGTAACGGTGTCGAAAAGGAGTAACATCCAATGTCGGAAAAACGACGTGGTTTAGGACGAGGTCTAGGTGCGTTGATTTCGAGCAGCCCTGTCGTTGAGACTGAGGACGAAACGCCTAAGATTGTTTCACGTGAAACATCCAAGACGAAGACCGCGAGCTCGGCGAAGACCGCGGACCTGACAGCACCAAAGCGCAAAGCATCGGGAACCGCCTCGAGCGCCAAGAAGGCTCGCCCCGTGGACATGTTCTTTGTCCCCGGAAAGACCGAGGAAGAAGTCGCGGCCGAGAAGTCTGCCTCCACAACCTCTCCGTCCGCTGCGGCAAAGAAGCGTCGTGCTCAGATGCCGGGCCTCATTGCATCCTCAGGTCGAGCAGGGGAGGTCGACGTGGTTGAACCTGTCGACAACAACCTCGTTGACGTACCTGGTGCCAGTTTCGCTGAGATCGCCGTTGATAAGATCCACCCAAACCGCAAGCAGCCCCGTTCCTACTTCGATGAAGAACACATGGACGAATTGGTCCATTCCATTCGCGAGGTGGGGCTGCTGCAGCCAATTGTCGTGCGGCCGTCGCGAGAAAACGACAAAGAGCCCTATGAGATTGTCATGGGTGAGCGCCGCTGGCGGGCCACCCAGGCAGCCGGCCTGACCACGATTCCAGCGATTGTCCGGGAAACCCAGGACGATGATCTTCTTCGTGACGCCTTGCTGGAAAACCTGCACCGTTCGCAGCTCAATCCGCTCGAAGAGGCGGCCGCTTACCAACAGCTGCTGAGCGAGTTTTCCTGCACCCAGGAAGTCCTGTCGGAGCGTATTGGTCGCTCCAGGTCCCAAATCTCCAACACCATTCGACTCATGAAGCTACCCGCTCTTGTGCAGCGCAGAGTTGCAGTAGGAGTTATCTCCGCCGGGCACGCGCGCGCTCTGCTGGGGCTGGCCGATGTGGTTGAGATTGAAAAGTTGGCTCAGCGAATCGTCAATGAGGGCATGTCGGTGCGTGCCACGGAGGAAGCCGTCGCCATGAGCGATGGTCAACAAAAACCGCGGAAGGCGGCCGCGCCAAAGCAGACGCAGCGCCACGAGCGCCTCGATTTCTTGGCAACGTCACTTTCTGATCGGTTGGATACAAATGTCAAAATCTCGCTCGGGGCCCGGAAGGGTCGAGTAAGTATTGAGTTCGCCAGCGTTGACGACCTGAACCGCATCATGGGGGTTTTGTCGCCGGAAGCAGAAGCCAAGTAGCCGTGGCCCTCGAACTAGATTGCAGTGTTTCACGTGAAACACTGCAATCTTGATTTAACGTGGCATCCAGCTGACGTTGGCGCCGACGGGATCGATTTTGCATCCTAGTCGGCCAGTTTCCAGATAGCCGCGGCGCTCGCGTGGTTGAAGCCGGGGCATTTCCGTCCAACCGGGTCGCCACCTCCGCCCATGTGGGCCAGGCAGACGCCTGGCGGAGGGCTCAGGGCACCTGCGCCCTCCCGCGGGCCCTCAGTGGCATCCTGAGGCCCCTGAGAGCCCCGTGAGAGGGCTGGGGAGTGGCCTTGGTGGATAAGAAGTCAATGTCTGGGCAGAAATGCTCCTCTAGACACCGAGGGCTCATGGGATTGGTGACTTCGAGGCTCCCTGCTGATTCCAGATCCCGTCCTATTGGGAACCGCTAGCCTGGGTAGGTCTTCATTGTCTGAGATCCCTGCAAGGCACCTTAGATGTCGTGAATATTTGCTCCTGTGGGAGCCATCGATCTTGTTGGTGGGGACCACGCCCGGAAAACACAAATATTCCACCTTGGACACCACCGGTGGCCTTGCTGGGAGCCACGTTGTCGTCGGTAGATGTCCGAGCCGATGCAGTGAGCCGTCCCGGCCGTGAGACGGAAGTGTTGCCCGGGCCGGGCCGATGGGCACGGTGGATTTCCGGAAGCGCATACGGCTTCCATACTGCCGGCGATGGATGGGCTGCTCTCGGAGCGCACAGGCGGAAAGCGTCTCCAAGTGCTGCCCGAGCCCATGGAGCACGGCTGCTGCTCGACGGTGCTCTGTCCGCTGTACCTGAGGAAGGACTGGCTCCAGCGGATCGGCTCCGGCATCGACGTCGGCGTGGTTATCGACATCATCGTGCACGAGAGCATCTTGATCGGCATCTGAAGAAGCAAAGGGCGCGAGAAGATCGGCGCCGTTCAGCATGGCAGGACGTGTTGGAAGCCAGTCGCCCCCGTTCAAGCAGCCGCCGGCCCCCGAACGGCAAAGTCGATGGCCCAACGAGAGTAGTGAGTGGTCCCCCAAGCGCCGAGTACTCAGAATCCTTTTCACACGAGGCACCTGGGGACGATGGCAGTATTGCTAGCGTCAAGATCGCCATTGTTAGCTCCCGCGCGGTGTTCCGGTATATCCGATGTGGTTCGCACCTTTGATATCGTAAATTTCCCAAGAGCTGGTGTTGACCCAGCCACGTTTTGGACGTCGATCTGGTTGGCGGGTGCATCTAGTTGGCCGACTACGAGCAGAGTCTGACAGTCATACAGCCGCTGCAGATCGGGTCACCGGCGTGGACACCTTGGCCACGATTAGTCTGCAAATCTTCTGTCGATCAGGATCACGCCAAGACGATGCATGGTGAGGCACCTTTGGGTGATCGTGTGATAGCTCGTTTTCCATGCTGTACCACTCGAGCAGGTGTTGTGCCTCGGCCAGGGCGTTTTTCCTTGACCATACTCCCGTGCAAGGGCCAGAATCGCGCTGGACATCAGAATCGTTCGCAGGGCGGTATTGAGGCATGGCGGTGCCTGATGAGGAAAGTGACCGAATGACAAAGTACCTGATCTCGTTCGACGGTGAGGCCATGATGTTCCGCGAGCAGGACTACGACTGGGTGGTCCGCGATGCGCCTGCCGTCATAGGCGAGGCCAAGACAGCAGGCGTGTACATCTTCAGTGGTGGGATCGATGGGGACGTCGGCCCGGTGCTCGTGGCCGTCGACGGCACCGTTGCCGAGGACGCCCACCTTGGGCACAAGGTGCGGAATGGCGGCTACAGCGTTCTCGACCTGTCATCGCGTGAAGCCACACTTGAATGGGCAGGCATGATTGCCGTCGCATGCCGCTGCGCCCAAGAGAATCGGTAGTTCCAAAACGACCCGGCAAGCTGACCGAGGTAACCTTTCAACGTCGGTTGTGCATAGGGCTCCACCATTGGTCGATTGGCACCCTGTATCGGGAGAATATCCCAGAGCGACGGCATGTCACCGGTCCACTCATCGATCGGCGCCAGTTCGTATTGCCTCGCGTATGCGGCTCGCTCATCCATCTCCGGTTGAGTTTAGGTCTCTCGAAGAACGGCGCCATCTCTGGGAGCCTGACGATGGCGTCGGTTCGCACGATACGACGGGGCCGGCAAAGAAATCCTTTGGGCCGGCGGATGCGCCCCACACGGGGGCGCAAGCGGAGCCGGAAGACCTGGGAATACATTGGTGCCAGGATCTTGAATCTCACTTCAACGCATGAGTACAGCCAACGCCGTCAGGGGGAGACGTGCCCGCAACGTAGGCGTCCCGGATGAAACTGCGTGGACGCTAGTCGGATCCTGGGATCAAATGTTTCACGTGAAACGCAGTCTCGTGGACGCAGGGGTTGGCATGGAACGTATTACTGTTTGCATGCGACCACCCTGGACCGAATGAAACCGTCAATGTTTCAACCATACGCAGAGGTACATCCCTGGCAGGTCACGTACCCATGGAAACTGAACCAACCAATCCAATTGATGGGGGAGTGCGAATACGAACTGTAGCTCCCAAGCTTGAGATTCAGTTCGAGTACCATCTACGAAGGGAATCTGTTGGTATCGGTTCGGTTCAGGGAGGCAAGGCAGACCGTCAGCACCAAATGGCAAGGTGCGAGTCTGGTTCCCTCCACGAAAAAGAATCCCGCAAATGTTGATTGGTAGCCGTCATTCACGGTCCTTCGACCCGACCACAGCCTAGGCTTCCAAAATTGCGCCCTAGCCCTCATGCCCGTCGGATGGCATCTCACCGACACCAGATGTGCCATTGGCGAGGTGGTGTCCGTGCGTCAGCTGCCCTTGGGCGAACCGACAACCGGTGCGCTGAGTTAGAGGCTCTTCGGAACCGCTCCATTGGCGAACCCCGCCTTTTCGACTGCCGAGAAGACGGGGACACACCCAGAGTGTCAACCGATCGAAGAGTTGCTCGGTCAAGAGCATCTGCACGAAATCGAGGCTGCCGACGACGTGGACGTCCTCGTGCCAGTCATGCAGTTCATGTATAGCTTCACGGACATCTGGTCCGAGCAGAGTGGAGTTGTGCCATTCGAGGATCGGTGTTTGGCGGGAGGCCACGTACTTCGGAACACGGTTGAGCGATTGCGCGGTGTTCCCGTCCTACCGAGTCCAGTACGAGGCGGAGGTGTCGTAGGTCCGACGCCCATGTAGAAGGGCATCCATTTCCGGCAACCCGGAACCCACTTGTTCGTCGAGACCTCGTCGCAGAGGATCTGCCAACGGCCGATCACAGGCCGTCTTCGGCCATCTGGTTCCTGCGCAACTGCGACAAGAGCGACGGTGTCCCATGCCGCGCTCCTTACCAATCGCCCGTCGTCGCTCAGGTGGAGGAAACACATCGAGCGCGGCACAGCTATTCGTGCCGTGCAACGGGTTTCGACGGAGGGAATCGACCACACCCACCGTCGTCCGAAAATTCATCGGGCGGTCGCGGCAACAACCCTTCCCGAACGTGAGACAAAAGAGCGGAAATCGCTCGGTAGTTTCGTAGTGGGTGCAGAAATATGTTTAGAAGTCGGCGGGCCGTAAGGACCCGCAAGACGCCCCAGGGAATGGAGATAATCCGCGTTCCTGGACGTTGGTCAGTTGGAGGTGAGCGGCGCGGAACGCATGGTTCTTTTCGGTCAAACGGTTCGGTTGATCTGGACAATGTAGTGAAAGCTGAACACGAGAAACCGGTGCCCTGGGGGAGCAGCCGCCGTTGCCGTTGGGGCCACCGATATTGGTGCGAGGGCCAGCAATGCTCAATGAGGGATTCCACGGGCAGACATCGATTCCCTCCATTCCTGAACGGACCTACTCTGTAGCCAGGTCTCGCGGTGGATGTTCGGGACCCTGAACGCGTCGACATGGCTGCCAACGTGTAGCCGCTGCAGGCCGTCCATCTGTGCGTACAGACTGCAGAACGCCGACGACGTCGATCAGTGGCACCTTCTCCAGCCTTCGCGCAGCAGGTGGAGCGAATGCCCGCGGGGTAGGTGCTTAGGGATCACCCCTGAGGTACCCTCGCAATCTGTCTGAGAGGCAGCGTGGATGCCGTCCGAGAGCGCCGTGGGCGGCTCCCAAGGACAATATGCTGCCACCCAAGAACGACAGGCAAGCACGGCGCACTCAATGCCCGCCTAACTGGGCAGGGAGCCCATCTGGTCGAAGCGCTGCCAGCCGCCGTTGGCGAGGACCAATGACCAGACGCGATCGTCGGAGAAGAATCAGACCGAGATGATGACGGAACATTGGTGCAGGACACGTCGCTCCCGGAAGACTGCGTGCAGGAAGGGAGGTGAACCGGCAACCGGCGTTGCTGTGGATAGAATCGGGTGCACGAGGCAGAACGATGACCGTCCTTCCCAAATGCCTCAGCTTAGAATCACCGGAAGCACCGCTAGGGGCGTGTCCGCGTGTCTCGGACGGGGCAAAGAGGCCCCCCGAGCGCGGTGTCGACATGAGCAGTGCGGATGGCACCCACAAAGGAAGTATTGTTGCGGGCCATTGGAACCGCGGGCTAGATGCTTGTGGGAGCAAACTTCAACCGGACTTGATGAGATGACATCCCGAGCGTGAACCAATATGTCGGATCAGGTTTCCATCTCTTCCCTGGAGCAATCGATCGTCAGTGTCGTACCAATTGCGAAACACCCAGGATGGGGATGAAGCATGAATCGAAGTGAGGATTCCAGACGCAACGAAGAACTCCTCTTGAATAGGGACCCGCCGGTCACTGGCGTGAGAGTCCGCCGGAGTTCCCGCACTTCATACTTCGTTTTCGCTTAGGGATCGCCTGTACCGATGCCCATTTCCCTGAACTGGACTCCGCGGGGCAGGGATTGAAGCCCATTCAGCCACGGGGTATATCTGAGTTCCAGGCACTCAAAATGCTCCGCCCGACCCACGAGAAGAAGGGGGAAGCCGATCGCCCCTTCTTTCCATCCAGAAGATCGGGGACTATTGGAGAAATGCCTTGCGCCCACATCTCGAGGCAGACGAGTAGAGGATTCCCGCTTGGTACGGTCCTCTTCATGACCGGACCGTAGTGCGCTCGGCTGCAGACTACGAAGGTGATGAACCAGGCCCAGCGCACTCAGGGATTCCGAACAAGGAGTCTCCTAATCCGCAGGCAAGCCGACGACGCTGGTTCCTCCCCGCAGAGGAAACAATGAACGAGGAGGTGCTCCAGTGGGTTCCTCAGACCGGTAAACCTACCCCCGCCGCTACAGCCAGTCGGATTGATTCGGCAACCAGGAACGTTCTTCGAGGATGACTCAACATTCGAATTTCGCCCGCGAATGTTTCACGTGAAACGTGGGCGAATGCGGCTAGGCATCCTTCAGGATGACGACGAATGCCGAGGGGATCGCGGCCGGGCCTCAAAAATGTTTCACGTGAAACAGGCAGACGTAGGCACCCCTGGCCTCTCGCGACAAAACTGGACACTTCTCAAGCTACGGGGAGCTTGTTTCACGTGAAACAACCGGGTCTTTTCAAAAACGTCGGCCTGAGCCGTCCCCGGCCGACTGGGGGATCCTGCCCGGATCGTGTCTTGCGCCGATGGCGACATTGGCGCGCCTCCGGCGGCCCTGGCAAACAATTGCCCGTGGCCTCTTGTCCGGGAGTTCCGAGTGATTGCCTTTCGCCCAATGACGCACCCTCGCAAACGGAGGCCTCGCTTGATGCCGCGCAGCCGCAGACTCGCCCGCCAGCTGCGCCCGGTCTGACTTGATGGCACGTCTAAGGCCGCACCCAGAGGAGGCACGGAGACGGCTCGTGGCATCACGGGAAGACGCAGCCGGAAGGGGAAATCATGACAGCGCGAAGTCTCGCAGTCGCGGGTGCCCACCACAAAAGAGGTCCAGGAGAGTCGGATAGCTGCCGCGGAAACTGGCTGTGCCAGGACGAATACAGGATGCTTCGAGGGGTCAACGGCGCGACATTGTCACCAGTGGCCACCCATGCCGGCGGAAGCCGTGATCATCAGGACCCGAAGTCCTTGCTCTGATGATGGAGGTGGATTGCCTTTTCTCGAGCGCGTGCCACCCGGTGGAACGGTGAATCTGCCCTGTGAATTGGTTGAAAAGTTGGCGCCCAGGCGGTTGGCCAGGGCCAGGGGACAGTGAGCATCGTCCAGTGGCCGAAGGGCTCAGGCAGTGCGAAGGCGGGATGCCTGGACCGACCCCGGTTCGGCCGTGGACCCAAGTTGGGCAAGTGTCCACTGGCCTGCGCCGGGAACCACTGCTGCCTGAAGCATGATGCCGCTCCGGCATTGCGAAAATAGGGCCGGTGCCGAGGATGACGGAACGACGCAGAACACCCAGATGAGTATTAGATCTGCCAGGGATCGCCAAGGACTTGGGGGAGCGCATCCCCGGGAACGGCGCCAATCTTCCCCCTTGGCGCCGCTCTGAGCGTTCGAGGCGGCCGCAGCAGCTGTCGACAACCGACGAGCCCGCGACATACACCTAACAGGCGTGGTGGTTGGTCGGTCCCTCCAGGAAGCTGTCCGGAATAACCTTGTAACCCAAGGTACGGCACTGCAGAATTGTCCGCCTCGGTGGTTCCCGGCTACGCATTATCAGTCGAAGAACCGGGTCCAATGATGGAGACTGCGGTGGCTATGCGCACGCGATGATCGTGGACACGATCTTCCGCAACAGGTTTGGGATCAAACCAGGAACCGGCAACATTGGGGAATGGGCCTGCCTGGACTTCTGCCGGTAGTTGGAATCCGGACAGGACAACGGTTCCCTGCAGCGGAGGGGCTTGCTTTCAATGGCAATATCCCCAATGGGAAGCTCCATCGAAGCCAACGATTACTCACTTAGGGAGACCGGACATTCGCGGGTTCGCCCCTGAGTAATGGGCGGAGGACTAGCGCTCCGTGAACGACCCCGGCGCAAATCATCCACGCGCAGCGAGGACCCGAAACCATGCGCAAGCCGTCGAGAACGGGAGGGTTTCGTGGTCGGGCCGTTTCGGCAATCCGGTAGCGGTGCCCAGAAAACGCCACCGGAAAACGGCCGCGCCCGAGGCTGCTGAATGCACCCGGCACCACGTCGTCGTTGTCGGAATTTGCGGTCATGGTCTTTGGCCCGAAGACGCCGGTCAATGACGAAATGGTTGGTGTGAGACAACCCGGCTGGTGATGATCATGGCACGTACATCGGCACCGCGACCATGGACCATGCCTGCCCTTGAGACGGGAAAACAGCTGACGAGACAAGAGCGGACCAGCTGCACCCGGGACCACGGCCTTGTCGATTCAGAGGTATCCAGCTCTGGCTGCGGCACATATTCGCGATGGACCAGTCCGTTGATCTCATTCACGGCGGGTGGTCGACGAAAGCCGCGGACGTTGGCAAAATTGCTCCGCACCTCGTATCGGAACCAAACGGAGCCAGCACTGCTGCCGGCGAAAGCCGGCCCTTCGATTCGGAGCCCGGTTAACTGGGTGCATCAAATACTCCCGAAGCAGACGGCCCGCCTGCGTTCCGGTGATCCTCTGGATTCTTTCAATTGAGAAGCAACGCATGGGCATCCATCGTGATCGCAACTGGCCCGATCGCAAGTGATAACGGTGCGAAACTAGAGTTTTCCGAAAGAACACTTATAAACAAATGATTTCTTTTGTTTAAACGTCCAGCTTGTTCCAGTGTCCATCGTTGACGAGCACGACTACACCCTGGGAGAGGTGAGGGCCTAAAAAGCTCGGTGCAGCCATCCCGAGGGAGTGGCTGCACCGAGCGGACGGAAAAGTCGCGAACCTTACAGGAAGGCAGCGAATTCCTTTTCAAGGACCGGCTTCGGCTTGGCGCCGATCGAGGTGGCAACGTGCTCGCCGCCCTGGAAGACGTAGACGGCCGGGATGCTGGTGATGCCGTACTTGGCGGCAATGGCCGGGTTGTCATCGACGTTGATCTTGACGACGTCGATCTTCTCGGAGTGCTCTGCGGCGATCTGCTCGAGGATCGGGGTCAGCTGGCGGCACGGTCCGCACCACTCTGCCCAGAAATCGACGATGACCGGCTTGGTGGCCTCAAGGACCTCAGCCTGGAAAGTTGCGTCGGTGACGTCTTTGGTCTGGCTCATGGCTTGCACCTTTCGTTAAGGTTCTCTTCCCCGTGCTGGGGAAAAAATTAGTTGGAGACTGAGACTGCGTTTGCGGTTGCTGCGGCTTCGACATCGGCAAGGTAGTGCTCGACGTCGAGGGCGGCGGCGCATCCCGAACCGGCTGCCGTGATGGCCTGGCGGTAGGAGGCGTCGATGACGTCGCCCGCGGCGAAGACGCCTGGCAGGCTGGTCTTCGAGGTGCGGCCGTCAACGGCGATCGTGCCCTCGGCGGTCAGGTCGAGGACGTCTTTGACGAGGTCGGTGCGCGGGTCGTTGCCGATGGCCACGAACATGCCGGTGATGGCGACTTCCTGCTCCGCACCGGTCTTCAGGTTGCGGAGGGACATGGCGGTGACCTTCTCGGCGCCCGAGATGCCGATGACCTCGGAGTCCCAGATGAACTCGATCTTCGGGTGTGCCAGGGCGCGGTCTGCCATGATCTTCGAGGCACGCAGGGAATCTCGGCGGTGCACCACGGTGACCTTGGAAGCGAACTTCGTCAGGAAGAGGGCTTCCTCCATGGCCGAGTCGCCGCCGCCGATGACGGCGATTTCCTGGTCGCGGAAGAAGAAGCCGTCGCAGGTCGCGCACCAAGACACGCCGTGGCCGGCCAGTCGCTTCTCGTCGGGGAGCCCGAGCTCGCGGTATGCGGAGCCGGTGGACAGGATCACTGCGTGGGCGCGGTACACGGTGCCGTCGCCCAGGGTGACGACCTTGACGTCGCCGGCCAGTTCGACGGCGGTGACGTCGTCAAAGAGGATCTCGGCGCCGAAGCGCTCGGCCTGCTTCTGCATGTTGTCCATCAGGTCCGGGCCCATGATGCCCTCGGGGAAGCCCGGGAAGTTTTCCACGTCGGTGGTGTTCATGAGCTCGCCGCCGGCGGTCACCGAACCGGCAATGACCAAGGGCTTCATGTTGGCGCGAGCCGTGTAGACGGCAGCGGTGTAGCCCGCGGGGCCGGATCCGATGATGATGACGTTGCGGATGGCGTCTTGTGCTTCTGTGGCCACGGGTGGGCAAACCTTTCATAAGTGCGGTCTTGTTTCAAACACACCGCGGGGAAGAGGGGCTATGCGGCATAACAGCGAATGCCTTGGTGGTATTCCCGGACCGGTCCGGCTAGGAGACGCGGAACTCGCCGATCTGCAGWCCGTACGGGCGTGAGGCGTTGGCTCCCGAGGCGCGGCGGGGCAGCTCGGTGACGTTCAGGAACACGTATTGCCCCTGGGCGCTGTCGCCGTCCTCGCCGCTGACCGGGACGGTGACCGTCGGACCCGTGAAGGAGCCGCTGGAGACCATCTTGGCATCGGAAAGGTTGTTGGTCTTGCCCACGCGGATCTCGAAGGAACCGCCGGAGCCGTTGAGGCCCTCCAACTGGATTTCGGAGATGTCGGACTGCTTCTTCAGCTCCACGATGAACACCATGTTGGAAGCCAGTCCGCCGAACTGCGGGGACGTGTAGGAGTAGGACTTGTACAGGCTCGCCGGGTTGCCGTCGATGGCCTTGGCCAGCGTGTTGTCGGTGTCCGAGTTGAGATCCTGGTTTCCGGGGACCATGCGCGTGATGTCCGCGATCTTCGGCTTGACCGCCTCGGCAGTGGGAGACTGTGAGGCTTCCCCGCTGGCGCTGCCTGATTCGGTGGCGCTCTGCGTGGGGGTGGCGTTGGCCACGGGCGAAGGCTTGCCTCCGCCGAGGGTGTTGTAGGCGAAAACGACGGCCAGCACCAGGACGGCGCAGAGCAATGCCCCGATCAGCAGGCGTGTGGTTTTCTTTCCGCCCTCGCCGGCTTCCTCGTCCTCGTATTCGTCGGCAAGCGGCTCCGAATAGGACTGGGCCGCCACCGGGAAGCTGGAGGGCACGCGCTGGCCCGATTCGTCGACGGTGATACCGCGGGACTTCTGCGCCGCGGCCAGGGCCGCCGCCGAAGTCACGACGGGCTCCTCGGCATGGTCCGGCTGCTCCATCCGGGTGACCTTGGATGCAGGCTTGGCAACGGGCGGAGCCGGGGGAGTGAGGGGCGCTGCCATGGTGGCAGCGGGGGCCTCGGGGGAGGGAACAACGGGGGCTGCAGGCGACGGTGCCGACGATGCGGGCACCACGGGTGCCTGTTCGGTGCTCGAACCCACCGTGGCGGGCGGCGCGACGGGCGCTGCGGCCGGGGGGACCTGCTTGCCGCGGGTGAAACGACCCTTGATGTTGTTCAGCTTCTCGTTGAGGCTGATTTCAGGAAGCCTGTCCAGCATGGCCGGACGCTGCTGTTCCTGGGCGCGCTGGTCCTCGTAGTACTCGGCGTCGTCATCGTAGCTCGCCGGCTCCGAGGAGCGGGACACGCCAAAGATCTCGGTGCCCAGGGTGTCGGTGTAGAACGGTTCGACGTACGGCGAGTCGGCCTGGACCACCAGGTCAAGAAGGTCGGCCGGCTCTGCGAGGTTGGTCACCAGATAGGTGTTGCCCTCGGAAATGCCGAGGTCGAGGACCTGCACCGCGGCGTAACGTTCACCGGTGGCGATTTCGCGCGCGCTCGTGGCCAGCTGCGAGGCATTGGCCGTTGAACCGACGAGGATGCTCACCGGACGGTTGAGCACCTGGTCGATGCCACTGAGTACCTGGTCTCCGTCTGCCGAGGTCAAGACCGATTCGGTCACCTGGTAGCGGCCGCCAAGCACGGCGCCAGCGTCGATGGGCTGCGACACGATTCCCTCCCGGGATTACTTTGCGTTGCCGGCACCCTCGTGGGTGCCCCGTTCCATGTTACCGGGCCGGGGAAGGGATTTCGTGAAGAACAAGCCCGATGTCGCCGGTGCGGCGGGCACGCGAAGCCCTTCTGCGAAGGCGCCTAGGGCGTGTCTCCCAATCGTGATTTCTCGAGGGCGGCGCTCCAGATGACCACCGCGTGGAGCACCACGGCCGAGCGGTAGGTCAGGGCGAGCTTGTCGTAGCGGGTGGCCATGCCGCGCCATTGCTTCAGGGCGTTGAAGCTGCGCTCCACGACGTTGCGGCGCTTGTAGGCCTCCTTGTCGTAGGTGACCGGACGTCCTCCGGCGGAGCCCTTGCGCTTCCGGTTGGCCTTTTGGTCGTCCTTTTCGGGGATCACGCATTGGATGCCGCGCTCGCGCAGGTATTTCCGGTTGCCC